>OZ253951.1:0-1030000 GCA_965267365.1 Roseivirga sp. | reverse complement strand
GCTTTTTCACAATTGAACAAGCTTTGGCCAAATAAAATTTTGAATTATTCCTAACTGATTGAGGATCAGATTTTAGGTGCTCTAGGTTTCTTATATACGGGAACTGTACTACATGGTTCACCATACATAATAGACTTCACCACTGGTTTAAGCATTCGAGTTATTTCAGCATAAATAGCATTTGAAATTTCTAGATCTCCACAACCTTTTACGACAATTGGCCGATCTTTTAACTCTTCTAAGTCTATATTTTCGAAAGCCTTTTTGAAAATGGCGAACTCCAGTAGCTCTGCACTCCCATCAACTACCATATTGGCATGCTCTTCGAGTTTGGTTACTAAAAGCATGAATGCCCAAGTGGGAATAATAGCATCAGCAGTTGAAACTATATTCACATTCTTTCCTTGATATTGAGTCCAGTCATGTTCTTTGACAAAATCTCTAAAGTCTTTTTCTCTCAGAATTAATCCTTGAAATAGATTTTGAGCAATATCATACTCAACCCTTTCTCCTTGATGGTAATAATCCTCTAGATCAATTGTAACCAAAGGACTATTCGCAACTCTATTAACAATCTCTCCTTCCATTACAATAGCTTCTTTGGTTTGGTCGCCTGGTATGCCTTTAAATAATTTGGCTCAAAATAAGCCACGTCTTCAAACTCACCTTTAATAAATCTATCATGACCCAATAATCCTACTGCCCAAGCTGAGGGCGACACATCATCGATAAACTTAGCGTTAGCTTGATCCTTAACTAGAGTCATAAACTTATTGGCTCCATTTCCGAAAAAGAACACTGTCTGATCTTTTAAAGTTTCAGCAAATGACTGATCATCTAATACCAAAGGTCGTAGCTTGTCTACCTCTTCTAAGTTCTTTGTATAAGTAGCAGTGTACACCTCCATTCTACGTGCATCTAGCATAGGCACTAGCAAATCTTTATCATCTAATTGCTCATTCACCTCAAAAGCCATTGCTTTAAGTGTCGGCACAGCTAGCAGCGGTAAGCCTAGTGTATAGCAGAGGCCCTTAGCTGTAGACACTCCAATCCTCAAACCGGTGTATGAACCCGGACCTTCAGAAACAGCTATTGCTTCCAGGTCTTTCATACTTTTTTTTGATTCGCGAAGCACTTCATCAATCAACAAAGTCAAATGTGTTGAATGACTTTGCTCATCAAAGATCTTCTTGTCATGAAGTCTTTTTCCATCCTCAGTCAGAGCTACTGAACATACCGTAGTTGAAGTTTCTATACTTAAGATTAATGCCATTACAATAATTGAGATGCTTTATCGATAATTACTACCAAAACAAACAGCACAAAGATAATACTGATCCATTTGTTTGACATTCGAGCAGCCACTTTTACACCAACCGGAGACCCCGCTACCACGCCACATGAAATGATTAAAGCTAATGGATAAACGATAAAGCCGTGACTTTGATTAACATACCCGGAAGATGGAACCTCAAACCAATTAAATATAGTTGCCACCAAAGAGGATATAAGTATTACTCCAAGTGAAATTGACTTAGCCTTAAGCAAGTCCATTTTAAATCCACTATTCAAAAGAGGGATCATGATTGTACCTCCTCCTAATCCTGACAAAGCAGCTACTGACCCCGCACCAACCCCTACTCCTGCAGCAGAAGGGAAACCTAATTCTCTTTCCTCAGTACTTGATTGCTTAGACCAGTTTTGTTTAACCGTTCGATAAATGATGAACAACATCAACAAAATGATCGCCACATTAAATCTTTGTCTATTGTACAATTCTGTATTCACCAAAAACTCTAAAAGTAGTAATGCAGTAACTGAGGCGAAAACACCAATGATAAGGACCTGCTTTAAATAGAAGTTCTTTTGCTTAATTAAAACCACATTTGCTGATAGAGATGCGAACAAGGTGCCCACTAATGAATTGGCAATAGTGAACTGGACTATTTCATTCTCTGGAAACCCCATCTGTAGAAGTAAGTATGGGAGTATCAATACATACATCACCCCTCCACCTATACCGATCAACCCTGCTAGAAATCCTCCAACGATACCTAAGAGAAAAAGTAGAATGTAATATTCCATTTATTATTGACCAGACAGTGTGCTCTGGTAAAGCTCTTGATTGAGTAGCACTTCTAGTGCTTTTTGAATATCTGCATCATCCACAAATGAAGCTTCTAGTTGACCTCTTTCTAAAAAGAGCCTACCGGCAAATTCTTCTTTGAGGAGAAATATAATTTCATCTTTAGCCTTTTCTACATCTGACTGAAGATCTTTCTTAATCGTATTTTGCAGATCTTCTACTTGGCCGGCTATTCTTTCTAATTCACCAGATTGATCAGCTAATAGTTTAAACGCTTCCAATTCTTTTTCTAATTCAGAAGAATACTCGATCGTTTTATCTTCTAGCCAATTTTTGAAGTCGTTATAAACCTGATCGGATATTGCAAGATCCTTACCAGACTTAAGACTTGACCAGTCATAGCTTTGTGTATTTGCAAATTGAAAGAAAGCATCTTCCGCTAAAAGACCGATCGTAACGGGAGAGAAAGACTGCTGCTCCGTAGCAAAATCAGGATCAACTCCTCCGCCATCATAGACTGGACGACCATTCGATGTTTTAAAAAGAGTCTTTAAAGAATCGGGCACTGATCCCACAGAACCATCCGCATTTCTATTACTATAGTCTAAAGCTTGGATACATCTACCAGAAGGAGTATAATATTTAGCAATGGTCACTTTTAATTGAGAATTATAGGAAAGCGGCATAGTGCGCTGAACCAATCCTTTTCCAAACGATTTTTGCCCCACAAGCACGCCTCTATCGTAATCTTGTACAACGCCTGCCACAATTTCAGAAGCCGAAGCACTAGAACTATTGGTCATTACTACCAAGGGAATGTCAGTATCATAAGAAGCATTCAGCGTTTTATACTCTGCATTCATTTCTTCAAGCTTACCCTTTGTCGTAACAATCAATTCGCCCTTATCCACGAATAGATTAGAAACATTCACTGCTTCAGCTAGGAGTCCTCCTCCATTGCCTCTCAGATCAAGTATCATATGTGTTGCCCCTTGTTTCTTTAAATTGCGCATAGCACTCTTTACCTCTTTAGAAGCATTCTGACGAAATCCTGAAAGCTTAACTAATCCCACCTGATCATTGACCATTCCGAAGTAGGGTACATTAGGCATTTTAACTTGCTCAAATTTCAATTTGACCTTGTATTGATTTTCACCGTCTGCGGTAAATTCATCAGCAATTGACAGACCGCTTGTTCTTAGTATGGTTAATTCAACTTCATCATTTGCTTGGCCTTTTAAGAATTGAGCGGCCTTGTCATAATCTCCTTTAACATCTTGCCCATTGACTGCGATGATCTCATCACCCCTCTTCAGCCCAGCTTTATCGGCAGCAAATCCTTCATCTGGCATCAGGATGTAAACTCCACCATCTAATCGTTCACCTATGATGGCCCCTATACCTCCATACTGCCCAGTATTCTCTGTTCTTACATCTTCAATTTCATCTTCGGCATAGTAAACTGTATACGGATCTAAAGATTCGAGCATGGCATCAATACCCGTCTGCATGATCAAATTAGGATTTACATCATCGACATAATTGGCATTTACCTCTTTGTACATCGTAGCGAAGATGTCAAGATTCTTGATAATCTCGAAGTACTTGTCGTTTTGAGGAGCTGTAAATGCCCAAACCGAACTGAGTGCCAGAAGAATGAATAGTGATCGTAATAGAGTTCTTTTCATAACCTTAAGAAGATAGCTCTTTTGACAAACGACTGATCGATTTCTTTAGTTTAGATTCGATCAAACGATAGTCATGAACTTCTTTACCCGTATAAATATAGGCTATGAGAACGGAAGGTGTTGAACCACTGAAATCATTTTGATTTTTATTTAGACGATAAGCTTCCTTGATTCGTCTTTTCAATAGATTTCTAGTAACTGCTTTTTTGAACTTCCTCTTAGAAACAGAGGCCAGCATCTGATGTGATTCAAGTTCAGGCTTAGCAAGCCAAAGAACTTTGAATGGGTACAAATAAAAAGAGGAGCCATTTTCAAATAGCTCCTGGATTAATTTTCTCTTATAAAGTCTTTCCTCTTTCGGAAATTTATATGTCAGGTTTTCTTTATCTGCCACGAGGTAATATACTAAAACCTCTACAGAGTAAAGATTACGCCTTGTGTCTTCTTGCGCTAGAAACAGTTAGTTTGGCTCTACCTTTAGCTCTTCTGCTTGCCAAAACTCTTCTACCAGCAACAGTAGCCATTTTGGCTCTGAAACCGTGTTTGTTTCTTCTTTTTCTCTGCGAAGGTTGGAATGTTCTTTTCATCTTAGCTCTTCTTAAAGTCTTCTTCTCTTAAAAGGTCTGCAAAGATAGACACCTTTTTTTTATTTGCCAAAGGAGGTTCTAAATTGTTGAAAATATTCTGAATTAATGGCGCATTATCACATTTCATACACCAATCCACAAACTCAATTTATACTGGTAAGAGCTGATTTTGAGGTAGATAAGAATAAAAACACCAAAATATCCCTCTCAAGGTGGCGCCCAGGAAGATATGAGATTCAGAATTTTGCCAAGCGAATCAGAGGGTTGAGAGTGACTGACGCGAGCGGAAACCCTTTAAAATTTCAAAAATCTGATCTTTCTGAATGGGAAATTGAACACAATGGAGACTCTTCCATCTCGGTCCATTATGAATACTATGCTGCCTTGATGGATGCCGGTAATACATGGTTAGACTCAAATCAGCTTTATGTCAATCCTATCAATTGCTTGGTCTATATTGAAGAGCAAAGAGCGAAACCTTGTTCAGTTCAGCTTGATATACCAGACGACTATGAAATAGCCACAGGTTTAGAAACAAAAGAGCACCTATGTACCGCTCCCAGCTACAACATTCTTGTCGATAGCCCAATTTTTGCCAGTAATACTCTAAGAAGAGTCAAGTACCGTTCGGATTCAAAAGATTACAACATTTGGTTTCAAGGCCATATGCCTCGGAAAGACGAAGAACTGCAAAAAGACTTTACAGGGTTTACAGACAAGACCTTAGAGATTATGGGTGCCCTTCCCTGCGAGGAGTATCATTTCTTAAATCAAATACTTCCTTATCGACATTACCATGGCGTTGAGCATTGGAATTCAACTGTCATCACCATAGGGCCTTCAGAGGCACTTGCAGAAAGAGAAAGATATGTTGATTTCTTAGGAGTTAGTTGCCATGAGTTATTTCATACCTGGAATGTTATTAGACTGAGACCTGAAGAAATGATTCCTTATCAATTTCAGCAGCCCAACCTCCATACCACAGGCTTCATTACAGAAGGAATTACCACTTACTATGGCGACCTGATCTTGGCCCGTTCAGGTGTCTACAGCTTTGAAGAGTACTTGAAAGAATTGAACAAGCTCCTTGAGCGCCACTTCTCGAATGAAGGCAGAAAGCATTACTCTGTAGGAGAATCATCTTACGATTTGTGGTTAGATGGTTATGAAAAAGGCATTCCTGGTAGAAAAGTGAGTATCTACAATGAAGGAGCCCTTGCTGCACTCATATTAGACTTAACCATAAGAAAGAAGCATAACAACCAACGAAGCTTGGATGATGTGATGCGTTTGATGTGGACTGAACATGGCTCCAATATGACCGGCTACAGTACTAAGGATTATCAAAATGCAGCAGAGACCATATTCGAAGAACCTTTAGATGATTACTTCAATGAGATATTATTCGGAAAGAACCCATTTGAGGAGAGACTCATTCCGTTACTCAAAGATTTCGGAATAGAGTTAAACAGCGTATATCCAGAGAATAGCATTGAAAAAGACTACGGCTTCAAATTGAATAGCGATCAAGTTGTCATTGATATTGATGTTCATTCTAAAGCTTATCAAGAATTAACACTTAGGGATAAGGTTCTTGAAACGAGCGAGGCCGAGAACGGTCTTCAACTGAAGATCGAGAGATACGATGAATCTCTAGAAGTAATTATTACCAAATCGGAAAATCCAAATTTTGAGATTTATCAGGCCCAGAAGAATTCTGCGATTAAAGGGCAGGAATCCGCTTACCTCAAAGCTTGGCTTGAAAACTGTATTCAATAAAAAAGGGGTACCAATGCACCCCTTTCAAAATCTATTGAGTTGATGTTATTCGAACATCGAATCGTCAATTTCAGTATTGATCTTAGCTTCAGAAATCACAAACTCTAATGGAGCAGGGATTTGCTGACTCTTCACGATCAATTTGAATGGTAGCATAACGCCATCGACTTCAGTATAATCAGTAAAGGTATATACTCCAGCTTGACCTAAGTCTGCTTTCACTTTGAGACCAGATTCAACATCATAGTACTCCATAAAGGTAGTACCATCGATCGTTAGATCGATTCTATGAGCATCTTTACCATCAACTTGATTGATTCCTTTGTACTCTACACCATATCCTAGGTCTTCGTAGAATCTTTCAGCGAAAAGAACACCCAAATATTTTAGAGGAGCAGCCATTGGTCCTTGAGCAGGAATTTCTTGCCCACCAGCAATGATCTTGGCAGAACCAGCATTGTAAATCTGCTTGGTCTCGCCCATCATTGGCACAACTGTTTGATCCAAGAATTTATCCGGAGCTTTCTGGAATACGTTTCTAGTCAATTCAATTGACTGACCGCCCATAGACAAGGTAGCCTTACTAGAGTATTGTAAAGTCTTTACTGCATCTAGTGCTTCTTTACCTCCAATAGCAGAAACATACTTCGCTAGAATCTCATCAGCAGAAACATCACCTAGAACAACTTTAGTAGGATCATCCACCACATTGCCTTCAGCATCATAATAAGTGATCTCACCAAATGGCTTTAACTTCTCAGCTACTTCTTCAGCCTTACCTACGATTACAATGTGAGCATTCTCAGGTCTGATATATTTCTGAGCTACTTCTTGGATATCCGCAATGGTTACAGCTTCTACTCTTTTTAAATAATTAGCATAGTAATCATCAGGTAGGTTATTGATCAACGAGCTTCGAGCAAAAGATGCAATGGTTGAAGCACTTTCTAAAGATCTTGCAAATGAACCTTTTAATGAGCTCTTCGCTAGATCCAATTCCTCTTGATCGACTGGTTCATTTCTCAATCTTTCTAATTCGTACATAAATTGTACTAATGAGCTATCAGTCACTTCGTTTCTAACGCTTGAACTCGCATTGAATGTAGCAGCGTATCTGCTAGAGCCTAAGCTTGAGTAAGCACCGTAGGTATAACCTTTATCTTCTCTCAAGTTCATGAATAGACGAGCAGAGCCTCCACCACCAAGGATCTGGTTCATAAGAGAAAGCTTGGTAATATCTTCATTACCAGGCTTGTTATCTACTGGATAAGTAATATTGATGACTGACTGTACAGAAGATGGTCTATCAACAAAAGCTATACTAGTTTTCTCAATAGGCGCAGGAGCCACAAAATCCTCTTTTTGTACATCTCCAGATTCCCACTTACCAAAGTACTCTTTAGTTAATTTTTGTGCCTCTTTCTTAGTGATATCACCAACGATTACTAAATAGGCAATATTTGGTTTGAAGAACTTAGCGTAGTGTGCTTTTAGATCGTCAAGGGTAATATTTTTAACTGTTTCTTCAGTAGTTAATTCACCTAGCGGACTATCTTTTCCGAAGTTGACCACTCCCCTTACATTAGCTGCAATTGAATTTGGGTCGTCTTTAGATTGTTTCAGACCTGTTAATGTCTGCTCGATTGCTCTTTCAAATTCATCTTCTGGAAAAGATGGGTTGTAGAGCATATCGGTCATGATATCTAGCACCTCCTTTTTGTACTTCGACAATGAAGTGGCGAACATAGATGAAGCGCCTGCCGAAATATTAGCACCCATGAAATCAATTTCTTCATTAAGTACCTCTTTAGTTCTAGAAGTAGTCCCAGCAGACATTACTTGACCGAAGATACCAGCATAACCTGCTTTATCACCTTCAGTAATGACTCCTACATCGAAAGACAGGTTCCAACTCAATCTTGGAAGCTTATCATTTTCAACAACGATTACCGTTAAACCATTCTTTAAAGTAAACTGGTCATAATCGCCAATTTTGATTTCCTTTTCAGGTGCTGGCTCAGGTAATTTTGATCTATCAATCTGAGCATTGAGGCCAACTGCTAAGAAGGCCAACATGATTGTAAATAACTTTTTCATTAGTTGTTTCCTCCTTCTTTATTCAGTTTAGCATCAGCAGGTTGCTCTTTTTCAGCCATAGGTCGGTAAGTAAGAGAAACTCTGTTTTCAGGTACCAAGTACTTTTGAGCCACTCTCATGACATCCTCAGCTGTTACTTTCTGATATCTTTCAATTTCAGTATTGATCAAATCAGCATCGCCAAAGTATACATGATAATTAGCTAAGCTTTGTGCAATACCTTGAACTGATCCATAACCAGAGATAAAGCTATTCTCAATTTGATTTCTAAGTTTTTGGAATTCTCTTTCCGGAATAGGTTCGTTTTGTACCTCTTGGATCAACTTATCAATTTCAGCAGCAAGATCAGCTGTTTCATAACCTTGATTCGGAAGAGCAAAGTTGATGAACAATCCTCCACTTTCTAGACCTAATGGAATTGCCTGAACAGCTAAAGCCATTCTTTTTTCATCTACTAGTACCTTATTAAATCTAGAACTCTGGCCACCAGAAAGAAGCTGAGTTAAGTACTGTAAAGCGTAATAATCATCCGTGCCTTGAGGTGGCATTCTGTAACCTTGAATAACAGCTGGCACTTGAATATTATCAAATACATCAGCTTCAATTCCTCCCTCACCTAATTCAGGAGCTTCGATTACAGGTCTTGGAATCTCTTTTGTACCTCTTTTGATCTCTCCAAAGTAGGCCTGAACCATTTCTTTGGCTTGGTCGATATCAATATCTCCAGCAATTGAGAGTGTCGCATTGTTTGGTACATAGAAAGTTTCGTAAAAATCAACGAAATCTTGCTCTGTAGCCGCATCGATGTCTTCAAAACTACCAATTGGAGTCCACTCATAGTTCGTTCCGCTGTAGGCATTTTTCAACATCTCTTCAAGAATAGACCCATAAGGTTGGTTATCAACTCTTAGTCTTTTCTCTTCTTTTACCACCTCTTTCTGAGTAGCAATACCTGTTGAATCGATTACTGCATGAAGCATTCTTTCAGACTCCATGTACAGTCCTAATTCGAACTGATTAGAAGGTAAAGTTTGGAAGTAGTAAGTTCTATCGTTTGATGTATTCGCATTTAATGAACCACCAGCGGCTTGAATGATCTTAAAATATTCGCCACGACCAATATTCGGAGACCCTTCAAACATTAAGTGTTCAAAGAAGTGAGCGAATCCTGTACGACCTGGAGGTTCATTTTTAGAACCTACATGATACAGAACTGCCACCGTAACAATTGGTGTAGTGTTGTCTTGATGAAGAATAACATGGAGACCATTATCCAAGTCATATTCTTCAAATTGGATGTTTTGAGCGTTAAGACCTGCCAGGCCTGCAATCAAAAACATCAGTAGAAGACTGATTTTTCTTGACATTGTTCTATTTGATTTTATTCGTTGAAATTAAGTGTGTATTGAAAATGTTATGATATCAAGATGATAAACGGACTAACGCACAGATAGTCGCAGTTTTATCAATTTATCTTAACTCTCTTAAAATTGCTTGTGCATCGTGCCAAGGTAATCTTGGACCATATTGCGATACTACTTTAGACCCTGCTAAGCTGGCTAATTTGCCTGCTCCTGCCATCGTCATACCATTTGTGATTCCATACAAAAATGCTCCAGCATACATATCGCCTGCACCATTTGTATCGATAGCTTCTACGTTGTAAGGTTCAATATCAATGAATGTCTCACCATCATAGATCATTGCTCCATTCTTGCCAAGTGTAATCACAAATTGACGCGCTTCTTTCTTAAGTGCTTCTCTTGCCTCGAGCACGTCTCCTGTTTGTGTGAAAGCCATTGCTTCTTCTTCGTTACAGAATAAAAGATCAACTGAGGCACCGATGAGGTCTACAAAATTATCTCTGAAAGCCTGAACGATTGAAGGATCAGAAAGCGTAATTGAAGTCTTTACACTATTCTCTTCGGCAATCTTCTTAGCCAATTTAGCCGCTTTCATACCGGTTACTGAAGCAGTCAAATAGCCTTCTAAATAGATGTACTCTGAATCCTTGATAGCATATTCATCTACTTCTTTTTCAGATATATCTGTTGTAGCTCCCAAGAAAGTGTTCATTGTTCTGTCAGCATCTGGAGTAACCATTACCAAGCATTTGCCGGTAACACCCTCTTCTCTTTCTTTACCATCAAGATTGGTATTGACACCCGCATCATTCATGTCTTTCAGGTAAAAGTCGCCATACTCATCGCTAGCCACTTTACACGAATAAAAAGAGCTTCCGCCAAATTGACTTACAGCTATTACTGTGTTTGCAGCAGAGCCACCTGATTTTCTTTCGAATGATTGATCCTCAATAGCACCAATCAATCTGAATTGTGTGTCTTCATCTACCAAAGTCATCAATCCCTTCTTGACATCATGATCATATAAAAACTGATCATTCACCTTCAGTTCTAGATCTACCAAGGCATTCCCGATGCCATAAACGTCATACTTCTTCTTCATTATTATATCTTTTTGGCTCTTTTAAATTCTTTAGTTCTATCAAATAAGTATCTATAAGTGATATGTGTTTTAGCTATTTCACCTTCTAATTGCTCTACGACACGCATCATTTTTGGATTGAAATCACCGATCCAATTCATTTCAATGTCTTTATATTGAAAACCAGGTTTCCATGCCATATTCTTTACAAAAGAAACTACTAGTGCGGCCTCAACTCCTTTCCCTTGATGATCAGGCACTACACCAAAAACCACCCCTAAGGCTTTGTGACAAGCATTAGTCTTTAAGTAATAGAGGAATTTTAGCTTGGTCCAGATATTCCATTGCCCATTCAAATATTTGTAGAGTTGATTGAGCTCTGGCATAGAGATAAAAAATGCTACCGGCTTTCCTTTATAAAATGCGAACCAGAGCAGTTTAATATCCGCAATAGGCTTCATTTGAGTGAAAAGCAATTTTGCCGCTCTTGCCGACATAGCCTTCACTCCCCCATGACCAGCCCATGCATTATTATATACCTCAGCAAAGTACTCGTGTACCTTGGCATATTCTTTTTTAGTGATGTGCCTGTATTCGTAATCTGGGTTATCAATATTCAAATTGGCTTTGTAATAAAACCTTTCTGACAAACCTGCTTCTGGACCAACCGGTCTCTTATAGGTATACTGATTGAAATACAGTTGCCAACCATAATTCTCGAAGAGTTCCTGATAATAGGATAGGTTATAAGGCATTTGATAATTAGGCTCAGTAAAACCGTCAACCAAAAGCCCCCACCAGTTATTTCTATCACCAAAATTAATTGGCCCATCCATGGCCTCCATACCTTGATCCGTTAACCATTCTTTAGCAGCATCAAATAGTTTATTGGCCGCCTCTTGATCATTAATGCATTCAAAAAAACCAGCTCCTCCAGTGGGTTGATCATTTTTCGCTGAAGTTTTCTTGTCATAAAAAGCTGCAATACGACCAATTATCTTGCCTTCGTCATTTTTAAGAATCCATCTTATGGCCTTACCATTCTTGAAGTTCTTGTTCTTCTCAGGATCAAAAACTGCTCTGATATCCTTATCTAAAGGACGAATGTAATTCTCCTCGTTCTTGTAAAGCTCTACTGGAAATTGGATAAAGGCTTTGTCTAATGCCTTATTCTTGACCTCAACTAACTGCATATTATTTTGGAATGCCCAAAATTAAGGACTTAGGTAGGATATAAAAATGTGATTACTTCTTTAACTCAGAGATCAAATTCGGATAGTCAGTAATGATACCGTCTACACCATCTCTGATTAACTCACGCATATCAGCCAATTCATTAACAGTCCATGGGATCACTTTCATGCCCATGTCATGGCACTCTCTAATCTTCTTTTCTGAAAGTAGTTTATAATAAGGGCTATACACTTCAGGCTTGAAGCCTAAATCTTTGATGTTATCCTTTATCGACTTCATGTTCTCTATCAAAACAACTAATTGCACATCTTGATAATTCTCGTACCAATACTGAAGTACTCTAAAATCGAAAGATTGGATTGTGTATCTATCCACAGTTAAATGCTGATCTAACAATTCTTTCACAAGAGAAGAGAATTGATCGACAGTAGGATGATATAGGTTATCTCCACTCTCTTTACTCTTGAGCTCTATATTGTATGAAACCGGGGCTAGGCCATTTTCCTTAACGTAATCTTCTGAAGCCTTGATCACTTCAGATAAAAGGGGTTTACTAACAGCCATTTTCTCTTGCTGTGGGAAGCGCTCATTACCACGCAATCCACAGTCATATTGACTGATTTGCTCAAAAGTCATTTGATACATATTGAGCTCTTTCGACTCGTCAGAACCTACAGGTTCACCATTCGGCTTAGTACATATCGAAGAAGACATGTAGGGTTCATGAGAAACAACTACCTGATTGTCTTTGGAGATTACCACATCCAACTCTAAAGTCGTCACCCCTTCTTCCAAGGCTCTTAAAAATGCCGGGATGGTATTTTCGGGCATTAAGCCTCTTGCTCCTCTATGGCCTTGCATATCAATTTCGGATATATTGACTGATATGTCTTGAGCATTTAAGCAGATGGCAAGCGACAATAAAAGGGAGGTTAAGGTCAATCTCATTTTTGAAGAGTTTCTTAAAGCTACATTATTCAAATAACTATTGATCAAAAACCTGAATAGGACCATCGATTAATTCATTATCATCTCTTCGAATAATGAATTCCACTTTTGGCTTTTCTTCAGACCAGTCGATCTGTATGAGCCCAAAGCTTTTCTCTGTAACAAGTTTTCCTATTCTGTACGAATTGTACTCTGTACTGGCCTCATAACTATGCGTCATACCGCTAGAAGTAAAATCGTAAGTCATTCCATAGCCAGGAACATGTGTTGCTGCTACTTCAGATATGTGTCTATCTCCACTTAAGAAGAATGCATATTTAGGCTGAGTTTTCACCAAAAGATCGAGCATGCGTTGCCTTTCTTTTGGAAAGTTGTTCCATTTCTCAAATCGATGTTCTGTTGCTATGAATTGTACCCCACCGGCAATAATGTGCATATCAGCATCACTATCAGTTAACTCATTCTCTAACCATTGCCATTGATCTTCTCCCAACATAGTACCTTGCCAATTCTGCTGATACATTCTATTCTCTCTTTTAATTGGGTCTCTGAAATATCGGGCATCCAATAAGATCACCTTTATTTTGTAGCCTTTACTGCCATAGGTGTAGGATTGATAAGCTCCTTCCCTATTCCAAGCTGGGCTTTCTTTTGGCACATCCAAAAACTCAAACATCAGATCTCTGCTCGGCATGCGATAGGAATATTCACTTCCACCGTCATTTATGCCGAAATCATGATCATCCCAAATTCCGATGATCTTTGTGTTATTTCTTAGTTCAGTATAACCTTCTCCGTTTTTCTGAAGGTCATATTTGGCCTTCATTACCTTCATATCGTCTGTATCTCCATAAATATTGTCACCGAGCCAAATCCATAGATCAGGATTGTGCTGATTAATCGACTGCCATATATGCTGTGGTAAGTCTTGTCTGTTACATGATCCGATAGCTATGGTTTCAATTTTATCTGGATAAGACAAATCCTGAGCCTGAATAGCAAATGAAATGAGCACAAAGCAAAGAATGATATACTGTTTCATAATTGAGATTTCCACCAATGTAAATAGTAGATGTTAATAAGGTATGAATTGTCTATTATTGTTACCCGAAAACTTATGTGAAATAAATTCAAAACTATGAAATCGATATTAACTGTCGTATTGAGTTTATTCTGTTTGACAGCCATTGCCCAAAACGAGTGGCAAGGCAAATTCAAACAAATAGACCAAAAACTCCCAACTCCAAACCAATATAGAACAGGTAGTGGTGAACCAGGGCCAGATTATTGGCAACAAAAAGCTGACTACAAAATCAAAGTTGAGCTAGATGATGAGAATCAAAAAATCACTGGTAGTGAAGAAATTACTTACTTCAACAACTCTCCAAATACGTTAAAGTACTTATGGGTGCAGTTAGATCAGAACGTAAGACAGCAGAATAACCTAGGCACTCAAACAAGAGGTTCAGGCCGAATTCCAGATGCCACTACTTCTATTTCTACTACTCAAGCGCAACGTGCATTGGGCGACACCGGGTTTGACGGTGGTTTTAAGCTAATGGCAGTAAAAGATGCTAATGGAAATGACCTCAAGTACACAGTCAATTACACCATGATGAAGATTCACTTACCTCAACCATTGAAGAGCGGAGATTCTTACACCTTCAATATTGATTGGTGGTACAATGTCAATGACAGAGGACTTATCGGTGGTAGATCAGGATATGAGTATTTCAAAGAAGATGATAACTACTTATACACTATCGCGCAGTGGTACCCAAGAATGGCTGTTTATGATGATTTTAACGGCTGGCAGAACAAGCAGTTCGTAGGCTCTGGTGAGTTTGCATTGACCTTCGGAGATTTCGAAGTTGAAATTACTGTTCCTTCAGATCACATTGTTGCTTCTACGGGTGAGTTACAGAACCCTAAAGATGTTCTGACTAAGCAAGAATTAAACAGATTCAACGAAGCAAAAAACACTTATGATGAGCCTGTTATCATTGTTACTCAAGCTGAGGCCGAAGCCAAAGAGAGCAAAAGATCTAAGAAGAAATCAACTTGGGTGTATCATGCTGAAAACGTAAGAGATTTTGCCTTTGCCTCTTCAAGAAAATTCATCTGGGATGCTATGGCAGTGAAAGTTGGAGAGAAGACTCCACTTGCTATGTCTTATTACCCAAAAGAAGGTAATCCACTTTGGGAAAGAGAATCTACTCTTGCTGTTAAAAACACCTTGGTCAACTTCTCTGAATTCACTATTGATTATCCTTATCCGGTAGCTATCTCAGTACACGCTGCAAGTATCGGTATGGAGTACCCAATGATCTGCTTCAACTTCGGTAGACCAAGACCTGATGGTACTTATGATGATTTCATTAAGACAAGAATGATCTTTGTAATTGTTCACGAAGTAGGTCATAACTACTTCCCAATGATCATCAATTCTGATGAGAGACAATGGGGTTGGATGGATGAAGGATTGGATTCATTCCTCGAGTACATGACTATGAACAGATTCTACCCAGACCTACCTTATAGCTCTAACTCTCCAGAGTCTATCATTCCTTATATGAAAGGAAGCAAAGAATATATGAGACCTATTATGACGGCTCATGACCTATTGACTCAGCCTGGTCCTGAAGCTTACAGTAAACCAGCTGCAGCTTTGGTGATCTTAAGAGAGCATGTAATGGGTCCTGAATTATTCGACCAAGCATTCAAAGAATATGCTGAGCGTTGGGCATTTAAGCACCCTAAGCCTGCAGATTTCTTTAGAACAATGGAAGACGCTTCTGCAGTTGATCTAGATTGGTTCTGGAATGGCTGGTTCTACACTACTGATAATGTAGATGTGGAAGTAGCTAATGTGAAGTGGATGCGCATTAAAGGAGAAAACAAATCTTTAGAAGGACAAGTAACTGCACAAGAAGGAAGCCTTGGAAATTCAGGAGATACAGAAGGCAATCCATTCTATGGTCAGCCTCAAGAACTAGAGCTTTCAGATGCTCAAGTAAGAGGAGAATATAGAGGTGAAATTCCGAATGAGGAGATCAAGCAGAGATTTGCAGGTAAGAATGTTTACCAAGTGACCTTCAAAAACAATGGTGGACTTGCAACTCCAATCATCGTAGAGTGGACATACAAAGATGGTTCTAAAGAGATCGAAACTGTACCTGCAGAGATCTGGAGATACAATGAATCTGAGGTGAACAAGATCTTCGTTAAAGACAAAGAGGTAGCAAACGTAGCATTCGACCCTTACAAGAAGCTTTCAGATGTGAATGCAGAGAACGATGTATTCCCAAGAGTGAATAGTGAGGACGAAAGATTTGATAAGTTCAAAAAGGACGGCAACTAGTCGTTAAACGATACTTACTTTAAAGCCATGGCCGCGGTCATGGCTTTTTTATTTCTACCGTTTATCCAAAAAACTAAGACTTCTATCGAAGAACCATAACCCCTAAAGTGCTTTGGCGTTGCTAGAAGAAACTTTTTCATCTTGGAAGATCAATCCATATTACTTGAGGCACAGCCAGCACACAAAATTGCGGTTCCTCTTTTTCTACTAACCAGTATCCCCTATTTCTTGGTATTGCTTTTCGATTACATCGGCTGTTGTAACGTAGATAACACCTTTGCTTGGTTTGGAGGGTTCTACTTGCTTCTTGCCTTCATTTACATGGTCATTAGATTTTTTGACAGAAGGTAAGGCACGAAAGTGTGCATACTTTATCTTAGAGGGCAGACTTTTTATTTATGCCTGAACAGAACCAACGCCTACTCTCTCTTGATGTATTTAGAGGATTAACCATTGCCTTAATGATCTTGGTGAATAATCCCGGATCTTGGTCACATGTATATCCTCCTTTACTCCATTCGAAATGGCATGGAGTCACTCCAACTGATCTAGTATTCCCATTTTTCATGTTCATCATCGGGGTGTCGCTGTTTATGTCATCGGCAAAGTTCAATCATCAGCTTACTAAGCCTGTTGTTCAGAAAATTGTGAGAAGAGGACTTACCATTTTTGCTATTGGCTTGGCACTGAATTGGTTTCCGTTTTATTACAAATCATTCGAAAACCTCAGAATTTTCGGTGTTCTACAAAGAATTGGTCTGGCTTACATTCTAGCTGGTTTACTCTGTTTAGGTTACGATCTTAAGAAATTATGGCAGCCGGCTATCATTTTATTATTCGCCTATTGGATCATTCTGTTGCTGGGAGGAGGCAATGACCCTTACGGCCTTGAGAATAACTTTGCGAATCAGATTGATTTAAAACTCTTAGGCGAAAATCATTTGTACGGTGGATTTGGAATTCCATTCGATCCGGAAGGGTTGCTAGCGACTATCCCTACAGCTATTTCTATTGTATTTGGTTACCTCATGGGCGCCTTAATTAAAAACTGCCCAGATAGAGATAAATTAGTAAAGAATATGCTCTTGATAGGTATTGCCAATATCTTTGGAGCACTCGTTTGGGATATCTATTTCCCAATGAATAAGCCTCTTTGGACAAGTTCCTATGTCATGTATACAGGAGGATTAGCTTGCTTAGTATTAGGGTTTTTAATTGAGTTGATTGATAACCGTGGATACAAAAAATGGACTAAGCCTTTCCAGGTTTTTGGTCTGAATCCATTGATCATTTATGTTTTCTCAGGAGTTCTGGTTAAAACCATGCTCATCATTCTAAGATGGACCAATGACGCTGGTGAGACTGTTAATGCTTACAGCTGGCTTTGGAGTGATGTCTTCAGTCAGATAACTCCTGGTGCCCTTAAATTTTCTTCTTTCTTAATGGCCCTTTTCCACTTAGGCATCTGTTATCTCCTTGGTTATTGGCTGTACAAGAGAAAGATCATTATCAAGGTCTAATCTTTTGTGCTTAATATTCGTTTTTTAGGTCCCGTGGGACTTTTAGAAAGAATAGAATTGTTATACTTGCATCCAATAATGGAGTGTTAGCTCAGTTGGTTTAGAGCACCGCCTTGACAGGGCGGGGGTCGTTGGTTCGAATCCAATACACTCCACAATTAAGATCTCAATTTTCAAGTACCAATATCTCGTGAGGATTTGGAATTTGGGAATTGAGATTTTTTTTTCGGGATGTGGCGCAGTCCGGTAGCGTACTCGTCTGGGGGGCGAGTGGTCGCAGGTTCAAATCCTGTCATCCCGACATAAAAAAAGCCACTGAAAATTCAGTGGCTTCTGTATTTATGGAATAGTCAATATCAATGATTATAAAGCTTCTGATAATACTCATCAGCCATTCTTGAGGCTTTGAAGTACTCAGTCACATCATCCATACTTTGGTAATTCATTTCTACCCAAGCATCATGATCATTATAGTACATTGGCACAATTTCATTCTCCAAGATCTCCATCATATGATTGGCGTCTTGCTGATCTTGCTCGCCTTCCGGTAGATTAGTATCCACCTCAGGAATAACAAAACCGTTCTTGCCATGCTCACCAAACTCAAGGATCCAGCCGTCATTAGTTGAGAAATTCAATGAACCATTCATAGCCGCTGTCATGCCTGAAGTACCTGAAGCCTCTAATGGAATGCGAGGGTTATTCAACCAAACATCAGATCCCTTTTTCATCAAAGCAGAAAGCGAAAGCTCATAGCCTGTTAAAATGGTGGCGTTCTTGAATCTTCTCGTGAAGTGTACCAACCAGTTGAAAGTACTAACAGCACCATGATCTAGCGGATAAGGTTTACCTGCCCAAATGATCTGAACTGGAAAGTCTTTGTTATTCAAAAGCTTTTCAAAGCGCTCAGCATCTCTAGCAATTAAGTCTGCTCTTTTGTAGCCCGCAAATCTTCTAGCCCATACAATAGTGAGCACATTAGGATCGAAGATCTTGCCCGTCTGATCGGCCACAAAATCGAACAATTCTTGCTTCATTTCTTTCTTACGTGAAACGAATTTCTTGTTGTTCTTCTTTAAATGTGATTTTTCAAGATCAGAATCTGTCCAGTAAGCAGCGTTCTGTGCATTGGTAATAGGAATGATATCACAAATACCGTCAAAACCACCCCACATCTCTCTTGATACTTCACAATGCTTTTTAGACACCGCATTGGAGATCTTCGACATTCTTAAAGCAGCCAAAGTATGGTTGAACATCCCGTTCTCAAAACCTACCATATCTTCCACTTCTCTTATGGAGAAGCCATTGAAGAAACCCAATTTGTGTAATAAGTTCGGGTCATTCACCTCATTACCCGCTTTCACTGGAGTGTGAGTAGTAAATACCAATTTATCCTTCAACTGGTTGATATCTCCCAATTTCTCCATCAAACGGAAAGCTGCAGGTAAAGCATGCGCTTCGTTGAAATGATATAATTCTACATCATGACCCAATTCTTCTAATAGCTTAGCTCCACCTATTCCTAAAACCACATACTGTGCAATTCTAGTTGCCACATTATTGTCATAAAGTTTATGAGTAATGGTTTGTGCCAGGTGGTCATTTTCAGGATGATCAGTTGATAATAGGAAGATCGGTGCTGAACCAAAGACATCCGGTGGAAGATAGAATACTTTCACTTTAACAGGATGATTATCTATTGATACTTCTAGAACAATACCAGTATCTTCTAGGAAGTTATAATGTCTCTCTTGCCAAAGAACATCTAGCTCATTGTTGTGTTTTCTGGTTTGGTCGTAATAACCATATTTCCAAAGCATGCCTATGCCAATCACATTCTGCTTTAGATCGTAGGCACTTCTCATGTGCGAACCCGCTAAAAAGCCTAGTCCACCAGAGTATATTTTCAAAGGCTGGTCAATGGCAAACTCCATTGAAAAGTAAGCCACTGGCTTCTCATAGCCTTTACCAAATTTGTATGGATGTTTAAATTTCATATCGATTGGTTTTTCGGTTTGTAAATGTAGCAGAACCCATTGATTTACAGGACCGCATCTCGTAAAACTTAAATGCAAACGATTGTGACTTCCAATTTGAAATTTAGACTGATTTTAGGCTATCACAGATTGGATTAAAGGGAGAGTTTTCATTTCTTTAAAGCTACCTATCACCTGTTTTGGGCTAACTGACTAGTAGTCAGGCAATATTGCCATGACTTTACTTTTGTGAATTATTCTGTTCCAGTAGTGGCTTAAAACAACCTTAATGAACATCACTCTTCGTGAGTTTTCCTTCAATATTTCCCCTTTTCGACAGTTCCTTATTGTCGGCATATGCCTTATTACCTTTTCTAAAGGCTTCTCTCAAAGCACGAGAGCCGATTTTGAATCAGATCTAGAAATTATCAATACAGTTGACGATAATTCGAAAAACCAAATCGGAGATGTTGTCACCTTTACCGTGACGGTAACAAATTTAGGACCAGATAGAACCGGAGGTGAAGTAGAAATTGACAATGAACTAGGTGATGGTTATGATTTTATTTCTAGTACTACTACCAATGGATACAATTGGATAAGAGATGATAAGAAATGGTTTATTGACTTTTTGGAAGTAGGCCAATCAGAGACCCTTACCATTGTGGCAGAACTGAACCAAAAAGGAGAAGACAAATGGGGAGAAATCGAAACGATCAATTTTGCTAAAGTTGCTAACATAGAAAATACTGATGATCCCAATGACGAAAATGATGAAATAGAATCTGGTGTAGGTCATGGAAATGCTGACATTTCAGTGACTAAAAACATCAGTAATAATGATGCCGAAACCGATGAGGAAGTATCGTTCATCATCGAAGTGGAAAATTTAGGCCCGGACTTCGTACAATATTTAACGATTGAGGATAAACTTCCTACCGGAAAGGATGACTATGAATACTTGAGACATGAAACCACGAAGGGCACTTATAGCATAGAAACGGATGAATGGGAACTAACAGATATAGCCGTTGGCGATGTAGAGACACTCAGGATATTTGTAAGGATAAAAGACGATAGCCATGCGGGTCATAATCATCTATTAAATAAGGCTGAAGTAAAAGATATGGGCATTGCCGATGACCCAAATAACAGCAATAATGAATCGGAAGCAGGGAATGGTTTTGGTGATAGGCAAGCAGATCTGAAAGTCACTAAAACCATTGACAACAATACCGCTAATGTGGGTGATGAAATTACTTTCACTATTGTGGCTGAAAACCTTGGCCCTCAAGATGCGAATAGTTCCTCTGTAATTGACCTATTACCTTCTGGTTATACTTACAATGGAAGTAATGCTGATAAAGGAACTTACGACCCTGACCAAGGAGTCTGGAGCATTGGTAAAATTAAAGATGGCGAATTATTCACATTAGAGATCTTCGCCATTGTTACTGGCATTAACAACTATGTCAATACTGCACGCATAACGAGTAATAATTCAACCACAGATCCTGACCTTAGCAACAATGAGGATTCTGATGGTATTAACGAAATTCAGCAATCGGACTTAGCGGTTACGAAAACCGTAGACAATCCAAATGCCAATATTGGCGACAATGTCAACTTTACAGTTACTCTGACCAACAACGGACCATCTGATGCGACCGGTGTTGAGGTAACTGAGAGACTTTTTAGAGGTTATACATTTGTTAGCTTCACGGCATCTCAAGGAGATTATGACGGAGTTAATGGTGTATGGACTGTAGGCAACGTCCCCAATGGCGAAACCGAAACTTTATTAGTAGAAGCCACAATTAACCCAGACGGGGCATACCAAAATATAGTAGCGGTTCAAAGATTAGATCAGCAAGACCCTGACCTCAGTAACAATGTGGCTCAGTTAGAATTGAATCCGCCCAGAGCTGATCTTGAAATTGTCAAAATCGTAGATCGTCCTTCGGCCAACGTTGGGGAAAATGTGACTTTCACAGTGGACCTTACCAATAAAGGGCCGAATCAGGCTACGAATATTACAGTTCAAGACATCATTCCAACAGGATTTAGTTATATCTCTCACACACAAGACAAAGGCACATATGATGCCGCTGAGTTTTGGACAATAGATGCTCTAGAAAATGCAGGAACTGCGCGCTTAACTTTAACATTAGAAGTTTTGCCTCAAGGCTCTTATCTCAACACGGCAGAAATTACTGGGGCCGATGAGTACGATCCTGTGCCAGAAAACAACATATCATCTGCTTTAATCACTCTTCCATCTGCAGATATCGGCTTGTCAAAAACAGTGAATGAATCCTTCCCAAATGTTGGTGACACCATTGCTTTTTCAGTCATAGCCATCAATAATGGTCCTGATGATGCTTCTGGATTAATAGTAAAGGACATCATCCCTCCTGGATACAATTACCTGAGTTCTACAAGCTCTCGAGGAACCTATGATAACACCACCGGCCTATGGGATATTGGTGATTTAAATGATAATGGTCAGACCACACTAGATCTATTCGTATCGGTGAATAGTGTAGGTGACACCATGAACATTGCTAATGTTGAATTTTTGGATCAAGAAGATCCAGAAGCAGCAAATGATACCGCAAGAGAAGCTATCATACCAAGAATAGTTGATTTAGCCGTTAATAAGATCGTTTCAAATAGTACTCCGTCAGTTGGTTCGGACATCTTCTTTGCCATAGAGGTTTCGAACCTCAATACAGATAACCAGAGAGCCAATAACATTACCCTATTGGACTTATTACCTGACGGATATCAATTTCAAACAGTTAGTACATCTCAAGGGAATTACGACCCAGAAACAGGTAATTGGATCATCAATGACATAGTGGCTGGCGCAACGGCAAGAATGACCATTGGAGCAAAGGTTCTTTCTAGCGGAGAATACGAAAATGTAGCTGAAATCGTCAGTGCAGACGAATTTGACCCTGACGAGAGTAATAACAGGTCTAGTGTGACAGTCACAATCCCAACACTTGACATCTCTGTGAATAAAACTGTAAATAACAATACACCTAACATTGGCGAAAATGTCATTTTCACTGTACAAGTAACCAATAACGGACCTGCTGATGCCACCAGTTTATTGGTTAACGATGTAGTTAAAGATGGCTTTGAATTGATTCAAGCGAATCCAGATGTTGGATCATACGATCAAGTATCTGGCAACTGGACTATCGGTAATTTACCCACTTTATCAACAGCTACACTGAGCATAACAGTACAACTTACAGCATCTGGAGATTATTCAAATACTGTTGAACTCGTTTCACTTGACCAAGTAGATATAGATCCTACAAACGATACTAAGACAATAACCGTAAGCCCTCTTTTTTCAGATTTAGCATTAACAAAGACAGTAGATAAGACCAACCCCGTTGCCGGTGAAACAGTAAAATTCACTGTAACTATTGAGAACCTTGGACCTAGTACTACCCCTAATAGCAACGTTATTGTTAATGACGACCTTCCTTCAGGCTTTACCTTTTCCAACTCTACCCCATCTCAAGGAACATTTGACCCTATTAGTGGCTTTTGGTTGGTTGGAGATCTAGCCAATGGCGCGAATGCTTCATTAGAGATTCAAGCAGTAGTTCAAGCTTCAGGAGACTTCACCAATGTAACCTCTATAGCTGCAGCAGACATTTATGATCCGAACCAAGGAAACAACACGGCAGTTGCTAGTACCGAACCACAATTTGCGGACCTCAAGGTTGACAAAACCTCTAACATCCAAAATCCTAATGTGGGTGACACCATCATCTTTACGGTGGTAACAAGCAACCTTGGTCCTAATCCCGCGACCAACGTGGCTGTGACAGATCAAATCCCTAGTGGATATACATTTATAGAGGCAAATGCCAACGCAGGCTCATATGATAATACAACTGGAATTTGGAGCCTAGGAACCTTAGCACCTCCTCAAACAGTTAGTAGAAATTCTCAAGCTACTTTGGACCTTACCGTATTAGTCACTGAAACTAAAAATTACACCAATACAGCCACAGTTACGTCTTTAGACCAAACCGACCCCGACAATAGCAACGATAGCGACTCGGCAACCCCAAATGTTCAGTTTGCTGATCTTTCCATCCAATTATTAGCAGATAAGCAAGAAGTTCTACCGGATCAAGAGATCATATTTGAAGTGATACTTCAAAATTTAGGCCCAGATAATGCCTCTAACATTGAGGTTTCTGCTTTACTCCCAGCAGGTTTTATACACCTACAAAGTTTTACAACAAGTGGAACATACGATCCGTCTACCGGCAAATGGACTTTATCTCAGCTCTTTAACGGTAGTTCTAGTGTTATGAGCATCAGAGCAAGTACTGAAGCGTTGGGTTCGCATCAATATCAGGTACAGATCAGCGATGCGGATCAATTTGACGAAGACACAAGCAACAACTCTGCTGTTCTCACTCCTACTCTTTTAACATCTGACATAGATGTATCCATGACAGTGGATGATGCAACTGCCGATGTCGGAGCTGAGGTGAATTTTGTCATCAATGTTCAAAATATTGGCCCCAATAATGCAACAAACCTTGTTGTATTGGACTTTTTGCCTCCTGGGTTTGAATTTATTAGTTCTGTCAGTACGGAGGGTACTTACAATTCTGTTACAGGCATTTGGAATATAGGCATATTAGATGCCACTGAGACGGCTATTTTAGATATAAAGGCATTGGTACAACCCCCTTCGGCAGGTGAGAATATAAACCCTGTAGAATACACCAATAGGGCCAGAGTTTTGAATGTTGATCAATATGATCCAATAGAAAGCAATAACGAAGCGGAAGTAGAAGTATCTCCAAATTTGGCCGACTTGAGTATTTCTAAATTAGTAGACAATACTGACCCTAATGTGGGAGATCAAGTAACATTCACAGTGGATGTAACGAATAATGGACCTGATCTTTCAAGAAATGTAGAAGTTACTGATCTGCTTCCCGATGGCTACATTTTGATTTCTTCTAATGTTACCTCTGGAGATTACAATACCTCAGCAGGTATCTGGACCGTAGGCGATATGACATTGGCGGAGGTGCAAACCCTAACTTTAGTAGCTGAAGTGAGAGCAGATGGTGATTTCACCAATGTGGCTACCATTACGAATAATGACACATACGACCCTAACCTGGGTGATAATACAGATGTGGCAAGTATTGTAGCTCAGACAGCTGAACTGGCATTGACGCTCGATATCAATGATGATAGACCTAATATTGGAGATGAAATAACTTTTACAATAACTGTTACGAACAATGGGCCAGATGCCGCCACAGCAGTGGAGGTTACTAATGAATTGGTAAGACTTGGTTTTGTGTTAACGACCTCAGCTACAGACTATGGTAATTATATTGAAGATGCTGGTGTCTGGGAACTTGGGAACCTTCCTTTTGGCGAAGTAGCAACGCTCACTCTGAATGCTGTGGTATTATCGGAAGGACCTTATAATAACGAGGCCTCAATAACTAAAAGTGACCAGTTCGACCCTATTGAATCCAATAATTCTGCCTCTATAGTAGTTACACCATTAAGAGCTGACCTGGGTATCTCCATGACCATAGATGAAACTTCTGTGGTGCCTGGTCAAGAGATCAATATTGCTCTTGGAATTAGAAACTTCGGTCCAGATGCTACTACTAACATTGTGGTCACTGACCAATTACCTCAAGGGATCGAGTACATCCAACACTTGGCAACAGATGGCACTTATGACCCAAGCAATGGCGATTGGGTGCTCAATGAATTGCCAACCAATAGCTCTCAAGCATTAATTATCAAGGCCCGAGTTTTACCCAATAGTTTTTATGAAAATACGGCTACGATAACTGAGAGTGATGTTTTTGATGATAATTCTGACAACAACTCAGTCACCCAAACACTGACCATTCAAACAACAGATATTTCTGTATTGAAAAGATCAGATGTAAATACTGCAAACGTCAATGATCCTGTCACCTTTACAGTCACCGTAAGAAATGAAGGTCCTCTAGAAGCTACAGGTTTAACTATAGAAGATAGAGTACCAGACGGATTCTCAATCACGGGTTTTAATACTACAAAAGGTTCATATAGCACCTCAACAGGCATATGGAATATCGGAGACTTGACTGTTGGATTAGATGCAGTTTTGACTATCATAACTGAAATTGTTCCCTCTGCCAATCATACCAATACTGCCAAACTCAATACGCTTGATCAAACTGATTCTGATATAACAAATAATGAGTCTTCCATTAATATTGAAGTACCTAATGTGGACCTAGCGATTGAGAAATTGGTGGATAAGAGTAATCCACCTCCAGGTGAGACAGTACAATTCACCGTGCTTCTAAGCAACCAACAAAGTTTCCCTGATGGACGTGCTGGCACTAACATCACCGTTCTTGACCAACTTCCTAATGGATATACTTATGTCAGCCATACCGAAGATGAAGGTACTTATGATCCTACAACAGGAATCTGGAGTATTCCTTCGCTAGCTGCTGATGACATTGCCCTCTTACAGATTAACGCAACCGTAAACTCGACAGGACAATTTACCAACGTGGCAGAAATCACTGGCGCTACCGAGTATGATCCAGAATTAGGCAATAACATTGCTAGCGTAAGCATTACCTCTCAATCAGCTGATCTGTCTATAACTAAATCCGCGGATGACCTAACTCCTAACATCGGGGATACTATCACATTCCAAGTTGACTTAAAAAACATAGGCCCGGATCCATCATCTAACATTGAAGTAACAGACAGGCTACCAAGTGGGTTCTCATTCGTTTCTTCTCAAACAGAATATGGTATCTATGACCAATTATCAGGTGTTTGGAATGTAGGCTCTTTAGGAGTTGATGAAACGGCAACTCTAAATCTAAAAGCTTCTGTGGACGCAACTGGTGATTTCACCAATATCGCCACTGTTACCAACTCAGATCTTTTTGATCCTGTAGATGACAATGATGCTGACACAGTAACCATTGAGCAGAGAATTACAGATTTAGCCTTAACAACAGCCAGTCCAAACATCAATCCTATCCTTCAAGAAACAGTCAGTTTTACCACGACTCTAAGCAATAATGGGCCAGCTGATGCAACTGGTACCCGTGTAAACCAATTCTTACCACCTGGTTTGAGTTATCAAAATCATGCTGTTAGCTCTGGTGTTTTTGATGAAACCTCTGGTGTATGGCAGGTGAGTAGTCTTTCAAATGGAGCTTCTGCGACTCTGACCATTGATGCGATTGTAAATGCAAGCGGTTCCTATACCAATATTGCCAATATTGAACTTTCCGATCAGCGAGATCCAGATTTGAGCAATAATGCGAGCATTTTAACTTTCGATGTTCAAGAAACGGATCTGCAAATAGTCAAAGAGGTGAGCGAAAGCTTTGTATTTGTTGGCGATTCCATCTATTTCACGGTTACACTGAATAATCTTGGTTCTCAAACAGGAACAAATATTTCAGTTTTTGATAGAATTCCTTCTGGTCATACCATTCTTGCCATCACACCATCTGCTGGCACTTCATATGACGAAGACACCTTTATCTGGTCTGTTCCTTCCTTGGCTCCTACTGCAAGTGCCACTATAAGATTTGACGTAGTGGTCCTTGGAGATGGCGACTACGACAATACGGCAACTATCATCAAATCCGATCAACTGGATCCCAATCAAGATAACAATACGGATGATGCTTCAGTATTGTCATTCAAATCAGACATAGGGATTTCTGCAGTTGCAGATAACATTAGGCCAGCATTGAATGAAGAGGTAACTATTACGCTTTCTGCTACCAATAATGGACCTGATGTAGCTGATGAAGTTGAAGTGACATACAATATTCCTGATGGTTTAGAATTTGTATCAACCAATACTTCTGTGGGCTCCTCAGATCAAAGGGTTTGGACAATAGGCACAATTGCTAATGGGGTTACGGAGACACTTACCGTTAAAGTAAAAGTCATCCAAGCTGGGTCTTATCTATTTACATCAGAAGTTACTAATGTTAAGCAGTACGATCCGAATCAGTTCAATGACTTTGCCTTAGTACCAATATACCCGCTGACTTCAGATATCGCTGTAACTAAAACAGTAGATGTTATCAATCCGAATGTAGATGATAATGTAACTTTTACTATCACTGTCGACAACAATGGCCCTGATTCCAACACTAATCTGATCATTTCAGATATACTTTCTACCGACCTAGCCTTTGTTTCCAAAAACCCTAGTGTCGGAACCTATGATGAGGCCACGGGAGATTGGAGTATCCCTAATCTAGGGAGTGGTGTAAGTGCCACGCTAGAAATTGTAGCAACTGTTAAAGGAACATCTTCTATTATAAATACAGCTTCTGTTAAATCAACAGACCAATTTGATCCAGAGCCAGACAACAATTCTTCTGAAGTTACATTAACACCTAATACTGCGGACCTTGCAGTAACCAAATTAGTAGATATAGAATCGCCAAACCCAGGCCAGACAATCATCTTTTTAGTAACAGTCGAAAATCAAGGCCCAAGTGTTTCAACAGGAGTTGAGCTTACAGATCTTTTGCCAGATGGCTATGCTTACCTTAGTTCTTATGTGACCCAAGGGGTATACAACAATTCAACGGGATTATGGGAGATCGGATCAATTGCTCCTTCTAGCAGGGAAAACCTAATTATCTCAGCCAGAGTGAATGCTACAGGAAATTTCAGCAACACTGCCGAAATCACGGCTTCAGATGTATTCGATCCTGATCTAAGCAATAATGAGGCTACTAAATCGGTAAATGTTCAAGCCACTGATGTAGGAATCACTAAAGTGGTTGACAACCCTACTCCCCTCCCAATGGCCACTGTGAATTTCACCATTACTGCGACCAACAATGGTCCACTTTTGGCAACAGGAGTTCAAATTGAGGATGTCCTTCCTTCAGGCTATACCTTAGTTACTGCTATTCCTTCTTCAGGTAATTACAGCCCTTCTAGTGGCATTTGGACACTAGCACAAATTGCACAAGGAACACCAGAAACATTAACAATTACAGCTCAGCTGACTGCCAACAATAACTACCTCAATACAGCGGAATTAATTAGTCTCGATCAAGTTGATACAGATACATCCAATGATTCAGACGATGCTACTGTTACGGTTCAGACAGCCGATATTGCCGTTACTAAGATCGTTGATAGACCTAATGCCAATGTGGGCGAAAATGTCATCTTCACAGTAACAACGGCCAACAACGGACCGGATAATGCCACCAACATTACCATAGAAGATCTTCTTCCCTCGGGTTATGTATTAGTGAATGCGACCCCAGCGACTGGAACAACCTATAATGGAGTAACTGGAGAATGGACAATTCCTGCTTTCAATTTTGGTGATGCTCCTCTACAATTAGTACTAACTGCAACGGTTAATGAAACTGGTGAAAAAGTCAATTTAGCTGAACTTATTGAAGCTGATCAACTTGATCCGGATGCTACTAATGATCTAGACTCTGCCGAAGTGGTAAGTCCATCGGTAGATATGTCTATCACCAAAATGGTTGATGACTTAAGTGCTCCTGTAGGCACTGATATTCTTTTTACAGTCACTCTAAGCAATGAGATTTCAAACACACAATCAGCAACAAACATAGATGTTAAAGAAACCATCCCAAGTGGTTATACACTAGTCGGAACAGTTAGCGTTTCAAAAGGAACATTCGATGCAGCAAATTCAGTTTGGACTGTGGGTGAAATGATGGTTGGTGAAAGTCAGACTTTGACCTATAGCGCCACTTTAGAACAAGATGGAGAGAAAACAAGTGTTTCGGAGATTGTCAAAGCTGATCAATTCGACCCAAATCAATCGAATAACATTGCCACCATTAGTGTAGAACCACAAGAAACTGATCTTGAGATAAGAATTATCACAACCAATGATAGACCAAATGTTGGAGATGCTGTACAATTCACTTACACTATTGCTAATCCAATTGGACCAGACCCTGGAACAAACATCGCTGCAACAGCCCTATTGCCTGACGGCTACACCCTTGTTTCATCAGAAACCATCAATGGAACCTATAATGAAACTACTGGTGTCTGGACCGCTGGATCACTTGGGGTTGGTCAAGAGGCTCAATTATTTATTAATGCCATAGTTCTTTCAACAGGTACTTATGAATTGGTTGCGCAGATTGACAACCTAGATCAAACTGACCCTAATCAGGGTAATAATATGGCACGCTTGACCATTACACCTTTATCGGCAGACCTTTCGGTAAGCATCAATTCTCAGGCAGAAGCAATTATTGGAGAACTAGTAACATTTAATATTACTCTTACCAATAATGGTCCTGACCCTGCCAATACAATAACCGTAGATGCCATAGTTCCTTTTGGTTATGAATTTGATTCATTCGATGCCCCAACCGGAAGCAGCTATAATGACCAAACTGGTGTTTGGAGTGTAAATTCACTGGTTTCTGGAGGATCGACAACTTTGACAGTCAGAGCGAAAGTTCTTTCAAACATTGACCTTCTATATGAGACGGAGATACTAAGTGCCGAAGAATTTGATCCTGACATTGATAACAATAGAAGTACATTTACGGTAATTGTCAGAACAGCTGATCTTCAAATCAATAAGACTGTTGACAATAGGACCCCCAATATTGGTGATGAAATTCAGTTCACCATTGTGATTACAAATTTTGGCCCTGACACCGCCACTGATGTTGAGCTATTTGATCAATTACCTGCTGGCTATGAATTTGTTTCGTCAACACCAGAAGGAGCTTTTGTAACTAATACTTGGAGTATTTCATCAATTGCTCCAAATGAATCGGAGACAGTATTGATCAACGCCAATGTTCTACCAGTTGACGACTATTTGAACACTGCTCAAATCACTGGATTGAATGAGTATGACGATGACCTTGCTAACAACACGTCACAAGCATCAGTAAGTCCACAATCAAGTGACTTAAGACTTGAAGTTACTTCAAGAGATGCATTCCCTAATGTAGGTGAGCAAATAAAGGTCAGTTTTACACTCGGCAATGACGGACCTGACGATGCGCAGAATATTGTTGTTAGTGACTTCTTTGAGTCAGGATTTGAATTCATTAGTGCTACTACCAGTTCAGGTACTTACGATTTAGCCACTAACACATGGTCCGTGCCGTCCATTCAAGAAGGATCCATTGAGTTGATCGACTTTATTGTTGAGGTCAAGCCTAGTGGTGTCTACAAAGTATTTGGACAAATAGAAAGTGCAGATCAATTTGACCCTGTTGAAGAAAATAATGCAGACGAATTAACATTCACTATTCAACAAGCGGACTTGGCGGTGTCCATAATTGCAGATAATGAGAACCCTAATGTTGGTGAAGCTTTAAATGTTCAGATCATACTCGAAAACCTTGGTCCGAACAATGCCTCTGTTATATCTGTATCGAATCAAATACCATCTGGACTAGTTCTGACTAATTCAACACCTTCTGATGGCACTAGGTATAACGTTTTAACTGGACTTTGGGAGATCGATGATTTGGCTACCAATGGCACAGCTACATTAGACCTTACTGTAAGGGTTCTTGAAATTGGGCAGCACGTATTGACAACTGATATTCTTGGAGCAGACCAACAAGACCCTAACATTTCTAACAACAATGACGAAGTTGATCTTACTCCTAAAAAGGTAGACATTGCTTTGAGTTTGACTGTTGATGAAAGTACTCCTAAAGTAAATCAAGATGTGGTATTTACGTTACTTGTTTCTAATGCCGAAGACCTAGAAGAAGCCACGGGAATAATAATCGATAATACCATCCCTAGTGGCTTAAGTTTTGTAAGTGCCTCTACTCAACCAGGAGATTCATTTGATCCAGAAACAGGCATATTAGAAATTAGAGACCTCAGACCAGGTGCCAATAGTGTCTTTAGTTTGCGATTAAATGTGCTATCTGAGGGTGATTATGAATTAAAATCTGAATTGCTTTCAGTCAATGAGATAGACTTAAATGAGACAAACAATGCTGATTCACTGACATTAGTTCCGCAAGTCTCTGATTTGGCCATATCAATGGGAGTTGACAATAGTTCTCCTGGAGTCACCGAAGTGATAGAATTCACCATTTCAGTAACTAATAATGGTCCTGACCCTGCCACAAGGGTAAGTGCTCTTGATAGACTTCCTTCTGGATTATCTTTTGTAGATGCTTCTGCTACTGGTGGTATTTTTGATCAGGTATCTGGAGTTTGGGTGATCGGTGATTTAGCGGTTAGTCAATCAGAAACGCTCACATTAAGAGCGAGAGTCGAAGAAATTGGTGATTATACAAATAGGGCTACGGTATTTGGTCTAGATCAACAAGATCCGAACGCTTCTAATAATTCCGTTGAAATAGAAATAGAACCTGCTTTTGCTGACCTAAGCTTAACCAAAGAAATCAGTAATAGCACACCAAATGTTGGAGACCCAGTTGAATTTACATTGAACATCTCCAACATTGATCCTGCAGGTGTTGATGCAACCGGAATTGTTGTACAAGACAACCTTCCTTCTGGTTATGAATTTGTATCAAGCGATGGAGATTATGATGAATCAACTGGGGATTGGACTGTTGGTTCATTAACGATCGGTGAAACCAAAACTTTGAAAATCACGGCTACCGTTTTAGAAGATGGCACTTATCAAAATATTGCTGTGATCAATGATGCCGATCAATTTGATCCAGTAAAAGGTAATAACATTGCTATTGTACAGGTCGATGCTCAATCTGCAGATTTAAGCATAGTTAAGACCGTAGATAATAGTCAACCTGATGTTGGGGCAACCATTAATTTCAAAGTTGAACTTGATAACCTAGGCCCAGATTTTGCAACTGGAATTCAAGTAGAAGACATCTTGTCGAATTCATTCGAATTTGTTAGCGCTCAAACAGATTATGGTAGCTATAATGAAGGAACTGGTATTTGGTCAATTGAGACTTTAGAGAACAATGCAAAAGCGACATTAAGCATTACTGTGATTGTAAATGACGAGGGTAGTTTTATTAATACAGCGAAGATTATAAAGTCAGATCAGTCAGACCCAAATCCTTCAAATAACGAATCTACCCTTACGATTTTCCCTCAAATTGCTGACTTAAAAATCTCTAAATCAGCTACAACTACCCAACCAACCATAGGACAAGAAATCGTCTTTTTCCTACTTGCCGAAAACTTGGGTCCTATAAATACCACCAATGTGATTGTCGAGGACCAGATTCCGGATGGTTTCGAATTTGTCAATGTTTATACGAGTAGAGGAACATATTCACCAGAGACAGGACTATGGGAAATTGGTCAATTAGATAATGGAGCTTCCGTATCTATGGCAATTACGGTAACAACCAATCCATTAGGTAACCATGTTAATTATGCAAGTATTAGCACTCTGGATCAATATGATCCTGATCTTACCAACAATAATGATCAAGTAGCTATTTCAATTCAAAATGCAGATCTAGAGATCGTTAAAAAGGTTGATAACCCAATTGCCAACATTGGTGAAAAAGCGAATTTCACAGTTACAATGAGAAATCTAGGCCCTGATCAAGCCACCAATATCAAGGCATTAGACAAATTACCAACTGGTTATACACTAATAGAAGCTAAGACAAGTAAGGGAGTTTACGTTTCAGAAACAGGACTTTGGAGTGTTAGTAGTTTATCTGTGGGCGAGAAAGCCACTCTTGAATTAAGTGTATTGGTAAATGAAAATGATGATTACGTCAATACTGCAAGAGTGATTAGTCTGTCACAATTCGATAAAAACCTCAGCAATAATGTGTCCCAAGCCTTAGTTAGCCCTAGGTTAATTGACATCGGGGTTTTTAAATCCGTGGTAGAAGAAACTGAAACAACTGTTGGCGATACGGTAACATTCGAAATCTTAGCGTCTAACTTGAACAAAGACCTTAGCCAAGGCACTGGTATAGAGGTGTTTGACTTACTTCCTAGTGGCTATGAATATTTATCCTACAGCGCGTCAAGAGGTACTTATGACCCTTCTTCAGGAAGATGGATCGTTGGATCATTATTCTCTGGCGAAGAAGTAATTCTCAGAATAAAAGCTGTTGTGCTAGAAACTGGTAATTATCTGAACGTCACTTTTATAAGCGCTCAGGATCAGTTCGATCCAGTTCTAAGCAACAATAGTTCTTCTGCTCAAGTAGATGCCCAGGTAGCTGATTTGGAGCTTTCTAAAACTGTCAATGTTGATGAACAACAAATCGGTGAATCTGTATTTTTCACTGTTACTGCTGGCAACAATGGGCCAGATCCCGCTACCAATATTATCATTAATGATGTCTTACCTAATGGTTACGAACTTATCGGTTCAAATACTGACTACGGCTCTTATGATGGAGCGACTTGGAGTCTTGGGAACCTAGATGTAAACAGCATTGCTACATTAGTAATTGAAGCCAAGGTGATTGCCAATGGCCAGTACCTAAACGTTGCCACTATTTACGATGCTGATCAGTACGATCCTGATCAGCTCAATAATACGGCCTCTGCTCGAATCTCAACCATCGAAGCTGATCTTGAAATGTCTATGTCGGCTAATAACACTAGGCCTATTATTGACGAAAATATTCTGTTCACTATAGAAATTAGGAACAATGGTCCTTCAGAGGCAATTGGCACTGAGGCAATTAATAGAATTCCTTCCGGATTCACCTTCGACAGTTTTTCTACTACTAGAGGTAGTTACAATCCTAATACCGGTATATGGGTTGTCGACACAATTCCAACAAATGGCTCTGCAACGCTCAACTTGAATATGAGATTGAATGCAGTAGGCAACCACATCAATAGTGCATTCATCAGTAAAATAGGACAATGGGATCCTGACTTGAAGAACAACAATGCCTCGCTAAGAATTTATCCTCAAGTAGCTGACATTGCAGTTACCAAAGTAGTAGACAATGCTACTGCTAATGTGGGTGAAAATGTGGTCTTCACTGTGACTGTTGCTAACAATGGCCCGCAAGATGCTTCGAGCCTAACCATCTCTGATCAGCTACCTTCTGGATATACATTCGTTTCTGCCACTGCTGGCTCTGGAACTTATACCAATGCTACTGGTATCTGGGATATTGGCGCTCTAACCAATGGAGCTTCTACTACCCTAGACATTACAGCTACTGTGCTCTCTTCTGGTGATTACACCAATACCGCTACAGTCAATACCTCTGATCAGGTGGATAATAATACTGCCAACAACTCTGATAATGCTTCTGTAACTCCTCCGTCTGTAGACCTTGAGTTAACTAAGAACATTGATAACATCATGCCTAATGTGGGTGACAATGTGGTCTTCACCATTGCAGTTGAAAACCTTGCCTCTAATTCAGATAATGCTTCTGGAGTTGTCGTATCTGACTTTATCCCATCAGGCTATACTTATTTATCTGATAATGGTGCTGGTGATTATGATAATACTACCGGTACTTGGACTGTTGGTGCTGTTGCTGTTGGCACCACTGAAAGCTTGCAGATCACTGCTACTGTAAATGGGGCTGGTAACTACACCAATATCGCTGCCATTACTGCTGCTGATCAATATGACCCTGTGCCGGGTAACAATGTAGACTTTGCTACTACTGAATCGCTATCTGCTGACTTAGCTATTTCCAAAGTAGTGGACAATGCTTCTCCGAACTTAAATGACAATGTGGTCTTTACTGTAACGCTGTCTAACAACGGACCTGATGTAGCTTCAGGTGTTCAGGTAACTGACCTGCTTCCTTCTGGATATACTTATGTATCAGATGATGCTAATGGTAATTATGTACCTGCTACTGGTATCTGGTCTGTTGGTACCATCAATAATGGTGATAGTTATCAACTCAATATCACTGCTACTGTCTCCAACATCAGTGGTGCTTTTGAAAATACTGCCGCCATTACTGCTGCTGATCAAAATGACCCTGATGCTTCTAACAACTCAGCTTCCGCTACTGTCACTGTGCAACAAGCTGACCTTCAGGTAAGCAAAACAGTGAATAACGCCTCTCCTATCATTAATGAAGATGTCATCTTCTCTGTTACTGTTAACAACAATGGACCTAGCAATGCTTCAGGTGTTCAATTGACCGATCAGCTGCCTAATGGATATCAGTTCAGCTCCGCCACCGCTACTACCGGAACTTACGATCAGAACTCTGGCCTTTGGGATATCGGGAACATCACCAATGGTGGTAATGCTGTGCTTACTATTGTAGCTAAAGTCATTAGCTCTGGAGCTTACGAAAACACAGCTTCTATTTCTGATGCTGATCAGTACGACCCGGACACCTCCAATAACTCTGACAATGCTTCTGTTACTCTACAAGTAGCAGACATTGCAGTTACCAAAGTAGGAGATAATGCTACTGCTAATGTGGGTGAAAATGTGGTCTTCACTGTGACTGTTGCTAACAATGGCCCGCAAGATGCTTCGAGCCTAACTATCTCTGATCAACTACCTTCAGCATATACATTCGTTTCTGCCACTGCTGGCTCTGGAACTTATTCTGACGCTACTGGTATCTGGGATATTGGCACACTAGCCAATGGTGCTTCTACTACCCTAGATATTACAGCTACTGTGCTCTCTTCTGGAGACTATACCAATACTGCTACAGTCAATACTTCTGATCAGGTGGATAACGATCAAACAAATAATTCAGCAGAAGCTACAGTTACCCCTGCATTTATAGATCTTGCTCTAAACAAAACAATAGACGTTGCCAATCCGAATATTGGCGAAGGTGTCACTTTTACAATTTCCGTTTCACATATCGGACCAAGTACATCGAATGCAACAGGAATTGAAATTTTGGATAGACTGCCTTCAGGCTTCACCTTAATTAACTTCAACCCTTCTCAAGGAAGTTTTGATAGAGCCACTAATCTTTGGACAGTGGGCGAATTGCCACTTAACGCAACAGCCACATTAGAATTATTTGGAGTAGTTGAAGCGACTGGATCAAGAGTAAACGCGGCCATCATAACAGCAAATGATCAATTCGACCCTAATCTCGGTAATAACATCGCTTTACAATCTTTTGATGCGCAATCAACCGATCTAGCTGTTAGTAAAACGGCAGATCTTCTTACTCCAAATGTTGGAGAAAATGTGGATTTCACAATTGAAGTATCAAATAATGGACCGGATCAAGCGAGTAACATTGTAATTCAAGATCTACTGCCTTCAGGATTCACATACATAAGCGCAAGCAGTACTTATGGCACTTATGAATCATCAACTGGAATTTGGTCAATTGACCAACTATTAACTGATTCAACTGCTACTTTGAACATCACTAGTCAAGTCTTAGCTACTGGCGATCATACCAATATTGCCCAATTAATAAGCCTTGACCAAGTAGATACGGATCCTTCAAATGACCGTGACAGCGTGATTATCGTTCCTCAAATTGCTGATTTAGCAGTAGTTAAAACAGTAAATGAATCAACTCCAAATGTAGGCGATGAGGTGATATTCCAAATCAACTTAAGTAATGAAGGTACATCCGATGCAAGTGGTGTTTTAGTGGAAGATCAATTGCCGTCTGGCTTAACATATGTTTCACATAATGTAACAAATGGCACATTTGATCCAATTACTGGTATTTGGGAAGTATTGTCCTTAAATGATGGTGCCAACGAAATATTGTCAATTACTACCAAGGTAGAAGCAGAAGGAGTAACAACAAACCAAGTGTCTATTATTGCATCAGATCAATTTGATCCTAATACAGACAACAATTCTTCTTCAAGTGAAGTAACACCACTTTTTGCAGACTTGGCAATTACCAAGACTGTAGATAAGGAAAATGCGAATGTTGCTGAAGAAGTTACATTTGAAATTACATTGAATAATCTCGGACCTAATGATGCTACCTCTGTAGTTGTCAGTGATGTTATACCTTCAGGATATACATTAACAAGCTCTAGCCCAAGTATTGGTAACTATGAGCCAAGTAATGGATTGTGGAGCATAGATGCTCTCAATGTTGGTCAGACTGAGACCTTAACGTTGATAGCAGAGGTTAATTCGACAGGTGATTATATCAATAAGGCGAATATTACCTCTTCAGATCAGTTCGATAATAATTTGGCTAATAATGCTGACGAGGCTTTTGTTGATCCTCCGATGATTGACCTTTCTATTTCTAAATCTCTTGTTACTACTGAAACCAATGTCGGTGATACAGTTACTTTTAGAATCCTACTTAGCCATAATGGACCTGATGCTATTGACGCAACTGGTGTAACAGTTTTAGACTTATTACCTGCTGGTTATACTTTTGTAAGAGATCGAGCTGATATTGGAAGCTTTGATCCGTCAACAGGAATATGGAGCATTGGTACTTTAGCATTTACTAGCTCTGTTGCGCTAGAGATTGATGCAGAAGTTCTAGCAACTGGAAACTATACCAATATCGCTTTGATCAATAGCGCGGATCAATTCGATCCTAACCGAGGTGATAATATAAGCTTTGCCAGTATCCGACCATTATCTACTGATCTAGTAATGTCTAAAGTTGTAGACAATGAAAATGTATTTGTAGGAGATACAGTTACCTTCACGCTCTCTGTAACCAATGATGGGCCTGATCCAGCTTCTAATATTCAAGTGACAGATCAATTACCTAGCGGTTATAGTTTCATAGACTTTAATACCGATTTCGGGTTCGTTTCAAATGGCATTTGGTATATCGGAAACTTAAACAAAGACAATATTGCCACTTTAGATTTGAGAGCTGAAGTGCTACAAACTGGCGACTTACTCAACATAGCCCAAATTCTTCATTTAGATGAAACCGACCCTAACACATCTAACAACATAGATTCTGCTGAAGTAGTCATTCAGCGAGCAGATTTGGCCATTCAGAAAATCATCGATGATGCTACACCAGTGATAGGTCAGACGGTAGTTTTCACAATTACATTGACCAATGATGGTCCTGTAGTAGCAACGAACGTCCAAATTCTAGATCAAATTCCTGACGGTTATAACTTAGCTACTTTTACTACTTCTACAGGAAACTATGATGAAAATACAGGTATATGGAGTGTAGACGAATTAGCTAACTCATCATCAGCCACTCTTGTAGTTAGCGCTACCGTAAACGAATCCGGAGATCACATCAATGTTGCATCAGTTATTGCTGCCGATCAAGAAGATCCAGATGACTCGAATAACACAGCTTCAATCGATATTAATCTGCAGGAAGCGGAATTATCAATAATTAAAACTGTTGATGATAATTCTCCACAAGTTGGAGATGCTTTAAACTTCACTATTAAGGTATTCAACAATGGTCCTGACAATGCTACCAATATTGAAGTTGAAGATATTTTAAGTCAAGCTTTTGCATTCAATTCGTCAACAGCTGAAGATGGAAGTTATGCTCCTGATGCAGGGATCTGGAGTATCCCATCCCTTGCAAACGGAGATAGCACGCAATTGGTAATTAATGTGATTCTACTTCCTGAAGAAGAAACTAGCAATACGGCATCTATCATTAGATCGGACCAAGTAGATAATACTAAAGACAACAACACTTCAACAGTGAATGTCAATTATGCCATATCTGATTTGGAAGTAATAAAACAGAGTAATAAGGAATTCGTCAATAGAGGCGACACAGCAAAATTCAATATCACAGTAGAGAATTTCGGCCCAGATAGAGCAGAGGAGATAGTAATTGAAGATTTGCTACCTAATGGTTATTCAATTTTTGATTTGAACTATGACCTAGGAACTTATGATCCAACTACTGGTCAATGGGAAATTCCTCAAATGAATATCGGCCAAATAGCGACATTGGAAATTTCTACTACCATAAATGAAACTGGTGATTTGACCAATACAGCTGAAATTACAGCGAGTAATTCATACGACCCTGATTCGAATAATAATAGTTCATCAGTTACCTTAAATAGAATTATTACCGATCTCTCCATTTTGAAAGAAGCTAGTGACCAACAACCAAATATCGGAGACACCATTAGCTTTAATATTACTGTAACCAATGAGGGGAGTTTTGCCGCAACCAACATCTTTGTTATCGACCCTATCGATGAAGGTTTTGAGGTACTAGAGGCAACGGTAGGAAGCGGCCAAATATTCCCAGAACAGTCTGGCTGGCTGATTGACAACCTTGCGCCAGGTGCCATTGCCAACGGTGAGATTATCGTGAAAGTCCTTCCGTTTGGATCTCATAGCAATACAGCTGAAATCATCTACCTAGATCAAATTGATGACGATCCAAATAATGATAGTAGTACAATCACTCTAAATCCTGAAAAACTCGATTTAGCATTAACCAAAGTGGTTGATGATGCAGAAGTAGTTGTAGGACAAGGAATAACATTTACCATTGAAGTGAGAAACGATGGTCCTGCTGATGCAACAAATCTTATCATCGAGGATAAGATTCCTGACGGATATACCTACCAGAACCACGCTACTTCAAAAGGTATTTATGATCCACTTACGGGTGATTGGTCAATTGATTCACTTGATAATGACAGTACTGCAACTCTAGACATTACAGTCAGTGTAAACAAATCTGGTAGGTATTTAAATGTGGCATTTATTTCTGATGTAGATCAGTTCGATCTAAACATCTTCAACAATATCGCCAGTGCTACTATATCCATTGAAAATGCCGATATCGGTATTACCAAGTCCATTGATAATAATAGACCGCTAATCGGGGATACAGTACTGTTCACAATTACGGCTACCAATTTTGGTGAAGACATCGCAACCAACCTATCCATCAATGAAACCCTGCCAGCGGGGTATGAATTGATAGATGCAAGCGGTGATGGTACATATGACTTAAGTACAGGTTTATGGTCTGTTAACTCTTTAGAGGTAAATAGCACAGCCACTTTATTCTTAGTATGTAAGATTTTACCTCAACGTGGATATTTGAATTTAGCTTTCTTAGAAGACCTTGATCAAAGTGATCCGAATGAGAGCAATGATTTTGCTTTTGCAGGAATCTTACCTCAAATCTCCGATTTGGCGGTTAATAAAACTGTCACCAACCAAAGACCACAAATTGGAGATGAGATCGACTTCACCGTAACACTGACGAACAATGGAATTGATCTAGCCAGCAATATTGAAGTGCTAGACACCTTGGCTCCTGGCTTTAATTACATTAGCTCAAGTGCAAGTAAAGGCACATATGACATTGGTACAGGTTTATGGAATATCGCGAGCCTTGGTGTAACTGAAGTGGTAACTCTTACTATCAAAGTAGAAGTAGTAACAGCAGCTGAGGACATTGATACGGACTATACAAATTATGCTTCTATTCAACGCGCAGACCAACTGGATCCAAACAGCACCAACAATGTAGCTAGTAGCTTTGTGGTTGTTGAAAGATCAGATTTAGCGGTGAGTAAATCAATTGACAACGACAAACCACTTTCTGGTGATCAGGTCACGTTTACGGTAGATATTGTGAATAATGGACCTTACACTGCATACGATGTTTTTGTATTAGACAGATTACCTTCAGGCTACAACTTTGTCAGCAGCTCCTCAACTATCGGAAGCTATGACGAACCTGCTGGCGCATGGGTGATCGGCAGCCTTGTTCCAGATGAAGTACATTCCTTGACATTAGTGGCTGACGCATTGGATCAGGGAGAATATTTGAATATCGCAGAAGGGTTTACATCAAGTCTAGACCCAGATCTGACCAATAACATTGATAGCGTTGGCCTAGCGCCTAACAACCCGCCTATTGCTGTGGATGATGATTTCTCAATGCTACAGAATTCTGTATTGAATGCCTCAGTCTCATTGAACGATAGAGATGAGGACAATAACATTTTAACTTATACTGTCTTCTCAGAAGGAAGCGCAGGCGAAAACGGTGTAATTGAAATGCAGGCTGATGGTATTTTCAGATACACCCCTAATCCAACATTCAATGGAGAGGTCAGCTTTGTTTATCAAGTATGCGACAATGGTATTCCAGTCGAGTGTTCTCAAGCAACTGTAAGCATTAGTGTTACAGAAAATTTAGATGTCGAAATTCCAAATGGCTTCTCACCTAACAATGATGGAACTGATGACACTTGGTTTATTGAAGGCATTGAAATTTACCCGAATAACAATGTCAAGATCTTTAATAGATGGGGTAATGTTGTATGGGAAGCTAATGGTTATGACAATGACAGAGTCGCTTGGAACGGTGATGCCATAACAGGTATATTCATTAATAACAGCGGAGAACCACTTCCAGATGGCACCTATTTCTATGTGATAGACCTTATGAATGGAGCCAAGCCAATGAGTGGATTTGTGGTACTAAAACGAAATGATAGATAAGAGTTGAAGAAGCTACTCATCATATTGTCCTTCTTTAGTTGCTTTCTCTTGAAAGCCCAACAACAGGTGATGTATACTCAGTATATGTTCAATGGTCTTGCTATTAATCCAGCCTATGCTGGCAGTCAAGATATCATGACCACTAACTTTCTTATGAGAGAACAATGGGTTGGTCTTGAAGGAGCCCCAGCAAGTCAAACGTTTAGTATCCACTCTCCTTTCAATCAAACCGGTAGCGCTAACCTTGGTGCTTTATTTATTAGAGATAAAATAGGTGTTACAGAGCAAATCAGTGGGTATTTGGCATTTGCATATAAGATTAGATTTAGCGGAAGTCATAGATTGTCTTTTGGTGTTCAAGGTGGATTCGGCCACTATAAAGCCAACTATACTGACATCAATAATAACGATCCTGTTTTCGATGAAAACATCAATATAACAAGGCCTAATTTCGGTGCTGGCATCTATTACTCTTCTGATAGGGCCTTCGCTGGTATATCCGTTCCGCAGTTGATTGAAACCAATCTAGACATCAACAACAATGATTCAGATTCTCAATTAGTAAGACATTATTTTGGCTACTTCGGATATGTATTTGATCTGAGCAAAGACCTCAAGTTAAAGCCAAACGTACTCCTGAAGTATGCAACTAATACGCCTTTTCAAATAGACCTGAATGCTAATCTTTTGATCAAAGAATTGATCTGGGTTGGGTTGTCTTACAGATCATTAGAATCAATAGATGCCCTATTCCAAATCAATATTTCAAGAAAATTCCAATTCGGTTATAGCTACGATTTCGCAACGAATGATGACCTCAGACGGGTCAATTCAGGTACGCATGAGTTAATGCTTGAGTATAAAATTTTTACAAGTAAACGTAAGGTGGTATCGCCAAGATATTTTTAATGAAAAGGCTCGTTCTACATATCGTCCTTATTTGCTTTTGCACAGCCCTATATGCTCAGAAAATCCCTGCTGGTCAGCTCAAAAAAGCTGATAGACTATTTGAAAATTTCGAATACGCGAATGCTGCTGAAGCCTATCAAAGAGTCGTTGAAAAAGCACCTGACTACGAGTATGCTAAATCTCAACTGATTAAGTGTTATCAAAAACTCAATCTCACTGAACAAAGTCTACCTCTGTATGCAGAAATCATCAGAAGTGGAAGTGCTACCGCAGACGAGTCATTTAAGCTTGCTTACATACAGGCTCTGATGAAGACGGCTAACTATAATCGAGCAGAAGGCATTCTTCAGGAAGTGATTGACTCAAATCCAGAGAATGTAAAGGCTCAAGAATTTGCCAAAGGATTGGCCGATATGGAATCTTTTTACCTTGATTCTGCCCGATACGAATTAACCTCGTTCAATTTTAATTCTGCGGAAGATGATTATGCACCTTCTTTATTTAATCAAGGTGTTGTTTTCTTATCGAATAGGCCGGATTTTGAGATCATTAAATCCGTAAATACTTGGGACAACAAAGGTTACTATCAACAATACTATCTTCCTGAAGGAGATTCAGTAGAACTCGCCAAGTTTGATAAAAGGTTTGAAGTAAAATACCATAGAGGACCAGTTGTCTTTTTTAAAAATGACAGCTCAGCCATTTTTACATCAAACTCAAAAGTGAAATCCAAAGATGGCTCTTTTAAGCTCCAATTATTCTTAACTGAAAAAGACAGCAATGGAAAGTGGTCAATACCGAGTGCCTTCCCTCTGAATAATCCGGAACACAATTTTCTATCACCACACATCAATGCATCACAAGACACTCTATACTTTGCCTCTGACCTACCAGGCGGTTTTGGTGGCTATGATATTTATCTATCGACAAAAACCGATAGCGGGTGGAACGAGCCCATTAATCTAGGAGAGGCGATTAATACCTCAGGCAATGATCTCTATCCTTATGAGCAAAATGGTGAATTCTATTTCTCTTCTGATAGCAGATATGGACTCGGAGGCTTAGACATTTATCGAATTTCAAACGAAGGCGAAGCCATCAACTTAGGTGTTCCGGTGAACTCTTCAGGAGATGATTTCGGATTAGTCTTAAATCCTGAAAACAAAGGTTATTTCGCCTCTTCAAGAAAAGGAGGAATGGGTGGTGATGACATTTATCAACTGACCATTAAAGAGCCTGTTACTGAGTTACTCATCGTTGATTTTGTTGATGAAGAAACAGGAGACGCCATTACAGGAGTAAATCTGGTAGGATTAATGGATTCAGAAGATTTCAATTTCAATACCAAGAACATGGATGATGGCAAACTCAGATTGACTCTCCCTCTGAAACATCTCTTTAAACTCAGGTTTTCGAAACCCGATTACATAACCAAAGAAGTAGATTACGAATCATTATCAGGAGATTTAACTCAGGTGAATCTCACAGTCAAAATGTTGAAACAATTGGTAATTTCTGAAACAGTAATTGATGTGGAAGACGGACACCCACTAGATAGCGTAGATGTAATTCTTACCAACTTAAACACTAATTCAGTAGATAGTCTAAGCACAGATGAGAATGGATACTTCGATTTTAATGCTGACAGAAACACAGATTATAATGTCTATTTAAGACGAAATGGTTATTTCAATTACAACAAAGTGGTAACAACAGTACCAGATTCTTTAGGATTGATCCTCTTCAACTTATCAATGGAAAAGATCAACTTAGGTTTAGGAGTTGAAATTGCAGATATCTATTTCGAATTAGGAAGTGTAGAACTGACTCCTGCCTCGAAGCAGAATTTGGATTCTTTGGTAAACATCCTGCAGGATAATCCAAGAATAACCATTGAATTAGGATCTCATACAGATGCCACTGGAAGTAGCTTATTCAATTTGAATATTTCAGAAAGAAGAGCCATAGCAGTGGCTGAATACCTATCATCTAAAGGAATTGATGCCAAGAGATTAATCGCCAAAGGTTATGGCGAAACTGAACCAATCAATCAGTGTGTTGACGGTGTACCATGTACAAAAGAGGAGTTGGATGTTAATCGTAGGTTGGAATTCAAAGTACTCAGTTACTAGGCCAATTCGAAGGGCACTTTAACTTCTATTGTTGTTCCTTGATTCACTTTCGATTTGATGTCAATATCTCCACCCAAGGAGTCTATTGCTCTTTTAACAATACTCATACCTATTCCAGTGCCCTCAATGGACTCCACATTTTGTCCTCTAAAAAATCTGTAATAGATCTGCTCTAGGTCCTTCTTTGAAATGCCGATGCCTTTGTCTTCTACCACAATTCGAATCACATTTTGATCAGCAATCGTCTGGAAAGTCAGTTTAACAGGTTCGTTATTGATGGTAAATTTCAAGGCATTTGAAACGAGATTTGTCAAGATCAACTCTAGAAGCCTGGGATCAATCATGAACCTTTCGACTTCATACTTCTCTTCAATGATCAATTCCGGCTCTTCTGCAGCACCACTTTCGAATTTTTCACTAATGCTTTGAAAAAGAGGCTGAATATCCATTTCCATCGATCTTTTGTTAACCTCTAAGACCTCACTTTTTTCAACCAATAAAATCCTATTCAACAAATTATTCAGTTGATTAGCACCATCCATAATTCGATGCGTATGCTTAAAGAGCTTTTCATCTGTTTCACTGGCAAGCTCAAGCATTTTCTTAATCAGTTGAGCACTACTCTTGATGGAGCTGAGTGGAGTCTTGAATTCATGGGATAAATTCGAGATCATATTCGATTTAAGCGCACCGAACTCCTTTTCCGCTTGCAAGGCTTCTTCCATTTTTTGATGCGCTTCTTCTTTAGCTGTCATTTCTCGCACCAAGGCTTTAATGGCAGCGTCCAACTTCTCGGTTCTATCCTTGACCTTTCGATCTAGGTTTTCATTGAGCTCACGCAATTCTTCATCTTTCTGCCTCTTGTAAATAATCAAATCCAAGGTGGCTCTTAGTTCTCTAGGATTGATCCTATTTTTATCTATGAAGCCTTCTGGAGCTACAGCAAGTATTTCATCCAATACAGACTGTTCATCTGATGCAGAAATGAATACAACCGGCAAATCACTAAGCCGTGGAATTCTTTTGACTAGATCTATACCCTTCTCATTGCCCAAATAGAAATCTACAAGGGCTAAAACGAATGAATGAGATGCTAAAAGTTCTTTAATTTGTTCATCGCCTTCCGTTGCGGTAAACACCTCGAATTCTAGGTTTTTGAGCTGTCTTTCAATGATTTTTAGAAAAACGCGATCATCATCAATTACAAGAACCTTACCTTTAGACATTTTAATGCGGAAGAATTAAAGTCCAATATGTCGATATTCTTTATATTTAATAGAGCATCTCGAAATGAAAAAAATCCTAATAGTAGAAGATAACGCTCTCTTGAGAGACAACATTAGTGAAATCCTTGCTTTAGAGGGTTATGATGTGGTATCTGCCGCCAACGGGCAAGAGGGAGTTGACATGGCCATTAAAGAAAATCCTGATTTGATCATCAGTGATGTCAACATGCCTAAAAAGGATGGTTTTCAAATGCTTGAAGAGCTTCGAGCAATCAGTGAAACTGAACTCACACCTTTCATCTTTCTGACTGTCAAAAATTCAATGAATGACTTAAGGCAAGGAATGAACCTAGGTGCTGACGATTATATTGCTAAGCCATTTGAAATGGATGAGCTTCTCAGTGCTGTTCAAAATAGGTTTAATAAAAGAGATGCTATTGTTCAGAAAGAAGTTGAGAAGTATGATAAACTTCAAGAAGGTGTTGGTAAGATCATTACCAATGTCCTAGATCAACCTCTAAAAAGTATTGAAAGACTTTCTGAATTACTTAATTCTGAATCCGCTAATCTAAAGCCAGCAGACATTTCAGAGATCTCAAAGATCATTTGCGATAATGCCAGCGACTTAAGATATGAGATCACTCATATTATATACTATCATAGAACTGTTGCACTGAGGGATCAACCGAAAGAATTAGAAAAGTATAAGAAAGATCATACGGAAAATGCTGCCGCACATATTAAGAAATCTACTCTTGACACTGCTCAACAGCATAGAAGAGAGGGTGATTTAGTAATGGCCGTCAAAGATCTTCCAATAAAGATCCCGACAGACTTTTTATCCTATATCACAAGAGAATTGGTTGACAATGCATTCAAATACTCTCCAAGCCATACCTCTGTAAAGGTTTCAGCTGATCAAGTGGATAAGCAGTACGAAATTGTGATCCAAGATAGAGGAATAGGTTTCCCATTTGAGAATATTGAATCATACATCCCTTACATTAAGAATGGTGAGGTTGAAAGCGCCTCCAATGGATTAGGATTAAGTTTGGTCAACGTCAGAAATATTGTACGCTTATTTGATGGAGAAATATCTGTAAGCTCAGATTCCGAGGTGGGAACCTCGTTCAGAATTTCATTACCTCTAGCCTAGAGCTTGCCGTGATCTAAAGCCTTATCTGATGTCTTGGCAGGATTCCATGCATCCTTATAACTACTATAGAAATAGATTTCTTTGACATAAGCCATCACTCTCAAGAATCTCATGTAATAACCATTATATATGGTTTCAAGTGGGATGTACAGACCTAACCAGAATTCACTCTTCCATCTCTCTGAAAAAGCCATGATAGCAAAGAACTGCAGATATGAGAGGATGGTATACATCACCAATTTTGTCATGATGATCATTGGGAACTCAAGGGTATAGTTGATCAACATGTCGAACAAATAGATAACCCACAAGAATGAGAATACCACATTGAAAATGATGTTCTCTAAGGATGAAAAGAAGGTCGTTAATTTGAAGTTTCTATTCGGCACAAACACATCTTTATGCTTTCTCATTCTAAACCTAACGGTTGACTTATTCCACCTTAGTCTTTGCTTAGTAAGCGTCTTGAACTTTACTGGAACACTCGTAAGGCAAATGGCTCGATCTTCGAACTTTACCTTGTATCCCATTTTTTGGAACTTCTGAGTCACATCTCCATCCAAGCCCGGTCCAATATCCCAACCTCCAATTCTCATCAGAACATCTGTTCTAAATGCTCCAAATGCACCGGAAATAATTCTATAGATACCCAAGTATGAAGTAACAATTCTCCCAACCGAAATAGAGCTTAAATACTCAATGGCCTGTAAGGTAGAGGCCATGCTGTCCTTAGCGTTTCGCACTTTAAGGTTTCCTCCTACGCATCCAATTTCAGGGTCCATGTAGAAACGGGTAATGATTCGCTCAATGGCATTCCTATCTAAAGAACTATCTGCATCTAAATGAACAACATACTTGCCTTTAGCGTATCTCAATGCCAGATTAGCTGCACTAGCTTTTCCTCCTCGCACTTCATTTCTTAGAAAAATATCAATGAGACCAGCCTTTAGTAAAGAATTACCAATGATTGGTGTATCGTCATCCGAACCATCATCTACGATGATGATTTCAAAGTTTTGATAAGTCTGATCTTCCAGGGATTTTACCAACTTATAGAGGTTCTTACCCTCATTTTTACCAGGTGCGAGAATGCTTATTAATGGTTGTTCAGTCCAAAATTGATAGCGTGCCTCTTTATACCTTTTTCCGGAAGATAGTCTTCTCAAATAATAGAGCCCTAGAACAATGTAATCGAGGAATAAATAGCGGGGTAATTCTAGAAATACGAGGTACCAATAAGTTCTAATGAACTTATCAAAGCTCATTCCCTGAAAGTATTCGAAGATATCAGCCCATATCATTGAATATTGACTTCTTCATTGATCTGAGCAAAAATCCCATCTGCTCCAATTTCTTGAGTCATATCAAATGAATGCACCAAAAGCTTGTCTTCAGTATTTAGCTTATTGTTCTTGATCATGGTGCTTTGTACTTGCTGCAGTGTTGCTTCAAGTCTCTTTTTAGTATCGACTGCCTTCGATTCAGGAGAAAACACCAATATAATATCTTCAACCGGGACTGCTATGATATCAGTAGGTTGCAGTAGGTTTCTAAAAAGGACGATGACATCAATTAAGAATTCCTTGTAATTATTTAGCTGCTTCTTTAAAGTCTCTGTAGAGAAAACAAAGTTCACATAGGATACAGCAATTGAACTGTTGGTGATCTTTTGTCTTTCACCCTCTAACCTTACCAGAGCCTTAAATAATGGGAACGTAATTATCCCTTGAATTTCTACAGGCTCATCACTCTTCTGATTACCACTCTTAGCAACACCAATACCTGTATTACTGATCGTATACTTATTGATGGTATAATCGACAATACTTTCTAAGTCGCCCACAGTGTGGCACCTCATACAGAAAGTCTCCATTTCAGGCTCTTGAAAAACATGTCCATTTGCACATTCAATAATGACAGAAGGCTTATCATAGTCTACCCCTATATGTCTTAACTGTCTGCTACATTTTGGACACACCAATTTATTTCCTTGGAAAAAATCAGCCTCTGGTCCTACGTAACCACATACAAAGTGATGAATTGAATGCTGAGTAGTTAACTGCTTGGTCTTACACTTCGGGCAAGTTTCTCGGTAGTTGATAAAACCAGAATGGCAGTTAGAACAAACATGAACGAGATCTTCAAATGTCGGGGTTAGAAATCCTCTTTCAACTGCCGCATCGAAAATACTATTGATTTCCTGATACTGATCATCCTCTATGGAAGCTTCCAAAAATGGATAAGAATATCCTGTTAATGACAAATGCGATGGAATTGGCTCCAAAGGCTTATTTCTACTCAATAGGTACCTCAAAAGCTTTAATAAAAGATTCTTACCTACAAAGTCGGACTGAAGCTGCTTGAATTCATCAATGTACTCTTTAATTCTTCTTATGTCTTCCTTAAAAGGCGTAAGGTCTAGTCCATCAAGTTTTCCGTCAACTAGGGCTAATGTTGTATTCAGTACCTCCCATCTAAACGAAAGAACAAAAACTGGCATCAGATAGACTTCCTCAACAACTGAAGCTCGGATCTTTTCAATCAACTCATCTGCTTTCTGAGGAACATGATATTCAACTATGACCACATCATAATTGATCAGTGAATTAATTCGCACAGAATCGTAATCCCGAACTAATAATATCTCCCAATCCAGTTCTTGAATGGTAATATTACGCCCCTGCTTCCACGATTGGGAAGTATCCTTTACAGATTCCTCTTTCACTATTTGATCCTTCTTTGAGGCCATTTTAGAATGTGCGTTGTTTAGTTACCTTAATTCTTTGGTTAGCATTTTCCTTCCAAGGAGAATCATCCTCTCCGTCTTTAGGTTCTATAATTACCAAATAATAATCGTTTGGGGCAGAATTATTTCTTCTATAATGTGGAGGTACATTTTCAAGATTGGCATAGATCAACTTTACAACTCCTTCAGCTTTCTCTCCATCGGCAAACTTGATCGAAACTACATCCTCCTCTAAAAGCAAACCAAAATCATTTTCAGACAAATAACATAAAGCAAAAACCTCTTCCTGAATAAAGTCTAAGACAGGCTGACCCTTATAGACCAATTCATTGGCTTCATAATTAACTCTGTCGACATGGCCGCTGATAGTCGAAAAGTATACCTGGGTTTGATTTAGGTCTGAAATCCTTGAATTAAGATTACTCTGGTAGCTTGAAGTTCTCTTGGGGATATTAGCAATGTAATTTCTCCAAAACCTGATTTCAGCCAAGATCACCTCATTCTTAGATTTGAGCTTGTCAATTTCAATTTGATAAGAGTTGATCCTCTCAGAGCTATTGGCGTCTAGCAACACCATAAGTTCTATTTCTTTGATCTTCTTCTCGTATGAAGCAATCAACTTCAAATTTTCATTATACTCTGTTTGTTTGATCAGTAAGTTTCTCCTAGCATCCGCTAAATCCTTGTCTTTACTTGTCTCTGCAGATTGAATCGAATTATAAAGGGCATTATCTGTTCTATCAATTTCAGGTCGATAAAGGAATAAGGAATCTCCTTTCTTTACGTATTCATCCTCCTCCACATATACATCGTAAATCCAAGCATCATCTGGCAAAAAGACAATCTGATTTTTGTATACCACCTGTCCACTGACTGTTAAGTAGATATACTTATCCATCAAATAGATGACCAAGCTGACCACAAGAATGAATAGAACAGCAAGGTATACTACTCGGTCCCAGTTAATACCTTTCTTTTTGAGAGGCTGCTCTTCCTCTGCAATGTACCTGTCTCTATTTCCGTAATTTATCCTTCTCACTAGTTACCTGATATGGTCTTCTGATCTAAGCTTATCAAATTATCTAAATCGTGTATGGCGATATTCTCAATACCCGTCTTTTGAATAAATTCGAGAATAAATTCTTCCATCACAACTCTGTCTCTAAAATCTTTAGTCCTAAAAGCAACAACGAGTTTATCACCCGCAAGCCTTCTTTCCTCCTCTAATTTTCTAATAACAAAATCAAGTTCAGGCCTTTCATAGCTCATTACAACTATTTCATCGACTAATGCAGCTAAAGCTTCGATGGTGGCTTCAGGGAAATGATTCGGAATTGATATTGAAATGGCTTTTGTACTATCCAATGCTTCTCGAGCAGCCCGAGTAACATTGACCAAATTATTGAGGTACTCGTCTTTCTTTGTATCCCAATCGTCAAAAGTTTGTGGTTCAATATCCAATTGTATCCCATTATAATCCGAGGCATTGACTTGTTCTACAATATTTAATAATCCTTCGCTATTACCATCTCTAGCATAGCTATTCTCACCTATTAAACGGTAAGTGGTAACACTTTGAAGCTTCTCTAATTGTAGGAATTCATCGATTTTATCATTCTTCTCTGTGCCTGGAGATAGATAGATTTTTCTAAAATCATTGTTGGCAATGTAATTCGACAGGAACTGAATTGAGAATCGCTCAAAACCCTTCGACCAAACATAAAGGCTTCGTTCGCCAACTACTTTGTCAAAAAAGCCATCTAAGATAACCTCATCACCAATTTGGGTAGAGTTTTCTAGCCCCATATCCGTATAGATCCTGAGAATCTTCAAGTAGAGGTTTTGCTTAATATCTAACAGATCTGTTTCAATGGCATAGATCTGATCAATTTGATGAATAGCGTTGAGTGGAGAGAAAGAGCGATCATTCATGTCGTCCTTTGTCAATTCTCTTCTTAGCCTTTCGAGTACAACACCTTTATTTCCAAAAAACTCCATGTAGGACTTGAAGACGTATTCGTACTCATAGTACTGATTAAGTAATGAGTTATTTACCTCTTGCTGTCTCCGAGCTTTTTCTGACTGAATAACAGCTAACTCTTTTTCAGCGATTTGCTGATTATTCTTATTCTGAAATAAAGGAGCTGTGAAAGTGGCTCCAACTGAACTATAGGTTCTAATCCCTTCGGTAGTAAAGTCTCCATCATCGTACAAATTGTAACGAGCAAAAGCGCGCAAAGAGAGGTCTCTATTTCGATTGTATTTATGGTCTAATTGCTCTTTTAAAAGTGCATTGAGTCGATTATCTAAGCTGTCGACCTCGACACCCTGAAATATCCTTTTAGCATCTAGCTCAATTAGAGGCAGCCTATCTACATTAACATCTCTATTGAAGCCTAAACCTGCATAAGTTTGCTCAAACCCTTCGTTATACTTCGATAAATTTCTTTGAATGTTTTCTAGGGTTTCCTTCCGGTTTCTTAGTCCAACAATATCTTCCCAACGGGTAGCCCTAACCAAATACATTTGGCCGCTGATCTCCAAAAAATTATCAATGATTTCGATTCTTTGGCGTACATAATCTAGTTGTCTTTTGTTAAAGAGGTAGATGATATAGTTGTAGAGATATACATATTGGGTTTCTCTTTTTGACTGAAGAGTTGTGAGGGTATTGATCTGATTTTGAAGTTCTAACTCCCTGATCTTTCTCTTATTACCGACCAATCCGGACTTTAAGATCTGCCAGTCCAAACCTGCATTGATACGAGATCTATAAAATAAATCTTCAGTATCAGTGATTCCAGGTTCAAAATTATAGACTGCACTACTGTAAAAATCTAATCCGATGTCTGCCTTAAGCGCTTCAATCAACTCAATATTTAAATCATTCAGTGCATCGGTTGAAAAAGTACTTTCGTCAAATTCAGAAACCAAGCTCCGCATAAAGACCCTTTCATAGGACTTCTCGGGATTCTTATTGGAAGACAAAACATCAAAATACAAGCCTTGCACTTTGTCAACAAGGAGTTCCATTGCTTTGGTGTAATCGCGAAATTGATTGTCATCTGTTTCTGGAGCTTCCTCAACCGCATAACCAACAATCAATTTTTGACCAATCCTTATACTTGAGCTAGTTAAACCATTCCAAGTAAGAATCTGATCGACAGTAACATTGTACTGTCTTGCAATCTTGTAAAGTGATTCACCGCTAATGACTTGATGCTCTTTTACTTTTAACTCCTGTGCATTAACACAAGTTGAAAAAGAGAATAAACCTATCAGGAAGATGATCAGAAAGGGTTTTAAGTGTCTCGTATTCAAAAAGTATAGTGTGGTTAGCAATAGTTAAGATTTAATTTAACAAATACAGAGAGAACTATTCCGAAATCCTCTAATTAATTACGATTAACACCCACTTGAGGTCATGACATTAGTCAGCTTTATCGCCACTTAATTGGGTAATTTTGCGCTCAAACGAAACGCCATGAAAGCTAATACTGCTGCAGAAGCTGTTCAACTGATAAAACCAGGTCATAATATTTTCATTCATACAGCAGGAGCTACACCTGTATCTCTGATCAAAGCGATGACTGAAAGGGCTGAGGAGCTTTATGATATTAATCTATATCAATTACACACTGAAGGAGAAGCTCCCTACGCTGCCCCCGAATATGAAGATGTTTTCACCATTAATTCCTTGTTTATTGGTGGCAATGTTAGACAAGCGCACAAGGAAGGTAGAGCCAACTTCATTCCCAGTTTCCTCAGTGAAGTACCGGTAATGATTAGGGGAGGTATAATACCTGTAGATGTGGCTCTAATTACGGTTTCTCCACCAGATAGCCATGGATATTGCTCTCTTGGTATTTCAGTGGACGCTACAAAAGCGGCAATAGATAAAGCCGAAATTGTCATTGCGCAGGTCAATTCTCGAATGCCGAGAACTCATGGTGACGGCCTGATCCATATTAGCAAGTTCAGCAGTTATGTGGAAATTGATGAGGAACTTCCAGAACACCCAGGACACCCTTTAACTGAGGAGGAGAAAAAGATAGGAATGCACATTGCCGGAATGATTGAGGACGGTGCCACTCTACAGTTAGGAATTGGGGCTATTCCTGATGCCGTATTAGCTTGCCTAGGCAACCATAAAGACCTTGGTGTACATACTGAAATGTTCTCAGATGGGGTTATTCCACTTCTAAAAAGTGGAGTGATCAATAATAAATTTAAGACAAAGCATAAAGATGTTTTGGTTTCCGGGTTCATGATCGGAAGTAGAGAGTTGTATGATTTTGTGGATGACAACCCAATGATCAGAATGCTCGACATTCAATATGTGAATGATACCTCTGTAATCAGAAGACTACCTAAAATGACCTGTATCAACAGTGCAATTGAAGTAGACTTAACTGGTCAGGTCTGTGCCGATTCTATTGGCACTCGTATGTATTCTGGAGTTGGGGGTCAAATGGACTTTATACGAGGAGCATCTCTTTCTGAAGGAGGAAAACCTATAATTGCTCTACCTGCAACTACTAAAAGAGGAGATTCAAAAATTGTTCCTATGCTTAAACCTGGAGCTGGAGTCGTGACCACCAGAGCTCACGTACATTATGTCGTCACAGAATTTGGTGTTGCTGACCTTTACGGAAAAAGCCTAAAGCAGAGAACTCAAGCTTTAATCAACATTGCGCATCCAGATCATAGAGAAGATTTAGCCAAAGCAGCCTTCGATAGATACCAAGGACATTACTTTAAGTAATCAGCCCAAAAGCTAATTACTTCAGGTCCAAAAAGACCGATCAGGAGAATTGCAGCGAAGCTTAAAAGTCCTCCTACTTTGATAAAGTCTTTAGACACTAAAGTACCTTGAGCATAGGCAATTGCATTGGGTGGAGTACTAATTGGCAATGCCATAGCCGCACTTGATGCCAAGGCAATAGATAATCCATAATACGCTACTTCTACTTTACCTATTCCAAATGAAATGGTAGCAAGGGTTATCCCTAATGGTATCAAGAGATTGGCTGCCGCTGTATTAGACATGAAAATGCTCAACAATACAGTAAAGACTATAAGAAGAATGAATATGAAGGTTGAATCTGTTGGTATCATGGATACGATCAGCACATCTAGTCCGCTTAGTTTCATACCTAAACCAAGTGCTATACCCCCAGCAATAAGCGCCAAAATATGCCACTCAAGGTTATTGTAATCTTGCCTATCTATTACTCCTGTAGAAGTAAATACGATCACTGGAAATAGAGCGGTAACTGCGGAAGGTAAACCATGGATTTGATCAGTCATCCATAATAGAATGGTTAAACTGAAAATTGTAATTACAAACCAGCCTCTACCTTTGATTACTGTTTGCTTAGTTTGTAAAACCACATCCGGATCTGGAGATCTAAACATTCTTGTGATCAGAATCCAAGCAACTGCCAAAAGAATAAACACAAGTGGCACCCCAATGATCATCCAATTAAGAAAGCTGATATCTATTCCTTCAGTTCTCAAGAAACCAATAGCCACCGCATTTGGAGGCGAACCAATCGGTGTTCCCATACCGCCAATATTCGCAGCTACAGGAATGGACAGAACGAGCCCTTTCCTCAATGGGTCTCCCTCTTGAAGGTTGATGAATAGAGGTGACACCAAAGTGATCATCATAGCAGTAGTGGCCGTGTTACTCATAAACATAGAAAAGCCGGCTGTAATGAGCATCATACCCAAAATGACCATATCCGGTTTTGAACCGAAAATCTTTAATATACTACTGGCCAATGCACGATCAACTCCTTCTTTAACTGCTGCTCTAGCTAGAATAAACCCGCCTAAGAACAGAATGAGGATGGGATCTGCAAAGGGAGAAAGAATTTCTCGATAGGACGGATTTTCTCCTAGTTCAAATCCAAAACCTACCCATTCCCCAGGGTTTGATAGTAATATGATCTCAAGACCTATGACAAGAAGTGCTGTCGCAAAAAGAGGAAGTGCTTCAGTTACCCATAAAAGTGCCGCTAACAAGAAGATCCCTAGCATAAATGCAATCTCTTGCTTCTGAGTCTGAAGGAGCACAAAAGTTGAGATAGCAGAAACCGCTAAACTCGCCAAAAACATAAAGAAGTGCCGCGAAACTAATGGGCGAGGTACCTCATCAAAAACTGCCTTCCAATAGGCTCTTCTCACCTCATATCTCAGGTGAATCCGTTCTAAAAGACTTCTTCGTTTTTGGTTTTGCATGAATCTTTAGTTCAATAAATGATTAATCTAAATATGACTTAAAAAGACCCTTTATCATAGTTTTGGGCATAAAAAAAGGGCAACCGATTGCTGCCCTTTGAATTATTTCGTAGTGAGATTTTAGTTCTCTCCGCTTACGCTAGCTTTAAGATACTCTCTATTCATTCTTGCGATATTCTCAATAGAAATTCCTTTCGGGCATTCTACTTCACATGCTCCAGTATTGGTGCAATTTCCGAAACCTTCTTCGTCCATTACTTTCACCATATTCTGAACACGCTCTTTACCTTCTACCTGTCCTTGTGGTAACAGAGCAAATTGAGACACCTTAGCCGATACAAATAGCATGGCTGAAGCGTTTTTACAAGTTGCCACACAAGCACCACATCCGATACAAGTGGCTGCATCAAACGCTTTATCAGCATCTGCTTTCTCAATTGGAATAGCATTGGCATCTACTGTATTACCTGAAGTATTAACAGATACGAAACCACCAGCAGCCATTACTCTATCAAAAGCAGAACGATCTACCACCAAGTCTTTGATCACAGGGAAAGCTTTAGCTCTCCAAGGCTCAATGTAAATGGTATCTCCATCCTTGAACTCTCTCATGTGCAATTGACATGTAGTAATTTCTCTACTAGGACCATGCGCCTCGCCATTGATAAACATTGAACAAGAACCACAAATACCTTCACGGCAATCGTGGTCGAACGCTACTGGCTCATTGCCTTCAGCGATCAATTGTTCGTTCAAGATATCCATCATTTCAAGAAATGAGCTATCAGGTGAAATATCAGCCACCTGATAGGTTTCCATGCTTCCTTTCGCTTTTTGGTTTTGTTGTCTCCAAACCTTGAGCGTTAGATTCATTCCATTATTTGCTGACATATTTTCTTATTTGTATGATCTAGTCTTCAATTCAATATTCTCGTAGTTCAATGGCTCTTTATGAACCACAGCTTCTGAAGGCTCTCCCTTGTATTCCCATGCTGCTACATAAGTGTAATTAGCATCGTCTCTCACTGCCTCACCTTCTTCTGTTTGGTACTCTTCTCTGAAGTGACCACCACAAGATTCATTTCTTTCTAAAGCATCTCTTGCGAAAAGCTCTCCTAATTCTAAGAAGTCTGCCACTCTACCCGCTTTCTCAAGCTCAAGGTTGATGTTTTCAGCCTCACCAGGAACAGTGACCTCTTTCCAGAATTCATCTCGTAAAGCCTTGATTTCAGCTATTGCTTCATTCAAACCTTTCTCGTTACGAGCCATACCTACTTTGTTCCACATGATCTTACCTAATCTCTTGTGGAAATAGTCGACTGATTTTGTACCCTTATTGTTCATGAAATACTCGATTCTATCACGAACATCTTTTTCAGCCTGATCAAATTCTGGAGAATCTGTTGAGATTGGTCCAGTTCTGATATCATCAGCCAAATAATCACCAATTGTATAAGGCAATACAAAATAACCATCTGCTAACCCTTGCATGAGCGCAGAAGCTCCTAATCTGTTAGCACCGTGATCGGAGAAGTTAGCCTCACCAATCGCATAACAGCCAGGAATGGTAGTCATCAAGTTGTAATCAACCCAAACACCACCCATAGTATAGTGAACTGCAGGATAAATTTTCATTGGCTCCTTGTATGGGTTGATGTCTCTGATCTTCTCATACATCTGGAAAAGGTTACCATATTTAGTGGCAATTACCTTCTCTCCCAATTCTCTAACCTTGGCATCATTCACATCGTGCAAGCCCTGAACATTAGCTGTCTCTTGCCCATATCTCATGATGGCTGCATCAAAATCTAAGAATACTGCCTCACCAGTTTCATTGGTACCCACACCATAACCAGCGTCACATCTTTCTTTTGCTGCTCTTGAAGCCACATCTCTAGGTACTAGGTTACCAAAAGAAGGATATCTTCTTTCTAAGAAATAATCTCTATCCTCCTCTTTGATATCTGTACCGTTCAGCTGACCTTTTCTGATTGCCTCAGCGTCTTCTTTCTTTTTAGGTACCCAAATACGCCCATCATTTCTCAATGACTCTGACATCAAAGTCAGTTTAGACTGTTGCTCTCCATGCTGAGGAACACAAGTTGGGTGAATCTGAGTAAAACATGGATTAGCAAAATGCGCTCCTTTTTTATGAATCTTCCAAGCAGCTGAGGTGTTAGACCCCATGGCATTGGTAGATAAGAAGAATACGTTTCCGTAACCTCCTGAAGCAATCACTACTGCATGAGCAGAATGTCTTTCGATCTCTCCAGTTACTAGGTTTCTTGCGATTATTCCTCGCGCTTTTCCGTCAACCACAACTACATCCATCATTTCATGACGGTTGTACATCTTGATCTTACCCTTACCAATTTGGCGAGACATGGCCGAATAACAACCTAATAGAAGCTGCTGACCAGTTTGTCCTTTGGCGTAGAAAGTTCTCGATACCTGAACACCACCAAAAGAACGGTTGTCTAATAATCCACCGTAATCTCTTGCGAAAGGCACCCCTTGGGCCACACACTGGTCAATAATATTAGCAGATACCTCCGCCAACCTGTGCACATTAGCCTCTCTTGAACGATAGTCACCCCCTTTTACTGTATCGTAAAACAGTCTGTAAGTCGAGTCACCATCGCCTTGGTAATTTTTTGCTGCATTGATACCTCCTTGTGCAGCAATTGAATGCGCACGTCTTGGAGAATCTTGATAACAGAATGCTTTCACATTGTAACCTAACTCAGCTAAAGTGGCAGCTGCGGAGCCACCAGCTAATCCTGTACCGACTACAATGACATCTATTAATCTCTTATTCGCTGGATTAACCAAACGAATGTTGTTTTTATGCTTGGTCCACTTATCTGCTAAAGGACCTTCTGGAATTCTAGAATCTAAAGTGCTCATAGCTTAGTGTCCGTTAATGTGGTGAAACAATGCGATAAAGATGAATCCAGCCGGAATAGCAATTGAATAGATCTTACCTAGACTTTGAATCATTGGAGTATATTTCCTGTGATTAGCTCCCACACTCTGGAAAGCAGATTGAAATCCGTGTCTTAAGTGCAAGGCCAAAAGCACAAAGGCCAATGTGTATAATCCTACTCTTACTGGGCTATGGAATTTTTCCACTAACTCGTGGTAATAGCGATAATCACCTTCTTTGGTCATTCCGCTCATATCTCCATTGATGTACTTCGTTGTTATTTCTGGAACCCAGAAATCATAGAAGTGCAGAGCAAGAAACGCTAAGATCACAGCTCCACTGATGATCATGTTTCTCGACATCCAAGAAGAATTAGCAGAACCTTTCTGCATAGCATACTTTTCTGTGCCTCTTGCTCTTCTATTTTGAGCCTCAAGTACAAAGCCTGCTACAAAATGATATACAACAGCAATGATCAAGATAGGCTGTAGTGCAAATTGTACAGCTGGGCTTGTCCCCATAAAATGAGACACCTCGTTAAAGATATCAGGGGCAAAAACCGAAGTAAAATTGATCAGGAAATGTTGCAGTAAGAATATCAGCAAGAAAAGTGCTGAAAGCGCCATCGCGAATTTTCTTCCGATAGAGCTACTGAACGTTTGTTTCATCCAACTCATTGATGGTTTTCTTTTATTGAAATCGTGTCAAATTTAGTCTCCAAACCACTCCTAACAAAGGTAATTCAATCAATAACCATTCTAAATAAGAGGGTCGGACAGCGAACAGATTGTCAAGAAAAGTTGTTTGAAAATATAACTAAATCGTGATATTGCGTTTAGTCCTTAAAGGGAACACTGAATGATCAAACTTAGAGTACTACTTCTAGTCTGTTTTCTGGCCTTCTTCACCAACGACATTTGGGCAACCCATATTAGGGCGGGTGAAATTACAGCTGTCAGAATTTCTCAATCTAGTTTAAGATATAGGTTTACTCTTGTCCTATATAAAGATACCGGCTCCAATGTGGAAGTGGGTGAAGGTGGTATATTCAATTTTGGTCAGGGACGAATTATTGGGCCTGGAAGAGATGCACTGGCTGGTGAGTCTGTAGATGGCCGATTTAATGAAACCAATATTGGAAATGAGACACTGATCTCTATCATTCAATTTGACCACACATTTGACGGACCAGGTTGCTATGTGATAAGCTACACTGAGCAAAACCGTAATGGCGGTATCATCAACATGGGTGGTGCTGCTTCTGAAGATATTCCATTTCATATCGAAACAGTCATTTGTATTGATCCTCTATTTGGTGTGAATGGTACGCCTCAATTGACTATCCCACCAATTGACAGAGCTTGTATTGGTGCAAGATTCATTCACAACCCAGGTGCATTTGATCCTGATGGCGACAGCTTAGCTTACAGAATCGTTACTCCAATGCAAGGAAGAGGTTTTGACGTAACTACTTACGTTCCTTTAGATGATCCAAGCATCACAGACATCAGAGAAGATGGTGGTTCTCCACCAATTTTCGAAATTGATCCGTTGAATGGAGACCTTGTTTGGGACGCTCCAAAATTTGCCGGAGAATACAATGTGGCCTTTATCATTGAAGAATGGCGCTTCTCCGAATTAACAGGAAAGTATGAGCAGCTCGGTTACGTTACTCGAGATATGCAGATCATTGTGGAAGACTGTGACAATGAGCGACCTGAGATTGAAGTTCCACCTGATACTTGTATCGAAGCGGGCACTCTTCTTGAAGCAATTGTTACTGCTACTGACCCTGATAATAATGAAGTGCTATTAGAAGCATTTGGTGGTGTATTTAATCTAAATAATTCTCCTGCCGAATTCTTGAGTTTACCAGATCTTAATCCGGTACCAACGTTCAGAAGACAACCTGCAAGTTCTTTAGTAAAATGGCAAACCAACATTAATCATGTTCAAGAAAGACCATATGAAGTACAATTCAAGGTGTCAGACAGGCCTTTTGACCCAGATGCACCTTCATTAGTAGACTTCAAAACATGGCGCGTAACGGTTGTTGCTCCTGCACCAACGGGGCTAACCTCAGAGATTGAATCTGGATTATCTATAGAACTCAATTGGGACGAATATGTAGGTGCAGATTTTGCTCCAATCATGCAGATATATCGCAGGGTAGATAGTTATGATTTCGATCCTTCTAATTGTAACATTGGTATTCCGCCTCAGTCTGGTTATGAGCTGATTGATGAAGTTCCGATCACTCAGACAAACTACATTGACAATAATGATGTAAGACCTGGAATTAATTATTGCTATCGTTTAGTAGTTCAATTCCCTGCTCCTGGGGGTGGAACAAGCTATGCCTCTGCAGAGACATGTACTTTAATTCCTTTAGATGTGCCTGCCATTACAAATGTGAGCATTGAAAACACAGATAGTGACAATGGTGAGATCTTCGTTCGATGGACTTCTCCATTAGAAATTGATGAGACACTCTTCCCTCCTCCATTCTCATATGAATTGATCAGATATCAAGGATTTGATGGTGTGACTGGAAGAACAATAGTAACTGCCACTACTGATACTACTTTTACTGATACAGGTTTGAATACAGAAGGCATTCCTTATCACTATGATGTAAGGTTCTATGATGCCAATGACAATTTGATCGACAGTTCTGCTACTGCATCATCGGTCAGACTTGAGGCCCTGGGCCTTGTTCAGGCTGTTGAACTTACATGGGAGGCTAATGTCCCTTGGTCTAATAGGGTTCAGGCATTCCCTTATCACTATGTATATAGAAACAGAGCTGATGCAGATGCGAATGATGTAGACAATGTTGTATTGATCGATTCAGCGCTTGTTACAGCCGATGGATTTAAATATGTAGACGAAGGACAATTCAATGGTGTTCCTCTATTTGATGATAAGGAATATTGCTATTTCGTTACCACCCAAGGAAGTTATGGTAACCCTATCATACCAGAACCTCTTCAGAATAATTCACAGATCATCTGCATTCAGCCAAATGACGAGATACCACCTGAAGAACCTGAAATAGAAATTGATGGAGACACCACGGTCATCCAAGGTCCTGATGGCCCACTGATCATAGCTGATAATCCTAATTGTGAAAGGCTTCAATTCGAACCATGTGAGTTCGCCAATTTCAGTAATACAGTTACTTGGACTACTCAAGACGAAGATGACGTAGCCAGCTACAATATTTATTTCTCTGAGACTGGAGCCGAAGACAGCTTTGAATTGGTAGGTACTTCAAGAGACAATAGTTTCACCCATTCAGGGCTCAATTCATTTAAAGGCTGTTATCGAATAAGTGCCGTTGACAGATCGAACAACGAAAGTACTTTGAGTGATCCGATCTGTTTTGACAATTGTCCTTATTACGAATTACCAAACACATTCACTCCTAATGATGACGGCATAAATGATACCTTCCGTGCCTTTGATCAACCTAACTCAAAATGCCCTAGGTTCATCGAATCGATCACATTTGTAGTGTACAACCGTTGGGGAGGTGACGAACTATTTAGGTACGAAACCGACAATGATGCTGAACCTAATTTCTTTATTGATTGGGATGGCACCGACAAAAATGGTAGCGAATTACCAACGGGAACTTACTTCTACTCTGCGATTGTTACTTTTGATGTATTGGATAGGCGAAATGCCGAACAAGAATTCAAAAATTGGGTGAACATCATACGATAGCGAAAGACGTCTTACTGTTTGACGGAGTCTGTAACCTTTGTAACGGAGCGGTCAACTTTATCATTGACAGAGATCCTAATGGTCATTTTCAATTCGCTGCCCTACAATCTGATTTCGGGCAAGAACAATTAGAAAAGCTAGGTTTTAACCAAGAAGACTTTGATAGCCTTGTTCTGTTGTCAGAGGGAAAAGTTCATAAAAAGAGTGGTGCGGCTCTCAGAATTGCAGGCAAACTTAATGGCCTCTACCCGCTACTTAAAGCTTTTTTGATCATCCCTCCTTTTATTAGAGACGGAGTTTATGACATCATTGCGCGCAATAGATACAAGTGGTTCGGCAAGAGAGATGAATGTAGAATCCCTACTCCAGAGCTGCGTTCTAGATTTATTGAAGCTTAAGTTTTATTCTTAGCTTTGCATCCAAATTTTAATGAATGAAAGCATATGTATTTCCTGGCCAAGGCGCTCAGTTTCCGGGCATGGCCAAAGATCTATACGATTCTTCAAGCGAAGCCAAAAACCTATTAGAATCTGCCAACGAAATTCTAGGATTTAGAATCACGGACATCATGTTCGAAGGTACTGCAGATGAGTTAAAACAAACCAAAGTTACTCAGCCTGCCATTTTCTTGCATTCTGTTGTTTTGGCTAAAATATCTGACAATTTTGCACCTGATATGGTCGCTGGCCATTCTTTAGGAGAATTTTCAGCACTAGTATCCAATGGAGTTCTTTCTTTTGAGGATGGATTAACATTAGTTTCTAAGCGTGCTATGGCTATGCAGAAAGCTTGTGAGATCAATCCTTCAACGATGGCTGCGATCCTTGGGCTAGAAGATCAAGTTGTTGAAAACATCTGTTCAGGTATCGATGAAGTAGTAGTTGCTGCCAACTATAATTGTCCTGGCCAATTAGTTATTTCTGGAAGTCACAAAGGCATTGAATTGGCCTGCGAAGCTGCTAAAGAAGCTGGTGCTCGCAGAGCTCTTCCATTACCAGTAGGTGGTGCATTTCATTCTCCGTTAATGGATCCTGCTAAGCAAGAATTAGAAGCAGCTATTGACACGACCAATTTCAATGAAGGTATTTGCCCTATCTATCAGAATGTGACGGCAACTGCTCATACGGATCTAAATGATATTAAGGCTAATCTGAAGGCACAATTGACAGCTCCTGTAAGATGGACACAATCTGTTCAGAACATGGTAGCAGGTGGTGCCACTCATTTTATCGAGAGTGGACCAGGTAAGGTACTTCAAGGACTAGTAAAAAAGATTCATAGAGAAGCCGAAGTCGCTAGCATCTAGATCAAATCTTTTGAAGACTTAAAAAGGAATTCTCATTTTAGTAGGGAATTCCTTTTTTTATGAAACGAACTTTTTCTCATTCATTCGTCCTTTTAGCACTCATACTTTTTATAAGCTGCGAACCCAAGAATATGAATCCACTTGAAAATATAATGACTGGTGATTCTCCTAAGATCAAGGCTATTGCTGATCATTTGGCAGATCATGAGGTACAAATACTTTACACGAGGATTGAAAGAGATGAATTTGGCTCTCCGATTTTCAATGAGTATAGTTTTCAACTCAATCAGGATCAATACTTCTACCCTGCCAGTACGGCCAAGATGCCTGTTGCCATTTTAGCGCTTCAAAGACTCAATGAATTACAAGCTGAAGGTGTTCAAATAGATGCTAATTCCACTTTCATTATTAAAGACCCCAAAACTGAAGAAATCATCATTGATTCAGACTCCACAGCTGAAAATGGTATGGCCAGCATAAATCATATGATCAAAAAAATCTTTCTAGTCAGCGATAATGATGCCTACAACTACCTGTTCGACTTTTTAGGAAGAGACTATGTCAATAATGAATTAAAAAAGCGTGGCATGCAGCCAGCACATTTAAATCATAAATTTCTATACGGTGCGGACAATAAAAATACTTGGACTTTCACCTTCTTTAACCAGGATGGAGAAAAAGTCTATGAGCAAGGATCAATAGAATCACAGGTCGATCAGCACAACATACCTCTTACCGGGATGATCAAAGGAGTCGGATATACTGATAATGAAGGCAACTTATATAATGAGCCTTTTGACTTTTCTGAAAAGAATTACTTCTCGCTCAATAGCTTAAATAAAACACTGAAAGCCATCATTTTCCCTGAATCTTTGCCTGAATCAGAGCAATTCGACTTGACAGAAGATCAATATGAATTCTTAAGATTTTGGATGAGTAGGAACACTTTGGAAAGTGAGTACCCGAATTATGACTACGAAAACTACTACGAGAGCTATGTGAAGTTCTTCATGTTCGGTGATAACCAAAGCCCGATGCCGGATCATATTAGGATATACAACAAGGTAGGAGACGCATATGGAACATTAACCGATGTGGCTTACATCAAAGACAGCGAAAATGATATTGAATTTATGTTAGCTGCCACAGTACATGTTAATGAAAATGGCATATTCAATGACGGAGTATACGAATATGATGAATTAGGCTTCCCATTCATGGCTGAACTGGGAAGACAGGTTTACAGCTACGAATTATCTCAATTAGATTAGGCCGCCTGCCAAACGATCTCTTTATAGTCGTTCACCAAGCTCGACATTTCAATTCTGACTGGAAACAATCGAACGTTTACCTCAGCTTTCATACCAGGAAAATCGTAAGCCATTACTTCAATGCCACTGCCTTCTTCTTTTAGGCATAAATAAGAAAGAATGTCTTTCATTTTATCATCCGGGCACAACTCATCGTATACATAGAATAACTTCTCTTTCAAATCATGACCGTAAAGTCTATCAAAGAGCATATTCAAGGCAGCTAGCCTTTTTGCGTAGTAGGCCTTTTCGGCTAACTCAGAAACACCTTTAAATTTCTTTAAGGCTTTATACTTCTTGAATAGTTTTAAAATGTGCTGATTCTTTTCCATAGCTGTAAATTTTGAATAATTGAATCTACGCTATTGAAAAGAGTTCAATCGAGCACCTTCGATGAATGGGAAATAATTATCGTTCAGCTGAATTAATTACAAGTCGAGTTTTTTGACTTGCAATTCATCTTCACATTCTTCAAGCAGTTGACTATTAGACAATTGAAGTATGGGGTGCACAAAATCAGGAGATATCTCAACTAAAGGGTAAAGTGTGAATCTTCGGTTCGGGATACCAGGATGCGGAATTTGAAGATCTTCTGTCGCAGACTGTTCCTGATCAAAATAAAGAATATCAATATCGATCAGGCGCTCACCCCATTTCTGAAACCGTTGCCTGCCCATTTGAATTTCGATATCAAGTACAATCTCTAATAACTTCTTAGGAGTATAAGGCTGATCTACTTCAATCACTTCGTTATAAAACGAGGGCTGATCTTCTATTCCCCAAGCGGCCGTTTCATAAATACTAGATTCCTTTTTTACTATCACCATTCGAGAAGTTAGGTGTTCCTTGGCTCTCTGAATATTCTGAAATTTGTTACCTAAGTTGGTGCCCAATAAAAGGTAAATTCCGCTCATGTGGCCAAATATAGCATTAGTTATTGGAGTTGAGTTCTGACCTACCTATTTTGCCATCCATAACCTAATAGAATGAGTGAAGTAAGACACGACTGGACGAAGGAAGAGATCGTTGAGCTATATAATAAACCACTTCTGGAGCTTGTTTACGAAGCAGCTACAGTGCACAGAAAATATCACAACCCTAATGAGGTACAAGTAAGTACTTTGCTTTCGATAAAGACTGGAGGTTGCCCAGAGGATTGTGCGTATTGCCCACAAGCTGCAAGGTACCACACAGATATTGAGACCAATGATCTGATGTCTGTAGATCAGGTAAAAGCGCAGGCTTTAAGAGCAAAAGCATCTGGCTCATCTAGAGTTTGTATGGGAGCTGCATGGCGTAATGTGGAAGATGGGCCTGAGTTTGATCAGGTGCTAGATATGGTTCGCACTATCAATAAACTCGATATGGAAGTGTGCTGTACCCTAGGTATGCTTTCAGAGAACCAAGCACAAAGATTAGCTGAGGCTGGGCTATATGCTTACAATCATAACCTCGATAGTTCTGAAGAATACTATAAAGAAATTATTTCAACCCGAGGATGGGAAGATAGATTAGAGACTTTAAAGAACGTTCGTAAAACCAACGTTACTGTATGCTCTGGAGGAATTATTGGCATGGGTGAATCTATTGAAGATAGAGCAGGAATGTTGATTGCACTTGCTTCATTGAGTCCACAACCTGAATCAGTTCCGATCAATGCTCTTGTTGCCGTAGAAGGAACTCCTTTAGAGGAACAAGAAGTGACCTCCATGTGGGATATGATACGAATGGTAGCTACAACGAGAATTGTTCTACCTATGACAACAGTTAGGCTCTCTGCCGGAAGAACTGAAATGAGTAAAGAAGGTCAAGCATTTTGCTTTATGGCTGGTGCAGGTTCAATCTTTGCGGGAGATAAGCTATTGACCACTCCTAATCCTGATGTAAATGAGGACATGGAGTTATTCAATATCCTAGGCATAAAACCAATGAAGCCTTATGCAAAAGGTGCTAAACCAACTCCGCTACCTGCAGAGGATATGACTCCTCAAGAAGGAGAAAAGTTAAAATGGAGCCGACCAGGACATAGAATTGAAAAGAATGTTGAAGCCACTAAAAAGGCTAACAAAAAAAGAAAGGAAGCTATTTAAGCTTCCTTTTTTATTTCCTCAAGTGTAGTTCTCTTAGAATAATTTGAATCCTACACCAAATACAATTTGTGATACTCTTTGATCAATCTCAATTGGGCTAAGGTTAGTGATTTCCTCATTGATATCACTTAATGAACCTTCGTACTTCAAGTCAAACACAAACTTCCAAAGGTCAATACCAACACCTGCTTGATAGCCAACTGTTGAATCTTTGTAATAATCTTTTACGTCTTCTGTTGGGTTGCCCGGTACTTCAAGATCTGCTCCAGATAAGAACCTGAAAGAAGGACCAGCATTAACACGAACAGGGCCTAACTTAAAACCAATCATAACAGGCACATCAATTTGATTGAAAGTTAAATCAGCCTTCTGTGAGTTGATGTTTACTGATGATGATTGCTTTGAGAATAAAGCTTCTGGCTGAACATAAATACCAATAACTGGAATTTGAACTCTCAAAAAGGCACCTAATTGGTAACCAAATTCAGCGTCTCCTTCTTCGATATTAGCTAAGTTCTCAGAGAGACTCAGGTTAGTAGAAGTCAGATTAACTCTAGGTCCAAAATCGATTTGTGCCATTGCACCATATCCCATGGTCATTAGCACTACTGCGAAAAATAATCTTTTCATTATTTGAGTTTTATAGTGTTTGTAAAAGTGTCAACCACGCTTTTTCCAAGTCATTATTTGCTAAATATTCTTGAGCTAATTCATGAATATGATCAACAAACGAATCCGGGTCATTAACGAAGCGTTCTTTCATTTCTTGCATCTCGTTAGTCTCACCAAAAGCTTTGACAGCACTAGATTCGGGCATTTTTTCAATATTTCCTAATCTACCCAAATTGTTGCCGGTCAAGACTGAACTATTGCGGATGACATCCGGAATCTGGTCAATTCCTATGCCAAGATTGCGATTGGGCTTAGGTAATTTAAAGATAGCTTCCCCTTGTGCTCTAGCATACCAGTCTCCTCCCATTCGACCTACTAGGTCAGCTTTGAATGGATCGGGCATATTATTTTCATCTAAAATGTGATCGGCTATATGACCAAGCACTACTTCACATAAGATCAAATTACCTGCACCTGGTTCGGACCCTAAATGAATCACCTCTTTCAACTTACACTCGAACGAGGCTATCGATTCTTTAACTCTTGGTGGCGCAATCAATTGACTAGACTCTTCTGTGAGACCTGCTTTTACAAATTCATTGACCCCTTTTGGGTAAGCTGTGCTACTCAAGGACATTTGCTCTACTACTGGGTAGCTAACAATATTCACTACCAATTCACCAGTCTCTTGCACATTGGTCAAAGTGTGTTTCATTTGACCATTTCTAGGCAAGGCTGGAGAAAGAATCAGAGTGGCAGGATTCGAACTAAAAACATTAAAGAAACTATATGGCGCTAAATTGACATGGCCATCTTTATCAATTGTGCTGGCCCATGCTATAGGTCTTGGCGCAATTACACCTAGTAAATAGCCATGAAAATCTGGCTGTGAAATAGTTTTAGGATCAATTATCATTTTTTCAATTGAGCAATCATTTTAAGGAGGTCATCTTTCCCCTTCAACAATACCACTAGACTACAAACAAATGTAACAAGCGCTAATCCAAATAAATAGCCTCCATCATTTTGCACCTCAATACCGAGCTGAGTCAAATGAAAGAAAATGGCACCCGCCATTGCACCAACGGCAATGAGAGCACCAAAGGCGTTCCAACGAGTCAAAAGCAGAATAGAAGCAACCAACTCAGTTGTGCCTACCAGATACCTACCCCATGGCTCCATACCTATTGTACTAAAAATAAATACCGACTCTTCAGCTCCGGAAAACTTAAAATATAGCGTTTGGAGCATAATAATTGCAGGAATGATGCGAAGTACCCAGAATAGAATATTAGACTTTGTATTACTCATAGCTTTAAAAATTTTTCAATATCTACGCTCGGTGCCAACCAATGATTTATAAAAGCATCAGCAGAAAGACATTTTCAATCAATCCTTAAGCTAAGGCAGGAAGCACCAGAGCTTCTACTTGTCCAAACCCTACGCGGACTCCATTCTTTTCTGCATGAGCTCTCATGATCACGGTATCGCCATCAAGAATAAACTTACGCTCGCCTCCACCTTTCATAGGAATTGGTTTTGTACCTCTCCATGCCAATTCTAACATTGATCCGAACTCACTTTCATCAGGTCCAGAGATGGTACCAGAACCGTACATATCGCCAACCTGCATATTACAACCATTGACTGTATGATGCGCCAATTGCTGTTTTACATTCCAATAGAGGTATTTCATGTTTGAATTACAGACCACTGTTTCTTCTTGGCCTGCTGGCTGAATCCCCACTTGAAGTTTCACATCAAAGTGAGAGTCACCTTCATATTTCAAATAAGGCAACACTTCTGGATCTTGCTTAGGTCCTGCTACAGTGAAAGGCTCTAATGCATCCATAGTAACTACCCAAGGTGAGACATGAGAAGCGAAGTTCTTAGCTAAAAATGGACCTAAAGGAACATACTCCCATTTTTGAATATCTCTTGCCGACCAATCATTGAGAACCACGAAGCCGAAAATATAGTCTTCTGCATCAGACGTAGAAACAGGTTGACCCAAAGGATTTTCTTTACCAGTGATATAGGCCATCTCCAATTCAAAATCTAGTAATCGACAAGGACCAAAAGACGGTGCATTAGCATCTTCCGCCTTCGTTTGACCTTTAGGTCTATGAAAAGGAGTTCCTGAAACCACAATTGAACTTGCTCTACCATGATATCCCACAGGAATATGCTTCCAGTTAGGCATTAAAGCATTTTCAGGTCCTCTAAACATGGTCCCCACATTAAAGGCATGCTGCTCTGAAGAGTAGAAATCTGTGTAATTCGGAACGCGAACAGGAAGAAGCATCTCAACTTCTACCATGGGAATTAAAGCGGTTTCCTTCAAATAAGAATCGCTGATCTCGCTATTCCCAACTTCCAAAAGATCTGAGATGCGGTTTCTGACTGCTCTAGTCTTTTCTTTACCAAGAGCCATGAAATCATTGAGAACAGACTTTTGAAAAATTCCCTCAGGCAAATCAAGTTCATCAAACAGTCCTTGATCATGCAGTTGCGTAAGATCAATTACATAATTCCCAATGGCTGATGCCACTCGAGGCTGAGCTCCTTTTCTAGTAAAAATACCAAATGGTATATTTTGTATGGAAAAATCAGATTCTGGTGAAACATTCACCCAAGATTTCAGATTTGGATCGTTTGCTTTGATCATAATTCTTTTACTAACTATTCGTATTTGTGTTTACCTACAGACCAACCCTCTTTGGCTAGATACTTTTCTCCAGACTCAATTGCCCCATCTTCCAATTGCGTTCCCATTGAATCATTCCATCTGTTGAGGTATCCAAAAAGGCTTACAACTCCTAGAATCTCTACAATCTCACCATCATCCCAATGCTTACGCATTTCCTCTGCTATCTCATCTGAAACACCATTGGGGATACTTGAAGAAGCAACCGCAAAATCTAAGGCTGCTCTTTCCGCTTCCGTGAAAGCTGCGTAGGTTTTATATTCCCAAATGTGATCTAACTTATCTTTTTCACTTCCATACCTTTCCGCAGCACGGATAGTATGAGCCTGACAGTATCTGCATCCTGCGACATAACTGGTCATATAGCCAACCAGTCTTTTCAAGGCACTAGTTACCCTACCATGATTGGCCATTACGGCCATGTTCAAATTGATAAAGGCATTAGCTATTTCCGGCCTTATCTGCATAGTCAGAACACTATTAGGGCAAAAGCCTAAAGTCTCATTGAAGAATTTGACTAACTCTTGTAACTCTGGGTTGCCCTCGGGTGATATTGGGGCGACTAAAGGTTGCTTCATTATAGCGTGTTTCTTAATTCTTGCTCTCTTTCTATTGCCTCGAAAAGCGCTTTAAAGTTTCCTTTTCCGAAAGACTGAGCGCCTTTTCTCTGAATGATCTCAAAGAACATGGTCGGTCGGTCTAGCACAGGTCTAGTGAAGATCTGAAGTAAATATCCCTCATCGTCTCTATCGATCAAGATGTTCAGTTTCTTGAGCGGCTCGAGGTCTTCATCAATCTCACCTACTCTATCCAATACATCATCATAATAGATTTCCGGAACCCTAAGGAATTCAACACCTCTAGCTCTTAATTGAGTCACTGTTTCGATGATGTTATTGGTAGCTACAGCCACATGCTGCACTCCAGCACCATTATAAAAATCTATGTATTCTTCTATCTGAGATTTCTTTCTACCCTCTGCTGGTTCGTTTATAGGGAACTTGATACGACCCGAACCATTACTCATTACCTTACTCATCAAAGCGGTATACTCAGTAGAAATGTCATTATCGTCAAAAGAAACGAGCTGAGCGAATCCCATTACTTTAGCGTAGAATTCACACCATTTGTTCATCTCTCCCCAACCAACATTACCCACCATATGGTCGATATATCTTAGTCCTACTTCAGAAGGATTGTAATCAGATTCCCATTTCTGAAAGCCAGGTAAAAAGGCACCCTTGTACTCTTTTCTTTCCACGAAGATGTGAACCGTTTCACCATAGGTATGAATACCTGATCTAACCACTTTGCCATGTGCATCTTCCTCCACCTTTGGCTCGAAGTATGACTTGGCTCCTCTGCTGGTCGTTTCTTCCCAGGCTTTTGTCGCATCATCAACCCAAAGGGCAATGACTTTTACACCGTCACCATGGGCATTGATGTGTGCATTGATCTCACCATCTTGTTTTAGTGGTGATGTCAATACCAACCTGATCTTATCTTGCTGTAAAACATAGGAGACTCTATCTGTCATTCCTGTTTCAAGACCAGCATAAGCCACAGATTGAAATCCGAATGCGGTTTTATAAAAGTGGGCCGATTGCTTAGCATTCCCCACATACAACTCTACATAGTCTGTCCCGTTGATCGGCAAAAAGTCTTGTGCCTCATCAAAAATCTTCTCTCCAGAATAGGTTACGTTCTCTGTTGACATAATTTAATCTTTAATGGTCTAACCACGATTTGTGGTAGTCCTTCAATAATATTTCCATTGCTGCTTCAGTCACTTTCAAGGGTTTGAAAGTATCCACCATAACAGCATATTCTTCAGTTGATTTTGCACCAATACTACGTTCCATGGCACCTGGGTGCGGGCCATGTGGAATACCAGCAGGATGCAATGTGATCATTCCTCTTTCAACGTTGTTTCTGCTCATGAAATCGCCATCTACGTAATATAGTACCTCATCAGAATCAATATTACTGTGATTATAAGGAGCAGGCACTGCTTCTGGATGATAGTCATACAAGCGAGGAACAAACGAACATACCACAAATGCATCGGTCTCAAAGGTCTGATGAACTGGTGGCGGCTGATGAATTCGCCCTGTAATAGGTTCAAAGTCTTTAATTGAAAAAGCATATGGGAAATTATAGCCATCCCAACCCACTACATCAAAAGGATGTGAAGCGTAGATGTACTCATGAATCATTCCCTCTTTCTTCACTTTGATCATGAAGTCGCCAACCTCGTCATGAGTCTCCAATTCAGTGGGCCTTCTCAGATCCCTTTCGCAGTAAGGAGAATGCTCTAACATTTGACCAAACCAGTTGCGGTATCGCTTTGGCGTATACATCGGTCTATGAGATTCTACTATGAAAAGTCGATTGGCCTCAGTCTCAAATTCAAGTTGATAGATCATCCCTCGAGGAATCATCAAATAATCTCCGCCCTCAAATTCAATATTACCAACAAGTGTTCTGAGCTTACCTTTTCCCTCATGTACAAAGATCATCTCATCGCAATCAGCATTCTTGTAGAAATACTCAGTCATTGATGCTTGAGGAGCAGCCAAAACAATTTCACAATCAGAATTGACTAGAACAGCTATTCTGCTTTCCAAAAAGTCCTTTTTAGGTTGGATGTTGAACCCCTTCAACCCTAAAGACAGCATATTCTTATCGACAGCGATCTTAGGAGATACATCATAAGACTTCACCACTTCTTTTACCTGAGTAGGTCTATGTACGTGATAGAGCAATGAGGACATGCCGTCAAAGCCTATGGTGCCAAAAAGCTGTTCGTAATAATAACCGCCATCGGGCTTCTTAAAAGTGGTATGTCTTTTATGTGGGATCTTACCGAGTGAATGATAAAATGGCATAATCAAACAAGTTGGTTCAATGAATAATCAAGGGCTCTCTTCGAGATACCTTTTCTATCAGAGGAAATCTCATAAACATGCTTTAATGCATCTCGGATGACATTAGAAGTATCTTCAAAGATCGCTTCATCAGTCAAGGCGATTCCTCTTTCCATAAGATACGCAAAAACGCGCGCCATTCCGCAGTTAGCAATAAAGTCAGGCAATACAGATAAATTCTCATCAGCATACAGCCCTGTCTCGCCAAAGAAGATCTCCGGATCATTAAATGGCACATTAGCACCACAAGAAACCACCTCTAGTTTGGTATTGATCATACGATCAACCTGCTCCTTGGTGATCAGTCTACTAGCCGCAGCTGGTATGAAAATCTCAAAATCTAAATCCCAGATCTCATTGTTGATCTGCTCATAAGGGATCATATCTTCTGAGACCAACTTATTACCATCACGATTCAGATATAGCGATCTAATTTCTTCAAGTGAATATCCTTCTTGTCGGTAGATTCCTCCGTCCTTATCAATGATTCCAACCACCGAAATACCCATTTGGGCCAAATAGAATCCTGCAGCTGCACCCACATTTCCCCAGCCTTGAATGACCGCTCTTTTCTTCTTGTAATCTCCGCCCCAGATATCATAGTAATGATGCACTGCCTCTGCTACACCATATCCGGTGATCATATCCGCTACTTTATACTTTTTGGTTACATCAGGAGAAAAGTGAGGGTTCTCAATGACTTTGACCACACCATTTCTCAATTGGCCAATTCGATTGATCTTAGATGCTTCATTTGGCTTGAAGTGCCCGTTAAATACACCTTCCTGCGGATGCCAGATACCAGCTTCTTCAGTCATAGAGATCACCTCATGTACTTCATCTACATTAAGATCTCCCCCTGTACCATAGTAGTATTTGAGCAGTGGGCTTACAGCTGCAAACCATCGCTGCAACACACCTTCTTTTCTCGGATCATTAGGATCGAAATTGATACCTGACTTAGCACCACCAATCGGTGGGCCAGAAACGGTGAACTTCACTTCCATCGTTTTGGCAAGTGATTCAACCTCTCTTTTATTAAGACCTTTGCGCATGCGAGTTCCGCCTCCAGCAGCCCCTCCTCTTAATGAGTTGATGACTACCCAGCCCTCTGCTTCAGTCTCGGGGTCTTTCCATTCAAAAACGATCTCTGGCCGTTTATTCTCGAATTTCTCCAGTAAGTTTTCCATAAGTAAGTCGATGGTGACAGCATATTATCAAGTCACATAACAAATCTATAGAATCATCACACTTCAAAGATTTATCAACTGTTATTCTGATTAATTTAAGTGGATACCACTATTATTCATTCATTTATCAGAATATTCTGACTTTTATTCTGCATTTTTACAGCTTCAGCAGAAAAATCTTCTATGATCAAGTTAGACGAAACGGATATTCGCATTTTAGAGCAGCTTCAAACTGATGGAAGAAAAACTATCAAGGCGCTGGCAGATGAACTTAACCTTTCTACTACTCCTGTATTTGAAAGGGTGAAAAGGTTGGAGCGCGAGGGAATTATAAAACAATATGCTGCACTGCTAGATCAAAAGAAATTAGACCTCAATTTAACCGTCTTTATCTCTGTAAGCCTGACGAAACACACACGCTCCTATTTGGAGAAGTTCATCAAAGAGATCAGTCAATACAAAGAGGTAATGGAGTGTTATCACATTGCAGGAAATTTCGACTTCTTATTAAAGATCGTAGTATCTGGAATGAAGGATTACGAAACCTTTATTTTGAGTAAGCTTTCAACCATTGCCAACTTAGGCCAAGTCCAAAGTTCATTCGTGCTCTCAGAGAATATTCACAGTACTGCTTTTAAGCTTTAAATTGACCTCATTAGATACCAATTCAGCTTTTACCCCGGCCCTGAAGGGTGAGATGAGGTTGCGGGCTGGTCCCTATAGGGACGTAGGGTGCGCGTTTGCATTGAAAAAGAGCTAACTTTCAATAAACACACGCCTATGCCTAAAACCTCAATGCACGCAGATGCGAGACCTGAAATATTCGAGATTGCGAATAAACTCAGGCTCAAAAGGACCAAAGAAGAAATCAAACTTTGGGAGTACTTAAAGACCAAACCACAAGGCTTTAGATTTAGACAGCAACATCCATTCAATAAGTATGTCCTAGATTTTTATTGTCATCAAGCACAGTTATCAATAGAAATAGACGGCATAAATCATCTCCACGATAAATAGAAGGATAAAGATAATTTCAGAACGCAATTCGTTAATTCAATGGGGATTGAAGAATTGAGGTTTACGAATCATCAAGTGAATACAGAATTCGAGAAGGTTTGTAAAGAGGTAGGGGAATTTCTAGAATCTAAATTGAACCCCAACCATAAAGGGTGATAAAATACTGCGGGCAGACCCCTTTAGGGACAAAGGGTGCGCGCTGGAGAGTTCTTTAGTAGAATATCCACAGCACTGCTTTAAAGCTGTAGTTCTGAACTTATTACTTAATTTGAAAAATGCTTCGCTTATTCAGACATAAACGAAAACAACCAATGGAACAAAGTAAGAACGTGCAATACCTGAAGTATGCTTTAGGTGAAGTCATTCTAGTTGTACTTGGTGTTGTGATCGCCTTACAACTAAATAACTGGAATCAAGAAAGGATCAACAGAAATGAGGAAGAAAGAATCATCAAAGACCTCTTAGTCGAATTTGAAGAGAACAAAGAGGCACTAGATTTCTCAGTAAATTTCCAGAAACAAAGAATTGCCCTACATTATAAAATCTTAAGTACTGAGGACATGTCAATATATTCTGTTGAGCAACTTGATACAATTATAACTGCAATAGGCACTAGCTGGACATTCAACGCCTCACTTGGCATATACAATAGTTTGATCAATTCGGGCAAATTAGACTTGATCAAAAACGCTGAACTCAAAAACAAAATAGCCAAATTCAAAGATGCTGCTATCGATTATTCAGAAGATGAGAAAGAACTTCTTAGGAGAACTCATTTTGATTTGGTTCAGTGGTACCATAATCTTGATGCTGAGTTTGACCCAATGATCGCTCTGGGTTTAAGGAAAAGATCACAAAAAGAAGTAGCTCGAGACAAAGAGCTCTACTTAGAAATACTTGAGAATCCGAAATACCTCAAAATCGTACTGACTTTACTCACATATTTACAAAGTTTTGAAGATGAAGGAGATGATTTAGTCAGAGATCTTGATGAAATCATAGAAATGTTGAAAATGGAAGCTGAGAATTAAATCTTTACTCAGGTTCTAAAAAACCTAGGCTAGACGAAAGCTAATCTCCCCCCTCAGTCTTCCGTCTTCCAACTTATTCCCCTATTTTTGCGGACTGAATTAAAAGCAAGCGCATTTTATGTCACTTTCTACAAAATATAGTCCCAACGAAGTTGAGGAAAAGTGGTACAAACACTGGATGGATCAAGGCTATTTCAAAGCCAAGGCAAATCCGCAAAAAGAGCCATTCACCATTGTCATCCCTCCACCGAATGTGACAGGTGTCTTGCACATGGGCCACATGCTCAACAATACCATTCAAGATGTCTTGATCCGTAAGGCCAGAATGGAAGGTAAAGAGGCGCTTTGGGTACCTGGAACTGACCACGCGTCTATCGCCACAGAAGCGAAAGTAGTACGCATGCTGCGCGAAAAAGGCATTAAAAAATCTGACCTTTCTAGAGACGAGTTCATGGAACACGCTTGGGAATGGAAGGAAAAGTATGGCGGCATCATTTTGAAGCAGCTAGAAAAGCTAGGTGCTTCATGCGACTGGGACAGAACAGCCTTTACCATGGATGAAGGTTATTACAAGTCGGTTATTAGGGTATTCGTTGACCTATACAAGAAAGGATATATCTACCGCGGTTGGAGAATGGTCAACTGGGACGTTGAAGCACAAACCACAGTCTCTAACGAAGAGGTAATCTATGATGATAAGGAGCAGACCGCAACACTTTACAAAGTTCAGTACAGCGTTGTTGGCTCTGACAAAAAAGTCATTATCGCTACGCAGCGCCCTGAAACGATTATGGGTGACACTGCTATTGCGGTTAATCCAAAAGACGATCGTTTCAAACACCTGATAGGACAAAAAGCATTGGTGCCTTTCATCAACAGAGAGATCCCTATTATCGGGGATGATTATGTAGAGATCGAATTTGGTACCGGTTGCTTGAAAGTAACCCCTGCTCACGACCCTAATGATTATGAGATCGGTCAAAGACACAATCTTGATGTCATTGATACGATCAATTTGGATGGAACGCTCAATGAAAAGTGTGAGATCGAAAAGTATGTGGGCATGGATCGATTTGCTGTTAAGAAGCAGATCGTAAAAGACCTGAAAGAGGCAGGTTATTTGGTAGGTGAAGAACAATTCGCAACCAAGATCGGGCGCTCAGAAAGAACTAATTCAGTGATCGAACCAAAGCTTTCTTTGCAGTGGTTCATCAACATGAAAGATATTTCTAGAACTGCGCATAAAGTAGTGATGGAAGATGAAGTTGAATTGGTACCGGCCAAGTTCAAGAATACTTACAACCACTGGATGGAGAATGTACGCGACTGGTGTATCTCTCGACAGTTGTGGTGGGGACAAAGAATTCCGGCTTACTTCTATGGGACCGGTGATGATGACTTTGTTGTTGCTGAATCTCTTGAAGAAGCGATTGACATGGCTCGCGAAAAATCAGGTAATGCTGATCTAACAGAAGCTGATCTCAAGCAAGATGAGGATGTTTTAGATACATGGGCATCGTCTTGGTTATTCCCGATGTCCGTATTCAACGGTTTTGACGATGAGTACTGGGATGCCGAGAACGGTAAGATCATCAAAGGCAAGAATGAAGATCTAGACTACTTCTATCCTACTTCTGTTTTGGTTACAGCCCCTGAGATCCTTTTCTTCTGGGTAGCGCGAATGATCATTGCTGGTTATGAGTATACTGGTGAAAAACCATTCAAACACGTGTATTTGACTGGTATCGTTCGTGACAAGCAGCGTAGAAAAATGTCCAAGTCATTGGGGAACTCACCTGACCCTTTAGACTTGATCAAAGACTATGGTGCGGATGCCATTAGAACGGGCATGCTATTCTCTTCTCCAGCGGGTAATGACTTGCTTTACGATGAGAAGCTTGTTGAGCAAGGCAGAAACTTCGCCAATAAGATCTGGAATGCTTTCCGTTTGGTAAAAGGATGGGAAGTTGGCGGCACATCAATGCCTGAAGAAAATAGAGTGGCATTGCAATGGTTCGATGCACGATTCAACGCTGCTTTAGCCGAGATCGAAGATCACTTTTCTAAATTCAGAATTTCTGATGCCTTGATGACCACCTATAAGCTCATCTGGAATGACTTCTGTTCGTGGTACCTGGAGATGATCAAGCCAGCTTATGGTGAGCCTATAGATCCAGCTACGCTTGAAGTGACCATTACGCTATTTGAAAAGATCATGAAGGTGTTGCATCCATTCATGCCTTTCCTTTCTGAGGAAGTTTGGTCTGAATTGAGAGATCGAGGTGAAGGAGATGACATCATTATTTCTGCTTGGCCAGTAGTTGGAGACACAAACGAAGCCTTGACCAAACAAGGTGAGCAGATCTTCGAATTGGTTTCTCAGATCAGGAATACAAGAAGCAGCAAAGGTATGTCTCCAAAAGAGACTTTAGACCTAGCCATTAAGTCTATTGATAACTCAGCATATGAAACCTTCGCTGGACTAATCAAAAAACTAGCGAATGTAGGTGAGATCAGTTTCGTATCTAAGAAAGTGGATAACGCATTGAGCTTTGTGATTCTTTCTGATGAGTTCTTCATCCCAATGGAAGAAGGTGCAATCGATGTTGAAGCTGAAAAAGCTGAGATGGAGAAGGAATTGGAATACACCAAAGGATTCCTGAATTCAGTAATGAAGAAGCTGAGCAATGAGCGATTTGTCAACAATGCTCCTGAGCAGGTCGTGGCCAATGAGAAGAAAAAGCAAGCTGATGCTGAGGCTAAGATCAAGGCTTTAGAAGAGAAGCTTGCATCTATGAATTAAGAAAGACAGTATTCAAATTATGAAAGCAGCTCACTAGGGCTGCTTTTTTTGTTTGTACAAAAATCAATCGAGTAAATATTCAAGAGAATTTGATTTATATTATAGCTGATGGACATCATTTTACTCCTAGGCTGTTTTTTTGCCCTTCTCTTTGTTTTCGGTCTTTTATCAGAAAAACTTGCTGAATATTCCATTTCAGCTCCTTTAGTATTTGCGGCTCTTGGTGCCATTTTCAGTTTAACAGAGGGCGTTGATCAATTCAATATCGGAGGAGAGAATATAGAGCTGATAGGCCAGGTAGCCTTAATCGCCATTTTATTTACTGATGCTAGTAGCATTTCACTGAAGAATTTCTTTAAAGTATATACATGGCCAGTTCGGATGCTTTTTATAGGCCTGCCACTCACTATGGTAATTGGTTCTCTGGTAGCCATCCCTCTATTTCCGGGCTTTGATTGGATCACTCTAGCCATCATGGCATTGATTCTTTCACCAACAGACGCTGCCTTAGGCCAAGCTGTTGTTCAAAGTGAAAAAGTACCCTTTAAAATAAGAGAGAGCATCAATGTAGAAAGCGGTCTTAACGATGGTTTAGCACTACCTCCGATCCTCATTTTAGCGGGGATGCTCATTGGTAAAGGTGAATTAATGAGCACGCCAGAAATTACAGCCTATGTACTGAAACAGATCATAATCGGGCCTGCCATTGGTGCCTTATTAGGCTGGGCAGGAAGTAAGATCATTAACTGGTCAGTTAAAAGGCAATATTCAGAACATCTTTTCCAAGGAATAGCCATAGTTGCTATAGCCATTATGGCTTATGTATTGGCTGATGAGTTAGGTGGAAACGGATATATGTCTGCCTTCTGTGCGGGCATGTTCTTTAATGCCGACTCTAAAAAAACACTTGAGAGAGGACAAGAATTCGGTGAATTCCTAAGTCAGCCTTTGGCGCTCTTTGTCTTCTTTGTGTTTGGAGCAACCATACTCCCGCATTACATAGAATACATAACAACACCTGTAATCATATTCTCTCTTCTGAGCTTAACAGTGCTTCGAATGATCCCTGTTATCATCAGTTTAATTGGTACTAAGATCCCAATGCGAGAACAAGTCTTTATGGCCTGGTTTGGTCCGAGAGGAATAGCTTCAATCCTTTACTTTTTATTAATGGTAAACAACGTGCCTGAACTGAAAGACCAGAATACAATTTGGGCTACCGTTGTATTAACAGTAGCCCTAAGTATCTTCTTTCATGGTATAACGGCAGTGCCTTATGCCAATTGGCTAGGAAGTAAGAAAAAAGTCCAGGATTGAACCCTGGCCTTTAATTTATTCTCTCGGTAGCGTTCTACCATCGATTCTCACCTCACCATTATTGATGATAGTCCCTTGATCATCATTTGGTAGACTCACTGTTTCGTTCATAGCTGAGCCACTCCCTTGTATTCCCCAAGCTGCCACAATTTTCAATTCCCCTTGATAAGGTACATCACCAAAGGCTACCGCATCCAAAGCCAATCCACCGCGGATATCTAAATCGATCGACCAAGGTGAGGTTTGTGGTCCCAATTCAACCGGGTTCCCAGACTCATCTAGATATCTTATTGAATTGATGGTTGCCCCATTTACAGCTGTAACTGTGTAAGTCACATCATAGATAGTTTGAGGCTCATCATCATCACTGCAAGCAGTTGCTACTAAGGCAAACAATACTGCAATAAGACTGAGTTTTAGTGTTTTCATTGTTCTCATTGTTCTCATTGTTCTCATTATTCTTATTATTCTTACTATGCTCTTCCTGCTAAATAAAGGTACCCATGGCTTATTCTATCTCCCAATCGTTAAACCCCTATCTAATATCGTTAAAATGTATGATTAGAGGGTTAAGGCATTTTCAACATTTGAATATGTTGAAAACCTAGTTTCCGACTTAGCCCTTAATTGGTAATAGTAGACCGTATTAAATTCCAAACCGGTCACTTCAAATGCACTACCTGTAACTTCTAGTCCGTCAAATCCTTGGAGCATTTCGCCTCCAGATTCAGGCGGCATTCCTGTACTCACATATAGCAAATAAGTCTCAACTCTATCAACCGCTTCCCAATTTGCTGTAAAGCTGCTTGTCGTAATATTTGTCGCGTCTGTAGCTCTTGGCGCTGATGGCAAGGTTATCACGCTAATGGTATTGGAGTAATCAGATCTCCGACCTCCATTAACATGCGCTGAAACGCGATAATAGTATTGGGTATTCTGTTCAAGTTCACTAAAACCTGTCGAAGTGGAAAAAACATCAGTTTGCTCTTTAACTATTGAGCCGAAAGCATTACTCGTGGCCACTTGAATGTCGTAACCTGTAGCATTCGCTACGGCCTGCCAATTCGCCACAAAGATATCATCCGTTATATCCGTAGCTTCAGTGGCATTAGGCGCATTAAGTGCCGGGCTCTCTTCGTCTTTCTTGCATGAGACCAATACTAAAAGCAGAACAGCCAAACAGCTGAGTCGTTGAATCGTTTTATTCATTTTATTCATTTTATTCATTTACAGCTTGAGAAAAGTCACCACATAATTACCATTGGTTCCTGCTCGGACTCCACCCAAAGCATAGGTAAAGGTCCAGGTCATTCGTTCGCCATTAAAAGCTGTGATAGACACATCTGTAAATACATCTAACTGCAATTCGGTTAGTGTTTCAGTATCAATCCATTTCCAAGTGCCTGTCGGTCTAAAAACCTGACCTCCATTTACTGAGGAATACAGACCATTTTCTTGAAAATCTATCTTAAAGGCAGGATAATTAGCTGTAGCATCCAATCCATCAATCGTAACCACTTCTATTATCCATGTACCTAAAATTTCGTCAGTTCTTAACTCTTGCGGGGTAGGCTGAGGATCGTCATCACCGCAACTTGTCATCAACATCACTAATACAGCAATGCTTAAAATTCCTTTTATGTATTCAACTACTGTTTTCATGATTATTGTCTGATAAATTTCTTGATTAACTCTCCTTCTTCTCCTGTTATTCTAATGAGATACATTCCTGATGCATACTCCCCGACATTAATGACTTGTTGACGCCCTCTAAATCCTTCTTGTCTAAACTTGATCAGCCCATTCAGGTCATAAATGATTATATGAGGGTTTGTCAATGTTAAGTTCTGCAGATCTATGGTCAAGTAATCGCTCACAGGATTGGGACTCACAGAAACCAATTTCGGACTAATGTTATCTGGAACCTCAGTGATGATCGCCCCAGAACCTGAAACGGAAAAACTTTGCGAATCGACATTAGACGAATTGACCGTTATCGTACCAGAATAAAGCCTTGACTCAATCGGATTAAAACTTATCGTAACTGTAACACTTTCGCCTGCATCTAAAGTGGCAGAAGTCACATCAACACTAAAGCCAGTTGGAGTCTCAATAGATGTAATATTTAATCCATCATTTGAACCTGAATTAAGTATATCAAAAGTCGAAGTAGTGATCAGGCCTAGAGGGGTATCCTCAAAGGTAGGCTGACCAATGACAGACATTTGGTAGGCCGGACAACCCTGACTATTCACTTCAGTTCCAATAGGTGTATTAGGACACAGATCCATATTATTTGGAACGCCATCTCCATCTGAATCTTTTTGTTCTACAGAACAACCATGTATATCTACTACAGCCCCTGCTGCTGAATTTGGACAATGATCCTCAGCATCAATGACACCATCTGCATCCGAGTCTGTAGAGTGAGGAACTGAACACCCATTGCTATCAACACTTTCTCCAGCTGGTGTATTCGGACATTGGTCGAGATCATTGGTTACTCCGTCATTATCAGAATCTACTTGACTAGTTGCACAGCCTGTTGAACTGACTGAGGCACCTGCTGGTGTATTCGGGCATGCATCCGTATCATTTGGTACACCATCTCCATCGGAATCGAGTTGCTCAGTACTACATCCATTTGCGTTTACATTTGAACCTGGAAGGGTATTAGGACACTGATCTAAATTATCCTGAACTCCATCCTGATCTGCATCTTTTTGGCTTGCAGAACAACCCGTGGCATCCGCAGTCTCATTGCTTGGAGTATTAGAGCAAACATCTTGACTGTCTACAATACCATCGCCATCAGTATCTTTTTGGGAATCGGCACAGCCATTGGCATCTACAGATTCACCAGCTGGCGTATTTGGACATTGATCAACACCATTTGGCACGCCATCTCCATCTCCATCTGTTTCGGCAGCAGTACATCCGTTTGCATCTACGGTTGAACCGACAGGTGAATTCGGACAATGATCAATAGCATCGTTTACTCCATCATTGTCTCCATCTTTCTGGGTAAGAGAACAGCCATTGGCATCAACCGCTTCTCCCACTGGTGTATTCGCACACAGATCGTTGTTATTGGTAACACCATCATTATCGTCATCCAATTGGTTTGTAGCACAACCATTCGCATCAACGGTTGCTCCAGGCAAGGTATTTGGACAAAGGTCTTTATCATCTTTCACACCATCATTATCGGAATCAGATTGGCTAACGGAACAACCATTGGCATCCGCCTGCTCTCCGACAGGGGTATTAGGACAATGGTCAATAGCATCCACCACGCCATCTCCATCAGTATCGATCTGACTTTCTGCACAACCTTGCGCATTAACTGTTTGACCGACCGGAGTATTAGCGCATTTATCCAGATCATCTGTCACGCCATCTCTATCCGTGTCTTTTTGACTATCCGCACATCCATCTGCAGTTACTGAAGCACCTGCTGGTGTATTCGGACACTTATCAAATTGATTGAGCACACCATCTCCATCACCATCATTTTGGGGGGCAGAACAACCGTATTGATCTACAGTTTCTCCAGAAGCCGTATTTGGACAATGGTCAATGGCATCATTCACACCATCTCCATCCGTATCTTTCTCACTATCCGCACAACCATTGGCATCCACCGCTTCACCTGCTGGTGAATTTGGACATTGGTCCAAATCATCTGTTAAACCATCTCCATCCGTATCTCTTTCGCTAGCAGCACATCCATCGGCATTCACATTTTCCCCTGCTGGAGTATTCGGACATTTATCAATTCCGTTTGGCACACCATCACCATCTCCATCGATCTGACCTGGAGAACAACCATGAACATCTACCGTCTCACCTACTGGTGTGTTTGGACAGTGATCATCAGCATTTAAGACTCCGTCTCCATCATCATCTCTTTGTGCATCTGAACATCCATTCGCATCAACAGTCTCACCAGCTGGCGTATTTGGACATAGGTCTAAAGAGTTGACCACACCATCACCATCACCATCGGTTTGAGAATTAGAGCATCCATATACATCTACTGTTTCTCCAGCAGGTGTATTCGGGCAGTGATCTAAATCGTCTGACACCCCATCATTATCCGTGTCTAATTGTGTTAACGAGCAGCCATCAGCATTTACTTTCTCTCCTTGTGGAGTACCTAAGCATAAATCATTCGCATCGATCACTCCATCAAAATCGGCATCTACATTGGAAGTAGCTCTAATGATAGGACTCGCATATTTGGAGGCATAATAGCCTGTATTCTGATCTAATGACACCAATCTTTCGATCTGATCATTGGTCATATTAAATCTATAAAGGGAACCGTATCCATTCTGCCCTCCATCTTCTGTTACTCCGTAAATAAAGTCTCCATCTGCGGATAATTGACCAGATGTAACAAATCCGGTAGTTTGATCAAAATCTGCCACTTTTGTTAGGTTAGCTCCATCCCATTTGTACATACCATTTGGTACATCTTGATTGCCTTCATTTGAAGTAAGATAGACCTCTGATTCAGAGACCAAATGAAAATTCACAAAATCGGTTGTAGAAGCCTCAAAAAGCGTGGACATGGTATTTGTGGCCAGATCATATTTATTGAATGCTCCTTTACCGTTCGGGCCATCTGCTTCTGTTAAAACATAAAGCGCATCATCTTTAAAACTCAAACTTACGGGCTTATTTCCTTCTGTATTAGCGTCTAAATCGTGGATATTACTCCATGTCCGATTTTTAATATCCAATACAGAAAGCGCCCCTCGATGAGCAAAATAGACCAAAGAATCTCGTTGAATGGGATTAGAGAATGACGAATATTTATTAGTAACAATCTCACTAATTGAAGCATTTAACCGCAGGTGGTCGGTAAGATTACCAGTAGCTTGATCTACCTTACTTACACTAACCGTTGAAGAAAGGTTGATTGGTTCTCTATTGTCGTAAAACAAGAAGAGTTCTCCATTATATTGAAATGTGTATGACGAATTAGTGGTTTGCAATAATGAATTATGAAAAGGGTAAGTCTTAGCCTGAGCCGTTTTTTCGTCTAAAATAAAAGCAGCGCCTTTACCTCCTGTAGAGCCAAATGAGTTAGTACCTAGAAAAGTGCCATCAGAAAGTAATTGAATGTTCGTTGGTCCATGGCCATTTGGGAAGCCAACAGCTAGTTCAACTTCCATTTTATTCTGGGTTACATCATAAGCCCAAATGGTCCCTCCAGAGTTAGCACCATAATCATTCGAAATCCCATAAATTTTTGCATTCCCTAAAGTATCGGCAATAAAGATCGGTCTTAAAAAAGACTGTTTACCAAATTCATTTTCGCTAAAATCTTGCAGAGTTTTGTAGACCCCGTTGTTTCTATATTCATAAAGTAAGGTATTTGTACTCCCATCCTTAATAGCTAAGCCGTACTTTATGCCTTGCAATCCTTCGATCATAGCGGTTCGTGGGGAATATCCATTCCCAACGGCAAAAGAATGAAGCAAATCTAATCTATTGGTAAAGGTACCGGATGAAAAATTAATCTCTGAAATAGTACCCACATTACCTGTTCCTCCTCTATTAAACAAAGCGTAAAACCTTGTGTCAGCAGCTTGTAAGAATCCAACGCTGCGCCATCCTGCATTTTTAATATAAGGTGGAACGTACTCATCAAATTGGCCTGAGGTTAAATCATAGGTATCGAGATTTGCATTACTCGCAATCCAAATTTGACCATTTCTTAGGTCTAGGTCTCTTACAGTGTAATTCTCATCTGTGATTACTGATTCCGCGAGCTCAATAACCGTTTTTTGTGAAGTGTTAAACTCGTATAATGAATACCCTTTTTGTCGGTTCTTTTTATACCTCGTTGATAGAAACAATCTTCCGGCCAATGATTCAATGATGGTCGGCTCAGTTCCTTCTATTGAAGAATTGAATTCATAGTCAATTTGAAATTCATCATTAGACGGATCAATATGAAAAACAGCACCACCATCATGCTGGCCTCCATATCGAGCGACACCATATAAAAGACCATCCGTATGCAGAGTTAACGCGTTAATTGGACCACCTAGCCCATTATTTGATCCTTCTGAAAATCTATGGATCTGTGTTAATTCTTTCGTGTAGATGTTGAACTTTAAAACAACTCCATGCGGTTGAACATCAAATATTGGTTGCTGTTCTTTGAATATAGTGATATAGATATCGCCACTTGATTGATGATAATACAGTCCTCCGAGATCAGTGGTTTCCGCCTCCACTGGTAAAATCTCAGAAACTCGCCCAAATCCAAGAGCTCCTAAATTTGGAATGGTGGTTACTCTTTGAGTAGCTACATCATATGTGAGTAAGCCTCCACCTCCATTAGCGCCTTCTGCTAAGGGGATGGTGACCACCTGAGCGTAGGACGATATGGAAAGAAGAGTTAAAAAACCTATTAGTAGAAGGTTATAAAGTCTTTTCATTGTTTTGGGCGTTTCATAAATATCTATTTTGGTTGCCCTCATCTCTGACTTCTTCGATAATTGGGCGAATTCTTAAGACGAATAGATAATATACTAATTTTAAAGCTTTAAAAATGTCACTACATAATTGCCATTTGTTCCTGCTCTAACCCCTCCAATGGCATAGTTGAAGGTCCAGGTCATCCTTTGCTGATCGTAGCCTGTGATGCTTATATCAGTAAATACATCTAACTGCAATTCGGTTAGCGTTTCAGCATCAATCCATTTCCAAGTACCCGTAGGCCTAAAAACTTGACCTCCGTTTACTGAAGAATAAAGACCATTACGCTGAAAGTCTATCTTAAAGGCAGGATAATTAGCTGTAGCATCTAATCCATCGATAGTAATCACTTCTATTATCCATGTGCCTAAAATTTCGTCTGTTCTTAACTCTTGTGGTGTAGGTTGAGGATCATCATCCCCGCAATTTGTCATCAACATCACTAGCACAGCAATGCTTAAAATTCCTTTTATGTATTCGACTACTGTTTTCATGATTATTGTCTGATAAATTTCTTGATTAACTCTCCTTCTTCTCCTGTTATTCTAATGAGATACATTCCTGATGCATACTCTCCTACATTAATAACTTGCTGACGCCCTCTAAATCCTTCCTGTCTAAACTTGATCAGCCCATTCAGATCATAAATGATCATTTGAGGATTTGTCAATGTTAAGTTCTGAAGATCTATAGTCAAGTAATCGCTCACAGGATTTGGACTTACTGAAACCAATTTCGGACTCAAGTTATCTGGAACCTCAGTGATGATCGCCCCTGAACCTGAAACAGAAATGGTTTGCGAATCGACATTAGACGAATTGACCCTTATCGTACCAGAATAAAGCCTTGACTCAGTCGGATTAAAGCTTATCGTTACCGTAACACTTTCGCCTGCATCTAAAGTGGCAGAAGCTACATCAACGCTAAAGCCAGTTGGAGCTTCAATTGATGTGATATTTAATCCATCATTCGAACCTGAATTAAGAATATCAAAAGTAGAAGTAGTGATCAAACCTAGAGGTGTATCTTCAAAGGTAGGCTGACCAATGACAGACATTTGGTAGGCTGGACAACCCTGATTATTTACCTCAGTGCCAGCAGGAGTATTTGGACATAGGTCCTGGCTGTTAGCAACACCATCTCCATCAGAATCCAACTGAGAAGGTGAACAACCATGAATATCAACCACCTCACCTTGCGGGGTGCTATTACAATGATCTTCTGCATCAGAAACTCCATCACCATCCGTATCTAACTGACTTGCACTACAACCATCTGCATTTACAGATTCTCCAGCAGGCGTATTAGGACATTGGTCTTTGTCATCACTTACTCCATCTCCATCACTATCTGTTTGGGCGGGCGTACAACCAAAGGCGTTAACTGCAGTACCCGCAGGTGTGTTGGTACATTGATCTAAATCATTCGGTACACCATCATTGTCATTATCTAACTGATGAGGAGAACAACCATGAGCATCCACAGCTTCTCCTTGAATTGTATTCGGACAATGGTCAATATCATCATGAACCCCATCACCATCTGAATCTAGCTGACTAGGAGAACAGCCTGTAAAGTCAGCTTTCTCTCCGGCAGGAGTACTAGGACAGACATCATTGCTATTCTGTACTCCATCTCCATCTGTATCTTTCTGCGAATCGGCACAACCATTGGCATCTACTGTTGCACCCGCAGGGGTATTAGGACACTGATCCAATGCGTTTGGTACTCCATCACCATCACCATCAGGTTCCGCTACTGCACAACCATAAACATCAACTGTTACACCATTCGCTGTACTAGGGCAATGGTCCAATGCGTCATTGACACCATCATTATCCCCATCTTTTTGTGTATCAGAACAACCATTGATATCTACTATTTCACCTGCTGGTGTATTTGGACAAGTATCATTGTTATCCGTGACACCATCACCATCAGAATCTAGCTGACCGGTAGAACAGCCTTCACTATTCACTGTGGAACCAAGCGGTGTATTCGGACAAGGATCTAGATCATTAGTGACCCCATCATTATCAGTATCTAACTGACTTGGAGAACAGCCATGCTCATCAGCCTTCTCATTGGCAGGTGTATTATCACAATGGTCAATGGCATCATAAACTCCATCGCCATCCGTATCGATCTGATTATCGGCACAGCCTTGTGCATTTACCGTAAGACCCGCTGTTGTATTAGGACATTGGTCAAGATCATCGGTTACTCCATCATTGTCATTATCTAGCTGACTAGTAGCACAACCATCAGCGTTAACTTGTACTCCTGCAGGGGTATTCGGGCACTTATCAAATTGATTGAGCACGCCATCAACATCACCATCGGTATCCTGAGCAGTACAGCCGTGCACATCAACTGTTTCACCCGTAGCTGTTCCTGGACAATGATCTTTTGTATTCACTACGCCATCTCCATCATCGTCTTTTTGGCTCTCAGCACATCCATTGGCATCAACAGCTTCTCCGGAAGGTGTATTGGCACATTGATCTGCATCATTCATTACTCCATCACCATCATCGTCATTTTGGCTATCGCTACAGCCATTGGCATCTACTGACTCACCAGCAGGTGTACCTGGGCATTGGTCATCAGCATTGCTGACACCATCGCCATCGCCATCCAATTGAGTAGGAGCACAACCATGCACATCTACGGTTTCTCCGGCTGGGGTATTAGGACAATGATCATCGGCATCATTGACTCCATCTCCATCTGTATCATTTTGTGAATCCGAACAGCCATTGGCATCTACAGTCTCTCCAGCAGGAGTATTCGGGCATTGATCATCAGGATTCAATACGCCATCACCATCACCGTCATTCTGACCAGCAGAACAACCGTATTGGTCGACCGCTTCTCCGGCAGGAGTATTAGGACAGTGGTCATCTCTATCATTCAATCCATCACCATCAGTATCTTTTTGTGAAGGCGCACAACCATCTGCATCGACTGTTTCACCCGCAGGTGAGTTGGCACATTGGTCTGAATCATTCATTACCCCATCTCCATCATCATCCTTCTGACTTTCAGCGCAGCCATTAGCATCTACTGTTTCTCCAGAAGGAGTGCCAGGACATAGGTCATGCAGGTCATTCACTCCATCGCCATCCTCGTCTTGGTCAAAGACCATCATAGTAGCCGCATAAGGCTTACCCTCTTTTGATGTAAGGTGCTTGACAGTTTTTGCTTGATCAGTTGCAGGATCATACTCGATGATAACCCCCATATCAAACTGACCTCCGTTGAAAGAGGCAGCATATAATTTACCTTGGTATTCCGTCAATGCTCCCAAGTAAAAAGACCCTTGGGTGGCTTTGTCTAGCTTTAATTGAGTATGGCTTTGTGTATTAAGATCATAGCTGTAAATAGATGACTGATCCTCTTCATTACCGATCCAGTACAATTTATCATTGACCAAAGTAGTCTGAATATTTGGTGTGATAGACACTTTACCAAGATCAAGTAAGACCTTGAATTCGTCTGTACTTGGTTTGTAACTAAATAAGGTTGCCCTTACCCCTGTGCCATCTGTTGTAGGAGAACCGGAAGACAAGCCATAATAGGTAACGCCATCTGAAGTCAGCAATCTAGAGGTTGGTACTATGGTCTCATTATTGTTATCCTTAAGATTAAATGAGCTTTTAGCCCCTGTAATGGTATTGTACTTAATAAAAGAGCCCCCCGAACTGATCAAGAATTGTAAAGAATCATACTCATCCATGAGAAATCCTTTATAAAATGGCGAGATGCCATCACCTACTGCTTTAAAATCGAGGAGATTTCCTAGACTATCCATTTTGGCTACACTGACCTGTTTTACAGTAAATTCTAAAAACTTTGGTGTCCCCTGCACTTGATAATAGCTACCATCACTACCCCTAATAGCTTGAGTAACTGAGTTTGCGTCATTGTCAAATGCATTGGCAAACCACTTTCTATCTTCTTGTTTTGAGTTAAGGTCAATTGCAAAATAACTTGGTCCTAGAGTACCAAATTGATCATTATCTCCACCGCCATAAGAGCTTCTAAAGAGCAAATGATCATTTGGCAGTGTGGTCAATTCCCCTTTTAAATATCGCCCACCTGGTGCAAAGAGATTATCCATCACCTGGATGTCTCCAGTATCTAAGTTGAGCTTGAGAATATAGCCTTGGTTATGATTTTTGTCTTTAACAAATCTCGTTCTAAGGTAGACATGCCTTCCGCCATCAAAAGCTATAAAGGGTTGCACATCACCATACTCTGATGTACTTACAAAATTCCTAAGTGTACCACTTTGGATGTCAAAGACCCAAAGCCCTACATTCATATCAATATCAGAATAGGTACCTACTATGTATTGACCAGCAGCAATTGTACCTGTACCATTCGTATAGAATGGAAAGGTCGCTTCCTTGGTAAAAGTTCTTCTACCATCATATAATACCAAAGCCCCCTTTCCACTTGCAGCGCTTTTCCCTGTCTGTATGTAGAACTTACCATCATTACCTAAGATCATATTCATGAAACTGTCTCCAAGGATCGTTCCTTCACCCTGGTCACTTTGTGCCAAGTAGATCGTTCTGTTCGGGGTCTGAGTACCTATATTGGTATACAATGGGTCTTGATCATCAAAAGTCTGTACATAAGTACCTCCTCCATATTGTGATTCAGGCACAATAGACCACCTCATCGCTCCATATAGTCGTTCATAAGGTGCCGATCTGTAAACTAGATCCCCATTTGCATGAGTCAGAAGAAGGCCTCCATTACCCAATAAATTATCGATGAATTCTAGGCTATCTTTTTTAAGATCAACCTTATAGATAACCCCAGTTCCATATGGGTCTAATACCTTTCTTGTAAAACGACCATTAATGTCTGGCTTTCTTGAAACTCGTGATAACTGTGTATCCCCTAAACGCCTTAAGACCCCATAAAGGTCACCTTTGGGACCAAAGACCAAAGAGCCTGCAGGATGGTTACCAGGTTTACCATCAATATTGAAATCACCTATGACCTCAAACTTGCGCGTAGCCAAGGTGTATTTGAAAACGCCTCCATAATCTTGACTACCACCTCTTTCACAAATACCATAAAAAACACCTGGCTCTGTTTCGACCAACTTAAAAGCTGGCCTCCACAAACCTGAGTCAGGACCACGAGAAAAAGAGTGCAGAACCTCATAGTTCATTGAATCAGGATGAAAGCGATAAAGTGCACCATCAAATGCGCTGGCCGAAAATGGCGAGGCCACGGAACTCTCCAGACCATAGACATATCCATCACTACCCATATGAAGGCCACCAAAATCGTAGTCGGCTTTGAGCACATTACCTCCCCATAAAGGGTTGGCATCATGGCTGTAGACATTACGAGTTTCACCGGTTTGGACATTGTAAGAAACAATGGCACCAGAACCTTTTTCGCCACCTACGGTAGAGGTAAAGAGTAATTCTTGGGAAAAAATCGAGACAGAAAAGTACAGGCTTAGGCCGATACAAATAAAAGTTGATCGTAGCATGGGCATTGTTTTATCTGAATATCTGTGCGAATCACTTGAATTACTTCAAGAATTCGTCCAATGACATTATTTCTTAGATAAATGAATTACCGCACTTACCTAACATCCCAATCCGATCATTTATCCACCCTGCCCTCATTTTGATACTTAAAACCAAACCATTAATTATGGACAGGGCTTTAAATATCATTGGATTGACGATGAAATCTTGTGGAGAAATACTGAATTAAAGGAGTACGTGATTCACGTATAAAATGGGAAGAAATCAATTGGCTATCTTGTCCTTGGAAGCCATATAAAAGTTAGGATGAACCAGCGGTGATCCTTAAGCGAGACCACTCCTACAAATACAAAAGGCGCAGCTTTGCTGCTCCACTTTTCTCATTCACTCCCAATCCTCAAGCAAGCTTTGCCTCAGGCCCTTTTTGACTCTATTACTAACAAGCATAATGAATGGGATTACCTACGGTGATCCCTGAGCAAGACCTCTCCTGCAAATACAAAAGTAGCAGCCTTACTGCTTCCCTTTTTTCATCCAACCCAAATATAGAGCTAGCTCTAATTCGTCTTGGACGAAAAAAGGCTGTCATTTCTGACAGCCTTTTGTGCTTGATGTGGGCGCTGAGGGATTCGAACCCCCGACCCCCTCGGTGTAAACGAGGTGCTCTGAACCAACTGAGCTAAGCGCCCTTTTTTCTCGAAAATGGCAGTTCTTTTAACCGCTTTGTTCCGAATGGGAGTGCAAATGTAAGTGTCGTTTCAATTAATACAAACCCTGAGATTAAAATATTTAAAAAAAAGTTTCACTCATATGAAAAAGTAGGGATAAGCGGCATGGGAAATGTATAATCCTTAAATTGCCAACACCGAACTTTTAGCTAAAACGTGGAGCTCTCAACTTTCAAAGAACTCTTTGATCAGTACTATACACCTATAAACAACTTTTTATACTATAAGTGTGGGGATGCTGCTTTGAGTGAAGACCTAACCCAAGATGTCTTCATGAAACTGTGGGATAAGAGAGATGAGGTCAAACAAGACACCGTTAAAAGCTACCTCTACACCATCGCCAACAATATGCTTCTCAACAAAATTCGTCACGAAAAGGTGAAGATGAATTTTGCAGAAAAACACAAAACTCAGCAAGAAGAACAGTCTCCAGAATACTTCCTGGAGGAGAAGGAATTCAAGAATAAATTAGATGAGGTTATTGGAGAGATGCCTGAAAAACAAAGAGAGGTTTTCCTGATGAATAGAATTGAAGAAATGACCTATCAAGAAATTGCAGACAGGTTAGAACTCAGTGTTAAGGCCATAGAAAAAAGAATGCATGGAGCACTGAACCACATCAGACAAAGGATCGATTACAAGATCTAGCAAACCTTCTCCGGTATGAACTCACAAAAAGAAAGCTTATAATTACGTTGTGAGAGGCCTATTCATCTATTTTTTCCTATCTCTTTCATTTTTGGTCTGTAGTCAAGACTTTAATAATGTCAGAATTAATGAGAGCTTTAAAAACGTCTCACTAAACAGAGTTCTCAGAAAATTAAAGAACAAATATGATGTCCGCGTAAGCTATGATGATGCGCTCATCAGCGGTGTAAAAATCAGCGGTACTTATAACGACCTCCCCCTATCAGCATTTTTAAATAGAATCCTTAAAAACGAGGGAATTGATTATCAATTCTTAAATGGAAATCTGATTCTAGTTCCTCAAAAAATCGACCTAGACATCACCTCCCCTAGTCTTTTTGATGTGACAGTCTATGGAGTAATTAGAGATGCTCTCACGGGAGAAAGCCTTCCTAACGCATTAGTGCGAGTTGATGGAGCTAATTCAGGAACGATCTCTAACAAGGACGGATACTTTGCCTTAGTTGGTGTTCCTACCGACACAAGCACCATTGAGGTCAGATACTTAGGTTATCAAAACTCGAAAGTAAAACTGGCACCTGGCCAATCGAAACAGACCATGCAAATCCTAATGGTTGAATCTGCTTTAGAACTAGCAGATTTCGAGGTAGTTGATCGTGCTAATACCACAGTCAGCTATGGAGACAATATTTCACAGATGACTATCAACCCTAAAAATCTGGCATCCCTACCCAACCTTGGTGAGCTCGACATATTTAGGTCTCTTCAATTCTTGCCCGGGATTAGTGGTACAAACGAAACCTCCTCTGCGCTTACCATCAGAAACAGCCCATCATCTCATAATCTGGTGCTGCTTGATGGTTTTACTATTTATAGACTAGATCATTTCTTTGGTGTCTTTAGTGCCATCAATGCCAATGCGGTTAGAGACATTCAAATCTATAAGAGTGGATTTGGTGCTAAGTACGGCAATAGAGTATCGGGTGTAGTTGACATGACCGGAAATGCAGGAAGTTTTAAAGACCCTTATTACAGTTTCGGAATCAATTTATTGAGCGCTCGCTTCAGTGCTAACCTTCCACTAGCCAATGGAAATGGCGCACTTCATTTCAGCTACAGAAGAGCGTATACTGATATTATCAGAACCAATCTTTTCGAAAAACTTTATTCAAATTACCGCGAACAGTCGAACCAACTAACAGACCAGCAAGCATCCGATGATTTTTTAAGACCAGACTTCAAATTCAATGATCTGAATATCAAAGCTACTTACAAGGTGTCGCCCAAAGACATTTTGAGCCTGAGCATCTATAATGGTAGAGATAATCTTGAAACCGACTACGACATAGTAACTACCGACCCCGATGACCCAACAGAAATTGTTGGGGTTAGTAGCTTTGAGGAAATGGCCGAATGGGGTAACCGAGGAATTGGTTTTACATGGTCGAGAAGTTGGAGCTCGAATTATTACTCCTATTTACAAGTAGCTCAATCCGATCATTACTTTGACTATTTCTATCAAGACAGTGGATTTAATAGCGATGGCGACCTCACTCGACTTTATAGACTAACTAGAAACAACGAGGTAAAGGATCTGCAAGTCAACTTTACTAATGAACTAAAGCTGAAGAAAAATCATCAGCTAACATTTGGCATCAACTACTCCAATTTGATGGTGGAAAATGCAGCTATGATAGAGGATCTTGATGGCTCCGAGTCTAATACTGTCCCTCCTCGAGAAAGTGGGAATGTGGCTGCCCTATATATTGAAGATAAAATTAGGCTAAGTGAGAAATTCAGAATAACCCCGGGTGTACGATTCAATTATACTGATTTAACAGATGAGAATTATATAGTACCAAGAATTGCATTGAGCTACGACCTCACCCCTCAATTCGAGCTAAAAGCTGCTGCTGGACAATATGTACAGTTGATTCGTGACATTCCTTTTGACGACCCGCTTTCAAATGTTCAGGGAGGATATTTCTTATCGTCTGATCCAAGCCCAGGTAGCCCTCAAATAGACGTTCTAAAAGCCAACCATTTGGTCGCAGGAATTCAATACAAAAAGAATGACTTAGTAATTGACCTTGAATATTATCGAAAAGAAAATGAGGGATTAAACGAAATTTTAGTGTCACATATAGTGGATAGAAACACCAATACTCGTAGCCCTGATGTACTATATACAAGTGGCACTGGAATGATCAACGGCTTGGACTTCTTGATAGAAAAGAAGAAAGGAAACTATACTGGCTGGTTAGCTTACACCTACAGTACGGCCAATAACGAAATTGACGATATCAATAATGGAGAAGAACTTCCCTCTCGCTTGGATCAGAGACATGAGGTTAAGTTTGTGCATTTACTAGACTTACCTAAATGGAATTTATCAGCTACATGGATCTATGGTAGTGGGGTTCCATTCTTAGAACCAGAAGTCAATTTAATTACTGATAACAATGGTGATTTGATCAATTACGAGATCATCAATACGAACAAAACTGTCACTCGCCTACCAGCCTATCACAGATTAGACTTGTCAGCTGCTCTTAAATTCAGTAATAAGCAAATGAATGGCGAAGTAGGGTTGTCTTTATTAAATGTGTACAATAGACAGAATATTCAAGGTAAAAGATTGAAATCAGATGAATTAGATCAGCTGATCAATGGAGATCCTGGAGCTGAATTACCTGATGATCTATATAGAAGCATCAATTTGTTAGATCTAACACCTTCAATATTCTTAAACATTAATTTTTAGCATTTAGTAGGGTGTAAAGCCTCCTAGGTGTAATCAATTAGTTAGTGGAAGAAAAAAAGCACCATATCAATTGGGAAAAGGAATGGCTAGAAGGTAATATTTCTAGTCAAGAAGCAGCTAATATGGCTTCTAACCCTGATGCCTTTGATGCTTTTGAGAAATTCTTAGAGGGTGCCAAACACCTCGATGTACCGCGTGAAACATCCAAGGAACAGGCTTGGCTTAACCTCGAAAACAGAATTTCTGAACAATCTTCACCTAAAGTCATATCCATTTCTAGAAGAAATTGGATGATTGGAATAGCGGCCTCTTTCATCTTAGCTTTAGGTGCTTTTTTTCTATTTCCAACTGACGCTGGACAAACATTCTCAGAAACGGGCCTTGCAGAAAACAAAACTATCCTCTTACCTGACGGAAGCTCTGTTCACCTAAATGCTGTAAGCTCAATTAGTTTCTCTGAAGCTGACTGGGAAAATGAAAGAACTATCAATTTGACTGGAGAAGGGTTTTTCGAGGTCGAGAGAGGTAGCAAATTTACTGTGGTCACTTCAATTGGTTCGGTAGAAGTTTTAGGAACGAGTTTCAACGTTCGCGAAAGAAACCAAATTTTAGTTGTTGCTTGTAGAACTGGTAAAGTGAGAGTTACCAATTCTACAAATGGAAAATATCAAGACATTACTCCTGGTCAATATGTAAGTGTTAATCAAGGAGATTTAACAGAAATTGAAGAGATCAACACCAATAGAATTGCACTTTGGATGAATAATGAGTTCGACTTTGAAAGCCTTCCGACTAAAGAGGTTTTTGCAGAGCTTGAAAGACAATATGACGTAACAATTCGCTCAGATTTCTCTGAGAACGAATTGAACGAAACATTTACTGCTACTTTACCAACAGACAATCTTCAAGAGGCTGTTGAGACTATTGGAGCGATTAAAAGATTAAATGCTGAGTTCCTAAATAACGGTCAGACCGTTAGGTTTTATAGAGAATAAGGCTTGTAAAATATGGTGGCAAGTGTAATTATTTATGGTTAAGCAATCGTGTCACCAATTCTTAGGTTGAGGTTGAGGGACGGGTGGTGCTGTCCCTCTTTTTTTACAATACATCTAAGAGTGACTCTAAACTCATTCCTCGAGAGCCTTTAATTAAAATCGCAGAATCTTCAATCGGATGAGTACTAAGATACTGTTTGAGAGACTCCTTTTCCTCCCAATAAAATACCTTATCATTTCCTCGATGAGCATCCGCCATTAGTGGACCACAGAAATGAACAGAATCGAAATTCAATTCGGCAGTTAGTACTCCAATTTTAAAATGCTCTTCTGCTGATTCTTCTCCCAGCTCAAGCATATCTCCAATTATTACCACTTTCTGCTTCTCTGCCCTTCTATCAAAGCTCCGCAAAGCTTCTGTCATGGATGAAGGATTGGCATTATAAGCATCCATGATGATGGTGTTTGTCCCTTGCTTTATGATTTGAGACCTATTATTGTCAGGATCATACTGCGCAACGGCCTCAATAGCCTCTGACTTCTCTACTCCAAAGTATTTGGCAATACATAAAGCAGAGCAGATGTTTTCAAAGTTGTATCCCCCAGTTATTTTAGTTTGGAATGTATCCCCGCCATAATCAATGAACAGCTGAGGTCTTTCTTCCAATAGATGCACCTCCAAATAGTCATTTGTGTTAGGGTAAGCGTAGGCTTCAATTCCAAGCTGCTTAAGCTTATTTACAAGCCTTTGATTATTGGTGTTGACAAAGGCTTTACCTCCTCTTTTACTCAAGAAGTCATACATTTCTGTTTTACCCTTGAAAACTCCTTCTAAGCCGCCAAAACCTTCTAAATGAGCTTTTCCAATATTAGTGATCAAGCCAAAACCAGGTTCAGCAATCTCACACAGCATTTTAATTTCCTTTTGTGCATTGGCACCCATTTCTATCACAGCAAACTCTATGCTGCTATCAATTTGAAGGAGGGTTAGTGGAACACCGATATGATTGTTGTAATTACCCTGAGTAGCATGCACCTTGTACTTCTTAGCGAGCACATCTCTGACCAACTCTTTGGTAGTGGTTTTTCCATTCGAACCTGTGATACCGAGAAAAGGAATATTTAACTGCTTCCTATGGTAATTGGCCAATTGTTGTAAGGCTTCCAATCCATCTTCCACTAAAAATGTATGCTCTCCTAATTGATATGCAGGATCATCAATAACAGCAAGAGAAGCTCCCTTATCCAATGCCTGCTGAGCAAACTTATTCGCATTAAAGTTGGGTCCTTTTAGTGCGACCCAAATGTTTCCTTTTTGAATTGTTCGCGTATCTGTAGAGACACCAGAACTCTTTAAGTAAGCAGAGTATAGATTTTCAATCATAAATCGAATAGTCTTTCCCAAGTTAATACAGGATTATAAAAATCTACGTTGTATCACATTGAATGAGCAAAATTTTCAAGCTAGATTGCCACGGATGAAGAAATGGTCTTTCACTTTCTTATTCTTATTTCTGAGTATTTACTCATTTGCTCAATTTCGATTCACTCCTCGATTTGATATTGCGGCAAGTAATGGTACCACGGAATTAGTTCGAGCATGGGATGGTGGAATGAATTCTCCTCAGTTTCAAACTATTGACCTCGACCAAGATGGCAACCTTGACCTAGCTATTTATCACCGAATCTCCAGAGATATCACTACCTATATTTTAGAGAATGGAGACTACATTCGATCGCCTCAGTACGACCAGGTATTCCCGGAAGACACCCGTTCTTTGTTTCTCTTAAAAGATTTTGATTGTGATGGGAAAAAGGATCTTTTTACATCCACCACATTAGGGATAAAAGTCTATCGCAATACATCCGGCCAAGATGGAATCTCTTGGTCTGTAGCTTCAGAATTCTTGACTTTTGACAATGGTTCTAATATTCAGTTAGCCCCATCCGACATTCCAGGGATTGAAGATGTAAATGGAGATGGTGCATTAGACATACTCACATTTCGTTTCGGAAATGCTAACTCCATTGATCTCTATCTTAACACGGGCGCTTGCGGCAGCTTAAGTTTTGAAAGAACTGAAAGAAGGTGGGGCGATTTTGAAGAATGCGGCTGCAATGACTTCGTTTTTGGCGAAAGCTGCCCTGCTGGGGGTGGTAGCGCTAATGATGGTAATCTGGGCGAAGACATCAAACACATTGGTGGCAAAACGATCCTGCTCTACGATGCAGACAATGACGGAGACATGGATTTGATCACCTCAGATGAAACCTGCGAAACCTTATACTTTATGGAAAATGAGGGCGATCAAAACACAGCCAGAATGACGGCCATTCAAGACTTCCCCATAAATAACCCTGCTGGTTTCCCTTTCTTTCCAAGTGCCTTTTTAGAAGACATAGACCAAGATGGGCTAAATGATTTACTTATAGCAACCAACGCTGATGAGAATATTGGTAATCTCATTGAGTTATCGGAGCATGTCAAAGTCTACCCTAATGTTGGCTCCTCACTTATTCCTGACTTTCAGAGCGACCAACCTTTCTTTCAAAATGAAATGATAGACCTAGGAGAAAATACCTACCCGGCTTTTGCTGATTTTGACAGAGATGGAGATCAGGATCTTTTTGTTGGAAACAAAGGCCTATTACACCAAAATGGCATTACTGCAACTATCCATATTTTCGAAAATATAGGTAACCCAATTGTGCCTTCATTTGAATTAATTAACTCGGATTACTTAGACATAGGCGATGCGTCCTATACGTTTATTAAACCTCAATTCATCGATATAGATGGAGATCAAGATCTTGATCTCATATATCAGGCCACTGCTTCATTTTCTGATGTGAGAATGATCTTTAGAGAGAACACAGGTGATTTCACCTTTGGCCCTGAACAGATAATCAGTGTTAGCACCTCCACCAATGACAACCCACATTTTTATGATATTGATAATGATGGAGACCAAGATCTCTTACTAGGTAAGCAGTTTGGTTCTTTGTCGCTATTCATCAACGAAGGGAATTTCACATTTAGTCCTGAGATCAATTCTTTTGCAGGCATTCAAGATGACTTCCAAAGATTGAACCTTAACATTCTGGTTGATGACTTTGACAATAATGGAATTGATGATTTACTCACCACCGATCTGACTGGAGAAACAAGATTATACAGAGGACCTATTGACCTTGACTTTTTGGCTACTAACCCCATACCAGACATCATTTTTATTGACAATAATCCATTTACCAGTGCATATGGCATTCAGTCCGCTATAGCTTCTGCCAATTTATTCGGTACTCAAAAACCCTCCGTTTTACTAGGCAATACCAAAGGAGGAATAACATTCTTAGAGAATATTAGTGAGAATAATGGGCCAACTGATGAAGTTATTGTTCGTGTAAGACCGAACCCCTCATCGGACGAAATTCAATTACTTACCAACGTAAACGGTACCTTGAGTATCTTCAATACGCTTGGTCAACGCGTATTATCGGATGTACCAATTATACCTGGGCAAGATCAAAGCATTGATGTTTCAACTTTGCCATCAGGCATCTACATTTTTAGAGTAGTCAGCGAGCAAAATCAAACGAGAAGTACTAAAGTGATTATAGAGTAATGGAACTGTATCTCTATTTACAAGCCAAAGAGCAAAACTCCATTGCCTACGCTTCTCCGTTGAATGATATTTTAAATAAACTCTCCCAAGACTTAATCATTTATGAAGCAGATCAACAATCTGAATCTTACCACATGAAAACGGGAATTGAGTTCATTCAAAAGGCAGAAAAAATCATTCTACACTTAGAAGATGATGGACAAACAGCAATAGGTGCTTTAGCTAAGCTTTTTGAAACTACTAGAAAGCGAAAGGGTGAATTACTGATTCTTTATTCAGGAAAGAATCCAGTATTTACAAGTGTGCTGAAAATGCTCAATGGGGTAATAGCACATTCAAACTTTGAAGAAGAAGTCAGAAGCTTTTTGAGCTTAGATTAAAATCATCTGCATCTAATTGAGCTGGGAATTTTTCTCTATACCTATCCAGCTCTACCTTATTTAACTCAACAAGAATTACTTCTTCCTTATCACTATAAGCTAATTCTTCTCCCTTTGGACCATATACACCCGTATGACCGTTATAACCGATGTCTTTACCGTCTTTTCCTACCCTATTTAAACCGATCGAGTAACTTAAGTTTTCTATAGCTCTTGCTTTTAACAATGCATCCCAAGCACTTACCCTTACTGCTGGCCAATTCGCCACATAAAGCAAAAGATCGTACTCCAAATTTGAATTTCTTGCCCAAACAGGAAATCTTAGATCATAACAGATCAACGGACAAATCTTCCACCCTTTCCATTCTACGATCAAACGTTTACTGCCTTCATCAAAGAATTGATCCTCCGTAGACATTCTAAAAAGATGAGCCTTATCGTAAGTACGAAACTGCCCATCAGGTTCCATCCAAATCAGGCGATTAAAAACTTTCTCTCCTTCTCTGACAATGTATGACCCTGTAACAACAGATTTCTTTTGAGCAGCCATCTGCTTCATCCACTTAAAAGTGGTGAGGTTCATAGGCTCGGCTAAACTGGTTTCCATAGTGAAACCAGTCTGAAACATCTCAGGCAAAACAATGACATCTACATCTTCTGAGATCTCCCAGATCTTTTCTTCATACATCGCCAAGTTGGCGTTGACCTCATGCCAATAAATATCTGATTGAATTAAGGCGAGTTTTAAGTTTTGCACGAGGCAAATATACGTTCTGATCTTTCAAACAAGAAGTCCTCCCTTGTTTAGGAGAGGTGTGCGAAGGACGAAAGGGTCAATCTACCAATGCAGGATCAGCTAAAAGGTCATTAGACCAACCGGCCAATTCGCAACCCGCTTCGAAGCTAGACTGAAGAAAATTTAATACATCTGAAAAAGGATCTTCAGACTTTAATAGATTATCATACATCAACATGGCCATCGGACTTTCTTCAGGGTTCTGCCAGTAGGCTGCGCTTGGTTTAAGTTGACCCTTACCCATTCCTTTTGGAGCTGGGTACATATAGGCATAGAATGCGGCTCCTCTCACGTTTTGATCGCCCGACCAAAAACCAGCACTGAACACCTCATGAGAATAGGCTAATTTATCGGCCAGCGTAGCCTCTTCAGGCATTACAGGACCTCGCTTACCAGAGAATCGAGCAACAGCCAAATCCAAATGATGCCAGAATAATTGCACAGGACTCACCTTCCCAGAGAAGCGATTGTTAAACTGGGTAAAGGCATTATTAGCAAACACCAAAACTTGAAAAAACTTATTGACCCAATCGGCTTGATAAGTGTGATGAGTCTCACATTCTGCAAATGGTTCCTCGCAAGGATGATCATAAGGTATTCCTATGATCTTTGGCTTCACCTCTATTGATTCCAATACCTCAAAGACCTTGCGGTGAAATGTGGCTACACTCATTCCATCCACCAGTTTGAATCCTCCATTATCTCCCCAAGAAGTACGGAGATGCAGATGATGATCAACAAAGTCAAACTCGATCTCAAAAGTACCCATCGGATGAGGCATTGGCCCGGTCGTTAAGCCATTTGTACTTAGCCTAAAAGTAATGTGCCACCAATGATTCTGATGTGGCATTACTGCCAATTTGATCTTACCTACAATCTGGGCCCAAAGGTGGACTGTAATTTGGGATGCTTCCCAGGCTTCTAATGGTAATTCGGGTAGGTATTGCTTTTTCATGTTGAGGTCTTTGAATGTATCAATTCAAATTGCTCATAATTCGTTCAATTTCGAGGCTGCAGCTGCCAGTGTCTCTTCTCCTTTAGCAAAACAAAATCTTAAAACTTTATTGTCTTGCTTATCCTGATAGAAAACTGACATAGGTATAGCTGCCACTCCTACCTCTTCTGTTAACCATTCAGCAAATTCAATATCTGGCATATCGCTAATGTCAGAATAGTTCATAAGTTGAAAATACGTTCCACTTGATTGTATAGGCTTCAATTTAGACTCAGACAGTGCACTCAAGAAAAAATCTCTTTTCTGTTGATACATGCTCGAAACGTCCAAGTATTTGGAAGAATCAGAGAGATAATCAGCAATAGCGTATTGTGTTGGCGTGTGAATGGTGAAAGTATTGTATTGATGAACCTTCCGGATCTCAGTCATCAAAGGCTCTGGAGCAATTAGATATCCCATCCTCCAGCCTGTGGCATGAAAAGTCTTTCCAAAAGAACTAACCACCACCGAATGAGCTCTGAGCTTTTCTGATCTCAATACCGATTGATGATCTGCGCCATCAAAAACGATATGTTCATAAACCTCATCTGAGAGCACCATCAAACCAGTCTCATCAACAATATCTTCTAGAGCCTCCAAATCTTCTGAGGAAAGAATAGCACCACTAGGATTATGAGGAGAATTAATAATAATCATTCTGGTACGATCTGAGATTGCCTCCCAAACTAATTTCCAATCAATGGAGTAGTCTTCTGATCTTAATGGCACGCCCACAGCTCTTGCTCCTTGTAATTGAATGATGGGTTCATAGGCATCATAAGCTGGATCTAAAATGATCACCTCATCACCTGGATGGATCAATGCTGAAATAGCACTCATAATAGCTTCTATAGCACCACAGGTGACTGTAATATTGGTGTCCACGTTGGGCTTCCAACCATAACAGATCTCCGTTTTATTGGCAATAGCAGCTCTTAATTCTGGCACTCCCGGCATAGGTGCATATTGATTGACACCTTTGCGCATATAATGCTCAACTCGCTCTATTAAGGTGGGATCTACAGGGAAGTCAGGAAATCCTTGCGACAGATTAATCGCGTTATGTTCATTAGCCATTTTTGACATCTTGGTAAAAATGGTTATTCCAACATTTGGCAGCTTTGAGGTCAGTTCCATATCCTAAGATACTTCCAATACCCTTTAAGCCAAAGCTAGGAATCAGTGCTTTTTCCAAGTCACTGATATTCACTATCTTTTTGTACTTCAACCAAAACCAATGCCAAGTAAAACCAATCTTAAACTCAATTGGAAATATGCTCTAGGTGAAGTATTACTGATCTTCATTGGTATATCTATGGCCTTTGCACTTCAGCAGTATGCCAACAAAAGAAATGAGCATAAAAGAAGTAAAGAATACCTAAAGGCCTTTTCAATTGAGCTAGATGAGAACTTTGAGATCATTGAAGAACAAGCTAACAGTGCTCAAAGAAAGGTCGATCTGCTCAGTCAATATATAGAAATCACCAATAGTGATACCGCTTCTCGATTAACAGATGAATATCTGACCCAAATGATAAGTCGATTACCACCTTCATATTACACAAGCCCTTCCAGAGCTTCATTTGAAGACATTGTCAATTCGGGCGGCTTTGAATTGATCAGTGATCCAATTATCCGTAGAAATATGATCAGGTACAGCATCTTCCTTACGGAATATGAATCAAGGGTAGAAAAATCTCTGAAAGAATGGTACACCAACTTGTCTCCATACTTTCAAAAACACGCAGATCTTGCAGCTATGATGATGAAAAATGAATCTTTCAATGTACCTAAAGATCTCTATTCAAATGACAGAGATGCCTTCATTCGAAATCGTGAATTCACCAATATTTTGAGAGCAAGAATCATTTGGCAGAGACAAGTGGTGACTTATGTAGAATCAGAAAGAGAAGATATAGAGCGGTTTAGAGAACAGATTAAAAATTACATAGGCGAATGATCCGTAAACCTCAATTTAAGCTCAGCTGGAAATACGCTCTCGGAGAGATCGTACTGATTTTTATTGGTATCAGCCTGGCCATTACTTTTCAAAACTGGAATGAAGATAGGAGAAAAACGCAACTCGAAACTGTTTATCTAGAAGAGCTCTTAGAGGATTGCAAGAGGGACAGCATTATTTTGGACCAATTCATTTTGCTTTCTGAAGGCAAATATCAAGATGGACTAACCACCTATAAGGCTATACAAACAAAAACCATTGAAAAGGATACAGCATATTTTATTGCAAGGCTCTTCTTCACTGGTAGATATTTAGAGTACCAACCCTATTTTCCAACATATGAAGAACTCATCTCAACTGGAAACCTCAATATCATTGCGAATAAGGAGTTGAAGGATAAAATCCGAAAATTCATTCAAAACTCTAAAGTGGATCAAACATTTTGGGCTGCAGAATTTAGGGCTAGAAAGCAAAAGTATAATAACCATCTTCATAAATACTTTGATGCGGACATCATGCCTATGCTGTGGTTATTACCAATCAATGAACAGGGATTCAAAGAGATCACAAAAGAGAACCTTATCGATGCTTATCGCACAGATTTAAAGGGCTTTTTGAGTGACCCAATGAGTTTATTGATTGTAGAATCTTGTAAAGGCGTTGATAGAGAATTATCAAATACCTATAAGCGAGACTTAGAGAGCCTCTCAGAGATCATGGACATAATTAAGGCGCAATTAAAATGAAGCTATGAGTCGAAAAACTAAATTCAATATGAATTGGAAATACATCCTGGGGGAAATATTACTCATTTTTCTAGGGATCAGTCTGGCGATGGCATTTCAGAATTGGAATCAGCAACGTTTACTAAAAGCAGAATCTGAAGACGCATTAAAAGTGATAAAGAACGATTTAGAGCGAGTGATCAATGAATTTGAAACAATGCTCCAATCTGAAGATAATCACAATGAAATTCTCTTTCATTACAGCTCTTTAAAAGGCTTAGACTCAATGTCTCGTCATTCCAACTTCGATAGCCTGACCTTTGATGCCCTCTGGGCTTATGGAAACATCAACCCAAGTTTTCCGGCTTATGAAGCACTCATGACTTCAGGAAAGATCGAGATTATCCAAAATGAAGAATTCAGGTTTGCACTAAGTGAATTAGACGCTCAATTTAAAAGCTTAATCAATTCAGTTCAGGAAAGGCAAACCGCTCAATTGATGCATGTTGACCCTGTTTTGATCAAATTCTTTGACGTACCAAGACTAAAAAATGCCCATCAAACCCAGCATCGTACGGCAGAAACAATTCCACAAAGCGTAGATGATCTAGCTGTATTGAAATCTGATATTGTGCAAAACGCACTATCATACAAACTTGCACTAGGCCAAGGGGTTAGAGATGAGATTGCTGATTTTATCTCAGTCTGTCATAAAATCATGAAAATTGAGGAAGAATGATCCGGAAACCTCACTTCAAATTCAACTGGAAATACGCTCTTGGAGAGATCTTCTTGATCTTTGTTGGTATCAGTTTAGCCATCGCCTTTGACAATTGGAATGAGGACCGTAAAAGAGATCAATTAGAAATTGATGTCCTTCTCCAAATCAAGAATGAACTAGAATTCAATCAGGGTGATATAACAGCAGATTACATTAAAATGATTTGGGGTTTGGAAAGCCTTGTCTATATCGATTCAGTCATTGCAGAGAATCGACCTTACAAGCCCGAAATGGCATTTGATTTCTACTGGATTCAGTTTGATGAGTATACCCTACCAGGAAGAGGTGGATATGATAAACTTAAATCTCTTGGCCTTGATCTGATCAAAAATGATAGCATCCGAGAATTTGTTCAATTTGCCTATGAGTATGCCTATCCACGCATAAGCAAGGAAACTACTTTTTATCCTGACTTAAATGAGTTTTTCGCACCTTATTATCAAGCACATTTCTCAGTTAATCAAGATGAAAACCTGGTCTTTGATAGAGATTACCTTGATTTTACTATTCGCTATCCTTATACATCTAATGTTGGCGGTATATCGCATCAAATGCACATTGGCTTTGTGCCTAATGATTTCAAAGCTCTCAAAAAAGACAAAGCTTTCGGTGTGATGCTTAGACAGTCAAAAGATTATAGAAGATTTAAAATTGAAGAATACAAAACGGTCATTGATGTTTCGAATTGGCTATTAGACCGAATTGACAAAGAGTTAAATCCATGATCAGGAAACCTAGTTTTAAACTTAGCTGGAAATATGCCCTAGGTGAGATCATCCTGATCTTTATAGGTATTAGTTTGGCTATTGCTTTTCAGAATTGGAATGATAATAGAAAGTTAAAAGCACTCGAAAAAGAACTCCTTGCTGACATTAGCCGGAGTCTGGCCAGAGATCATTTTGAATTAACTCAAATTCGAGATAGTTACAGACTAGCAGAGCAAGCTGCTGCCAAGGTCCTAGCTTTTGATGGTTCTCCAATTCAAAAAGACAGCCTACCCATCTGGCTAGGGCAATTCATCAATTTCGAAAGGTTCAATCCAGCTTCAAGCCCTTATGAAGTTCTGAAATCTGCAGGCCTTCAGACAGTTTCTAATAAGAGAGTCCGGTCTTTAATAGCGGATTATTACGATGACTCCGTACCTAAGATCGTTCAGGCGCTTTACGATGTTGAAGAGGACTTCGAAAATAATGCAGTATCCTTCTTTAGAGATAAATTCGAAGACTTCAAATTCAAAGAGTATGCTATTCCAAAGGATATTGATGCCTTTATGAATGACCCCTCTAATTTGATTTACTTCAAAATCTTTAGAGATAATAGAGCTGGCGCTATAGACGATTTAGACTCGGGAATCGGGCTAAATGAAATGGTCAATTTCCTTATTGTTCATCAATTGGAATCCAATAAATAAGCGGTTATCAAAAACAGACAATTTAGTCGCCATCCAATTTTTCTTTATCTTCAATCACATTCAACCAAACCATTATGAAGAGAGTACTTTTTACCCTTGCGCTTTGCTTGAGCACAATCATTCTTATTGCTCAAGAATCTCAAACTGAAAGATTCGCGACACCAGACCAGGTGTCAACCACTACCCATTCTGCCAAAATTGGGGGTAAGAACATTAACTATGTCGCCAAAGCTGGTACGATGCCTTTAAGAAATGAGAACAATGAATTGATCGCCCATTTCGGTTTTACCAGCTATACCAAAGAAGGAGGAGATAAGAATAGACCCATCATGTTTGCCTATAATGGTGGACCAGGATCTTCATCATTTTGGTTGCACATGGGTGTGCTAGGGCCAAAAAGAATCGTAGTAGATGATCCTAACTTTAATAAGGCAGCACCATATGAACTAGCCAATAATGACTTCTCCATCTTAGACATGGCTGACATCGTAATGATGGATCCCGTTGGAACTGGATTAAGCATTGCTGCAGGTGATGCAGAATTCAAAGATTTCTGGGGTGTTGATCAAGACAGCAGAAGTATTTCTTTATTTATCACTCAATACCTCATCAATGAGGGAAGAATGAACTCGCCTAAATTCTTACTAGGTGAAAGCTACGGTACTTTTAGAAATGCTGTGGTGATGAATGAATTGTTAGGCCAAGGTGTAGCCATGAATGGGATCATTATGGTTTCGGCCGTATTTGATCTTCGCTCATTAGTTTTCCCGCCAGATGATGACCTTCCTTATATCGCTCACTACCCTACTTATGCAGCTACAGCCTATTATCATGGTAAGGTTGAAGGCAACTGGGCCAATATGGATGAGTTTGTAGCAGAGATCAGAGACTTTACTGAAAACAGATATGCCCCTGCTCTTTTTAAAGGAGACCAAATTTCGGATAGCGATAAAGCTGAGTTAGCCCAAGAACTCGCCCGTTACTCAGGCACGAAAGCTGACTATTGGATGAAGGCCAACTTAAGAGTTAACAATAGCGAGTTCTTTGCTGAGTTTATGAGGGATGAAGGCAAATTAGTTGGTAGGCTTGACTCTAGATACACCGGCTACGGTTTTGATGGAATAGCTCAAAATGGAGCCTATGACCCACAGAGTTCGGCCATTTCACCTGCCTATATACAAGGATTTCTAGATTACTTCCATGGTGAATTAGGCGTGAGTAGAGACCTGATGTATACGGTCACTGCTGGTAGAAGACCGGGCTTCAACTGGGATTGGTCTCATAGGGGGAATGAAGGATGGGGCGGTGCCATGATGGCTGTCAACACAGGGCCTGACATGGCTCAAGCCATGATCAAAGACCCAAATATGAAAGTATTAATCCTCAATGGCTATTTGGACATCGCCACAGTTTTCTATGGAGTAGAGTATTCAATCAACCATTTAGGGCTGCCAAAAGAAGTCAAAGACAACATCATCATGAAATACTACGAAGCTGGTCATATGATGTATACAGACCAGAAATCTCTTGAGCAATTCAAATCGGACGTTGCTGCCTTTATGGATGAGAGCATGAAGAGATAATTAGACTTAATTATTTGAATCAAATCTGACTCTAATTGGTTATCCATGCATTGCAATGGAAAATCCAAAAGTAATCATACTAGGTGCAGGCCTCTCTGGCTTGCACTCTGCTTATTTGCTGAAGAAAAGAGGTATTGATGCAATCCTTTTAGAAGCTAGAGATAGAGTTGGTGGTAGGATTCACACTATTTCTCAAGACAAAACCACATTAGAATTAGGAGCCACGTGGTTTGCCGATAAGCATGTTCATTTAAGTACGCTGCTAGATGAGCTTGGAATAGACAAAGTTGAACAAGATTACGGTCGGTTTGCTATTTATGAGTACCCAGATGGGAAGGCTCAGTTATTTGAACTACCTCAGCAACAAGAGGCAAGCTATAGAATCAAAGGTGGTACCTCTGTCTTGATCGACACTCTATTTCAATACTTGAATACTAAGCAAGTTCAACTTAACACGAGTGTCCAAAGCATTGATTTCACACAGTCAGAAATAATTGTCTCTACGGATAAAGGAGAGTTCAAAGCAGATACGGTCATTAACACCCTACCTCCAAATCTATTTGTAAACTCTATCACTTGCCAGCCAGAATTACAACCAGAAGATCTTCTGCTATTTCAGAATACACATACTTGGATGGGTGAGTCTATCAAAGTAGGGCTTTTCTCTCCTCACCCTTTTTGGAGAGATAAAGAAATAGGCACCATTTACTCCCAAAGAGGCCCTATCACTGAGATGTATGATCATTCGAATGAGGAAGGGTTTGCCCTCAAAGGATTTATCCATGATCAATTGATACAACTTAATTGGGTTGAAAGAGAGGCCGCTGTTCGCCAGCAACTGATCAGCTTCTTTGGAGAGGAGCTGATCAATCAATGTGTGTATGTGGAAGCCACCTGGAAAGAAGATCCATTTACATATGCTCCTTATCAACAAGCTCCTATACCTCATCAAAATAACGGACATCAGAAACTGAGAGAGACGCACTTTAATGATCGATTGATCATGGCAGGAAGCGAGTCTGCCATCCAATTCCCAGGTTATTTAGATGGGGCAATTGAAGCATCGACTTTAGCCATTCAGAAATTGGAGAGCAACTATGCTCAATCGTACTAAACCTTTGTTTATCGATAAAAAACGTCAATTAAAGACCAAAACCTACCACTCATCGATAAGATAAAATAGCCGACTCAGCTATAACCAAATTTGGGAAAACAATAGTCATGAAGAGGTTATATGTATTTATCGCAGCGTTGGCAATAACAGGGTGTATAGAGAAGCCCGATTTTGCCCCAGAAGAAGAAACGGTGGCATTGGAAGATTTGAACTTCCCTGCCAATTTTTTATTTGAGACTAGCTCAGTTGTTGAGGTGAATATCACAGATTATTCTGATGATAATGCCAAGTATAAATTGAACTACAGAATGAATGGAGAGGCCTATGAAATAGGTTCTTACTTTAAGCAGCACGAAGGTTTCAGTGATGAGATCACGATTCCATCTGCTGCAGAAGAAATTGAAGTTGTCAAGATCACGGCTACAGCGGAAGAGTCTTACAGAGTTCCTGTTGTAGGTAGCCAAGCTAACCTAGATGTTGCCAGCTTAGCAGGAGATGGTAGTAATTGCTACGATCATCTTTATGCAGTAAACGGAGATAAAGATTTTTTCTCTATCGATGTATCTAACGATCAATTCGCTGACATTTCCCTTCCTGACCTACCTGGTGGTTCAATCGCCAACGCCCTAGATCAAGCGAATAATACAGTTTATATCAATGTCAATACTACTCTTTATGCCTATGACATTGCAGCGCAAACTTTTACTGTTAAACATCAATCGAATCCATTTAACAAGAGTTATCCGAGATTAGAATTCTATGAAGGACATTTCTATATGTCGAATGGATCGAAAATGTATAAGGTAAATGCCGAGACAAATGAAACTGTAGCCTCCTATAACATTAGTGGTTTTGTAAATAGTACGAGTGGTGGTGACTTGGCCTTTGATTCTAATGGTGAGCTTTACTTAGCCTGTTTCTCAGGACTTTACAAGTTCACGGAGATCAATGATCAAGCAGGTACTGCTGAAATTATTAGAATTAGTGCTGAGAACTTCCCGTTCCAACTGACATCAATGGCCATAGACCGACAAGACAGAATCTTTGTTGGAACAAATGATGCCAACTCTAACTTGATACAGATCAGTAAAGAGGATGGTGCTTACAGCATCGTAAAAACCTTTAACAAGAAAATTAACGACCTAACCGCATGGAAATGTGCCACTGAGGATTTACCTCAAAACGATTCAGATGGTGATGGTGTAATTGACGAATTAGATGATTACCCAGATGATCCGGATATAGCTGCTGATGTATTTACGCCTTCAGAGTTAGGTATGGGTAGCTACGCATTTGAAGATATGTGGCCTAACCTTGGAGATTACGACTTCAACGACATGGTGGTAAGCTACAGATATGTGAGCGTATTGAATGGCAACAACGAATTGGTAAGATTCAAAATGAACTTCCTATTGAAAGCTGTTGGAGCTGGTGAAAGAAGTGGCTTCGGAATCGAATTAGAAGTTGACCCATCAAAAATCAGTTCTGTTAGCGGACATAGCACTCTTGGTAATAACACTACTCTGGACGCAAAAGGATTAGAGTCTGGGCAAGGTAAAGCAGTGATCATTGTCTTCAATGACACTAGAAATCACATGCAGCCTGCTGCAGGAGAAAGTTTTGTTAATACCGATCCAAGCGAGTCAATTATAGCGAACGTTCCATTTGAAGTAGTGATTGAGTTTACACAACCAATTGACCCTTCTGAGATAGGTAATGCTCCTTTCAACCCTTTCATTTTCGCAAGTGGTGATAGAGGCAAAGAGGTTCACTTAGCTGGAAAAATGCCAACATCACTAGCAGACCAAAGTACTTTTGGTACTTCGCAAGACGACACTAACATAGGTTTAGGTAGAACTTATTTAACTGAGAACAATTTACCATGGGCCATTCATATTATTCACAACTTCAGATATCCAATTGAAAAAGCTAGAATCAATACTGGATATAACAAGTTCGTGGATTGGTCTAAGAGTAGCGGTGTTCTTTACAAAGACTGGTATGGTGACAACAGTGGTTACAGAAACACTAGCAAACTGTTCATTAATGACTAGCAAATGATCAATTGATCAGAATTCATAAACAAAACAATTAGTCGAGGGATTACTCAATATGCATAAGCAAGAGTTGTCCCTCGTCTGGTTTAAGCGAGATCTGAGATTAACAGATCATCAACCCCTGAAAAGCGCTATTGAGTCAGGCGGACAGCTTTTGCTTTTTTATTGCTTCGATCCAGAATTAATAGCAGACCCTCATTACGATACACGCCATTGGAGGTTTGTCTGGGAATCCATAGAAGACATTAATCGGCAACTTTCATCCCTCGGAAACAAATTAGAAGTGTTTTATGCTCCTCCAAGAGAACTGTTCATGGCCCTGAGCCAGCAGTATCACATCACAAATATTCATTCTCATGAAGAAAGTGGTTTAAAGGTTACCTACGACTTAGACAAATGGCTTGCTCAATTCTGTGTTCAAAAAGGAATTAAATGGCAAGAGCACATGTACAATGGTGTGCTACGGGGAGCGAAAAACAGGCAAAACTGGTTAAAGCATTGGCATAGCTTCATGAAATCGGCTTACCAAGACCCCGATCTGAATGAATTAAAAACCATAGAACTAGATCAGAGTATTAGACAAAAGTTTGGAAAACCGATCCCTCAAGAATTCCAAGAGTACTCCAATCTGTTCCAAAAAGGCGGAAGATCAACAGGCCTTAAATACATGAGTAGTTTTCTGAAAGACAGAGTGAAGAATTACTCCTTTCATATTTCGAAACCAGAGCAAAGTCGAAAAAGCTGCAGTAGATTATCTCCTTACTTGGCTTGGGGAAACTTAAGTCTTAGAGAAGTTTACCAAGCTAGACTTCAGGCCAAGGATGAATTTGGACATAAGAGACCATCGGCCAACTTTGGTTCACGACTTCAATGGCATGACCATTTTGTGCAGAAATTTGAAATGGAAGAAAGCTACGAATTTGAGAATATCAATCGTGGTTATGACCTATTGCAAAAAGAAACTAAAATAGAATGGCTTCGAGCGTGGAAAGAAGGTAAAACTGGTATTCCGATGGTAGACGCATGCATGAGATGTCTTCATCATACAGGCTATGTCAATTTTAGGATGAGAGCCATGTTGGTGAGTTTTTTAACGCATCATCTCTGGCAACACTGGAAAGAGGGAGCAACCTATCTCGCTAGCCAATTCTTAGATTTCGAACCAGGAATCCACTACCCTCAATTTCAGATGCAAGCAGGAATGACAGGCATTAACACCATTCGCATCTATAATCCCATCAAGCAAAGTCAAGATCACGACCCTGATGGTCTATTCATAAAGAAATGGGTGCCCGAATTAGCCAACATACCTAAGGAGTACATTCATGAGCCTTGGCTTATCCCTCCTTTGGAAGCAAAAATGTTAGGAATAGATGTGAATGACTTGCAGCCCATAGTGGATGTTAAAATGGCCAGTGAAAAGGCTCGGAAAGCATTGTGGTCTCATAAAAAACATCCTGAGGTGAAAAAAGAGAATTACAGAATTCTCAAGAAGCATACAATTCCTGGCAGAAGAATGCAGTAAAAGCTGCAATGGTCAATAAAACATCGACCCGACCAAAGAGTTATGCGAATATGAAAAAGGGACAATTACCTACTAAAATTTGTCCGGTCTGCGATAGACCTTTTGAATGGCGGAAGAAATGGAAAAGCTGCTGGGAAGAAGTGGTCTACTGTAGTGAAAGGTGTAGAAGAAATAAAAACAAGAATTGAAAACACTTCGACTCATTCTAGGTGATCAACTAAATCACAAACACAGCTGGTATCAATCCAAATCTGACGACACAACTTATGTGCTCATGGAAATGGGTCAAGAACTCACTTATGTGACACATCACATCCAAAAAGTCGTGGCCTTTTTCGGTGCAATGAGAGCTTTCGCGAAGCATCTTGAAGCTCAGGGTCATCAAGTGATCTATCTGAGATTAGATGATCAAAAAAATGCGCAATCGCTCACTGATAATCTCGAATGGTTGATCAATGAGAATCAGATACAAAAGTTCGAATATCAATTACCAGATGAATATCGATTAGATCAACAACTCCATCTCTTTTGTAAAAGCCTAAGCATTGCTTCTCAAAACTATGACACCGAACATTTCCTAACCGAAAGGTTCGAGCTGAAAGACTTTTTTGAGGGCAAGAAGCAATTGATCATGGAAAGCTTCTATCGTATGATGCGAAAGAAACATGAGATTCTGATGGAGGGAAAAGATCCTCTGGGTGGTAAATGGAATTACGATCATGATAATCGCAAAAAGATGCCAAAGGGTACTGTTATCCCTCCTGTCAATTCTTTCCATAACGAGGTAACAGATATTGTTAATCTTCTTTCTGACAAGGAAATAAAAACCATAGGAAGGATTGATGAGAAGAACTTTGTTTGGCCATTAACGCGAGAAGAAGGGCTCAATCAACTTCAATTTTTCATAGAGGAATGCTTACCTCAATTTGGTGCATATCAAGATGCCATGACCACACAAGGCTGGTCACTTTTCCATTCTAGAATTTCATTTGCGCTTAACGCTAAACTGATTGATCCTTTGGAAGTAATCCAAGCTGTAGAGCGAGCGTATCATGAAAATCCAAACTATGCTCCACTATCGGCTATAGAAGGCTTTATCCGACAAATACTAGGTTGGCGCGAATATATGCGAGGCATTTACTGGCGAAATATGCCTGAATATGCTGAGCTTAATTTCTTCGAGCAAAAAAGAAAATTACCTAGCTGGTTTTGGACAGGAGACACGGACATGAAATGTCTTTCACACTCTATTGGACAGTCTTTACACCATGCATATGCACACCATATCCAGCGGTTAATGGTAACGGGCAACTTTGCCTTACTAGCAGGCATAGATCCTGACGAAGTAGACGAATGGTATCTCGGAATATATATTGATGCCATTGAATGGGTAGAGATAACCAATACAAGGGGAATGAGTCAGTTTGCTGATGGAGGCATAGTGGCCACTAAACCTTACGTCTCTTCTGCCAATTACATGAATAAAATGAGTCACTACTGTGGGCAATGTGCCTATGACCATAAAAAGAAAACTGGCGAAAATGCATGTCCATTTAACAGCCTCTATTGGAATTTCATCGATGAGCATCGAGAGAAGCTTGCCAAAAATCAGCGAATGAGTATGATTTATAGGGTTTGGGATAAAAATTCTCCTGAAAACAAAAACCAAACACTAGAACAGGCAGCTAAATACTTAGAATCAATTGAGGAGTTATGAGTAGATCGATTTATTGGTTTCGCAACGATTTGAGGATCGAAGACAATGAAGGTTTGTTAAAAGCTGGAACTGAAAGCAAAGAAGTCATCCCTGTTTACATTCTGGACAGGAATTGGTTAGAAGGCGAGCACTTCGGAATTGAACGTATGGGCGCCTTTAGAATGAAATTCTTGTTAGAGTCTCTCACAGATCTAAAAGAACAGCTTCAATCGATTGGTTCAGACTTACATTTCAGAATAGGCGATCCATCCGAGGAATTAGATGCACTCCGTAAGACTTACCATTGCGAAAAGGTCTTCGCGCAGAAAGCGTCTGCCTATGAAGAAACCAATTTAGAAAAGGCAATTAGTGCTCAAGTTCCATGCGAATTCATCTGGGGAGAGACTCTCTATCACCTAAACGATCTATCCTTTCATTTAAACGATCTGCCTGACGTTTTCACTCAATTTCGAAAAGAGGCAGAGAAAAAATCAGATGTAAGACAGGAAATTGAAGCACCTCTTTTTATTAAAAGCCCTGCCGGTATAGGTAATAAAATTCCAACCTTAAATGACTTAGGGTATGAGAATATTCAACCTGATGAAAGAACTGTACTTCATTTTAAAGGAGGGTCTAAAGCTGCTAAAGAGAGGCTACAATATTATCTGTGGGACAATGAGTTGATCTCTAATTATAAGCAAACTCGTAATGGACTAATTGGTGGAGACTATTCAAGCAAATTCTCTCCATGGCTAGCACATGGGTGCTTATCCCCAAGGCAGATTTACTGGCAGATCAAAAAGTTTGAGCGCTATGTGAAAAAGAACAGTTCTACCTACTGGTTAGTGTTTGAACTGATTTGGAGAGACTATTTTCATTTTGTGGCATTGAAATACGGCCACAAGATCTATAGAAGGTCTGGTATTTCTGGAAGGGAAAAAATCTCATGGGGATCCGATAAACTCTTCCATTTGTGGAGAGACGGCCGAACCAAAGAGCCATTTGTAGATGCCAATATGAGAGAAATGAACGCTACAGGGTTTATGAGCAATCGTGGTCGTCAGAATGTGGCCAGCTACCTGATGCACACCATGAAAATCGATTGGAGGTTAGGGGCAGCCTATTTCGAAAAAATGTTGATCGACTATGATCCATGTTCTAACTATGGCAATTGGATATACATAGCTGGAGTAGGAAATGACCCACGTGGTGGTAGAGAGTTCAACATTCAAAAACAGGTTGACACCTACGACCCGAACGGTGATTATCAGAAGCTTTGGGCTAGTTGATCGTTTCTTTGATCCAATCCGAATAAATGCTGATTCGAGTATAGAATTCTAAAGCACCGTACTGACCCTCAGCGCTATTGCCATTAAAATCTTGGTGCGAACTTACACCTAGAATATAGGTTTGGTCGCCATTGAACCATAGAGCAGGTCCTCCGCTATCACCAGGACCACTTATTCCTTCTAAAGGCAAAGCCTCAGGGCTATCAGGCGCATCAAATTTAAATCGGATAAACCCATCCTGTCGGGTACCTTCAATTCTATTCTGAGCTGCCCTTAATTTACGATCCTTGTTGACCTCGCCTGCCAAACCTTTATCACCTGTACCTGCATACCCTGTTCCAACAAAAACTATGTCTTTGCCCACCTCATCATTTTGGGTATAGAGTTGAGCATACTCCTGCCCTTCTACCTTTTCTCTAAGCTGAATAAGCGCAATATCATGCTGAATACTTCTTCCATCCTGATACTCCGGATGAATCAAGATCTGCTTGATAGCATATGATCTACCTTTCACTTTGACATCTTCACCAATCTGAGGGACAGAAGCCACATGGGCTGCGGTAACGATCCATTCCTCAGAGATAAAAGTGCCACAACCAGCATTGAGTCTAATAAAAGTGGCTCCTTTCTCTTCAGCTAACTGGAAATAGGCCTCTTCCCTGACATCATGTCTCATGATGATATTCAAAGGAAACAATAGTGAAAGAGTAAGTAGATAAAGAAAGCTTTTCATGGTTTTGATCTTTTGACTTATGAAAACTACGTAAGTAGTTACGTAAACACAACTAAATCTTTAGTAGAATTTAAATCCAGGTAAAAAGATGGCTTTTTATTCACCGAGCGAACTGTTTTAATCCAAAGTTGTTTTTATGTTTATATCAACTTGACCTCTACCCAATTGAAAAGAATACTGATCCTTTTTGCTCATCCTAAATTCGAATCATCAAGAATTAATAAAGCCCTGATTGGTGCTGCCAAAAGACACCCACAAGTTACAGTGCATGACTTGTATGACATGTATCCGGACTTTAACATCGATGTCATTCACGAGCAGGAAATCCTATTTGGACATGAGGTGGTCATATGGCATCATCCATTTTATTGGTACAGCTGCCCCCCTCTTCTTAAACAATGGATCGACTTGGTATTGCAATACAATTGGGCATATGGACCAAACGGCTTCGCTCTTAAGGATAGACTTGTGATGAATACCTTGACAGCAGGCGGACCGAGAGCAGTTTATGCAGAAGGCGGTAGAAACAATTATCCGATCGGAGAATTCTTAAAACCATTTGAACAGACCGCTAACTTATGTGGAATGAAATACCTTCCGCCATTTGCAGTAACAGGCACTAACAATATCAAAAAAGAGGAATTGCTCATTTGTCAGCAGCGTTATACCCGCCTTTTGGATTGGTTATCTTCTGAAGATTCAAATTCCATTTTGAAGGCTGATGTTGAATTCATCAATGACCATCCAGCGATAACAGAAGGAGGACAGGCGTGACAGGAGATATTTTATTTCAAGCTGTTATCTATTTAACTGCAGCTATTATCTGCGTGCCACTGGCAAAAAGATTAGGACTAAGTTCCGTTTTAGGCTTTTTAATTGCCGGTATCATTATAGGCCCATTCCTGCTTGGTTTTATTGGTGAAGAAGGTGAAGACATCATGCACTTTGCTGAATTCGGTGTAGTAATGATGCTTTTTCTGATCGGTCTAGAAATAGAACCTTCAGCCTTCTGGAAAATGCGAAAATCTATTGTGGGTCTTGGTGGCCTTCAAGTTGGAATTACCATGCTCGTGATTTTTGCCGGGCTCTTATTCGCATTTGATCTCTCTTGGCAAGTGGCCATTACTATTGGTATGGCATTCGCCCTTTCCTCTACAGCTATAGTGCTTCAGACCTTAAAGGAAAAAGGCTTAATGGACACCAACTATGGCCAAAGTTCTTTTTCCGTTCTGCTTTTTCAAGACATAGCGGTAATTCCCATGTTGGCATTGCTCCCTCTTTTGAGTACAGCAACAGCAATGACAGATGACCATGGCGGGCATGATTCTTTTATCGACAACCTACCCATCGGTTTTCAGACGCTGGCTGTATTAGGAAGTGTTGTGCTTGTTGTATTGGCAGGTCGATACCTTTTTGTTCCTGTGCTCAGGCAAATTGCTAAAACTAGATTAAGAGAATTGTTTACAGCTTCAGCTTTATTGATTGTACTCGCCATCACCTTCTTAATGAACTTAGTAGGACTAAGCCCTGCATTAGGCGCATTTTTAGGTGGAGTAGTTTTAGCCAATAGCGAATTCAAGCATGAATTAGAGAGCAATTTGGAGCCATTTAAAGGACTCTTATTAGGCCTCTTTTTTATGGCAGTTGGTGCCTCTATCAACTTTGTTATTATCGGTGAGGCTCCATTGATGATCATTGGATTGGTCATTGGCGTGATGCTTTTAAAAATATTAGTCCTACTAGGGGTAGGAAGTATTTTCAAAATTGGTCTTGATCAAAAGTTGCTCTTCTCTGTTGGATTAGCCCAAGTAGGTGAGTTTGCTTTTGTTCTTCTATCATTTGCCTACCAGTTGCAGATCATCGACCAAGAAATTCTAGATGTTTTGCTCGTGATCACGGCTATAAGTATGACCCTATCCCCTATCCTGAACATCATCAACGAAAGATTAATTTTACCCAATATTGGCACTCGAGAAGTTGAAGCCGAGGATGATATGGATCACATTGAGAAACGCAACAAGGTGATCATAGTCGGATTCGGTCATTTTGGAAGTACTGCTGGTCGTTTCTTGCGAGCAAATGGTGTTGAAGCCACCATTTTAGATCACGATTCAGATAGAGTTGAACTATTAAGGAAGATGGGATTCGAAGTCTATTACGGAGACGCAACACGCGAAAGTCTATTAGAATCGGCTGGTGCTGATGAAGCTCAAATTCTTATTTCCGCTATTGACAATCCTGAAGTAAATCTTGAGTTAGTCCATATCATGAAGAAGCATTTCCCTCATGTCAAACTAATGATGAGGGCTAAAAGTAGAATTGATGCCTATGACCTTCTCAATGAGGGTATCGAGCATATCTATCGCGAAACATTAGACACTTCAGTTAAAATGGCTGGAGATGCCTTGTCAATTCTTGGTAAGAGAAAATATACGATTCATAGACAGTCTCAGAACTTCATCAAATACGATGAACAAGCCTTGCGCAGGTTAGCCCTTCAAAATCTCAATAGCGAAGATTATATCAACAAGGCTCGCGAAGAGATAGCACTACAAGAATCTTTATTGAAAGAAGAGAACGAATTACCGACAGAGATCGAAGACGATAGCCCTTGGGATAATCAGCAAATGATCAAAGATGCTAAGCAAAAGCAGTAGCTAAAGTCTACCATTTAACCTACAATGTCGGGCATCCATCTAAAAACTGGTTAAGAGCAAAACTCAGACTCCATATTTGAGTTTAAATGTTACTAATGCTTTTACCTGATCAAATAACAGACGGAGGACCATGGTATGCCGAAACCCATATTACGGACAACTTAATCGTTGAGCCGTGGAATGCCTTTTCGTCATTATTGATCGCAGCTCCAGCATTTTACTTCCTATGGAAGATCAGGAAACAACCAAAAGAGTATCCATTTCTGTTGGCTGCCATTCCATTTCTGATTTTAAACGGTTTAGGAAGTACACTATTTCATGGTTTGCGAACCTCTAGGGCGTTTTTAGTGATGGACTTTCTTCCAGCGTTGATACTCACCCTAATGATCACTGTTTATTTCTGGGCCAAAGCACTTCCGAAATGGTGGATGGGTTTTATAGCAGTTGCCCCAGTTTTTCTTATGAGGTTTGGGGTTATAGATCTTTGGCCTGGTCAAGGAGGAATCAATGCATCTTACACCATAAGTGGCATTGCCTTTTTAGCACCTTTATTTCTCATCATGAGAAAGTACCATTATAAAAAGGCCATTAACATTATTCTAGGCACTTTATGTTTTATCGCGGCTATTTGGTGTCGTCAGGTAGATCATGAATATGTTCATATTTTCCCGTGGGGAACCCATTTCCTCTGGCATACCTTTTCCGGGATTGGCGCTTACTTTTTAGCCGATTATCTCTATTTCATGAGAACTGAAGAGATACAGCAAAATGCTTTAGTAGAAGCTTAGGTTTAGCACAAAAACAGTTCTTGTCACTTAGACAACAGTATTTCATTTTGACTTTCAATTAATTAGCTTTAGTAAGCTGACCGAAAAAGACATTTATGAATAAACCTGTTTCTGTTGCTACTTTTTCAGAACTAGAAGAAAAGCAGCCCACTCATGCCTTAGTATCCAACACTGACTTAGTAGTCATCAGATATGGAGAAGAAGTTTCTGTTTTATATGGACGATGCCTACATAGAGGTGCCATGCTGTCTGATGGATTTGTTGATGGACACAATTTAATCTGCGGACTCCACAACTGGGATTATCGAATAGATACAGGTGTGAGCGAATACAATAATTCTGAATTCCTCCACAAGTTTGAATCACACATAGAAAACGATCAAGTCCTTATTGATGAAGAAGAGGTGTTAGAGTATGAGGTTGATCATCCCGCACCTTTTAATCGCGACTCCTACTTAGGAGAGTATGCTGACACCCATCCTGAAAGCACGGAACCTTACACGAATTATATCAAAGAACTAGCTCAGAATGGATTAAAGAACTTGGGCCATCATGGACCAACGGAAGCCATGGGTGTAGATAGAGATACGCTTCCTAAATGGGAAGACATCCAGTTTCTACCGGCTCAACTTTCGCGCAGACCTCTACTAGATGATGAAGAAGTGAAGTCTAAAACGATTATTGGTCCAAAAGCTAAAAAGTCTCTTGAATTGGACATTCCAATCTTCGTTTCAGACATGTCTTTTGGGGCCTTATCTAGAGAATCTAAAATTGCTCTCTCCAAAGGAGCTGAAATGGCTGGCACAGGTATTTGCTCTGGCGAAGGAGGTATGCTTCCTGCTGAACAAGCAGAAAACTCAAGATACTTTTACGAACTAGCCTCAGCTCAATTCGGCTTTAGCTGGGACAAACTTGAGAACGTGCAAGCTTTTCATTTCAAAGGCGGACAAGGTGCTAAAACCGGCACTGGCGGTCATCTTCCAGGACATAAAGTATCCAAAGAAATTGCCGAAGTAAGAGGGCTAAATGAAGGAGAATCTGCCATTTCACCAGCTACTTTCCCTGACTTTCATGGAGTAGAAGATTTTAAAGCTTTTGCAGAAAAAGTGAGAGAAGTGACTGGAGGAATTCCTGTCGGATTTAAAATAGCCGCCTCAAGAATCGAAGATGATATTGACTTTGCACTAGAAGTAGGAGTTGATTACATCATACTAGATGGTCGCGGTGGAGGAACCGGTGCTGCTCCGACAGTATTAAGAAATAACATCAACGTTCCGACCATTCCAGCTTTAGCTAGGGCACGAAAGCACCTTGATCAAAAAGGCGCATCCGATGTGACTTTGGTCATAACTGGTGGATTGAGAGTGGCAGAAGATTTTGCCAAAGCGATGATGCTAGGAGCCGATGCCATTGCCGTTTCAAATTCTGCCTTGCAAGCGATTGGCTGTTTAGGCATGAGGGCCTGTAACACCAACAATTGTCCAGTGGGTATTGCTACCCAAAAGGAGAATTTGAGAGAACGATTGGTCATTCAATCTTCGGCCAAACAATTGGCCAACTTCTTCGGAGCAACCAATGATCTGATGAAAGTAATAGCCAGATCCTGCGGTCATGATGATTTTACACAATTTTGTTCAGCAGACCTGAGTACTTTCAACTGGGATATACATAAATTGGCCGGAATTAATTATGCAGGGGTCAATCCCTGACTTTTTATGGAAGATGTATATAAAAAATCGGTAGAGCTGCATGAAGAATTGCAGGGTAAGGTAGAAGTAACCAACAAATTGGCTGTTGACTCACAAGAGAAACTAGCCTTGGTTTATTCACCTGGAGTAGCTCAACCATGTTTAGAAATAGAAAAAGATCCTTCTCGGGCATATGATATGACCATGAAGGGTAATACCATAGCCGTTGTAACTAATGGAACAGCTGTTTTAGGATTAGGAGATATCGGACCATTGGCCTCTCTTCCTGTAATGGAAGGAAAAGCCATGCTCTTTAAGAAATTCGCTGACGTAAATGCAGTTCCTATTTGTATCGATTCAAATAATACCAGACATATTATAGAAACGATCAGGAGAATTGCGCCAGCGTTTGGTGGAATCAACTTAGAAGACATCAAGGCTCCTGAAAGCTTTGAGATAGAAGAAAAGTTACAAGACTTGGGTATTCCTGTTTTTCATGATGATCAGCATGGAACCGCTATTGTAACCTTAGCTGCGCTTGAAAATGCGGCCAAAGTAGTAGGCAAGAAAATGAATGATCTGAAAGTGGTGATCAATGGAGCTGGTGCTGCTGGAATTGCGATAGCCAAACTTTTAAGATGCTTTCATATTGATTCTGAGCTTTGCGTTACAGTGAAGCAACTGATTGTATGCGACAGCAAAGGAGCTATTCACCGTTTCAGACATGATTTGAACAAGGCCAAAACTGAACTATTGAAGTATTCTAACTTCGATGATGTTGGAGGTTCAATTCATGATGTGATCCAAGGAGCAGATGTTTTCATCGGTGTTAGTAAAGGAGATCTTCTCAATGAAGAGGATATTAAAAACATGGCAGACAATCCGATTGTATTTGCTATGGCTAATCCAGAACCTGAGATCATGCCTGATAAAGCTCTGAAAGCGGGAGCTGCAGTGGTAGGTACAGGAAGAAGTGATTTCAACAATCAGATCAACAACGTTTTGGCTTTCCCTGGAATTTTCAAAGGAGCTTTGAAAGCAAGAGCGAGTACCATCAGTACAGAAATGAAATTGGCTGCTGCTCATGCCATTGCTACTGCGGTTGAAAATCCTACCAAAGAAATGGTGATACCAAATGCCTTGGATACGTCACTAGCTGAAAAGGTAGCAGCAGCAGTTGAACAAGCTGTGTACGACCAAAGAGAAATGGAGAAGCGCATCGCAGAAGCTGATGCAGAATACGAATCACTATGATTGAAACGATAGCCAACATATTTCTGGCCACTCTGGCTATTTATTTGGTGTTGGGTATCGTTTTTTCAATTTCATTTTATCGTAAAGGAGTTCATCAGATCGATGAAGGAGTGAAAGCTGCTCCATGGAGTATGAAAGTGCTCATATTCCCTGGGGTAGTAGCTCTTTGGCCAATCCTCTTCAAAAGAGTGAAGAAGGGAGGAACAACTTGAATATTCAACTCCGAAAAAGACATCGTTTGATGTGGTACGTGCTCGGTATTGGCTTGCCATTGCTCTGTCTCCAAGCAATTGAAAACATTCCGAAGGACCCATTAGCTGACATTAACCGACATGTTTGCGCTGCGGGTCTAGAAATATGTGGTTTTGCAGATAGCTATGAAAATCCTGTACTAGAAACGGAACTTAATGAGGCCAAGCTAAAACTCAAACTATTGGCTCCTCTCAAATCAGCGTTTACTACTGTTTATGTCTCAAATGAGCAAGAACTCTCTAGCTCTGCTCAAATTATTGGTCAACTCAATTCTATGGGCAATTACGAATTCGATTTGCCCAGCGAAAATTATGAATACCTCCTCTTGGTAGATGAGATCAAAGGCACAGCTCTTTTTCACTCACCACTTAAAAGAAACCAACCATGAGTGTGAGTTATGTAGGCGTTTTATGGAATAGGCAGAAGAAGATGTATGATATCACCCTTGCCTTATTTGTGCTAGGCTACCTAGGCGTATTCTTTTTATGGAGCAGTATCAGCAATCCGGAATTAACGGCTGAAACTATGATCATCCGTAGTACTGCTACCCTAGCCTTTTTGCTCTTGCATATCATTTTGTGTATCGGACCTTTAGCCCGATTGAACCGCTATTTCCTACCACTTCTTTATAATCGGAGACACTTAGGGGTTACCATGTTCCTGATCGCCTTGGTTCATGGCATCTTCAGCATTCTACAGTTTCATTCTTTGGGTAATAAAAACCCATTATTATCACTCCTGATATCCAATGGAAATTATGACTCCTTGGTGCGATTTCCTTTTCAAGTATTGGGCTTTTTCGCTTTGATCATCCTTTTCTTAATGGCCGCAACGAGCCATGATTTCTGGTTGAAGAACCTTAGTCCAAAAGTGTGGAAAGCACTACACATGTTAGTATATGTGGCTTATGGTTTAATTGTGATGCATGTGATGTTAGGGGTTGTTCAGCTAGAATCAGACCCTATGCAATATGGGCTTCTTATGTTTGGTATGATCACCATCATTGGTCTGCACATACTTTCATCTGTTACCTCTAGTAAAGGGATTGATTCAAAAGGATCGGGCTTTACCAAGGTTTGTGATGTAGCTGAAATTCAAGATGACCGTGCCAAAGTAGTGACCCTCAATGGTGAGAACATAGCCATATTCAAATATGATGGAAAGCTCTCTGCCATCAGTAATGTTTGCAAACACCAAAATGGACCTTTGGGAGAAGGGAAAATAATCGATGGATGTGTGACTTGCCCATGGCATGGTTACCAGTACGAACCTCATAATGGCACATCTCCTCCTCCATTTACAGAGAAAGTAAGCACCTATGAGCTAAGGCTCGAAGGGACTAAGGTTTTTGTCAACCCAGCACCAAAACAAGAAGGAACAGAAGTAGAACCCGTAAAGATCGACTCATGAAAAATGATTTCTACATAGGATATCTACCGAAAGGACCTAAACGCAATATGCGATTTGTGTTGGGCGTAGTCATCTTTCTTTTCATTGTGAGCATGTTTTTCGGTTGGATCATTGCTATGAGTCAAGACAAGATCAATAATGGTTCTTATGAATATGGCAACTTAACAGAATTGGAAGGAGTGATTTTTAATGAGCCCGTTCCAACATTAAGAATTCTATCTAGAGACTCTTCTCAGCAAAAAGACATCATCCTGATCAACTTCGGGAAGTTCGGTGCAGAAACTTCTATTCAAGCCTTTGAAAAAAGAATGGGTGGCCCAGCAGAAAACTACATTGCCAAAGTTAGAGGCACATTAGTTTACCAAGATGGAATAACGATGCTTGAATTAACGGAAAATGACAATGCATTGATTGACTTTAAACTGAACACCTCTGCGGCTTATTCACGAGTACAGAAGTCGCCACAAGAGACCGATTCTAAACTCATTGGAGAAATTGTAGACTCTAAATGCTATTTCGGCTCGATGAAGCCTGGAAACAATAAGCCCCACAGGTCATGTGCAGCGCTGTGTATCTCTGGAGGCATCCCTCCTGTTTTTGTGGTTTCCAATCAAGATGGGTCCGCTGATTACTACCTTTTTAAGACGGATAACAAACAAGAACTGATAGATCAGATCTTACCCTATGTTGGAGATAGAATTGAAATTTCCTCCTCCGTATTAAATCCCAATCAAGAAGGCTACTGGAGTCCGATTGGCCGCATTAACAGTAGTGATTTAAAAATCAATAGACAGGATTAATCGTCAGTAAACTGACAGATGATCAAATACTCACTCATTTTGAGAACCAATTCATCCCGAATTGATTTCTATATATAACTATAATAGAAATGAAGGCAATTTGGAATAACGAGGTAATTGCAGAAAGCAATGACACTGTAGTAGTGGAAGGAAACCACTACTTCCCTCACGATAGCATCAAAAAAGAATACTTTAAAGCTAGTGATAGCCACACGACCTGCCCATGGAAAGGTGTCGCGAGTTATTACACAGTAGAAGTAAATGGGTCTGAGAATCCAGACGCAGCTTGGTTCTATCCTGAAACCTCAGAATTAGCCAAAGGCATTAAAAATTACGTAGCCTTTTGGAAAGGTGTTAAAGTAGAAGATTAATAAAAAAGGCCTCCTAATGAAGAGGCCTTTTTCATTTACTCAGGAGTTTTCTCTTCAGGAAACTCTTGTTTAAAGCCTGACCAATATTCTGCAATAGTATTTTTCATATCCTTCCTTAAAAGGAAGATTCCGATCAAGTTTGGCAAAGTCATCAGGGCAATGGTGATCCCAGACAATGTCCAGATGATCTGAGTATCTGTAAATGCCGCAAAGAAGAAAGCGATCACATAGACCATTCTAAAATACTTTACTGATTGCGAGCCAAACAAGAAAGTCATGGCTCTATCGCCATAATAGGACCATGAGATGGCTGTACTAAATGCAAAGAGCAATAGTCCTATTGACACGATGTATTTACCACTGTCTCCGAAAAAGCCTCTAGTAAAGGCAATGGTAGTCAAAGGAGCACTGTGGACTAATGAATAACCTTCAAAAACTACTTCTCCAGTTGGTTTTCCTTCCTCTACCAATACATCTCCATTAAACGGATTTCCTTCCTCATCTAAAACGGTAATTCTAGAAGCGAGTGATCTTGCATGGATCACACCAACCTGAGATTGAATCTCACCATTAACCACTTGTAAATCGCCATTATAAGCAGGCAATTCAGAAGCGCCATTCAAATGATCAGCTAAAACCTTCACCCCTAAGTCGGTATCATCTGTATAAGAGCCGGCCAGGATCTCCATGTCGGCCACCTGAAATTCATTTAGATGCTTTTCATTCCAAACTCCTGAAGAAAGAAGAGTCAAACCTGTGATGGTACAAATGATAATAGTATCGATAAATGGCTCAAGAATAGCTACCATTCCTTCCGATACAGGCTCATGTGCTTTCGCTGAAGCGTGCGCGATAGGTGCAGAACCCTGACCTGCTTCATTGGAGAAAAGACCTCTATTCACTCCTCTATCAAATGCAAATTTTAAAGTAGCTCCTAAGAAACCGCCCGCTGCTGCAGATCCCGTGAAGATGTCTGCAAAGATGCTCACTAAAGAAGGAACCACATTGTCTAGGTTAGCTAAGATCACAGCAAAACAGCCAATGAAATAGATCACAGCCATAGCAGGCACTAACTTCTCGGTAATGGCTGCAATTCTTTTAATACCACCAATAATCACAAAGCCTAAAATGATGGCAAGGACTAATCCGGTGATCCAAAGATCAATGCCTAAGGTGGCTTTAAGAGAAGTTGAGATCGAATTGATCTGTGGTAATGAACCTGTCCCAAAAGCAGATAAAACAGTAGCTATAGCAAAGATTACTGCCAACCACTTCATGTTCAAAGCATTCTTCATGTAGTACATTGGCCCTCCAGCCATGGTACCATCTGAACTTTTTTCCCTGTATTTGTGAGAGAGCGTAACCTCCACAAACTTGGTACACATACCGATAGCAGCAGTTACAAGCATCCAGAATAAGGCAGCTGGTCCTCCTAAGTGAATAGCAAATGCCACTCCGGCAATATTACCTGTACCTACTGTACCGGATAAAGCGGTGGTCAAGGCTTGGAAATGTGAAGTATCACCTTCATCATCTTGCTTATCGAACTTTCCTTTGACCACTTTTAAGGCAAATCCGAAATATCTAAACTGAGGGAATTTGAGATAAATAGTGAAGAATAGACCCACTCCTAAAAGAGCAAAAGGGAACCACCCTGCACTACCAATGTAACTATCTATAAGTTTGAGGAAATCATCTAACTGCTGCATATCAACCCGCTGTGAAATTTTTGGAAGCCACAAAAATAGGGATTACAGCTTCCTAAAAAAGCTAGAACGCGGTTTTGATATGATGCTATTCTACATCGGTAACCATAACCCTTTCCCAGATGGAAGAATGCTTCTCGATCATCTCTAGATGAAGTGGGTCTTTTTGATAGTATTCTTGCGCCTCGAGGTCTTCGAAAAGAAAGATCACCGCATAGTCATAAGAATTCTCGATGACAGGTCTATCCGTATTTGCAGGTTTACCGGTAAAGAAGCCTTTCACCGTTTTGATCTCTCTTAATTTTTCAGAGTCAGAAATGAATGCCTCGATTTGTTCTTCAGTAACATCTTCTTTAAACCAGAAGTAGGCTGAGTGCACAAACGCATCTTCAGAATCAAAGTCGATCTGTACTTCTTTCTTGATTTGACAAGAGGAAACAGCAAATGCTGATATAACAAAAATGAGAATGGAGAATAGGCCACGATTTTTCATGGCACTAAACTACTATTTCTTAATTGGAAATTTCATGCGGTAGCCCACATCTACCTTACCTTTTGAAATACCCACCAACTTTGAGCGAAGCATTTGCTTTTTCAAGCCTTTGATATAGTCAGTAAATAGCACACCATCTAAATGATCGTATTCATGTTGGATCACACGAGCTGTAAGGTCATCGAATTCCTCTTCGTGCTCGTTCCATAACTCATCAAAATAGCGAATAGTGAGCTTCTCAGGACGAAGCACATCGGCATGAACATCAGGAATACTTAAACATCCCTCTTCGAAAGCCCATTCATTACCGTACTCATCGAGTATTTCCGGATTAATAAAAGCCCTCTTAACCCCTTTCTCAGGATCATCACCCATTTGAGTTGAGTCAATGACGAAAATTCTATGAGAAAGACCAATTTGAGGAGCTGCCAGACCTACACCATTAGCATTGTACATGGTCTCATACATGTCTTCTACCAATTTCGTTAGATCTTCTGATCCTTCAGGGTAATCATCTGCTTCTATTCTTAAAATATTATCACCGTAGGCTAAAATGGGATAAATCATATTCCTCTGCTTTCTAAGTAAGATTGAAGGATCACAGCTGCGCTTACCTTATCAATATTACCTTTTTCTCTTCTATCTTTTTTCTTGGCTCCTCCAGCTATCATTGCGTCTAAAGCAATCTTAGAGGTAAACCTTTCATCATGCAAATAAACAGGTTTTTCAGGAAACTGTTTTTGTAAATGTTTATGCAACTGCTTTACCTGCTGGGTAATATTTGTATCTGTTCCATCAAGCTTAGTGGGCAGACCTAAAACGATCTCTTCGATACCCTCATTTTGATCGTAATCTTTCAAAAACTTGAGTAGATCTTTCGAATGAACAGTATCTAAAGGTGAGGCAATGATCTGCAAGGGGTCCGTAACTGCGAGCCCTACCCTTTTGGTGCCAAAATCAATGGCTAGAATTCTTCCCATTAATTCAATTTGGAAAGTTCGTGGAATCTAAGCTTTACCTGACGCTCTAATTGCAAGGCCTTTGGAAAGAGTACTTCATTCTCAATTTTGGCATGTTTCAATAGATCCTTTTCGAATCGCTCCAACTCAGAATAGAGAACTTTGATGTGAAGATCAGCCTCTTCGCAGTAAGCATAGTTATTGGTGAACTGACGGAAACCCTCCATCTCATTTTCATGAACCTCATGTTCTAGAGCAAAATCCGAAACAGAGAACTTGTTCATCACATATAAAACTGAAGAGACAGGTCTTTCAGAACGAATGAAATTCATCAATCTGCTTATGTAAGTAAAGAAAGTGTCTTCCTCCTCATAGATATGATGCACAAAATCTTCTACAAACAGCGGGAACACAGACTTCAAGTCATTTGCAAGAGCTTTGTATCTGAAATTAACCTCCGTCAAACCATCGATCAATTGGCCTATGTAAGGCAACCTCTTTTTGACAAACAAGTAATGTGAATGCTTAAGATATTCTACCAAAAGCTCAATAGGCAAAGCCTTTAACTGTTTGATGGTATTGTCCGACCCGTCATCTACCAATTCTAAGGCGTTAGTAACAGAATCAGCATTTAAGCCATGTTTTTGGCAAACCTCCTCTAGTGTAGTTGTCTCGTAATCGTAGAATTTAACACCGAAATAGTACAGGATTGAAGCTCTAATGTGGTTTTCAGAAACGAGCTCGTTAATTGTTCTTTGGAGATTTTGCTGCATTGACTTTAAAGGTAAACCGAATCTAATAAATTTGACCTGATTTTCGCTGATTTATAGAAAACGAAAACACAAACAAAATCAAAACGTTAGAACGATACCATGACATTTATCCATATTCGGATAAATTCAATCAATAAAATTTTAAAAGAGTGAGCGATCAGAGAAATACGAGCGCACAAATCCGACTTCCTATCATCATTTCAGCAGCCCTGATCGTTGGGGTAATGCTGGGTAAAAACTTTGCTGAGCCAAAAGTCGACAAGCAGTTTTTGAGCTCTTATCAAAAGTTACAACAGCTCATCGAATACATTGAAAACGATTATGTAGACAGTGTCGATACTGAATCTCTAATTGAGGAGTCAATAGAAAATATGCTCGACAAGCTCGATCCACATACCGTTTATATCCCACCAAGTGATGCGGAGCTAGCTCAGTCTCAGCTCAGAGCAACTTATGACGGTATCGGAATAGAATTCAACCTTCTTCGAGACACGCTTTATGTGGTGAATCCTTTAGAAGGAGGCCCATCTAAGAAAGCTGGGATCGTTTCTGGCGACAAGATCATTACGGTAGATGGAGAAAATATTGCAGGAGTTGGCATATCGAACAGAACAGTCTTTAACATGCTTAGAGGCCCAAGCGGCACCAAGGTAAACGTAGGTGTTCTTAGAAAAGGCGATGATGAATTATTAAGCTTTGATCTTAAAAGAGGTTCAATTCCTCAATATTCTGTAGACGCAAGCTATATGGTCGAAGAGGAAATTGGCTATATCAAAGTCAACAAGTTTGCCGAAACCACCTACAAGGAATTTAAGGATGCCCTGGTAGATCTGAAATCTAAAGGCATGTCTAAGCTGATACTTGACTTGCAGAATAATTCAGGCGGCTATATGAGTGCAGCCATTAGCATGTGTAATGAGTTTTTGGATGATGGCGATATGATCGTCAGCCAGAAAGGACAAAGTGCTAAATACGACAGCAAGCATTTTGCTGATGAAGACGGCATCTATAAAGATGGAGCACTGATGGTATTAGTGAATGAAGGTAGTGCGAGTGCTTCAGAAATTGTGGCAGGTGCACTTCAAGACAATGACCGTGCCCTCGTAGTTGGAAGAAGATCATTCGGTAAAGGACTAGTACAGCTTCCGTTCGATCTTAAAGATGGTTCTGAATTAAGAATGACCATTGCCCGATATTACACTCCTTCTGGAAGATCCATTCAAAAGCCTTATGATGACGGTGAAACAGACTACAATTCTGATTATTACAATCGCTACATCTCAGGTGAATTATTTGTGAAAGACAGTGTTCATTTTGACGAAAGTCTTGCCTATCAAACCAATAATGGTAGAACCGTATATGGCGGTGGTGGAATTATGCCCGACTATTTCGTTTCACTTGATACCACAGACAACAGTATCTATGTGAATCGACTTTCTAATAGCAATGCCATTAGAGAGTTCACTTTAGACTATAGAGATAATCATCCAGAATTGAAAGAGATCTCTTTTGAAGACTTCCGAACTGATTTTAAGGTGACACAAAAAATGATCGATCAGGTGGTAGAAATAGGTCAAAGGAAGGGAATTAGACCTAACCCTAAAGAGTTAGCCAAATCAGAAGATTTCCTGAAATTTCTAATCACTGCCAGAATTGCCCGTGATCTCTTTGATGATGATGCTTTTTATAAAGTATTCAATGAGACCAATGAGATCTACAGGAAAGCCATTCAGCTTTTTATTGATCCATCTCAATTGCAAAATGAAGCCAACGGAACATTGCTTCAAACCAGATAACATTTGACTAAAGTCTTCGTTAGGCTGATTATGATCAGAAAAGCACTTTTTTGCCTGGCTATTTTAGCTACTTCAACTCTTGCTGCACAGGAAACAACAGAGCAAGACCATATCAATAAAGACGTTTGGTACAACTTTATGCAGGCCTACCAAGATTTGGATGCTATGCTATTCAATCAGATCCATACCGATGATGTCTTAAGAGTGGCTGTTGATGGAGATAAGATCTATGTCGGAAAGGAGTACAAGGATCGTAACCTGGAGGTTTTCAATAACTGGAATGCCCAAAGGATCAATCAAGTAATCGAATTCAGTTTTATCAGTCGAGTGCAAAAAGGCGATTATGCTTATGAAATTGGGATCTACAAACTCACCCGTAAAAAAGGCTTCAGATCTGACTCTTATTATGGAAAATTCAATGTCACCTTACAAAAGATTAATGGGGTTTGGAAGATCAAAATGGATTCTGACACCAGCGAGGGTGACACCATAAATGAGGACGATTTTAATGCAGGCAGCATACTTAACTACTAATGAATTTTACCGCTTATATGCAAGGATGTTGCATAAGCAGAACTTAGTCTATAAAATTGCACTATGAAATGGATACTCGCTTTTGCTCTACTAGTCTTACCCACCAGAAATGACAACGAAGGTTGGGAACTGTTTCAAAAAGTCATTTTCACGCCTGAATACTTTGAAGAAGTAAATGCTTATTTCGAAGTGCCGAAATTCAATGATGAGCTATTGGCTATTGAAGGGCAAGATGTGACACTCACCGGATATGTAATTCCATTTGAGTCTGATTCCTTGTTTATGCTCTCTGCCTTGCCATTTGCTTCTTGCTTCTTCTGTGGAGGAGCTGGACCTGAGACTGCTGCTGAGATCGTTCTAAAGAATCCAACCAAAAAATTGATTCTAGATGATCTAGTGACCATAAAAGGGACCTTAGAGCTGAATAGCACAGACATTAACCACTTGAACTTCATCTTGAAAGAGGCTGTTTTTGTGAGTAAGGGTAAATAAACCCCTCTTTTCCTTTCCTACATTTGTTTTGACCATTTATGCAACAATGTTGCACTTAACAGAAAAGTGGCATTACTTGCCACTAAATTGCTTTAGCTTCAATTTATGTTGCATACGGAGAATCTATCCAAAGATTACAATGGTCATCAAGCCTTAAAAAATCTCAATCTGAGCGTTGAGGCTGGTGATATTTATTGTTTGCTTGGTGCAAATGGCGCTGGTAAATCAACTACCATCAATCTTTTTTTGAATTTTATTGAGCCTACTTCGGGCAGAGTAATTATTGACCAAATGGATGTCAGTAAGGAACCTCTCAATACGAAAAAGGTCATCTCATATATTCCTGAGAATTTGAATCTATATGGAGAACTAACAGGAATTGAAAACTTAGAGTACTTCCTAGGATTATCAGGTCTTAAAAAAGATCCATCTCAAATAAGCAGCTATTTAACAGAGGCAGGGCTTCAAGAACAAGCTCATGAAATGAGAGTAAAGCAATACTCAAAAGGTATGCGCCAAAAGGTTGGAATTGCCATTGCTCTGGCCAAGAACGCCAAAGCTTTACTCCTAGATGAACCCACTTCAGGACTCGACCCGAAAGCAAGCAATGAATTTTCTGAACTTTTACTGAAGCTAAGTGATCAGGGCGTGGCTACATTAATGGCCACTCACGACCTTTTTAGGGCAAAAGAAACAGGTACACATATCGGAATTATGAATGGTGGTTCCTTGGTAGAAGAATTGACAGCATCTGAAATCAACCATAGTGATTTAGAGAAGCTCTATTTAGCTCATATGAATTAAAGACTAGGCGATGATCAGATTACTTGCGAATAAAGAGATAAGAGAAATTTCAAGACAAGGGCAGTTCAAAATAGCAGCCTTCATCGTGCTCTTATTAGCCATTGTTTCAACGTTAGTAAGCTATGGCCATTATCAGTCTGTTCAAGAGCAGTATCAACAAGCACAAAGCAATGAGCGAAATATCTGGGAAAGCCAGGACGATAAAAACCCACACAGTGCTGCCCATTATGGTACTTATGCCTTCAAGCCGAAATACCCTCTCTCTTTACTAGATCAAGGGGTCGACAAGTTTGTAGGGGTCTCAATCTTTCTTGAAGCTCATAAAAGAAATGAAGCTCAATACATGAGTGCTGCTGACCAATCAGGGTTAGCACGGTTTGGAGAATTAACACCAGACTTTATCCTATTATTCGTATTGCCCTTGCTGGTGATTCTCTTTGGACATAACAGTATTACTCGAGAACGAGAAAACGGAACATTGAATTTAATAAAAAGTCAAGGGCTCAGCATGTATAGATTCGTGCTAGGCAAATGGCTGGGGGTGTTTAGTCTCATCTTAGTTTTAACCCTAGCCATTTTTACCTTGGCCTCTATTTTACTCGCTTTCACTAGCGATTTCGGGGTAATTAGCATTGAAAGCTTAATCACCATGCTTGTGGTGTATTTGGTCTACTACGCCATTTTTACGTCCATTTCAGTCTTAGTATCGATTAGGGCTAAAAATTCTGGAATTGCTCTTGTTGGCCTTTTAGGCTTTTGGATCTTGAGTTGCCTGGCATTACCAAAAGCAGCAACTAACATGGCTGAAGAAGCTCATCCATATCCTACTCTTCAAAGCTTCAATGAGGCCATAGCTTTAGACAAATCAAAAGGGCTTGACGGTCACGACCCATGGAGTCAAGCGGCTAAAGAACTCGAAGAAGAAACGCTAAAAGCTTACAATGTAAATTCTGTTGAAGAATTACCATTCAACTATGACGGTTACAGAATGCAGAAAGGCGAAGAACATGAAGCAGAAATTTATTTCAAGCATTATCGTTCGCTGAAAGAGGTGCATTACGAGCAAACAAGTGTTTATCAGAAGACAGCCATTCTCTCTCCTTATTTACCTGTACGATTTCTTTCAATGTCACTAGCTCATACGGATTATGGCACTCATTGGGATTTCTCAGATGCTGCGGAGAATTACCGACTTGACCTTCAAAAAGCCTTGAATGACAATTTTGCAGAAAACTCTGAATATGGAGATTGGGCCTATAAAGCGGACAAAGCATTATGGGCTGATGTTCCTGAGTTTAGTTACACACCGCCTTCCTATGGCGACATTTTAGGTAGTAATCAAACCAATGTCATGGTTGTTCTACTCTGGCTTATTGCCTCATTTGGAATGATGCTGTTTAATGCAAAAAGGCTTTAGGTATGTGGAAACTCAATTTCAAAAACGAATTTCTCAGGTTATTTAGGAACAGATGGTTCACAGGATTATCTATCCTTCTTGTGGTGCTGTGTCTTTATGCTGGTTTCAATGGCAAACAAAGAGTCTTAGAAAGAACTAATTCAATTGACGGGGCCATACAAGAGATGCGCGATCAGGACGCATTGGTTGCCGCCCAGCTAGACTCCTTAGACCAAGGATTGGAAATTAACTTACCCACTTGGCAATATCCTAATTCCCCTACCGCTACTGGAGACCGTAATCCTAGAGTTGCAGCATTTAAACCTGATAACCTCACGTTTATTTCTACCGGTCAAAGTGATATTTTCAATCATTATGTCAAGCCAGGACTAACTTCAGACAAGTTCAGCCTTTCTTTCACTGAATTAACCAGTCCTGTAAGCCTACTATTGGGCCAGTTCGACCCGGCTTTCGTTGTCATTTACTTATTTCCACTTCTCATAATCAGCTTTACTTACAATGTATTGAGCAGTGAGAAGGAACAAGGTTCATTGACTTTGGTCGCTTCTAACCCTGTGAAAGTCAAACTATGGCTGTTTCAAAAAATCAATATCCGATTTATTATTCTTTCAAGTCTTATGATCTCAGCACTTGTTTTGATGTTCATAGTCTGGGGAGTTGAGTTCAAATTGAATCTAATTACCTTTTTGCTTGTAACGGTGCTCTACAGTGCTTTTTGGTATGTACTGGCATTCCTGATCAACCTGAGAGGTAAATCTAGCAGCCATAATGCCATTTCACTAATCGGTTTGTGGGTGATCTTCGTCTTAGCTATTCCATCACTTTTGAGCCAGACAGCTAATTCACTTTATCCTGTCCCTTCAAGATCATTAATGATCAACGAAATGAGAATGCTTCAGTCCGAAATCGATAAGGAGCAAGATGCCATTTTAGATGATTTTTTAAGGAACCACCCTGAGCTGATCACAAGAGAAGCTGAAGAAAGCACCGCTTATGGATGGTGGCAAAGATATTTTGCTTCCAAGGATGTGCTATCAGATAGAATGGATCCGTTATTGGCTACCTACGAGGGTAATTTGACGAAACAGCAAGCATCAGTAAACAGATTTAGTTTTTTATCTCCCGCAATTCTCGCTCAGAATTGTCTGAATGATTTGGCTCGAACCTCTCCGGCATATTATCAGGCTTATAAGGAACAGGTTTTATCATTTTCTGAAGAGTGGCGAGAATTCTTTTTACCCCTAGTATTTCAGGATAGAGCGTTCGAAAAAAACATGATAAGCGAACTACCTTCTTTCCACTTTGAGGCAGGTAAAGTTCAATCATCCATTTTTACAAATACCATTTGGCTTTTAGCCATAGTATTAGGGCTTATTTTAATAGCATTTAACTCAAAAACTATAGGGGAGCTGCAACAGGTCATGCACAAATAGCTTCCAATCAATAGATCAGTACAACTATGATATCGAATCATGAAAAGGTCATTTTTTTTACTCATTATCTGCATCAGCGCTTCAGTTTATGGTCAGACTGAATCTGAGAATTTTCCTCCTCCCGAAAATCCTCCTGAGATCATAGCCAGTCGGGCTAATGAACCTATAAGAGTGGATGGGGTATTGGATGAAAAGATTTGGCAATCTGCCATTCCCATTACTGATTTTTTCAGACGAGAACCGAGACAGGGTGGACCGATCAAATACAAAACGGACGTAAGAGTCATCTATGATGACAAGTACCTTTACTTTGGTGTTTTCTGCCAAGATTCGGTTGGTTTCAAAGGCATAAGAGTTCAAGATTTAAGACGTGATTTTAGCTGGGGTGAAAATGATCTATTTGGAATCGCGCTAGATCCACAGAATCTGAAACAGTATGCTCAGGCATTTCAGACTACCCCATATGGCAATCAACGTGACTTTCAGAATTTCAATGGAAATTCGTATGACAATGGTTGGAACACCCTATGGAAAGTAAGAACTCAAAGGACAGATGAAGGCTACACGGCTGAATTTGCTATTCCATTTAAATCATTGAGATATGATGTACCCGTGGATGGCAAATCCGCAGAATGGGGTGTGACATTTATTAGATATGCCAGAAGAGATATTGAGGTATCAAGCTTTCCGGATATACCTCAAGCATTTACCCCCTATCGAATGACTTATGCGGCTAAACTTACTGGTATAGATGTGCCCCCACCTTCAGCTAATATTAGAATAGAACCTTATGCCCTTTATCAATATGATAAATCGAACGATGGCACCACTGACTTCAGTGAGGGGCAATTCAAAATGGGTGGGGATATAAAATGGGCTGTCGATCCAAGAACTGTGGTTGACCTGACCTTTAATACCGATTTTGCACAAGCAGATCTCGATAGAGCAGTCAACAACCTAGAACGATTTAATATCTTTTTCCCTGAAAGAAGACAGTTCTTTTTAGAAAACTCTGGCATTTGGGCAGGTGGTTTACAAAACTCCATCGTTCCATTTTTTAGTAGAAGAATAGGCTTAGAAGGAACCTTCAATGCACAACCAGCTCCAATTGATGTAGGTGCTCGATTTACACAAAGAACAGACAAACGAGCCATTGCGGGGTTGTTTGTCAGGCAAGACAATACTGAAAACTCACCAGCGGCCAATTTTGGTGTACTGCGCTTCCTAAAGAACTACGGACGCGAAAATAACATCGGAGTTATGGTTACTCACAGATACGATGAGTCTAGCGAAAGCTTAGGTCTAGCATCGAATAACAACACTACCGTATCGGTTGATGGACAAATTAGACCTACCAGTTCGTGGGATATTCAATACCTATTTTCTGGATCATTTGACGAGGAAAACAACTCCAACGGCATTGCGGGAAGACTATTCGCAGGTAGATCTACAAACAAGTTATACTTCGGATGGGTAACAGAATATACTGATGAAAAATACAACCCGAGGATGGGTTTTATCAGACAAAGCAATGTGATCAGACACAATCCTGGTGGTTACTACATTTGGAGACCTAAAAAGATCGATTGGATCAGAAGGTGGGATCCTGGTGTTTTTGCCAATTATAATCATGATGCTACAGATCCATCACAGTTTCAGCAAGCTAGCCTTTACATATTCCCAGTCTATGTGTGGTTTAAAGACAACAGCTTTTTGGAGATGTCACTCACACCTACTTGGCAGAATATCAATTTTGATTTTAGCCCACTCGGCATCACCATAGAGCAAGATGAATATTTCTATACTCGCTTTACTACTCGTTTTTATACTGATCAATCCAGAAAGATCTCAGCCGACCTGCGTTATGAGTTTGGTGAATTTTATAATGGTACGAGAAATACGCTTACCGGCTCATTTCGATTTGCCCCTATCCCCCATATAGCCATCACTTACGATCATGAGTACAACAACATTGACAATCTAGGTGAACTGAATGAGGACATAGATACACACCTTTCAACTATTGGTGCTCGCTTTGCACTAAATCCAAGGGTGCAACTTTCTACTTTTTATCAATACAATACTTTTGACGACCAAGGGAGACTCAACCTAAGATTGAGCTGGGAATATCAACCCTTGAGTTTTATCTATCTGGTATTCAATGATACCCAAATCGAGAACGACATTGACGACCCATTCAGCCAACAGCAGTTCATAGCTAAACTCACTTTCTTGAAGCAATTCTAACCCTTATAACAGGCAAAAATCAACCATATTTAGAATCTTCCGTATATTTGCTCGATTTGAAACGGTTTTTAACCATAGCATTTACACTCATTTACTTTGTTACTAGCAGCGGTATATTGTTAGGACAACACCTCTGTATGGGGCGAGTAAATGAAGCTGCTTTATTCCAAAAAGTGGAGAAAAAATGCGGCATGAGCATGGATATGCACATGAATATGGAAGACTGCTGCGATGATAGATGGTCAATTGAAATCATTGATGACGAGCAGCAAAACACAAACTCATTATCTGCACCAAAGGCGAATTATTTTGTGCTTTATGAAGTGAGTTTGCCTTTGATTCTACTTCCTGAGCTAGAAACTGAATCAATTCATGTGGTAGATAATGGACCTCCTGATCGGACATCCCCTCCACTCTACCTCTACTATAATCATCTCAAAATACCTTCTGATTTACAATCCTAAGCAGTCTTGCATGCAATAGCGTGCCATGCCTGTTCTATTCGCTTTTGAAAAGCGACCAATACCTTTTTGGATTGTAAAATCAGTTAAATGATCAATACACTTATTAAATTCTTTTTAGAGAACAGGTTCATTACTGTTCTCCTCATTGTGTCCTTCGTGGCTTGGGGTTTGGTGACCTCGCCTTTCGATTGGAACACATGGCTTCCTAAAGACCCTGTTGCAGTAGATGCCATTCCTGATATTGGTGAAAATCAACAGATCGTTTTTACGGAATGGCCTGGAAGGTCACCTCAAGATATTGAAGACCAAATCAGCTATCCGTTGACTTCTGCTCTATTGGGAATCCCAGGCGTTAAAACCATCAGAAGTTCTTCTGTTTTCGGCTTTAGTTCTATCTATATCATCTTTGACGAAGAGGTTGAATTCTATTGGAGTAGAAGCCGGATTTTAGAAAAACTGAATTCACTTCCACAAGGCCTTTTACCTAATGAGGTTCAACCTAGTCTTGGTCCAGATGCTACGGCATTAGGTCAAATATTCTGGTATACCCTAGAAGGAAGAGACGAAAATGGTCAGCCTATTGGTGGATGGGATCCACAAGAAATCCGCTCGGTGCAAGATTACAATGTCAGGTTTGCGCTGTCCTCAGTAGAAGGTGTGTCAGAGGTGGCCTCAATAGGTGGCTTTGTTAAAGAATATCAGGTTGAGGTGCGACCCGATGCCATGACTGGATACGGAGTCACTTTAAATGAAATTGCTAAAGCTGTCAGACAAAGCAATCAAGACATTGGCGCAAAAACACTTGAGATCAACCAGGCTGAATATATCGTGCGAGGACTGGGTTATATCAAATCCATCGAAGATCTAGAAAGTGCCGTAGTCAAAACAGTCGATAATACGCCTATCCTTTTAAGAGATGTAGCTTTCATAAATATGGGACCTGCTTCTAGAAGAGGAGCTATAGACAAAGCGGGAGCAGAAGCAGTTGGTGGTGTGGTTGTCGCTCGTTATGGGTCAAACCCACTTGAGGTTATTAACCAAGTCAAAGAAAAGATCGAAGAGATCAAAACTGGCTTGCCGAAAAAGATCCTAGCTAATGGCCAGACCAGTCAACTGACAGTCGTTCCATTTTATGATCGAACCCAGCTGATCAAAGAAACGATTGGCACTCTTGAAGAAGCACTAAGCCTCGAAATTCTGATAACCATTATAGTGGTGTTAGTGATGTTGGCCAATTTGAGAGCTTCGGTGATGGTTTCTTCACTCCTACCGATTGCCGTCTTATTATGTTTTGTGGCTATGAGATATCTGGGTGTTGACGCCAATATTGTCGCACTTTCAGGTATTGCCATTGCCATAGGCACCATGGTTGATGTAGGAATTGTTCTTACCGAAAACATCACCAGCAAGCTTAAAGCCGGTGATCAATCCAATTTAGTCGACCAGATCTATTCCGGAACTAAAGAAGTTGCTCCTGCTGTGATCACGGCCGTACTCACGACCATTGTCAGTTTTATCCCTGTATTCACTTTAGAAGCTGCAGAAGGTAAACTCTTTAGGCCATTAGCCTACACAAAGACATTCGCCTTAATAGCAGCCATACTAGTAGGTCTCATCGTACTGCCGAGTTTGGCTTATTGGTTCTTTGGTTGGAAAGCGAAAAAAGAATGGCTCTACAGGGTCATTCAATTCAGCTTATTGATTCTTGGGATAGTTTCTCTAGTCATTGGACAATGGGTTGCTGCTTTTGTTTTGATTGGCTTTGGTGCATTAGGATTGATTAAAACGTACAAGCCTCAAATCGCTCATCGTGTAAAATTCTTGAATCTACTGATCGCGCTAATTGCTATTGCCTTAATTCTTAGTAAAGAATGGTTGCCTTTAGGGGTTGAAGCTAATGGGGTGGTGAATTTCATCTTCGTTTCATTAGTCATCGGATTGACTCTGGGTCTTTTTCAATTATTCATTTGGGTATATCCCAAACTCCTGAATTGGTGCTTAGAGAACAGAATTCTCTTTTTAGTCATTCCCTCATTTATCGTTCTATTTGGACTAACGATTTGGCAAGGCTTTGATCAGGTGTTTGTCTTTCTACCAAAAACATTCGGGGATCAGATCAGAACAAATAAGGTATATTCTTCTCTCAATCATTCACTTCCTGGAATGGGGAAAGAATTTATGCCAGCCTTAGATGAAGGTGCCTTTCTGCTCATGCCAACCTCTATGCCACATGCGGGTATTCAGCAGAACAGAGAAATGTTACGCCTTCTGGATATGTCTGTTAATTCAATACCAGAGGTGGAGCAGGTGGTTGGGAAATTAGGTCGAGTAGAAAGTGCATTAGACCCCGCCCCCATTTCCATGTACGAGAATTTGATCAACTACAAAAGTGAATACAAAACCGATGCGAATGGCAGAAGAATCAGGTTTAAATATGATCAAGGTGAATTCATCCGAAATGAAAATGGAGATCTGATCCCAGATAACAACGGGCAATATTTCAGACAGTGGAGAGATGAGATCAAATCTCCTGATGATATTTGGGCTGAAATTGTAAAAGCCACCAACCTACCCGGAGTTACATCTGCCCCGAAATTACAGCCCATTGAAACTCGATTAATTATGCTACAAACTGGCATGAGAGCGCCAATGGGGATCAAAGTAAAAGGACCAAATCTCTCTGTGATTGAAGCATTTGGTTTGAGGCTAGAAGAGCTTTTAAAGGAAATCCCTTCTGTCAAATCAGAAGCTGTTTTTGCTGAAAGAATTGTTGGAAAACCATATTTATTGATCGAACTGGATAGAACGGCACTAGCGAGATATGGCTTATCCATTCAAGAAGTGCAAGAACAATTGCAGATCGCTATTGGTGGAGTTTCTTTAGGAACAACAGTTGAAGGCAGAGAGCGCTACAATATTCGTGTGCGATATCCTCGAGAACTAAGAGATAGCCCGCAAGCCCTTGAAGAGGTACTTATTCCAGTCGAAAACGGTATTTCCATCCCTATTAAAGAGTTAGCTCAGATCAAATACGAGGCAGGAGCTCAATTGATCAAAAGTGAGGATACCTTCTTATTGGGCTATGTCATCTTTGACAAAAAGGATGGGTTTTCAGAAACACAGGTAGTTGAAGATGTATCTCAGGTGTTAGATAATTTGATTGGTAGCGGTCAGCTAACCATTCCATCTGGCGTCAGCTATGAATTCTCAGGAAATTTCGAAAATCAAGTAAGGGCAGATAAGCGTTTGGCCATTGTTATACCGGTAGTATTGATCATCATCTTGATCATACTCTATCTCCAGTTCAAGTCATTATCAGTCAGTCTGATGGTTTTCTCTGGGGTGGCAGTAGCCTTTGGAGGAGGATTTATCATGCTCTGGTTATATGGCCAATCAGGTTTTCTAGACATCAATCTATTAGGTACCAACCTGAAAGATCTGTTCCAAGTAGCTCCTATTAACCTGAGTGTTGCAGTCTGGGTTGGGTTTATTGCCTTATTTGGAATTGCCACAGATGATGGAGTCTTAATGGCTACCTATTTAAAGGATTCGTTCAAAGAAGGCTCTAGTGCTAATCAACTAAAGGAAAGGATTGTTGAAGCAGGTCAGAGAAGAGTAAGACCTTGCCTAATGACCACAGCAACAACACTCTTGGCTCTATTACCCATACTCACCTCAACAGGTAGAGGTTCAGACATTATGATTCCAATGGCTATTCCGGTCTTTGGCGGTATGACAGTGGCACTGATCACACTTTTTGTGGTGCCAGTACTTTACAGTTACTATCAAGAAATTCAATTGAAAAAGACTAAAAAAGGAGGTCAATTATGAAAAAGACCCTCATGATATTGATGAGTATTTGGCTAGGCCATTTCTCAGTTAAATCACAAAGCTTGGATGCTTTCCTCATCGAGGCTGCTCAGAACAATCCTGAGTTAAAGGCTCAATTCTACAGATATAATGCAGCCTTGGAGAGAGTTGATCAGCAAAACGCTTTACCTGACCCTACCTTGAGTTTTGGCTATTTTATATCACCAGTAGAAACTCGCGTTGGTGCTCAGGATTTTAAGCTTTCCATCAGTCAAATGTTTCCTTGGATGGGTACACTTAAATCAAAGGAATCAGTGGCCATTGCTGAAGCACAAGTTGAGTTTGAAAAATTCGAAGAGAAAAAGAACTCCCTTTTCTACCAGGTTAAAATAGTCTATTTAGACCTATATCTGCTTGAAAAGGAGATTCTTATTAAGCAACAAGACTTAGAGGTGCTCAAGAGTTATGAACCTATTTCTAAAACGAAATATGAATCGAACCTAGTTTCCTTGACCGATCTGATACGCGTACAAATTGCTATTGACCATGCAGTATCCGAGTTAGAAATAATGGAGAGCAAAAGAAGGCCACTTATTGCTGAGCTTAACTCAATCATCAACAGATCTCTAGAAGATGAGATCATTGTTGCTGAATTGGAAATAGAAGATTATCAGAGTGGACTCCAACTGGATTCTGCTTTGGTTAGCCATCCTTCAATCATCAGAGCACATAGTCAAATAAGTGCTGCTGAAGAAAAAGTGTCGTTGAGTCGTAAAAATAGGAAACCAAATATCGGTATAGGCCTTGATTATGCCTTCGTAAGCGAAAGAACCGACATGGATGTAGTCGATAATGGTAAGGACATTTTTATGCCGATGGTCTCATTAAGTCTACCCATTTTCAATAAGCGGAATAAGGCACTTGAAAAAGAAGCCATGCAAATGAGAACAAGTGCCAATCAACTCCTCATTTCAGAGCAGAACAAAGTAAAGTCGGCTTGGACTGAGATGGAGTATTCTTCGACCAGTTCAGCAATTGAAAGCAAACAACTAGAAAAGGAAGTTGAACAGACTGAAGTATTACTAAGGGTTTTGCTTTCAGAATACAGCAATAACAATAGCAATTTCGAAGAACTTCTCTCTACACAACAGAAGCTTCTTCAACTCAACTTAGCTATGCTTAAAACCGAGGCCAAGCTTTTTAAAAGCACTTTTCTAAAAGACTATTTAACTGGTCAAACACTAAAAGAATTAAGAAATCATGAAACTGAATAGATCAACTATCATCATTGTAGCTCTAGCGCTCGTAGTAGGAATTGGGTTAGGAGGTTTCTTCTTTTCCGGTTCTTCTGAGCAAGCCGTAGCCGAAATCCATCATGATCACGATCACAATGAATCGGGAGTATGGACCTGTTCAATGCACCCTCAAGTGAGACAAAGTGAACCTGGTTCATGTCCTTTTTGTGGAATGGATTTGATTCCATTGGCCTCTAACTCTACGGGTAACCCTTCTGAATTGACTATGTCCGCTGAGGCAATTGCTCTTGCTAATGTGCAAACCAGTATAGTTCAGAACAGTAGCAATTCGGGAAAGCTGATGCTCAATGGTAAAGTCAAATTAGATGAGAGACGAGTCCATACGCAAACCACTCATTTTGGCGGAAGAATTGAGAAGCTCTATAAAAACTTTGAAGGAGAAACAATACGCAAAGGAGATGCCCTTGCCTCTATCTATTCCCCTCAATTAGTAGCAGCTCAAGAGGAATTCTTAGAAACAAAAAGAATGGCAGATTCGAACCCTACTCTTTATGAAGCGGCCAAAAGAAAACTGAAATATTGGAAGATCAGCGATTCGCAAATTGCTGAAATAGAGCAAAAGGGAGAGCCACTACAAGAAATTGAATTATTGGCTGAATTTGATGGCATCATCACCAAGAAATTTGTCAATACTGGCGATCACTTGATGGAAGGTGGGGCTTTATTGGAAATAAGTGACCTATCTAATGTTTGGGTAGTTTTTGATGTTTATGAAAAAGACCTTGATCAATTAGAAATTGGTCAACTCGTGAGTTACAGAAGGAATGGCTCCAATGAGGTATTTGAAGGACCTATTTCATTTATTTCACCTGAGGTCAATCCAAACACAAGAGTTGTGGTAGTAAGGGTAGACCAAAGAAATAACTCTCGAACTCTAAAGCCAGACATGTTTGTGAAAGGATCAATTGCTGGCCGCACTACAAAGGGTCTATTGGTCGATCGTACGGCTGTTTTATGGACAGGCAAGCGCTCAATAGTATATATCAAAACTTCAGCAGATTGGACGTTTGAATTGAGAGAGATAGAATTGGGCAACCTGATCAATGACCAATATGAAGTGCTTTCTGGTTTAAGCCCTGGAGATGAGATCGTAACAAACGGAGCTTTCATAATTGATGCAGAAGCCCAATTACAAGGCAAATCAAGCATGATGATGCCTACTAAGAATGAATCGACTAAAGCAGGCTTTGTTGAGATATCATTAAATGAACCAAAAGACTATCAATCAAACACAAGCTCCGAATTTCAAGATCAACTTCTTTCAGTGGCGCTAGCCTATATTGACTTGAAAGACGCAATGGTTGGCGGTAGCAACTCTGAAATTGCAAATAGGGCTCCGGCAGTTACTCAAGCATTGGAAACCGTAGATATGACCCTTGTGAAAGGAGAAGCACATCTTCACTGGATGGAGCTGCACGATGTAATGAAGTCGAGCCTTGATCTGATTTCAAAAAGCAACAATAGAGATCAGCAAAGACTTGAATTCATCAACCTGTCTAATGCATTGATCAACTCGGTAAGATCATACGGGACCAACTACGATAGCCCCTTATACATTCAATTTTGCCCAATGGCCAATAATGACCTAGGAGCCAATTGGATCAGTAAAGAAGAAAATATTATTAACCCATATTTTGGAGACATGATGCTTACTTGCGGAAGTGTTGAAGAAATCATCAATCAATAGACTAATGAGAACTCTTTTTACACTAATTACCATTTGCCTTATAACTGCTTGCGGTTCAACTCAAGAGAAAAAGAATCAATCTTTATCTGATGATCCATCAGTTGATAAGGTAGATCAATATTTGGCCATAAAAGATGCATTGGTTACCTCGAATAGGTTTGAAACTAGCCGAGCAGCTAGTGAAATGCTAAAAACAGATCAGCCAAATGAGATAAAAGGTCCTTTATATGCCATTGCCAATAGTGGAACTGTGGCAGAGCAAAGAGTGGCATTCGAAAAGCTTTCCATTGAATTGTACAATCTGGTGAGCACTAATGGCGCTCAGCAAGAATTACTTTATAAGCAATACTGCCCGATGGCTTTCAACAACAAAGGAGCCTTTTGGCTTAGTACAGAAAAAGAGATTTTGAATCCCTACTTTGGAGACGCCATGCTACATTGCGGGAGCATTCAAGAAACGATTAGCCAATAATGAGGCAAAGCATTTTTTTAACAACTAGCCTTCTGTTTTTTCTACTAATTGCTTGTTCAGAGCAGTCTGAGCAAGAGGTAGTAATGCAATCACCGGCTCAAGTAGGTAGTGAATTACCGCGTTTCACCCAAACTAAAAATGGAGATATCTTTTTAAGCTGGGTGAATACAAAACAAAACACTGCCTCGCTTTTCTACTCCAAGTTGACCAATAACAAATGGTCTGAACCGCAGCAAATTGCCCAAGGAAATAACTGGTTTGTCAATTGGGCTGATTATCCGGCATTAATGATAAATAACGAATTAATGGCAGCGCATTGGTTGCAAAAAAGAGATGTTGGAACATATGACTATGACATCCATATGAGTCTCTCTGTAGATGGAATCAACTGGGGAAGTTCTTTTATACCGCATAAAGATGGAATCAGCGCTGAACATGGCTTCGTCAGTATGTTACCAATTGATATCGATCATTTTTTTGCCACCTGGTTAGATGGTAGAAATACTAAATCGACTGGTCATGATCATTCTCAGATGGAGCACAATGGAGCAATGAGCTTAAGGGCAGGGATATTTGATGCTAAAGGCGAAACTATAGATGAGTGGGAGCTTGACCATATGACATGTGATTGCTGTCAGACTGCTGCAGCATTAACACCAAACGGACCTGTAGTAGTCTACAGAGACAGAACTGAAAATGAAATCAGAGATATCGCTATTACTCGTTTAGTCGATGGAAATTGGAGCGAGCCGATGCCAGTCTACAATGATCTCTGGCAAATAGCCGGTTGCCCGGTAAATGGACCAGCCATAGCATCTTCTTCAGATCAACTAGCTGTAGTATGGTACTCGGGCTCTAGGCAAGTGCCAAAGGTTCAAGTTGCCATAAGCAATGATTGGGGTAAAAGCTTCAGAAATCCAATTCTAATATCTGAAGGTAATACGCTTGGCAGAGTGGGAATCACTTCGCTATCTGATGGATCCTTTGTGGTAAGCAGGTTAGAAACCCGAAATGACAAAGCCATCATCACACTAAGTCAGATCAACCAAACAGGCGATATACTGAAAACTGTAGAAGTAGTCTCAACCTCTATGGAGAGGGCCAGTGGTTTCCCGACCATAACCGCAAGAGAAAATGAAGTACTTGTCGCATGGACAGATGTTAGTTCGAGTAGCCTAGTCAAGATTAAATCAGTGAAATTCTAGACGTACACATATAATAAATTGTATTTCACATACAAGAATTTACTATTTTTAATTATTCTAATAAATGACATTATAATTCCTTTATTTTTTGGAAAATCATCAAATTGATTTGGCTGTTTAAAGAAATAGGTATTTATTCGAAGTGTAAAAGGAACTAAAAACGACTTTAGTCGTTGTAAAGATAATCTGGAGGTTCCATATCCTCTGGTATTGTGTGTGTTTATTGGCCTCCTCGATTTTTCGGGGAGGTTTTTTTTGCACCATACTTTTTAAATGTCAGCCAAGCTCCATTTACAGAAATGCAGTATTGACATGACGAACTATTTTTTACCTTGAGCGTTCATTAGCCATCATGAAATACATACTTCCACTACTATCTATTCTACTTTTTGCTAGCTGCCAAGAGAAAAAAGACTTTACTGATCCTCAAGTGATTATTGATGAATCAATAGCCTTTCATGGGTTACAAAATTTCTGCAATAATGCCTTTAGCCTTACCTTTCGCGACATTGATTATACCTATGAGAATAAGGGTGGGATGTACAAATACACACGACTTCAAACAGATAGCACTGGAGCTGAAATTTATGATGTCCTCACTAATGAAGGTTTAAAGAGATTCAAGGATGGATCAGAAGTACAGCCAACAGATGAAAAGAGAGCGGCCTATGCCAGATCTGTTAACTCTGTGATATACTTCTTCCGTTTACCATTCGGGTTGAATGATCCTGCTGTTATTAAGCAGTTTAATGGGGAGAAAAACATTAAAGGAAAAACCTACTTAGAAGTACAGGTAACCTTTGAACAAGAAAATGGTGGAGAAGATTTCGATGATGTGTTCTTGTATTGGTTCGATAAAGAGGATCTGTCTTTAGACTTTTTAGCCTACTTATATCATACAGATGGAGGTGGAATGAGGTTTAGAGAAGCCATCAACCAGAGAGAAGTAAATGGATCAGTTATCCAAGATTATATCAACTTCAAACCGGAGAATGAAGACATAGATATCAATACCATCCGTGATCTTTATAATGCCGGTGAGCTTATTGAGCTATCTCGAATCATTAACGAAAATGTAATCATCGAATGAAGGACCAAGTCAGGATTGCAGTAGTTCAGTCAGCCCCCTCCTATTTAGATATAGAGGGATCTATGCTCAAAGTGGAAAAGCTTTTGAAAGAAGCTGCTGAAAAAGGTGCCCAACTGGTCTGTTTTGGTGAAACTTGGTTTACTGGATACCCAGCATGGATAGACTACTGCGATGAATATGCCAAATGGGATTTTAAACCTACTAAAGAGATCTTTGCTAAAACATATGCCAACAGCCTTGACATCAATGGCCCTGAGGTAAAACAGATTGGTGAATGGATCAAAGAACTGGGGCTGACAGTAGTAATGGGTATCAATGAAAAGGTGAGCTCAGGCCCAGGAAATGGAACAATATATAACAGCTTAATCACATGGAATAGTGCAGGCGAGATTGCCAATCACCATAGAAAATTAATGCCTACACATACAGAAAGGCTCCTCTATGGACAAGGTGACGGTAAAGGTTTGGAAGCTGTAGAGACTGAATTTGGACGTGTAGGAGGATTAATTTGTTGGGAACACTGGATGCCATTAACAAGGCAAACCATGCATAATTCGGGAGAACACATTCATGTAGCTGTATGGCCTAAGGTGCATGAAATGCTCCAGATTGCCACACGTTCTTATGCCTTTGAAGGTCGCTGTTTCGCTGTTGGAGTTGGTCAGATCATGAGGGTTTCTGATATCCCAAGTGAATTGAATCTACCCCCTGATTTGGCAGACCAACCTGATCAGCTTTTACTCAATGGTGGTAGCTGTGTTGTTGGTCCTGATGGACACTATGTTTTGGAACCTATTTGGGACCAAGAAGGAGTTTTTACGGTAGATGTCGACCTTCAGAGATGTTATGAGGAACGAATGGCACTCGATGTTACGGGTCATTACCAAAGAAACGATGTCTTTGATCTAACTGTAAATAAAAAGAGGAAGTAAGGTCTATTTACAGCCGCTTCTTTCATCTATTTTTTCTCTGTACTCGTTTTCGTTTATACTGAATTGCGTACCTGATGTATTGGTGCTAAATCCAGAAATTTTGTAGGTATATGCGCTACCGAAATCATCAACTGCCTTAATGGAGAGTATATCAGAACCGCTGAATTCTATAAAGGCCTTCACATATGGCGTTTCCCCTTTTGGCTCTAATTCAATGACATTTCCATTAATGCTAGCTGAATGTCCGGACTTATAAAAAGTCATCAACTGCCGAAAGTCAATAATGGCTTCAAAGTTTTCTCCTGGGCAGAAATAAAGAATTTGAGAGTGATCTTCTTCCTTGGTACCAACATACTCTGTCTTACCATCATTTAACCAAGTCTCAGTTTCGCCATATTTAAGAATGTACTTTTCTCCTTGAACTACCAAAACACCTTCTTGGACATTGGAAAAGCCCATTCTATCATTCACATTGCTATAGGTGATATTTACTTTATAATTTGGGATTTCACTGTATTTGCTAAATAGCTCATTCACTTTTGATTGTGCACTTTGAGCTTGAAGTGTCATTGAAAAAACAAGGCATAGAGCTACTGTGGATGATCTTTTCATATCTTAGGTTTTGGCAATTAAAAGAGACTGAATATAAAAAAATCCTGACAGTTGCCTGTCAGGATCCTTCCTTGGTTAACAGTTCTTATTACATTTTGCGAATGTAAATATTACCGTTTCTTGTCTTCATGGTCACTTCAGAACCACCACCATTTAAATCTCCTTGTACCCAATTCTCATACTTTACTGAATAGCCTCTTCTATCTTCTGAACGTCTTTTAGTCGGTTCTGGATTACTCAAAGTAAAGTTTTCAAAGTCTGTAAAAATATCTCTGTTGGTTCTCATCTTAGTTGAAAACTTTGAACCATCAGGTACGCTGATATCAACATCTCCATTGTAGGTATTAAAAGTCATCGGAACATCTGGTGTAAGCGCAGTAAAAGACACCTTAACTGATCCGTTATAAGTACTTGCAGAAGCCGAACCACTTATTCCTTCTAGCGTAATAGGGCCATTATAACTTTCAATGTCTAGCTCGCCTTCTACATCAGAGATCATGATATGGCCGTTATTGTAAGACTCTGCTTCGATGTCGAAGTTCCTAGGAACCATTATCTCAAAATCAGCTCTGTTACCCCAACCTTCATTCTCTACCTCAACCGTGTTGTTGTATTCTGATGCTTCAAAGTTAAAACCACCACTACTCACTAGGCGCATACCTCCTTCTGCACTTTTATCTACCTTTTTGCTGAATTTAATGATCTTGACCTTCACGGTTGGACCATCATATCCTTTAATGGTGATTCTTCCATTTCTGGAGTCGACTTTTAAAGTGCCTCTTTCTCCTGGATTGCTCAAAGGTATTTCAACCTCTTGTGATGACTGCTGATATTTACTTTTGCCTCCGTCATCATCATCATCGTCATCGCTGTCGTCAAAACTGAATTCAAACTCGAATTCGTTCATCACCTGTGCAACAGCTTCTTCAGCAATGGCATTTACATCGATCTTGATATCTGGATCAACCTTTACATCTATACTTTGAGCCACTAGCCATTGACCAAGACATAGTGCCATCAAACTCAATACATATTTTTTCATCTTTTTCATTTCTTTCTTCTTACATGATTTTATTCAGATTCTCACGAAGCGTTGTTTTCAAATCTTCAGGAGCTCTGTCACCATCGATGACATCTTCAAACTCCTTTAATGCTTTCTTTTCTTGTAGTTCTACCATGAGCTCGGCTAAAGCCAATAGTACGATAGGCGAACTTTGATTTTGAATACTATTAATAAGTCCTTCACGGATATTTTCATCTTCACTATACTCAGCTAGCATATTCAATGCAGCCAGACGTACGTTAGAGCTTTCGTCATTGTTTAAAGTGATCAAAAGGGCACCTGCCACTTCATCATTGGTTGTTACCAACTCGCTACTCATCTGTACGCCTTGGAGCCTCTTACTGACTGATCTTTCTTCTAACATGGAAAGTGCCATCATTTCTTGCATATCAGTGATCTGACCAGATAATTGATCCATTTGCTTTTCATAACTCAAGCCTGAAAAACCTCTACCTAAAACGATTCCAACGATCAAGACACTCGCAGCAAAAGCCCATCGCCCTTGAGAAGAGGCAAATAAGCCTTGAAATGCACTTCTTATCTGTTGCACAAATGAGGCATCACTTCTCCCTTTCTCCTCAGCCAACATTTGATAAAAGTTATCTGTCATCTGCACAGACGGTTCAGGAGCAGGCACCTCTGACATTTGCTGCTCAAATGCCTTCAGTTCTTCAAGCTCCGCCAAATTGATATGACCTTCAGAAACATATTGCTCAAACTCTCTCTTACGAGCTCCTTCAAGCTTATCTTCCATATAATCAGTGATCAACGACATATACTTTTCTTCCATCGGGTTACTGTTTTCTTTTGATCTTGATATCTCCATTCAATGTTTCAAAGTCCAATTGTGGACCACCTTGACCTAGTCTATATCCATTTGAGTTTGCCATTTTGAACTTGGTCATTCCTCCTTTTGATACCTTTTCCATTTTAGGGGCTACTCTTTCGTCAAAGTCTAAATCGCTGTATACTTTTCCCCATTGAGTTTCAAAGTTGAAGACTCCTGCACCGGCCTCGGGTACGAAGACATAGATGTCTCCATTTACAGTATCAAATTCTCCAAATTCCGCTTGCATGCTAGTGTAGCTCGCATCTATTCTTCCATTGACCGTACTAGCTTTGAGGTTTCCTTTTACCCCTTCTACAGAAACATCTCCATTGACATTTGAGGCATAAATGTCTCCGTCTATATTCTTGATCTCAACATGACCTTCATTAATGGTGGAAAGTTTAACATTCAATCCTCTGGGAATCTTAAGAGTATAATTAAACTCATAATCATATTCGATTCCACCTCTTCTCTTTCTCTGCCAGTTCCAATGGCAATCCAAAGCATCTCTAGGCTCAGAATATGAATAAGAGGGGTGCGTCATCATCACTTTAGTATAATCCTCTCCTTCCAGTACCTCCATCTTGAGGTCTTCAATATTAGCCTCTGAGCTAGAACCTCTTTTAAAGAGTCTTTTTTCAAGATTTATTTCTATGGTCTCTCCATCATAAGCCTCAGCTTCGATGCTACCATTGATATTGCATAAACAAAACCAAAAGTCTTTTTGATCACCTTTCACGGTTAGTGACTTTGTAACTATTTCCGACTGTTGTGCCCAAACTGCGGACCAGGCAGTCATCAAGCAAATAAGTAATAAGACCTTTTTCATTATTCAGATATTTGGTTTCAATTCACCCCTTGGGCTTCCATCAATTCATAATTCTTTTTCAATTCCTTCAAAGCTCTAAAGACTTTGACTTTAACAGCACTCTCAGACATTTCTAGTGACACTGCAATGTCTTGGTATCGCATACCCTGAAACTTGCTCATCACTACAACTTCTCTTTTGTCAGCGCTTAACCTATTGAGTGCTGCTTGGAGTAAGTCTTTCTGTTCAGTTTGAATTCTTTCACTTTCGGCATTGGTCTCATTGACATAGTACTTGTCTGTTACTTCAGGATCTTCCTTCCAGCCCATTCGCTTCTCTTTCTTATAGTGGTCTGCGAATAAGTTTCTGGCCATATGGTACATCCAAGTAGTAAACTTGCCGTCACCTTTATAGGTATGCTTGTACTTGATCATTCTGACAAACACATTCTGCACAAGATCTTCGCTTACATCTGCATCCGAAGTCAAGCGATAGAAATAGCTGTATAAAGGCCTTTTATATCGTTCGAAAAGCAAACCCAATTGATCAAGTTGACCTGCTTTTACCTTGAGCATCAATGTGTTGTCAGTTAAAGAATCCAATGCTTCGTTTTAGAATTCAGTGAGTGAAACCGCGGTTTTTCTGAATGGTTACAGTCAATTTACATTTTTATTGAATTCTTTTTTTGACAGCGTTAAAGTGGATCACATCTGGAACCAAATTTGAATTTTTAGTGCTATCCTCTTATATTCATGTACCAACACCCAAATAACTAACTCATGGAATTGACTAAAGAACAATTAGAAAAAGAGATCGCATCTCTTGAATCCCAGCTAACTGGCGACATGTTCGCTGATATGGATATTAAAGACCAAATCCACAATTTGACAATGAAACTTAAAGGTGTAAAACCGATGGATTCTAGTTTCGAATGTGTGGGCTGCGGAAGCTAGTATGAAACAAAAAACACCATCTTCAACCCTAAAAACTGAGCTCCTTGGAGCTCTTTTTTTTACTCTCCTTAGTTTGTTTGCTTGTGATAATTCTCAACCCACAAGGACCAAAGCGCCAACTGATAAACCTTATTTAGTTATTCTTGGCGTTGCCCAAGATGCTGGCTACCCTCAAGCGGGTCAGATCCAAGAATGGAAGCTGATTAAAAATGGAAAGGCTAAGGCAGGTTTTGCTACGTCCATTGGGCTAGTTGATCCGATCTCGAAAGAAAGATGGCTCTTTGAGGCCACTCCTAGTTTTGGGATCCAGCTAGATAAAATGGATGAGTTCTCAACCACTGAGAACTACCCTTATGATGGAATCTTCTTGACACATGCCCATATTGGTCATTATGCAGGTTTAATGCATCTGGGAAGAGAAGCCATGGGCACCAGCGGTGTTCCAGTATATGCCATGCCTGGCATGAAGTCATTTTTAATGAACAATGGACCATGGTCTCAATTAGTGAATCTGAACAATATTGAGATCCGCGATCTTCAAAATAGAACATCTGTTCAACTCAATGAAAGATTAAAAGTAACACCCATCCAAGTACCACATAGAGATGAGTTCTCTGAGACCGTAGGCTACCTCATTGAGTCAGATAATACTTCTGTTCTGTTTATTCCGGATATAGACAAATGGGATCGATGGGAAGATTCTATCTTGGAGTGGATTGAGAAAGTAGACATGGCCTTTTTGGATGCCTCATTTTATCAGAATGGAGAAATTCAGGGCAGAGATATGAGTGAAATACCTCACCCGTTTGTAGAGGAAAGTATGGCTTTATTCAACTCACTCTCAGACAAGGACAAAGCGAAAGTCTACTTTATTCATTTTAATCATACCAACCCATTACTTTTTCCTCGCACGGAAGAAAGCAAAGCGGTCAAAGCTGCGGGATATAAGATCGCTGTTCAGGGGCAAATTCAAGAATTCTAGCATAAAAAAAGGGCTGCAAAACAGCCCTCTTGTGTATATGTATATGATTGGATTCTTATCCGATAGCTACTCTTTTGAATGCAGAAACAGTCATACCTTTGTTTACTGAATCAACATACTGAGCAACTGATTGCTTAGGCTCTTTAACGAATGCTTGGCTCAACAAAGTATTCTCTTTGAAGAACTTCTGAAGTTTACCTTGAGCGATTTTCTCTAGGATAGCTTCTGGCTTACCTTCTTGACGAGCTTGCTCTTTTCCGATTTCGATTTCTTTCTCAACAGTAGCCGGATCAACACCGTCTTTGTCAAGAGCAACTGGGTTCATTGCAGCAACTTGCATTCCTACGTCTTTACCAGCGTCAGCATAATCACCACCGTTAGTACCAGCTAAAGCTACCAACACACCTAATTTACCATTAGAGTGGATGTATGTAGCAATCTGGTCGCCAGAAAGGTGCTCGTAGATAGTTACGTCAAGTTTTTCACCGATCTTACCTAAAAGCTCAGTTACTTTTTCTTGAACAGTTAAATCACCAAGACTTAACGCTTTCAAAGCCTCAAGGTCAGCAGGTGAGTTAGCCAATGCAGCATCAGCGATCTCGCTACCTAAAGCCTGGAAGTCTTCGTTTTTAGCAACAAAGTCAGTTTCGCAAGTGAATGCTACCAAGATACCTTTAGATCCATCTTCGCTAACTCTAGCAAAAACGCTACCCTCAGTAGTTTCTCTATCAGCTCTTTTTTCAGAAAGTTTCTGACCTTTTTTACGAAGGATCTCGATGGCTTTGTCGAAATCGCCTTCAGCTTCTACTAATGCCTTCTTGCAATCCATCATGCCGGCACCAGTCATTTGTCTTAGTTTGTTTACTTCTTGTGCAGTAATAGCCATTTTATAATGATTTTTCTATTTCAGATTTCTTTAAACAAAAATTGAACATCGAATAGATTCAATGTTCAATTTCTTGTTATGATTTTATCAAATATGAACTATTCGAATTATTCAGCTTTTGCCTCAGCAGTATCAACAGCTTTTTTCTCTTGCTCTGCTTTTTCTCTATCTCTCTCCTCTTTGTCTTGCTTTCTTGCAGCCAAACCTTCTTCGATAGCTTTACCAAATGCTTTGGTGATCACCTCGATAGATTTGAAAGCATCGTCATTACCTGGGATAGGGAATTCTACTTTCGTAGGGTCTGAGTTAGTATCGCAAAGTGCGAATACTGGGATATTTAACTTTTGCGCTTCAGCGATAGCAATGTGTTCTCTCTTTACATCGATCACGAACAATGCAGCAGGAAGTCTAGTCAAGTCAGTGATACCACCTAACAACTTCTCTAATTTCGCTTTCTCACGAGTCTTCATTAAACGCTCTCTTTTGGCTAGCGCTTTGTAAGACTCTTCTTTCATCATTTTATCGATACCCGCAAGTTTCTTCAATGATTTTCTGATGGTAGCAAAGTTTGTTAACATACCACCTAACCATCTTTCAGTAACGAAAGGCATGTTCAATCTTGCTGCTTCTTCTGAAACAATAGCTCTCGCTTGTTTCTTAGTGGCAACGAACATTACTTTTCTTCCTGAACGAACAATGTTCTTAACGGCATTTGACGCTTCTTCGAGTCCGTTAAGCGTTTTATTAAGATCGATCACGTGGATACCGTTCTTCTCCATGAAGATGTACGGTGCCATACGAGGATCCCACTTTCTCGTTAAGTGTCCAAAGTGAACACCAGCATCAAGTAAGTCTTTGTACTGTAATTGAGACATATATATAATTGAAATATTGTTCTATTAACGTTTTGAGAACTGGAACGATCTTCTCGCCTTTCTTCTACCTGGCTTCTTACGCTCAACCATTCTAGGGTCACGAGTTAAGAATCCTTCAGATTTCAATGGAGATCTGTTCTCAGGGTCAGCTTCGCAAAGTGCTCTTGAAATTGCCAATCTGATTGCCTCAGCTTGACCTTTCAATCCACCACCATCAACATTTACTTTGAAATCAAATTTGTCGACAGCTTCTACTTTGTTAAGAGGCTGCTTAACGATGATCTGAAGAACATCAGATGGGAAGTACTCAGTGATAGCTCTTCCGTTGATGTTGATCTCACCATTACCAGGAGTCATGTATAATCTGGCAACTGATGTCTTTCTTCTTCCGATTGTATTTATAACGTCCATCTAAGAAATCTTATAATTCTAAAGTTTTTGGTTGCTGAGCCTCATGTGGATGCTCTGCTCCTTCATATACAAACAAGTTGTTGAACAACTGTCTGCCAAGTCTGTTCTTCGGCAACATACCTCTAACAGCTCTTTCTACTAAAAGTGTAGAAGACTTTTCTTTCAACTGTCTTGGAGTTGTTGCTTTCTGGCCACCTGGGTAACCAGTATATGATAAGTAAACTCTGTCAGTCCACTTCTTACCAGTCAACTTCACCTTATCAGCGTTGATAACAATTACGTTATCACCACAATCAACATGTGGAGTGAAACTTGGTTTATTCTTACCACGGATAACCTTAGCTACTTCACTAGCCAATCTTCCCAATGCTTTTGAATCAGCATCAACTACAACCCACTGCTTATCTACAGTGCTCTTATTCGCTGATTTCGTTTTATAACTTAGTGTATCCACTTTATTATATTTAATTGAATTTCAATACTTTAAACAGACCTTCTCCTCAAAAAGGGACACAAAGATAGAAGTTTGGATTTTATAATCCAACATGGCCATAGAAATAATTAAGAGAAAGTCAGAGAGTTAGACTTTAAATGGCCGAATTGTAAAGTTAAAGATTAGCCTCGAGTTGTTTTAGCAATACTTTCAAGTCTTTTGGGTATTCTGCAGTAGCTTCGATATTTCCATTTAAACCCGTTAATTTCAGACCATAAGCATGCAATGCGAATCTCCCGATAAGAGGACGCTCCTCCTCGTACTTACCAATCTTATAATTCTTTTTGATCTCAGAAAGATAAAATGGTTTACCACCGTACATTTCGTCATTAACAATAGGCGCCCCTTGCTTAGCCAAGTGGACTCTGATCTGATGCATTCTTCCTGTCTCAGGCAAACATTCAATTAAGGAGTGTTTCTTGAAAAGCTTTAATGAATTAAATGTCGTCTTCGAGGTCTTCCCTTTAAAGCTTACCGACACTTTGCCATTAGACATGATTTGAAGTGGTTCGTCAACCACCATACCTCTCCATTCTTGAAGACCTTCTACAACCGCATGATAAGTCTTAAGGACCTTACGATTTTCAAACGCTATAGATGCTGCTCGATAAGCCTCCTCAGATTTAGCAATCAATAGACAACCGCTAGTCTCCTTGTCTAATCTATGGCAGAGGATGGACTCATCATGATAGTCCTTGGCGAGTTTTTGAATGTTTATAGGAGAAGATCGGTCTTCTAGTGAAGCGATCTGCGGAGGTTTATTGATGACCATATAGTCATCATCTTCAAAAATGATAAGTGATTTAAAATTTAACTTGGGCATATTATTCTACCTCCTCAAATTCATCTTCCTCTTGGGCCAACAGTTCCATTTCTTTGCGAGCCTCTTCTTCCATTTCAGCAGTCGTCTGGCCAATAGGTAACTTAAAACTGAAAGTTGATCCTTTGCCCACCGTGCTGATTACACTTACCTTGGAGTCATGTGCTTCAAGAATATGCTTTACAATGGCTAAGCCCAATCCGGTCCCTCCTAATTCTTTCGATCTTGATTTGTCCACTCTAAAGAACCTTTCGAAAATTCTTTTTAGATGATCAGGCGAAATACCAACTCCAGTATCTTTAATGGCCACCTCTACTTTTTCTCCTGTAACTTCTAATGCTACTACAACCTCGCCCTCATCGGTATATTTAATTGCATTAGATATTAAGTTCATCAAAACTCGATAGATCCTCTCTGAATCGGCATGCACGAAAATCGGATGCTTGTATTCCTTATCTAACCTAATGGTAAGACCTTGCTTGTAGGCCTTATTTTCCATTTGATCAACAATCTCCATGACTGTGTTCACTATATTATAGTGTTCAAAGTGCATCTTGATTTCTCCGGTTTCAATCTGGGATAGCGTCAGAAGATCTTGGATAAGGGAATCGAGATTATCTAAACTGCGAGCAGCTCGTTTCAAGAACTTCCTTCTGATCTTTTTATCATCTGCTGCTCCATCCAAAAGCGTATGAACAAATCCTTGAGCAGCAAAGACTGGAGTTTTCAATTCATGACTTACATCGGCCAAGAACTCTCGCCTGAAAGCTTCTAGCTTCTTTAAGTCTTCTATTTCTTTATTTCTATTTACACCATAAGTGTAAATCTCCTTATTGATCTTCTTTAGTGGGTTATTAACTCTAGAGTCGATTTTCCTTTCTATAAATGAGAAATCCTTCTTTCTCATTTTGTTCAACACCTTGTAGATCTCACCAATTTCTTTGAATACGAGAAACTCAAAGACTACATAGACCAATAAATAGGTAGAAGAAAAAGAAAGTAGACCGGCAACCACAAGCGAGGTAGTAGTAGTTTCAGGCACCAAAGACAAAAAAGCCGTAGTTACTGCCGCCACAATTGCAGCTAGCACCAAACCTACGACCCTAGAATTATAAAGCATCTTTTAAGACAATTCGAACTTATAGCCCACTCCTTTAACAGTAGAGATATAACCATCGCCTATCTTCTCACGGACTTTTCTAATATGTACATCAACCGTTCTAGCCAAAACATATACATCGGTTCCCCAGATATTTTGAAGCAATTCATCTCGACCAAATACTTTGTTCGGATTTTGCGCTAGGAAGTACAGCAATTCAAATTCCTTTTTGGGCAAAGTGAACTGATCTCCATCAGCAGTAACGGTATAACTAGATCGATCGATAGTTAATCCACCAGCTGTAATCTGTGGTTTCGATTTCGATTTACTTTCCTTTCTGAATAGAGCACTAATTCTGCTCATTAAAGCACGAGGTTTTATTGGTTTAGTGATGTAATCATCAGCACCTGCCTCAAAAGCAGCAACTTCGGAATACTCCTCTGCCCTTGCCGTTAAAAAGGTAATGTGTGCATCACTCAATTCAGGAATCTCTCTGATCTGTCTACAAGTTTCAACACCATCTTGCTGAGGCATCATGATGTCTAACAGAATGAGGTCAGGATTAAATTTTTTAGCTATCGAAACTGCTTTGACTCCGTCTTCAGCTGTCTCCACATCATAACCTTCTTTTTTGAGATTGTACTTGAGAAGCTCCAGAATATCCGGATCATCATCAACAACCATTACTTTAGGGCTTTGCTTATTTGCCATGGATTATTTGTTAGTTATCCGCTTTTGCGAACCAGTTTGCACTAGTAAAATTAAAGTTTAGTCCACAAGTGCCAAAGGATGTCTAATATTCTTTGCGTCCTTGATATCTACAGTTAAGTAGCCTACGTAAATTTTAGCTTTTACCCTTAAAGGAATTTTATTTAGGTCATCAGACAGCCATACCTTCACGGTATTCTCCTCTACAAAAAGGCTATCCTTTTCTCGGATCGGAATAAGAACAACCGACTTCACTTTACCGAGCTTCGTTTTAATCACTTCTCTATCAACAATCTTCACCCTCTGTGGCTCAAGCTTATCATCGAAAAAGACATTGATGGTGATCACATCGCCAATATCAAACTGGGACCAATCAACTGCTCTCAAATAATAAAAGCTGCTGACCATATCTTGGACATTATCTGATATTCGGAAGTCAACAGTACGCTCAAGGATTTTCGTTTCTTTGTGCAGTTTAGCGACATGAGCAGAATCAGCTTCATGATCGAAATAGACTATTTCGTTTTTTCTAAACCTACCTTCTTTGATATATCTGTAAAACTGTTGTGTCTCGTAATTCGTGGTATCTACATAAGTACCCCAATTATCTCTCACTGATGAAACAAGGTCAAAGATCCCTACTGTTCTAGCATTGATATCAATTCTGTAGGTTGGTTTATCATTTGTTGTGTAAATAATATCGCTCACACCAAATGTTGCTTCAGCTGCTTTTACCCATCCTATAGAAGCTTTGAACTCTAACAATTCACCAGGTTGATAAGGTGGAGTGGAAAGCGTTTGATAATTATTGGCGATGTAATAAAGCGTTGTATCAATTTCATCCTTCTTCTCCTCTTCTTCTTGAGAGTAAAGAGGTGAAACAATCAATAAACACATTACTAGAAAAAGTACTGTCAGTCTTTGCATATACGACACATCCTTCAAATTACATACCATAGATTACAAGGAAGGATATTTGGTTTTCAGAAATTCAAGATACGCCTTCAAGTCTCCATTAAATTCATCATTCAATTGAGACTCAAGCTCACCTTGTTGCGAGTTGTAACGCAGCATGGACATAAAGAACGTATTATTTGGGGTATATTTTTCAAAATAGCCTGTATACAAATCCGATTTGAAGTTCAAGGTATCGTAATTCTCTTTGATCAATTCTATCCTATTCTGCTTCATAACCAGTTTCAATGAGTCTGGTTCATCTTTAAACCCTTTATATAATACGTCAAGATCTTTAGCTGCGCGAAGCATATAGTCTTTAAAAACTAGCTCATCATCCATACGATTAACAAAATCTATAACCTCTGGCGCTCCTTTACCATACTTCTTCTCCATAAAAAGAATAGCGCCTCTATCACCAATAAAGGTTGCTAAGTTCTCATTGAAGGTGACTGAATCCCTTACAAACAAGGTTCCATGTGTTAATTCATGAATAATCAATGAGGCAAGATCACCTTCGGACCTTCGCAACATATTAGACAATACCGGGTCCTTGAACCATCCTAAAGTAGACCATCCACCAGCTGTTCTAAGCCCAGCATCGAGCAATTCTTCATCCCTCACTCTTCTATACTCTTCAACGGCCTTTTCCCTATCGAAATAACCTTTGTAAGGGAATTTACCGACTATCGGGAATGACCACGTTCTCGGAACAAATGCAAATGGCTGACATGCAGTAACCACATACATTGAAGGTTTCCCTTTCTGGTCAAAAATGGTAGAATAATTCTCGGAGTAGTTGATTCCCAATTCATTAAAGGCGAACTCCTTGGCCTCTATAATTATCTGAATTTTTTCTTTTTGCTCTTGAGAGGTAGAATCATTCTCAAGAAATTCTTCCAGGGTAACTGCTTCTCTTACCACCTGTAGCTGACCTTGCAATTGCATATACCCATAGCTTATAAGGTCACGGTAAATAATCGCGCAGATCAGCAGCACACCTATGAATCCTAAAAGAATTTTAAGACCGAGTTTTTTGACTTTCATCGATGGTAATTTATATAAAAAATCAATTTTGAGAATTGCCTTGCTTTCAACTATCTTCACACACTATTCAATACGCAAATCTCCCAAATCTATGAGTGACAATTCAGAAAAATTAAAAGCCTTACAATTAACCATAGACAAACTCGAAAAAACCTATGGCAAAGGCGCTGTGATGAAGCTAAGTGATGAAAAAGTTGTCGACTTACCTTCCATATCAACCGGTTCTTTAGGCCTTGACATTGCCTTAGGCATTGGCGGTGTACCAAGAGGTAGAATCGTTGAGATCTATGGTCCGGAATCTTCAGGTAAAACTACTCTAACTATGCATGCCATTGCCGAGGCACAAAAGGCTGGAGGACTTGCTGCATTTATCGATGCAGAGCATGCATTCGATAAGTTATATGCTGAAAAGCTAGGTATTGATACTGAAAACCTATTGATCTCTCAACCTGACAATGGAGAGCAGGCTTTAGAAATTGCTGAACACCTTATCAGATCAGGTGCTATTGATATCATTGTGATTGACTCTGTTGCTGCTCTAGTTCCGAAAGGAGAATTGGAAGGAGAGATGGGAGAAAGTAAAATGGGTCTTCAGGCCAGATTAATGTCTCAAGCATTGAGAAAACTCACGGGTGCCATCAACAAAACTGGATGTACTTGTATTTTCATTAACCAGTTGAGAGAGAAGATCGGTGTAATGTTCGGTAACCCAGAAACCACTACAGGTGGTAATGCACTTAAATTCTACTCTTCTGTTCGATTAGACATTAGAAGAATAGGTCAGATCAAAGAGAGTGCAGACAATGTGATGGGTAACCGCACAAGAGTTAAAGTGGTAAAGAATAAAGTAGCACCTCCATTTAAAGTGGTTGAGTTCGACATCATGTACGGACGAGGCATTTCAAAATCAGGTGAAATTCTTGATTTGGGTGTTGAATACGGCATCGTTAAGAAAGCAGGATCATGGTTCTCTTATAATGGAGAAAAGCTTGGCCAAGGAAGAGATGCTGTTAAAAGCTTAATTGAAGACAATCCTGAATTGTCAGAAGAGCTAGAAACAAAAATCAAGGCTTTTGTTAACGGAGAACTAGAAGAAACTCCGGCAGAATAAAAACAGAACAATCTCCAATAAAAAAGCCCTCTCTTTCGAAAGGGCTTTTTTTAATGCCTTTATAATTTATCCAGCCCTCATGGCTTCTACCGGATCTAGCCTTGCTGCTTTAGCTGAAGGAATGATACCTGATACAATTCCAATTACAGAAGAGACTACCACAGCCAAAATAATATTCTTAGCACTCAAAGCCACTTCGAGTGTTCCAAACGGAATAAATGTGAGCAGGAAGACTATTAAAACCCCAATGGCCCCTCCGAATAGACATAAGAAAATAGATTCAAATAAGAATTGGAACAGAATGAAGTAATTCTTCGCACCTAGTGACTTCTGTATACCAATGAGCTTTGTTCTTTCTTGTACTGACACGAACATAATATTCATGATTCCGAACCCACCTACTAAAATGGAGAATCCTCCAATTACCCAACCGGCAGTTCCTAGTACATCGAAAATCCCCCCAAGAGCATCTGCGATAGCTTCAGGTCTGTTTAGAGCAAAATTCGTTTCATCCTTTGGTCTCAAGCCTCGTGCTTTTCTCAGCAGACCTTCCATTTCATATTGAAGCTCTACCAAACCAATATCGTCTTGTAACCCTTTTACAGCAAGTGAAGGATTAATACCCCACATTCTACCGATGTAATACATCTTGGTGAACATCTTATAAGGAATGTAGATTCTATCATCGCTACTAGGAGTACCAATGAAACTTTCACCCTCTTTCTCCATTACACCAATCACGCGAACCTTATAGCCTCGGACTTTAATATCCTTGCCAATAGGTTCCTCATTCGGAAATAATGCTTCAGCCACCTCTGTACCAATGATGGCAACAGACCTACCACCCTCAATTTCTTGCTGAGTGAAATATCTTCCCTTATCAATAGAGACCTCGTACACGTCTTTGTACTGATATGTGATACCCCATAAACCAGTATCACTCAAACTACTATTCTTGTGTTTTGAAGTGGTACTTGAGCGACCCACAATAGTAATAGCAGAAGCGTTCTTAAGATTAGCCGCTAAGAATTCATACTCACCATAGTTATTGTTAGGCCTTCTGAAATATTTCCACCAAGGGTAGTTTGGGTCAGGTCCAGTTCCAAAAGGAAATTTATCAACTGTTACCACATTGGAGCCCAAGAAATCGAGGCTATCCTTAATATTCTTTTCCAATGAATCTACCATGGTAAATACTGATATAATCAACATGATACCGATGGTTACACCCAACAAAGAAAGTGTAGTTCTGAGTAAGTTGGTGGTAAGAACTTGTATCGCAAAGCGAATACTCTCACCCATTAATTTTAGAAATATGCCTAACCTCATGTTTTTGAGTTGATAAGTCGACCTTTTATAGGAACGTAAAGAATCAAAAAATGTAAACGCACTCAAACGCCTTTTGGTTAAAAAAATCGTTTCAGCACATGAATGGACTTTTGTCTGGCTGAGTGGTGGTGCTACATGGCTTTAAGCGGCTTTATTGAATTAGCTATGCTATATGTATGAAGCTTATTATTTAATTAATATCTTTGCCCGCTATATAAAAGCTAAGCGCCAGAAGACTAAATACATATGAAATTATCTGCATTCAAATTTGACCTTCCAGAAGATAGAATTGCAAAGTATCCGGCCGAATCAAGAGACGAATCTAGACTACTCGTTTTAAAGCGTGATACAGGCGAAATTGAACACAAAGTTTTCAAAGATGTTGTTGATTACTTTGAAGAGGGAGACGTGATGGTCAATAACAACACCAAAGTATTTCCTGCAAGACTTTATGGTCAGAAGGAAAAAACCGGTGCTCAAATCGAAGTTTTCCTTTTGAGAGAGTTGAATCCAGAAATGCATCTATGGGATGTATTGGTTGATCCAGCTAGAAAGATCAGAGTTGGTAACAAACTCTACTTTGGTGAAGGCGAATTAGTTGCTGAAGTTATTGACAATACAACTTCAAGAGGTAGAACTATCCGTTTCTTGTATGATGGAACTGATGAAGAATTCTACAAAACTATCGACCAATTAGGCGAAACTCCTCTACCGAGAACAATTCCAAGAGATACAGAACCAGAAGATAGAGAGAGATTCCAAACCATTTATGCTGAGCATGTAGGTGCTGTAGCTGCTCCAGTGGCAGGTCTTCACTTTACTATGTCAGTTCTCAAGAGATTAGAGATCTTGGGTGTAGATGTTACTCCAATTACGCTTCACATTGGATTAGGAACATTCAGAAATGTAGACGTAGAAGATCTTACTAAGCATAAGATGGATTCTGAGCACTACTTGATTGGCGATGCAACTGCCAACTTAGTGAACAGAGCTTTGGATGAAAAGAAAAGAGTGATCTCAGTTGGTACTACTTCTATGCGAGCGCTTGAGTCATCTGTTTCAGCAAGCGGAAGATTGAAAGCCAATGAGGCTTGGACTGACAAGTTCATCTTCCCTCCTTATGAATTTAAGATCTGCTCTTCTTTGATCACTAACTTCCACCTACCAGAATCTACCTTGCTTATGCAAGCAGCTGCTTTCGGGGGGTATGACAACGTAATGAACGCATATCAGGAAGCTATCAAAGAAGGATATAGATTCTTCAGTTATGGTGATGCGATGCTCATCATCTGATGCGAAAATGATTTTAACAGAAAGCCTCCTAAGTCAGGAGGCTTTTTTATTTTAGGGCGTGCAAAAGTTCGCGATTATAGTAGCAGGTGGAAGTGGCACTCGAATGCAGAGTGAGCTTCCTAAGCAATTCATCAAGCTGAAGGACGAACCTATTTTAATGCACACCATTCGAGCATTTAGTTTCGAACAAATCCAAGTGATTGTTGTGCTCCCAGAATCCCAGATTGCATTTTGGAACGACTTATGCCAAAAGCAGGCTTTCTTTTTAGAACATCAAGTTGTAGCTGGAGGAAATACCAGATTTGAATCAGTCAAAAACGGATTGAATTCAATCAAGGATTTGGAAGGATTAGTCGCTATCCATGACGGAGTGAGACCAATCATCACAAAAGACATCATACTACAAGCTTTTGAAGAGGCTGAGAAGCATGGAAATGCCATAGTCTCAGTTGCATTAAAAGACTCAATCAGGGAGATTCAGGTAGATAAAAACCAAGCCAAAGACAGAAGTAATTACCGACTGATTCAAACTCCTCAAACCTTTCAGCTACAGCCAATTAAGAAAGCTTTTGACGTTGATTATCAACCAGGCTTTACCGATGATGCCTCAGTATTTGAATTTGCTGGTCATTCAATTCACTTGATCGAAGGAGACTACAAAAACATCAAGATCACTACGCCTGAAGATTTGGTAGTTGCAGAATCTTTTTTGGAAGCATAATTCCAGCTTGAATTACATCAGAAATTCTCTAACTTATTGCTTCATTTTTGAGCATGAAGCACTTTTTACCCAACCGAATCCTTTTTTTACTTCTAGCTGTTTTGACATTTGGCTGTAGCCCAAATAAGAACGAATCTTCAGAATGGCGCTCGCTTTTCAATGGAGAAGATTTAAGTGGCTGGATCCCAAAGATCACAGGTTATCCTACGGGTGAAAATTATGGCAACACATTCCGAGTTGAAGATGGGTTGCTGACCGTTAGCTACGATAAGTACCAAAGATTTTCCAATCGATTTGGCCATCTATTTTATGAAGAACCCTTTTCAGATTATATCCTAAGAGTTGAATACAGATTCATTGGAGATCAAGTGGCTGGAGGAGAAAGATGGGCTACAAGAAACAGCGGTGTCATGTTTCATTCTCAATCTCCAGAATCAATGAATGAACAACAAGACTTTCCCATTTCTCTAGAAGCTCAGTTCTTAGGTGGTCTGGGAGAAGGTCCAAGGCCGACAGGTAATCTTTGTACACCCGGCACCCATGTCTATATGGATGGTGAATTGATCACTCAGCATTGCATTACCGCAGATGCGCCTACATTCGATGGAGATCAATGGGTTACCATGGATATTGTAGCGAGAGCAGATGGAAGAATCGCTCATGTCATTGCAGGAGACACAGTCATTAGATACCAAAACCCAATGATGGGTGGCGGCATGACCAACAACCTGAAAGAAGGAATAATGAAAGAAAATGAACCGTTAAATGGAGGCTATATCGCCCTACAAAGCGAAAGCCATCCTATTCAGTTCAGAAAAGTACTGATCAAATCGCTTAAAGATTGATCGCATAATTTAGACTACTAACTATATCAATATGAGTTCAAATAACACAGGCATCACAGTTCGATTGAGCGTGATGATGTTTTTACAATTCTTTATCTGGGGCGGCTGGTTCGTTACGCTAGGTACTTTTTTAGGTAACAATATCAATGCTACTGACAGTCAAATTGCACAAGCCTTTTCAACCCAATCTTGGGGAGCCATCATTGCTCCTTTTATTATTGGATTGATCGCAGATCGATACTTCAATGCTGAAAGAATATTAGGCGTGCTCCACTTAGTAGGTGCAGGTTTAATGTATCTGATGGCAAATACCACTGATTTTGCAGGCTTCTACCCTTATGTGTTAGGTTATATGATCTTGTATATGCCGACACTGGCATTAGTTAATTCAGTGGCGTTCCGTACAATGGATGACCCATCTAAAGATTTCTCAAAAATTAGAGTTTGGGGAACCGTGGGTTGGATCCTAGCAGGCTTGGTGATCAGTTTAGTTTTTGCGTGGGATTCAGCTGAAGCCATCGCTGCAGGAATGTTAAAGAATACCTTCATCATGACAGCAATTGCTTCTGCTGCCCTAGGTGTATTTAGTTTTACTCTTCCTAAAACACCACCTGTTGTTGATAAATCAGAAAAGGCTGGTATTAAGGACATCTTAGGCTTAGATGCCTTGAAACTTCTAGCTGACAAGAACTTTGCTGTATTCTTCTTCTCATCTGTATTGATCTGTATCCCGCTGGCATTCTATTACCAAAACGCCAACCCATTCCTAACAGAAATTGGCGTTGAGGGCGCAACTGGTAAAATGACCATTGGTCAGATATCGGAGGTATTATTCATGCTTCTACTCCCTGTCTTTTTGAAAAAATACGGCATAAAGAAAACACTCCTATTTGGTATGCTAGCATGGGCATTGAGGTATGTGCTATTCGCCTATGGAAATGCAGATGGATTAGTATTCATGTTATTGATCGGAATTGCACTACATGGTATTTGTTATGACTTCTTCTTTGTATCAGGACAGATTTATACAGACTCAAAAGCAGGTGATAAATACAAAAGCTCAGCTCAAGGACTAATCACGCTTGCAACATACGGTGTAGGTATGCTGATCGGATTCTGGGCAGCTGGCCAAATCTCAGAGTACTATGTAACTCCTGATGGACATGACTGGGCAAGCATCTGGGTGCTTCCAGCAGCCTTCTCAGCTGTTGTGTTTGTCATCTTTGCTGTAGCATTTAAAAACGAAACTGTAGAATATAAAGACTAATGAGCGCAAGAATAAGACTCGGAATGATCGGTGGTGGATTGAGTTCCTTTATTGGGATTGTTCACCGAATTGCTTCTTATATAGGTGAAGACTATGAATTGGTGGGCGGAGCCTTCGATACCGATTTTAATAGGGCTTTAGAGTTTGCCAATAAACTGGCTCTAGACCCAAATAGAACATACGCCAATATTGATGACTTTATTAAAGGAGAACTCGCTCTTCCTGAAGACCAAAGAATTCAGGCAGTGACGGTGGTTACTCCTAACTTCCTTCACTATCCTATGGCCAAGCAACTGATCGAAGCGGGCTTTCATGTGATCTGTGAAAAACCAGTGACCAATACAGCGGCTGAAGCAGTTGAATTGGAAGAGCTGGTACACAAACACAATGTTGTTTTCTGTTTGACTCATACCTATCAAGGATACCCTATGGTACGTCAAATGAGAGATATGATTCGCTCTGGAGTTATTGGCAAGATTCATAAGGTGGATGCTCAATATTATCAAGGTTGGATCAATCCAGTTATCCATGATAAAGAAAAGAGAAAAACTGTCTGGAGGCTTGACCCTGCCAAAGCAGGCCAAAGTTGCTGTATGGGAGATATTGGTGTTCACGCCTTTAATATGGCTGAGTACATGACAGGTCTTAAGACTGAGAAAGTTTTGGCTGAGCTAGACACTTTATATGATGACAATCCTCTCGATATTGATGGAACGGCTATGCTTCGTTTCGAAGATGGCAGCAAAGGTATTGTTCGTGCTAGCCAAATTGCAACCGGTGAAGAAAACAGTCTACAAGTGGCAGTTTACGGAGACAAAGGTGGTTTAAGATGGGAGCAAGAAAATCCGAACTATTTATACTACATGGATGAAGGAAAAGCTCTTCAAGTCTTGAAACCTGGGCATGAGTATAATGGTGAATTGGCTAAGATCAGCACAAAAATGGCTCCTGGTCATCCGGAAGGAATTTTTGATTCTATGGGCAATCTGTATAAAGGTGCAGCTAGAGAAATTAGAGGAGAGAATCCGATGGATGGAGAATATCCTACAATTAGAGAAGGTGTACGAGGCATGAAATTCATTGAAGCTACTCTTGCCTCTGCGAAAAACGATAATACTTGGACAACAATAGACGACTAAGATGAAGACAATCAAAGGACCAGCTATCTTTTTGGCACAATTTGCCGATGATGTAGCTCCATTCAACAACCTACCCAACATTGCCAAATGGGCAAGTGACCTAGGTTATAAGGCAGTGCAAATTCCAACTTGGGATAGCCGACTATTCGATTTGGATAAGGCTGCAGAAAGTCAAACGTACTGCGATGAAATTAAAGGTACTTTGGCTGAGCATGGTTTAGAAGTTAGTGAGCTATCTACTCACTTACAAGGTCAGCTTGTAGCAGTTCACCCTGCCTATGAAGAACTCTTTAAGGGTTTTGCTCCTAATGGAATGAATGCCAAGCAAAGAAACGAATGGGCCATTGATCAGGTGAAAAAAGCCGCTGTAGCATCTAAAAACCTTGGACTCAAAGTGCATGCTACTTTTTCTGGAGCCTTGGTTTGGCCTTATTTCTACAACTGGCCTCAAAGACCAGCAGGCCTGATCGAAAAAGGGTTCCAAGAGCTCGCTGATAGATGGACACCACTACTGAATCATTTTGACGAAAATGGTGTAGATGTATGTTATGAAGTACATGCAGGTGAAGACCTACATGATGGTACTACTTTCGAAATGTTTTATGAAGCTACTGGGAAGCACAATAGAGTGAAGCTATTGTATGATCCATCCCACTTCATTTTACAGCAACTAGATTACTTGGCTTATATAGATCATTACCATGAATTCTTCGGCATGTTCCACGTTAAGGATGCCGAATTCAATATGAATGGTAAATCTGGTGTTTATGGAGGCTATCAAGATTGGATCGATAGACCAGGTAGATTTAGATCTATTGGAGATGGACAAGTAGATTTTCAAGCCATATTCTCTAAAATGACTCAATATGGTTATGACGGATGGGCAGTACTCGAATGGGAATGCTGCATCAAGTCACCAGAGCAAGGGGCTCGTGAAGGAGCTGAATATATTAGTGACTTTATCATTGAAGCCACTCAAAAAAACTTTGATGATTTTGCAGATGCTGGCATCAGCGATGAAGAATTCAAAAAACTATTAGGTATTGATTGATATGAAAAAAACGAATAAACCCTACAACATAAAGGGCTTTGCCCAAAGAGCTTTGTCGAAAGCACATCTATTAAATTTCGGCCTGGCCATTTTGTTTTTCTTGGTTAGCCAAACTCTAAGTGCCCAAATCAAAGACCCAAAGGCTACTGAAGTATGGGAACCTGTACCTGAGAAAATACAGCCGGGCGAAAGAGGCTTACCTCCTTCTGATGCTATTGTACTTTTTGATGGCACTAATCTTGACGCTTGGAAATCGAGATACAAAGAGGGAGAAGGTGCCGCATGGAAAGTAGAAAATGGCTATATGGAAGTAGTCAAAGGAAAAGGCGACATCATGACCAAAGAGGTTTTTGGAGACATTCAATTACATATTGAGTGGAGCGCACCAACTGAGATCGTGAGTGAAGGGCAAGGAAGAGGCAATTCGGGAGTCTTTTTGCAAGAACGTTATGAGGTTCAAGTATTAGATAGCTATGAAAGTCAGACTTATTCTAATGGCCAAGCTGCTTCTATTTACAAGCAGTCCATTCCATTAGTAAATGCTACTGTTGCTCCAGGCGAATGGAATGTCTACGACATCATTTTCAAAGCACCAGTTTTCAATGAGGCTGGTATGAAAGTGGCAGATGGATATATTACTGTGATCCATAATGGAGTAGTTGTTCAGAACCATCAAAGAATCTTAGGAACTACAGAATACATTGGTTTCCCTAAGAACCCAGCTCATGGAGATGGCGCTATCATTCTTCAAGACCATGGCAATCCTGTAAGATTTAGAAACATTTGGTTAAGGAAGTTTTAATTAAATGATCAACTGAATAAAAAAAAGCCGCTCTACCAAGCGGCTTTTCTTTTTCAAACCAAATATTAGCGCAGTAAAGCTAATTCTCTTTAAGTGTCTTTAGTTTACGGATGAGATATATCAACAATATCCAAATCATCTGATTATAACCATCCTTTACGAACGCAGTGCACGACTAAGGCAGTTGTATTCGGTGCTTGTGATTTATAAAGTAGATTCTTTCGGTGCGTAGTGACCGTATTGATTGAAAGGAAGAGTTTGCGTGCTATGTCTTTAGCACTATCTCCCTCGGCCAAGAGGCTTAATATTTCGTACTCGCGGTCTGTGAAATCAGCTTTATGTAATTGGCTTCCCATTGTATTAAGTTTTTTGAGTCACATAATTTTAACTATTCAGAAAGTCAATGGATGACAAGGTTTTGCAAGCAGTAAGTTTCAGTTTGTGAAATGATCACTCAGACACTAAAACCCTAATAAGCTGTATGTAAACAACACTTGGCTGGCTACAAACTTTGCTAAGCATTTACTATCTTAATAAGAGTAAAGTGACTGAAAATCATGCGCATATCTCTCAATGGAAACTTGGGAAGTGAGAAGTAGTGGTTTTCTGCTAAATTTTAACTGATGGGACTAGGTAAAGAAATCAACGGTAATCAAATTTTCAGAGATGAAAAACTACACAACACTCATGCATACATAAACTTCCATAACGATCCTCAAGAGCATGAAGAATATGAGTATCACGGCAGTAAAATAAAAATCAAAAAGGCAACAATAATTGTCTTGCACGATGATTACGATATTCAACCTCACAATTTTCAAATTCCTTCAAAAGGGAAATTAGTTCTAGGAAAGAATGAACTAGTTGCAGATCCAAATGGTAATAAATATTGCTTTGTATTGGACTTTTTAAAAACAGAAGTACGTCCTCCTTTTAAAATGAAATTATCTAAAATTGATTTCTGGGTTGACATTCGCCTTTTAGGAACAAAAATTTATTATATCGCATTTGATAGAAATCAATTTAAAAATGGGATAAAATGGGATAACCGCTATTGCGAAGCCTTAATTCCTTAAAGTGCTTTTACTCCAAGTATTCATATTGTTGGTTCCTCTTGAGATTCAACAAACAACAACTGATTCCCTGACTTTCTATTTGAACGAGGCGAACAGCTTATCAGAGCAAAGGTTTGATTACTCCAAATATGAAGCATTAGACAGCTATACAAAAGCACTGAATTATCTGAGAAGGAAGCAAGAGAAGGGTTTAGAGCTCATTCTAATTGAAGCTAAAATATTAGATGAGATTGGTGATTTATATGACCAAATGAGACTCAGAGATGAAGCAAGAAAAATGTATTTGGAATCATATTCGATTCGAAATTTACACTCCTCAAACTTAAGCCAATCTTACCTTCGCCTAGCAAAAATCAATTATAGATTCGGTTATGAAAAGGGTAATTTATTTAGAGCTATATCCTATTCAAAAAAGGCCATTCAGACTTTGCCAGTCCACAATAAATCTGATCTGACAGAAGCCTATTATTGGCTTGCAAACGCTTATTACAATATAAAATACGAAGAAGATATTAATGAAAAAGTCTATTTAGATTCCGCAATATTCTCTGCGCAAAAGGCTGTTCAACTTCTTTCAAATGAAGATAAAACTGAGATTAAAATTAATCTTAACAACCTACTTTCGAATTTGTATATGTCTTCAAATAGATTGGATAAAGCTTACGCCTATCTAATCAGCAATTTAAATATTCTGAAAAGTATCGACTCTGAAAACAGGCCAATTGAGCAAGCTTACTATGCGAGCACTTACTCAAGGTTAGCCAATTACCATAAGCAAACTGGATTATTGGATAGCTCGCTTTACTACTCAAATTTGAGATATTCTAAAGTAGTAGGCTTATTGATGCAAAATGAAAGAGAAACCTCTATTAGGATCACCGAAGACTACCGAACTGACAAACAATTAGACCAAGCAGAGGAGACTGCCTTTCTCGCATCCCAAAGGGCAAAGACTTATGGCATTGCAGCTCTTATTTTACTATTGATTCTTGCTGTTTCATACTTGATCTTTTTACAAACTATTCAACGGAAAAAATTAGAAAACTTACAAGCTGTAGTTCTAGGTGAAGAGCAAGAACGCAAACGACTAGCGAAAGACCTACATGACGGCATTGGTGTTCTCCTGACAAGTATCCGTATGCGTCTTGCAAGTTTTGAAGAAAAGGTGGACGACCAAGAGGCCTACCATGATTCGCTTGAGCAAATAGACAATGCGTGCACAGAAGTAAGAAGAGTTTCACACAACCTCTCTCCTGCCAGTCTTGAGAAGCTTGGCTTGGAAGAGGCCCTTTTAGACCTAGTCGATCAAGTCAAGTTATCGGGAGACTTAGAAGTGAAAGAAGAAGTAAGCATTGCGCAGGGTCTACTCAAAACAGAAGATGAAGTACTTGTTTATCGAATCGTGCAAGAACTGATCAATAATACCTTGAAATATGCCGAGGCAAGCAAGATTGAACTATCACTGTTGAAAGAAGCAAACGAGCTGCGATTATCCTTCAATGACAATGGCAAGGGCTTCGACCAACAAAAGGTAAAACCTGGGATAGGACTGAAGAGTATTGCTTCCAGATTAGATATATTAAAAGGTAAAATGAACTTCAATTCTCAATTGGGCAAGGGCACTCATTTCGAAATATCCATTCCAATTCATGTCTAAATCAATCAAAATATTAATTGCAGACGATCATCAAGTCATCATTGATGGCCTAGAAGCCATCATCAATAGTACTGAAGATCTTGAATTCATAGGAGGTGCTCATCATGGACAAGAGGTGATAGCTAAATTAGAAAAAGAACAGCCTGATGTGATTCTCATGGATATTAATATGCCAGTTATGGACGGTCTAGAGTGTACTCTTACTGTACATAAAGATTACCCTGAGATCCGGATCATTGCCCTAAGTATGCATGACAATCCTAGACTGGCTAAAAGGATGTTTCAAAACGGAGCCTTGGGTTTTCTTCTTAAAAACTCTAGCAAGGGTACTATCCTCGAGGCTATACAATCAGTAATGGATGGCAAGAATTATATAGATCCTTTGCTATTACCTTCATTTTTAAATCTCAATCAGGAAAAAGGCTCTTCTTCCTTTTCTAAAAAAGAAATGCTCACCAAAAGAGAATTGGAGATCATCAAAGAAATTTGCTCAGAAAAGACCACAGCAGAAATTGCAGATTCTTTGTCCATCAGTCCTCATACGGTAGAAAGCCACCGTTCTAATATTCTTCTCAAATTGGACTTGAAGAATTCAGTTGCCTTAGTAAAATGGGCTATTCAGAACGAGGTGATAGAACTATAATAGAAAACCCCAATGTTTCCATCGGGGTTCGTTCGATTTATAATGATCACACATTCGACCAGGACTTAGTCCCAGGCTCATATGGAATACATCCATCATAATTAACAGGTACCGGATCGTACCTCATTACTTTCTCTCCAACTAGTTCAGAAGAAAAATAACTCCAAAATGTAGAGTCTACTATCTGACTAACAAAGAAAGCTTCTAGAAGTTCAGGAGTCATATCAGCACCATCATTGGTGCCCATGGCCTGCCTCATACTTGCTAAAATACTTGGATCCTCATTATATCTAGTGAAATAGTCGTTGATCACCCCAGTCATTTGATCAGTTGTGGCATCATAAATAGATACTTCCTGATTGTTATCGAAATTCTCAGTAAACACTGCCATTCCGCGTTTCATCAATTGCGCTTCTGGCTCATTGGCCATCACGGTCATAGCAGCGTCTAAATGAGCTGGTACACCGGCCTCATTTGCACCTGGCGTTGAAGTCTTAGGGCAAATACCCTCACAGATCTTCTCTAATTGAGCTGCCTCTTCAGCAGAAAAGTAAGTTGGGATCCAATTTACTTTTGGCGTTGAAGAACAACTTTGCAATGCACCGAACAATACACTTGATGTAAAAAGGGCTGCAGAGCCGAATCCAATATTCTTTAATGCTTCTCTTCTTTCCATAATTAGATATTGTTCTTTTTCAATTGATCTGCTGCGTAATTCGCTGCTCTAGCTGTAAATGCCATATAACCTAATGAAGGGTTATGTGCAGCTGAAGAAGTCATAAAAGATCCATCAGTCACAAAAACATTTTTCACAGCATGTACTTGATTCCACTTATTCAAAACAGAAGTTTTTGGATCTCTACCCATTCTTGCTGTTCCCATTTCGTGAATACCAAGACCCATATGAGGTCCATTGTCATAAGTACCAACATCTTTAAAGCCAGCAGCCTCAAGCATTTCTGCTCCGGCAGAAGCCATATCTTTTCTCATGTTGTACTCATTATCGTGGAAGTTACCAGCGTCAAACCTGATCTGAGGTAAGCCCCAAGCATCAAGGTTATCATAGTCTAACTTCATGTGGTTTTTATGCTGAGGTAATACCTCACCAAATCCGCCCATTCCGATAGTCCATTGTCCTGGCTCCATTAATTGATCCTTGATAGCTCCACCAACTCGTGTTGCTCTCATTTCAGGAATAAATCTACTCCATCCTTCTCGGCTAGCACCACCTTGGTAACCATAACCACGAACGAAGTCTTTCATTTCTGTCCCAGGACCTAAGTTTCTAAATCTTGGAATGTAGAAGCCATTGGCTCTTCTTCCTTTATAATATTGATCTTCGTAACCTTCCACTTTAGCATAAGCACCTACACCTAAGTGGTGATCCATGATATTATGTCCTAGCTCGCCACTGTCATTACCCAATCCATTCGGGAATCTTGCACTTGTAGATTGCATCATAATACCTGCTGAAGCAATAGCAGAAGCACATAAGAAGATCACCTTAGCATAAAATTCAGATGACTGCTTCGTGTTCTGGTCAATTACTCTAACTCCAGTTGCTTTTCCAGTGCTATCGTCATAAATGATCTCATGCACTATGGCATCAGTTACAATAGTCAGATTGCCTGAAGCCAAACCTGCTGGCAAGGTTGATGACAAACTCGAGAAATAACCGCCATAAGGACAGCCTCTCATACATCTGTTTCTCATCATACACTGAGAACGTTGACCTTGATTAGGATGGTCAGGAGTTCCAACTGCCAATGGTTGAGTTAAGTGGGCAGTTCTACCAATAGTCATCCATCGGTTGTTCCATGTAGACTCAATAGACTGCTGAAAATGCTTTTCTACACAGTTCATCTCCATCGGAGGCAAGAACTTACCATCAGGAAGTTGCTTAAAACCTCTATTCTGGCCACTTACACCAATGAACTGTTCAACCTTGTCGTACCAAGGTTTAATGTCTCTGTATCTCACAGGCCAATCTACTCCGAAGCCATCTTTCAAATTTGCTCCAAAGTCAATATCACTCAGCCTGTAACTCTGACGACCCCAGGTAATGGATCTACCACCTAAATGGTATCCTCTCATCCAATCGAACCTAGTATCTTCTTGATAAGGGTGTTCACTGTCTTTGACAAAAAATTGCCTGTGGGCTTCTGCGGTAGTATAGCCCGTACGATTCTGCTTAGGATAGTCTTTCTCTATCACGTCCTTTGGCGTTCTTCCTCTGTTAGGAAGATCCCAAGTGTCCATCATGGCTGTAGTATAGTCTTTGATATGCTCAACTTTACGACCACGCTCAAGCACAAGGGTGTTCAAGCCATTCTCACTAAGCTCCTTGGCAGCCCAGCCCCCACTGATTCCGGAACCCACTACAATGGCATCGTAGGTTCGCTCCTGCTTAGCTTTCAGATTTAAATTCATGCATCAATAATTAGTGTTAAGTCTTCGCCTCAGCAATTAGGAAATGAGACGATTAGAAATATACATATTATCGATTTAAAAAGCAGAAATGAGGTGTGTGCTTCTCAGGGAATTTACAAGAACGGTACAAAAAACCCCGAAACTAGTCGGGGCATCAAATCTTAATATTCATCTTCATTAAAGAAGAAGTCCTCTTTGGTCGGATAGTCTGGCCAAATCTCCTCAATATTTTCGTATGGTTGTCCATCGTCTTCCAATTCCTGAAGGTTTTCAACCACTTCTAATGGAGCACCTGATCTGATCGAGAAGTCGATCAATTCGTCTTTAGTCGCAGGCCAAGGTGCGTCTTCAAGGTATGATGCTAATTCTAATGTCCAATACATTTTACTTCTCTTATTAAGCGTGCAAAAGAATGCAATAAATCGTTAATTTTCAAAAAGATAAGACCTTTTATTTTTCAGTTTCTAAATAGGCTTTAACAAGTCTCAAAGGCCCTTTTTAGTTCCTCTGCGCCTGTAAATCTTTAAGAATAGCTTGTTTAACGGTCACTTTTCTTTTCTGTTGCTCCAATTTCTTGGTCAACATATTATCCAAGCCACTCGCCATATTAAACTTACCTAAATTCTCTTCAAAATTATTCAACTCCCTCCTATCTCTTTCTAATAAGTCTCTACAGACTCTAATGGTGATTGGTAGTAGATCTTGATCTTTGCCTTTCCCCTTTTTAGCCACCAACGTATCGATGAATTTACGCTCATCGATGTATTCCATCAGGAAATAAAACTTGTCGGCCTTTTCGGAAAATTCAGGTCCTTTAGCTGAACCGATAGATTTCCATTCTGCCTTCAATGACTGAGTGTTGCACTTTTTATAATCAGATAATGAGCTTTCTAATTTCTCAAGTAGTGCAGAAGCTTCTTTTAAAACTTCTTTTGATGGCTTGGCCTTTACCTTTTTCTCAAGTTTCTTCGACTGATCTAGTGCCTGTTTGATTACCTCTTGTAACTGGCCCCAATAGTAAGAGTGTTTGGACGGCTTGATTTTACCCAAACTCTTCCATTCTTCTTTGATCTTTCTGATCTCAACTTTAAGCTTAGCTAATTCTTTGATCTCAAGTAGAGACTTGGATTTCTCCACAAACTGCTCAAAGTCCTTCTCTTTCTCTTCCATCATTTTGTTGAGATCAGCATAGAATTCATTCTTGCGATCGTAAAAGGATGAAATGAGGCTTTTGAATTCGCCCTCGATCTCCTCGCGTTTTTCTTGAGCAACAGCTCCAGTTTTAATCCATTTTTGTTGAATCTCCTTAATAGCAGCAGTAGCTGTTTTCCATTCGTGGCTCTCAGAAAAAGGTTTTAACTGCTCGAGAAGGGCAGTCTTAATTTGAAGGTTCTTATGCCTGTTCTGTTCAACATAGGACTCTAACTGTTCTAATAGCTTGGTTAGATGATCCTCTAACTTTTGAAAATCGCCAATACCATCATACTCGGATAAGGAAGCTTTTAAGTTTTCAACCTTCGTTTTGAAAGAACCCTTGTTGGCACTACTCTCAATTTTATCGGTAATCTCCTTCACCTCATTTTCGAGCTTTGAGAAATTTTCTTCCAATAATTTCATTGTAGCTTCCTCGGAATCTTTCACTTCTCCGACAATTCGATCAGCAAAATCGGCAAAAGCCTTTCTGATCACTTTTCCATCTTGTATAAAACCAAAAGTTGACTGCTCCACTTGTTCGATTCTGAATTAAAGCCCGAAATTAGTTATTTCCTTTATTCATCAACATTCAGCCAATATTTTTTCCATATTTGGGGACTAAATCAGCCAAATATGAGCGATAATAAGATCATCTTTTCAATGGCGGGTGTCAGTAAGATCTACCCTCCTCAAAAACAAGTCCTCAAAAACATCTACTTATCATTTTTCTATGGCGCCAAAATTGGTGTTCTAGGATTGAATGGTGCTGGTAAATCTTCTTTGCTTAGGATCATTGCAGGCATGGACAAAGAGTATCAAGGTGAAGTGGTTTTTTCACCTGGATTTTCTGTGGGCATGCTAGAGCAAGAACCTGATCTTGATATGAACAAGACAGTCAAAGAAGTGGTAGAAGAAGGAGCCGCTGATGTGGTTGAAGCACTTAAAAAGTTTGAAGAGATCAATCTGAAATTTGCTGACCCTGACGTTTTGGAGAATCCAGATGCAATGAACGACTTGATCGAGGAGCAAGGCAAAGTGCAGGAGCAGCTTGATCAAATGAATGCTTGGGAGCTCGATTCAAGGCTTGAAAGAGCAATGGATGCATTAAGAACCCCTCCGGCTGATGCCAAAATTGAAAACTTATCTGGTGGTGAAAAAAGAAGAGTGGCGCTTTGTCGCTTGCTCATCCAAGAGCCAGATGTCTTATTACTTGATGAGCCTACCAACCACTTAGATGCAGAATCTGTGCATTGGTTAGAGCAACACTTGAAGCAGTACAAAGGAACCGTGATTGCAGTAACTCACGATAGATACTTCTTAGATAACGTTGCCGGCTGGATCCTTGAATTAGATAGAGGTGAAGGAATTCCTTGGGAAGGAAATTATTCTTCTTGGCTAGATCAGAAGCAAAAGAGATTAGCTGATGAAGAAAAAACTGAATCAAAAAGACAAAAGACTTTACAACGAGAGCTTGACTGGGTAAGAATGTCGCCTAAAGGAAGGCAAGCCAAATCTAAGGCAAGACTTTCGGCTTATGATAAACTAGTAGGTCAGGAGGCTAGAGAAAAAGAAGAAAAACTAGAGCTGTACATTCCACCTGGTGAGAGATTAGGCGCTAAAGTGATTGAAGCCCATGGCGTATCTAAGGCCTTTGGAGATAAGTTACTTTATGAAAACCTAGACTTTTCATTACCTCAAGGTGGAATAGTTGGAATTATCGGTCCAAATGGTGCTGGTAAAACCACATTATTCAATCTGATCACAGGTAGAGAAAAACCAGATTCAGGTACTTTCGAGGTGGGTTCAACTGTTGACATTGCTTATGTAGATCAAGAACATACTCGATTAGATCCAAATAAGACTGTTTGGGAGGTAATCACTGACGGAAATGAATTGATCAGCTTAGGTGGAAAAGAGATCAATAGTCGAGCTTATGTTAGTCGATTCAATTTTGGTGGAAGCGATCAGAATAAAAAGGTAAGTGAATTATCTGGCGGGATGAGAAACAGAGTCCATTTAGCCCTGACATTAAAACAAGGAGCTAACTTACTCTTGCTCGATGAGCCTACAAATGACCTAGATGTCAACACACTAAGAGCCTTGGAAGAAGGGTTAGAAAACTTCGGTGGTTGTGCAGCTATTATCTCGCACGACAGATGGTTCTTGGATAGAATCTGTACGCACATCCTCGCGTTTGAAGGCGATTCACAAGTTTACTGGTTTGAAGGTTCTTACTCTGAATATGAGGAGAACCGTAAGCAAAGACTAGGAGATGTTGGTCCTACAAGGATCAAGTACAAAAAACTAATGGCATAAATTGGTATAAGATATAAAGTACGAAGTACATGGCCGCATCAATGGGCTATGTACTACGTGCACCATACTCTTTACTAAAAATGAAATGTAATCTCCTGTCTCAGGTTTTCAGAGAGACTAAGTGCCACTGGGCAATTGAGACCAATTTCTTTCAGCTTATCAATTTCTTCGTCTGACGCAGGACAGTTGTCCCAATAAAAATCAATTTTCAAAGCTGATATTCTCCTTGGATTAGCTGACATCACTTTAGTGGTCTCAGTCCTCATTCCGGACATGTCGATGCCATTTTTCTCTCCATCGATGGCCATGACGGTCATCATGCAACTAGCCAATGCGGCCGCTACGGTATCAGTTGGAGAAAAAGTTTCACCTTTTCCGTTGTTATCTACGGGTGCGTCCGTTTGAATAGTATTACCGGACTTTACATGTTGCGCTGTGGTTCTGAGGTTTCCCTCATATTGTGATTTGACAGTGATCATTTAAACTATACGGAATAATTTTTCGTTAATTTAGAGTCCCGAATTTTGAGAGCAAATTCAGATGCGCAAAATACAAAAAGCAATTTTCCTTTTACTCATCATTGGCATAGCAAATTCTGTGTCCGCACAGACAAGAGCGAATAACCCTGTCGATGAGCAATACAATATTGAAAATGTATTTGGTATAGTGAAAGCTACCAACGGAGGATTGATCTCAGGATTCTATTATCGCCATTCTAGAAAGAGAAACGAGAAGAGCTTAACCAATTTCGGAATCGAAATGGTGAACATCAAGCATCCTAGAGAAGCGAAAGAAACCACCTTTACTGGCAGCTCCTTTGTTTTTGGTAAATCAAATTACCTCGTAGCTATTCGTCCTACTTACGGAAGAGAAAAGATTCTTTTTGAAAAAGCCGGCCAACAAGGTGCTCGAGTTACAGGAATCATAGCCGTTGGTCCTTCCGTAGGACTAGAGATTCCTTATTACATCGAATTAGGAAACGGAAGAAAAGAGCAATATGACCCACTTGACCCTCAACATGCAAGACCTTTTATTGGTGGAAGTGCAGGTCCATTTAGGGGATTAGGAGAATCACAATTAGTTATCGGCATCCATGCCAAAACATCTTTGACATTTGAAACCAACTCTACCAAACAGAGAGTTTTCGGTTTTGAGGTGGGCTTTACAGTAGACTCTTATACAAGAGAAATTGAGATACTGCCGTTAGTTGAAAATTACAGCACATTTACCGCGGCATTTCTAGCTGTGTACTTCGGTAAGAGAAGATAGAATATCATGCTTTTTTATTGGAACCTTTGGCTTACCTTTGTGTTCATATAGACAGAGGAGAAAGCCATGATAGAATTACCTGTCGTTTCGAAAGAAACTGTCGAGAGAAAAAGAAAACCAGATTGGTTAAGGGTTAAACTTCCAATCGGACCTGAATATGCAAAGGTTCGTAAACTGGTTGATGAGAATAAACTTCATACTATTTGTGAAAGTGGTAATTGCCCGAACATGGGTGAATGCTGGGGTGCTGGCACGGCCACTTTTATGATCTTAGGTAATGTGTGTACTAGATCTTGTTCTTTCTGTGCTGTAGCTACAGGAAGACCACCTGAGTACGATGCAGATGAACCGAGAAGAGTAGCAGAGTCTATTAAGACCATGGGCGTTAAGCATGCTGTGATCACATCGGTAAATAGGGATGAGCTAAAAGACAGAGGTGCTGAAATCTGGTACCAAACTGTGGTGCAAACCAAAGAGCTGAGCCCATCTACCACCATTGAGACACTTATTCCTGATGTAAAAGGAAACTGGGACGCTTTGATTAGAATGATCGAAGGGGGTCAAGAAGTAGTATCTCACAACATGGAAACTGTTAGAGAGTTGTACAGACCTGTAAGACCTCAAGCCAAATACGACCGTAGTATTGAAGAACTTAGAAGAATCAAAGAATTCGGTAAACGATCAAAATCTGGTGCTATGCTTGGGCTAGGCGAAACTGACGATCAAGTTTTCCAATTGATGGATGACTTGGCAGAAGTAAAGCTCGATGTATTGACTTTAGGTCAATACTTGCAACCGACCAAGCGTCACCATGAAGTAATTGAATATGTACACCCAGATAAGTTTGAATTCTTCAAAGAAGAAGGACTTAAAAGAGGTATCAAATATGTAGAGTCAGGACCATTGGTGAGATCATCTTACCATGCCGAAAGACACGTACATGTTTAATGATTAGAATATTGAAAAAGAAAGAAGCCGCTTCATGCGGCTTTTTTTATGAATCTTAACTGCATCAAAAAAGCCACTCAAATGAGTGGCTTTAGTATTTTCAAAATATGCTGTTCTTAAGCAACAGCTTCTTCCTCTTCATATTCAGAAACAGGAATGCAGCTACACATTAAGTTTCTATCTCCAAAGGCCGAATCAATTCTTGCCACAGTTGGCCAGAACTTAGCTTCCTTCACATATTCAGCAGGATATACAGCCTCCTCACGAGAATAAGGCATATTCCACTCACCTCTTAACACCATGCCTTGGGTATGTGGAGCATTATTTACCACGTTGTTACCTTTTTCGGCTGTACCCTCCTCAATGGCTCTGATCTCACTTCTGATACCTAACATAGCATCACAGAATTTATCTAGCTCAGCTTTTGATTCAGATTCAGTCGGCTCAATCATGACTGTTCCCGCAACAGGGAAAGACATGGTTGGAGCATGATAACCATAATCCATTAATCTTTTAGCGATATCTTCAGCCTCAATACCGGCTGCCTTGAACTCTCGACAATCCACGATCATTTCGTGAGCAGATCTTCCTTGTGTACCAGTGTACAAAATGCTATAGTTCCCTTCCAGTCTCTCCTTAATATAGTTAGCATTAAGAATAGCGATCTTTGTTGCATTCGTCAATCCTTCAGCACCCATCATAGCGATATAGGCATAAGAGATCGTTAAGATACTTGCGCTACCCCAAGGAGCTGCTGAAATAGAAGTAATCGCTTGATCACCTCCTGTTTTCACAACAGGGTTACTTGGCAAGAATGGTGCTAAATGAGCAGCTACTCCAATAGGTCCCATGCCAGGTCCCCCACCACCGTGAGGAATACAGAAGGTCTTATGCAAGTTCAAGTGACAAACATCAGCACCTATCAGACCAGGGCTAGTCAAACCAACCTGTGCATTCATATTGGCACCGTCCATGTACACCTGACCGCCATGCTCATGAATAAGAGCACAAATGTCTTTGATGCTTTCTTCAAACACACCGTGTGTAGACGGATAAGTCACCATTAAAGCAGCCAAGTTTTCGCTATTCGCTTCTACTTTGGCCTTGAGATCATCCAAGTCAATATTACCCTTCTCATCACAAGCAGTGATCACTACTTTCATTCCAGCCATAACAGCTGATGCTGGGTTCGTACCATGAGCTGACGAAGGGATGATAGCTACATTTCTATGTCCTTCTCCTCTACTTTCATGGAATGCTCTGATCACCATTAATCCAGCATACTCACCTTGAGCCCCGGAATTAGGCTGTAATGAAGTATCTGCAAAACCAGTGATCTCAGACAGCCACTCAGTCAGATCCTTGAACATCTTCTGATAACCCAATGTCTGATCAGCAGGTGCGAAAGGGTGAATATTACCAAACTCAGGCCATGTTACAGGCATCATCTCAGTTGTGGCATTCAGTTTCATAGTACATGACCCTAATGAAATCATGGAGTGAACTAATGAAAGGTCTTTATTTTCAAGCTTTTTGATGTATCTCAACATCTCATGCTCTGATTGATAGCTATTGAAAACAGGATGAGTCATGTAATCTGACTTCCTATTGAGCGCTTCTGGCAATGAGATATCTACATTTTCAGCTTCAGCAATCACATCGAAATTCGAAGTAGTTCCTTTGGCTTCAGCAAAAACACTCAACAATTCAGTCACATCATCCAATGAAACTGCCTCATTCAAGGAAACTCCTACGAAATCATTATCGAAATATCTCAAATTGATATCTGCTGCCTCTGAAGCTTTCTTTAAGCTTGTTTTTAATGAAGAATCAGCTACAACTTTCAAAGTATCGAAGTAAGTCTCATTGACTTGTTCATATCCTAAAGCCTCTAGACCTTGAGCCAAAAGCTTCGTTTTACCATGAATATTAGCCGCAATACCTTTAATTCCTTCAGCACCATGGTAAACTCCGTACATACCGGCCATTACTCCTAATAGAACCTGGGCCGTACAAATATTTGAAGTAGCCTTTTCTCTTCTAATGTGCTGCTCCCTAGTCTGAAGCGCCATTCTATAGGCCTTATTACCTTGGCTATCTACAGACACCCCGATAATTCTACCTGGAATCTGTCTTTTGTATTCTTCTTTAGTAGCGAAGTAAGCAGCATGCGGGCCGCCAAAACCCATTGGCACACCAAATCTTTGGGTTGTACCTACAACTGCATCTGCTCCCATTTCACCAGGAGGTGTTAATAATGCCAAAGACATTAGATCCGCAGCACAAGCAACAAATACATTCTGCTCTTTTGCCGCAGCTATGAATGCTGCATAGTCTCTAACAGAACCATCACCAGCTGGGTACTGGAACAGCACACCATATAATTCAGGATCAGTGAGGTCTACTGAATGGATATCACCTATCTCCAATTCAATACCCACAGGTATCGCACGAGTTCTTAGAAGATCTAAAGTCTGCGGGAAGGTGTTCTCATCAACAAAGAATTTGTTGGCTTTCTTTTTATCCTTTTTTCTTAGGCCTGCAAACATGGTCATTGCCTCAGCTGCTGCAGTACCCTCATCTAAAAGTGAGGCATTGGCAATTGGCATAGCTGTAAGATCCATTACCATAGTCTGGAAATTGATCAAAGCTTCTAGTCTACCTTGAGCAATCTCAGCCTGGTATGGAGTGTAGGCTGTATACCATCCCGGATTCTCCAAGATATTTCTTTGAATTACGCCTGGAACAATAGTTCCATAGTAACCCATGCCTATGTAAGATTTGAAAATCTTGTTCTGAGAAGCTGTCTTTTTAAGGTCGTTCAAAAATTGAAATTCAGACCTAGCAGCTGGCAAATTGAGCGGCTTCTCCATTCTAATACCGGCAGGCACAGTTTGGTCGATTAATTCATCTACCGAACTTACTCCGATTACCTTTAACATTTCTTCTATTTCACCCGGATTTGGCCCATTATGCCTGTCCTCAAACTTGGGTGCTTTAGTCAAATCAATTTTACTCATTACCGAATTTCAATTGTTTAATTTCCCCTCTCCTAAAAGATGCACAAATGTAAGATACAAAGCCTTGAAATCCTTGACCATAAGTGTAAAAACAATTACCCTCATCACATGATGCAACACTGTTGCATTGAATATTCTTTAGCTTTAGCTCGCTAAAAATTTGTAGTCACATATTGTTTAGAAAATGAGGAAAATTTTATCAATAATTAGTGCTGCCTTATTACTACCTGTAGGGCTTCTGGCACAACAAGATATTTCGGAGAAATATGCTGCTACCATCACACCTCAAGACATGAGAAGCAAACTGTCGATACTTGCTTCTGATGAATTTGGCGGACGTGAAACCGGTACAGAAGGACAAAAGAAAGCTTCTAAATTCTTAGAAGATTTTTATCAAGAAATAGGTCTAGCTGGCCCTGTCGAAGGAACCTATCGTCAAAAATTCGATATGTACCAATCTGATTGGTCTGGAGTTTACGTGAAAGCTAAGAGTGGCAAGAAAATGAATGGAGATGGATACATCTTTGTTGGTTTTGCCAATCAAAGTAAAGAGATGAAGCTTAAGACGGTTTACTTAGGTGAAGTAACTGCTGATACGGACTTTACTCCTTATAAAGACATGGGTATTATCATCGTTGGTGGAGGAAGAGAAGTATTTGCTAAAACTGCTGAAGCTGGAGTTAAAGCCATTTGGACTGCGAGTACTGACGATGAGCAATTCAAGAGTAGACTTCCAAGGTTTGCAAGAGCTTATATGAGCAGCAGACTTCGTTTTGAAGAAGTACCTGCTGAAGAGAACATTACCTTCTACATTACTAAAGAAATGGCTGCCGACATGATGGCAACCTCTGTAGAAAAATTAGAAGACCCTTCTTCTGTAAAGCAAAGAACAATTCGTTTCATGGTGAAGGAAAACAGAAAGACCATCTCTACTGAGAACATGATGGCTTACCTAGAAGGAACAGATCTTAAAGATGAGGTTTTAGTGATTTCATCTCACTATGATCACATTGGTCAAAACGAAGATGGTACTGTGATCAATAACGGTGCTGACGATGATGGTTCTGGAACTACTGGTGTTATGGAAATCGCAGAAGCATTCGCTCAGGCAGCTGCTGAAGGCAACAGACCACGAAGAAGCATCTTATTCTTAAATGTAACTGGTGAAGAGAAAGGTTTGTTAGGCTCTGCATACTATGCTGACAACCCAATATTCCCAATCGAAAAGACTGTTAACAATTTGAATATTGACATGATCGGTCGTGTAGACCCTGAGCATGAGGAGTCTGGTAACAAGGACTATGTTTATGTGATTGGCTCTGAAAAGCTATCAAGTCACCTTAAAGTGATTTCTGAGTATGCTAACATCACTTACACCGGCTTAGACCTTGATTATAGATATGATGATCCGAATGATACTAACAGATTCTACTATCGTTCTGATCACTACAACTTTGCAAAAAGTGGTATTCCAATCATATTCTATTTCAATGGAACTCATGCTGACTATCACAGACCAACTGACACTATTGACAAAATTGAATTCGAAGTAATGGCTAAAAGAGCTAAGCTTGTTTTTCATACGGCTTGGATTCTAGCCAATAGAAATGACAGAACTCCTGTTGACAAAGAAGATGACATGGACTACACAAGTCGCTAAGTCATCGAGAAGAATTAAGGAAAGAAAGCTACTTTTAGGGTAGCTTTTTTTATGGATAAGATTTTACACATACTTAATGGAGATTCGGCAGTCACGCCTTTCAAGGAGAGCGGCATTAATGGCGAATATGTCGTTTGGCGAGAAGTACTTAGTGAAGGACCTATCAATCATGCTTTTGGCTCAGATGGATTTTGGGAGGAAAGAGAATCCTATATGTCCAATGCTTTTGAGTTAGGGCATAATGAGTATAGTTCTCGAGTCAAAGAGCCCTTTGAAGAGGCCATTAATCGAATAAGCTCTTTTAACGAAGTCTGTCTTTGGTTTGAATATGATCTGTTTTGCCAGATCAACATGATAGGGCTTATCGATTATATAGGAAGGATTAAATCGCCAGAACTTCAGTTAACCTTAGTCTGTGCCGGTGAAATAGAGGGTGAGGTTAAACTTTATGGATTAGGCGAATTAAACGCTGACCATTATCAAACGCTCTTTTCAAGCAGAATAAAACTTGGAACTAGGGAAACCGACTATGCTTCTGAGGTTTTCAATACCTATTCTGACCGAGATGCTGAAGGTTTGTACAATTATGTACTGATGCCTTTCAACGAATTCAAATATTTGAATTCTGCCTTAGAGGCGCATATGAGAAGGTTTCCTTATTCAGATTCGGGATTAACTGAAATAGAAACAAAAATCATTTCCTTGATTGAATCAGGAGTAAAAGAAGAAAGAAAAATTATTAGAGAATTACTCAAATGGCAGAAATACTATGGTTTTGGTGATCTCCAATACGCCATGATCCTAGAGAACATGAAGCCTCTTTTTGTTGATTTCGATAAGCTTCAACTTCATCAAAATCTCTCTTTCGAAAAAGTAGAAGAGCTCATGGATAGGAAGGCGCAATTAGGCGGTGCTTGGTTGAAAGATTGGGTATATGATATCAACGAAAAAACGCTGACCTCAAGAAGCCAGCGTTCGATTGATTTATAATTTATTTTAATCCTTCTGGAGCCTTACTCTACCATCATTGGTCTTAATGGAAACATCTGCTTTTCCAGAAGGTAGTTTATACTCTACTCGATAATCAGTTTCCCTTAATAGATCAAAATCGGAAGATGCACTTACCCTTCCATCATCTTTTGAAATGGTGAAGTCACCTCCACCTGAAAGAACAACTAGCTCCATATCTGCATCGTCACCTCTCATATCATAACGGCCACTATCGTCTAGTGAAGTTTCAAGAATCATATTTCCATCTTGCATGCGAATCTCAACATCCTTGAAATTACCTCTTCGAACATCCGCATCACCATCGTCCATATTGATGTACAATGAACCGCTTCCTCCGTCCATTTTGAGATCACCATCTTCCATTTCGATTTCGAAATCATCTCCGTTACAATCCATCAGTTCTACATCACCATCTTCAGTTGTTAATTGAATACTTCCATTAACTGATTTGATTACGTAGTCATCATCTTCTCCATCAATCCTTAGAGAACCATTTTTCGGCATTTCTATGGTAATCTGATAGTCTAATCGATAGTATCCCATAGTCCAACCACTAGATCTCTTTCTTTCCTTAATAAAGAGGTCTCCTGATTTTTCTTCGATCTCCATTTCGAATGAGCGCCTAGAACTAGCACCTCGGATTTCTTCGTATCGTTCGATTACAACTCTCACGTCATTACGATCCGAACCAGTAATTCTGATATCTGCATCTTCAGACCTGAGATGCACGGTACCATTTTGATCTAAAGAATAAGTTTGGTCTAAGGTGTACTCACCATCTTCTTGGGCTGAAAGTGAGAATGATAGTAGGCATAGGCAGACCATGCCAAGCGTAGATTTAATTGTCATTGTTTTTGAGTTTTGATTTAATCAAAGCTACTAAAAATGAAGCATTTGTAAAACGAAGCTACCTTCTCCTTCTTGACTTCCCCTTACTGCTCGTCTTTTTCTGAGTACCGTAAGTCTTCCTCTTTTTCTCGTGGAATGCCCCTTTGAATGTAGGGTCTGCTTTTTTCCTGATCGTATCTAGTGCTCTAGCTATTTCCTGCTTTTCAGCAAAAGGAGTCTTCTCAATAATTACTTCAGATGGGAGTTTCTTTTTAGGAATCTCTTGTTGAATGATCTTCTCAATTCTAGGTATATGGGTCAATTCAAGCTCGTTGGCAAAAGTGATTGCCACCCCTTCATTCTCAGCCCTGCCTGTCCTTCCGATTCTATGAACGTAATCCTCATAAACCTGTGGAAGGTCAAAATTAATGACATGAGACACCATACTAATGTCCATTCCTCTTGAGGTGACATCGGTAGAGACCAAGACCCTCACGCCTCCTTCCTTAAATTCATTAATAGCATTAATGCGAGAGTTTTGCCCTTTATTGGCATGTATCACTCTCACTCCACCTTCTACCTTTCTATCCAGAAATTTAGAGATCTGATCAGCATTTGATTTTGTTCTCACAAACACTATCACTCTATTGAATTCCTCATGACTCAGCAGAAATTGTAGCAGATTCAACTTAGTCTTGAAGTTGGGCACCTCATACAATGATTGCTCAATTGTTTCGGTGACAGTTGCTTGAGGAGCCACTTCGACTCTCTCGGGGAATTCAAGAAACTCATGGGTCAGCTGGACTACCTTGTCAGGCATGGTGGCAGAAAAAAGAAGATTTTGCCTTTTGGTCGGGACAATTTCCAAAATAGATCTGATCTGAGGCATAAAACCCATGTCCATCATTTTATCCGCCTCATCCAAAACCATAGTTTTTATATCACGCGCATAAATCCCTCCTTTCTTATAGAGATCTAGAAATCTTCCAGGCGTGCTGACAATGATATCTACCCCAGCTTCTAATGCTTCTAACTGCTGCTTTGGACCTAAGCCACCATAAATGGCTTCCACCCTTAAATCCGTGTAAACTGAAAGGCTTTTCAAATGCTCGTTGATCTGAATAATTAGTTCTCTCGTTGGAGCCAAAATGACAGCTCTGGGATTACTTCCTTGAGCGTATTTTAATTTCATAATAAGAGGCACTGCAAAGGCAAGGGTTTTACCTGTGCCAGTTTGAGCGATACCTAACAGATCATGACCAGCTAGCGCGAGCGGGATAGCCTTCTGTTGAATTTCAGTAGGTTTCTCGAATCCTTGATCATCAATGGCATTCAGAATCTGACGATTCAGTTTTAGGTCTTCAAAATTTTCGACTTTCTCTGCCATTTTTGAGCAATCTGTGTTTGATTTGTGATGCAATTACGTCAAACCCACCACAAAATAAAATTCTATGGCAACGGTACTCATTATAAATGGAAAAGTAGTAAATGAAAACAAGATCGAAGAGAAGGACATTCTCATCAAGGATCAAATGATTGCTAAGATTGGGAACGACCTACAACATGAGGCTGCTGATGAAATCATTGATGCTACAGGCCTGCATATTTTCCCTGGTTTGATAGATGATCAAGTTCATTTTCGTGAACCTGGATTAACTCATAAAGCGGAGATCTACACAGAGTCAAGAGCGGCTGTAGCTGGTGGTATCACTTCATTTATGGAAATGCCGAACACCGTTCCTAATACGTTGACCCAAGAACTACTTCAAGATAAATACGACAGGGCAGCACAAGTGAGTTTAGCCAACTATAGCTTCTTTATGGGTGCCAGCAATGACAATATTGATGAAGTTCTCAAAACGAATCCTAAGACCATATGTGGTGTTAAGGTGTTTATGGGTTCTTCTACAGGCAACATGCTAGTTGACAACCAAAAAACACTAGAAGGAATATTTACTAATTCTCCGACTATCATAGCTACGCACTGTGAATCGGAAGAGGTCATAAGAAGAAATACAGAACTAGCCAGAGAAAAATACGGTGAGGATGTGCCAATTGGTATGCACCCCATCATTAGGTCTGAAGAAGCATGTTATGCTTCCTCTTCAGCAGCAGCTGAATTAGCACATAGAACGGGCGCTAGGCTCCATATCTTGCATATATCAACCGCAAAGGAAGTTGACATATTCTCAAACGACATTCCTTTGAAAGAAAAGAAAGTGACCGCTGAAGCATGTATTCATCACATGTGGTTTAGCGATGAAGATTATGCTGAGAAAGGCACACTGATCAAATGGAATCCTGCAGTAAAAACTAGTGCAGATAGAGATGGCGTATTAGCAGGGGTTTTATCAGACAAAATTGATGTCATTGCAACAGACCATGCCCCTCATACAATTGAGGAGAAGCAGAATAAATATTTCTCTGCTCCGTCCGGTGGTCCTTTGGTGCAACACTCCTTAGTAGCTCTTTTAGACTTATACCATCAAGGTAAGATCTCTCTTGAGAATATTGCTCGAAAAACAGCTCATGCAGTTTCAGACTTATTTGAGATAGATAGAAGAGGCTATATCAGGGAAGGTTACTATGCCGATCTCGCGCTGGTTAATCTAAACTCTGGCTGGGAAGTAAGTAAGGAAAATCTATTGTATAAGTGCGGTTGGTCACCTTTTGAAGGTCACACTTTCAAATCTAAGGTGATGCATACAATTGTGTCTGGTAACGTGGTTTACAAAGACGGGCAATTAGTTGAAGGAACCAACGGAATGCGCCTTGGCTTCAATCGTTAATATTTTAATATACCCTTTTGCAATTTTAATGCATTGAATTACCTTTGCAGACCCAAACACAAAAGGTGTGAGGTAAGCGAAAAAAATTCTAAGTTGATTTAATCGCAATACTTAGAAGTTTAATCGCACAAATGGTGGTTGTAGTTCAGTTGGTTAGAATGCCTGATTGTGGTTCAGGAGGTCGCCGGTTCGAGTCCGGTCTTCCACCCAAAAGCCTTCCTATTTAGGGAGGCTTTTTTTATGCCCCGAAGGCTTGTTTGAAAACCGAGGTATCTAAATCAAATGATTTTTTAGTCGTCTCTTCAGATGATATACTCACATTAAGAAATGGACTTCTCCTCCCTTTAAAATTCAATGGACAACTGTTCTGGTCTAGAAAAAGATCATTCAAATCCATTCCTAGCCCCACATTGATTTCTTCAGCCTTGTTAGAAACAATCCTCATTTTATGGATTGAAGAGAAATCTATATTTAGCTGACCTTTTATGGTGCAATTCTCAATGATCAACTCCTCCACATCCATATTTGAAATACTCAACTTATTGAGAATACAATTTTTGAATATGACCTTTTTGAGATTTTTATCTCTTAGGGCAAAGGGTTCAAAATCAACAAGCCCATCATAGATGAGATTTTGGGCTTGAGCAAAGCCTGTAGAATTTAACTGTATAGTGCTTATACTAGGCATCTTGGTTGAATAGAGTAATAAAAGTACTTCCTTCTTAAGTGTCGCTCAATACCTCGGCAGCGGTAAAATTGAAACAGGCATACTTGTTAACAAGTGAATCTTTCAGGACAACTCTTGCTTTTCAGCTCTCAATACATTTATTTAAAGTACTGATTATCAGTACTCAACAATTTTTTAGACCCTGACTAAAACTATGAAGACTACCTTTCAAAGTCTTTCTGCTTTAAATCACACTTCCGATAATTTTCACAAAATTATTCAAATTGAATCATGGATTAATTCCAATTCTAATGCATTGGAGCGGAATGTGATATGGCGAGTTGGTCTTTGCGATGCAGAACATCTATTAGAAATTGAGGGTAAGGTTAGGTCCAATATGGAGTTTAAGCACTTCAAAAGCTGGAGAATAGATGATATTGCTGAGTGTGTCCTTAGCATAGCACGACTTACCAGATCTAAGAAAATTTTTAAATCTCCGTACCACTGTTATCAGAAGAAGGGCAACTATCTATTCGCTTATAAATGTCCATGCCCTTTTAAATCTAACTTTTACCACGCTCTTCATTACTAGCTAAAAGGATTTTGCTATATTTTGCTATGGCAAAGGAAATAGATCAGTTTCTTAAAGCGGATTTAGATGATCAGATCAAATCATTATATCTGAACGCCACCTTCATTGTTGCCATTAGATACTACGGCTTCAAAATCAATCTTTATTTGATACATGATCATTACATAGAAGTCTTCTATAATCATAAATATGATCGTATTGAGAAAATCAGTCTACTTGATTTTCAACATAGTCGAATGAAGTTTTATGAAGATCAGATCGGAATTCAATCCTTAGCCAGCTAATTCTAATAGCTGCTTGTGAATATCTATCACTTGAGGTATCACCAAATCCTTTGAATCATTCTTCAGAATATAATCTGCCAGCTTCTTTCTTTGATTATCAGAAGTCTGTTTGGCAATGATAGCCTCCACTTGTTCTTTACTTCTCTGAGTGTCTCTTAACAATACTCTTTGAATACGCTCCTCTTTAGAGGCTAGTACGGCAATGTTTTTATCTAATTGTTGATAAGAACCTGTTTCAAATAAAAGAGCTGCCTCTTTCATCACTATAGGTTGATCAGAATGCAATTGAACAAAGCTTTCAAAATCTCGAGCTACGGCAGGATGTACAAGAGCATTCATTTTTGCTAACTCCTCTTCATTATTAAATACTCGTGCCGCTAGATAAGATCTATTCAAATTTGAGCCTTGATAGGATTCAGGGCCGAATAATTCAATGATTTGATTCTTCAGTTTTTCATCTTCAGTGATCAAAGCTTTAGCTCGATCATCAGCATAATAAATGGGTATTTGGAATACCTCAAAGATCCGGCAAATCGTAGACTTACCTGAACCAATACCACCAGTAACCCCAACTAATAAAGGCTTACTCATGGTTTGATCATTTTGATGGTCTCGCTAGATAGTTGAATTCTTTCTATCATCGACCTCCCAGTGATCACTTCTACTGTAATTGTCGAATCATTGCTGTCCATTCTTTCAAAATCAGCAACTAATCTAATTCTGGTTGAATCTGTGGCATCAAATTCCGTCTCACCAATTACATAGTCAACAAGAATTTGTCCGTTGACTGGTCTCCAACTTGTATCTGGTAAATTGAGTAGTTCAACATCGTGCTGCTCAGAGATGCTTATGAATCGGATCACCTCAAAACTTAGGTTAACCTGATTAACCGAGGGCTCAACATATTCTGCTAGAGCAGGTAAATCAATATTGTCATCGAAATCCCCATCCACTTCATTGATATCAGCAGATAAATCAATGTATTCAGGCAGGCTTTCAATTATTGATTTTGGACCTTCAACCTCAATTGAATCAGGTCTTAATCTATAATCTGAATTCAGTTTGTAGTCTGAATCAAAAGTGATGTTACTTGGATCAAATTGTAAAGCTAATCTTCTCGTTACGCGTTCCTGAATATCGTATTTAAGAGAATCTCTGATAACATAATTGATGGTAACAGGATCTAGGTTACGACTTAGGTCTCCTCTTAATTGAGACGTTAAAATATACTTTGACTCTTGAGGACTTGCGAGCACAATGTCAATTGGAGACATATTAAAACCGAAAGATCGGGTCATCAAATCCCATCCTCCACCATTAACTTCAACAGGAATACGCTCAGGAAGCTCCCCTACTACTAGGTATCGATCCCCATCAAAAGACCATTGAATAGGATAGCTAATTTGTGTGGTATAGTTCTCTTGATTAAGGGCATTAAAAAACCAAAAGGTGGTCGATATGACTATGCATACCAGTACCACCTTAAATTTTTCATCCTTCGTGCTTGGTGCATGAAAGGATTTTCTTAATCGTTCTATTAATTCTTCAGCATTCACTTAGCCTTAAGCTTTATCAGCCTTTTTCTTACTGGCGTCAAGCGAAATTGCTGTTTTTTCAAATGTCATTTTCGTGCTCTTATCAACTTCCAACGTCACAGTTTCCTCGTCTTGAGCATAGACTTTGCCATGGATACCTCCAATGGTCACAATGCTATCTCCTTTTTTGATCTCGTTGATAAAGTTCTTCTGATCCTTCTGCTTTTTCTGCTGAGGTCTGATCATAAAGAAATAAAACACGATCGCAATCCCACCGAATAACAACAACTGGGACATCCACCCGCCACCTTGTGGCTGAGACTGTAGTACAATTTCAAATAACATATTTCTTAAGGTGCAGGAGAGCTACTTACCTGTACAAAGCCTCTCAAGCTAAGTCTTGTTTGAGCAGGATTAGTATTAGCTACAACAGTAATCACAGGATTCTGCTGGCCATTTTTACCCTTGCTATCAAATCTCACAACAATTTCGCCAGTTCCACCTGGAGGAACAGCCTCTTTAGTGTGCTGAGGAACAGTACATCCACAAGAAGCTGAAGTACTCTTGATCAATAGATCTTCAGTACCAGAGTTAGTGAACTTAAAGGTATAGTTCACAATCTCTCCTTGTTTTATTGTTCCAAAGTTATGTAATGTATTGTCCCATTTGAATGCAGCATTGGCAGATACGTTAGTCTCAATGCTCTGGGCTGATTGTACGTTTTGTGGAGTTTGTGCGTTTCTCACAACATTTCCATTCTCGAGCTGATTAACCCTTCTTTCAAGGTTAGCCATTCTCTTTTCCATTTCAGCATTGCCGCAAGAAGCCAATAGCAACACAAATGACAATGCACTTAGTAGTGATAGTTTAGTTTTCATATACTTCTTAATTTATTCTACTTCGGTTGATTTTATCTGTCCGATTAGATCGTCAACATCGCTAAGTAGCTGCTCAGCTTTTTGCCTTGCTTCTGAAACTACTTTTTCGCCTTCCTCTTTGGCAATTGACGATACTTCTACTTTACCATTGATTAGATCTTCAAGCAATGTTTCTAACTGCTTTTTATACTTATCTAATTGATAAGAAAGCTTATCTCTGGTGTTAGTTCCTTTGTCAGGAGCATAAAGGATACCGGCAATAGCACCAGCTGCTGCTCCTAATACAAATGCAAATAAGTTACTCGACCCTTTACTCATCTATTTATTATCTATAAGTCCTCGTCCTGTTTTCTTTAAACGACCGTCTGTCTTGAATTCGTTTGAAACTACATCTAAAATACCGTTGATAAATTGCTTACTCTTCGGTGTACTGTAGTTTTTTGAGAGCTCAATATACTCATTTATAGTAACCTTCACTGGAATGCTGCCAAAATTGAGCATTTCTGAAATGGCCATTTTAAGTATAATTTGATCAGTTACAGCCAGTCTATCAACTTCCCAGTTCTTCGTTTTAGAACCAATTATTTCATTGTACTCGGAATCGTGCTCCAAAGTTGTGTCATAGATTTTTTCGAAGAACTCTTTGTCTTCATCCCAATTATTTGAAAAATCAGGAAGATCAAAGTCTTTTGCCACACTGTCATCTTCCAAGTCGCGAATCGTACGTGTAACCAAACTTCTGACAATAGACTTGTTTTCTACCCAGCGGATATCTCTTTCCTCAAAGAAAGATAAGATCACCTCTGCTTTGAAGATTACCTGCTTTACTAAGTGCTCAACAATATCTTTATCATTTTCAAAATCAGGATCTGCTTTTCTTCTATACTCAGCAAAATCCTCATCCTTCTTTACGATATCCTTGTACCAACCTTTTACATTATCTTCTTCGCTTTCCCAATCAATGTCTTTTTTGACACTGGCTACTTGAAATTTGGAAGCCTTTCTGAAATAATCGATGGCTTTGTTGTTAGCCAAATTATAGTCACCTGTCAGCAATCTTTCAGGTGATAATTTCTTTTTCTTATCTGCCTCAACCTTACTCAAGTCGCTCCAAGCTACCAATAGACCAATAGTCCATAAGAAATAGTCTACCAAAGATTCAGCGTCTAACAGCATCGCATTTCTCAAACGCTCTTTGTCCTTCTTAGCGTTATCTAAGAAATTCTTATAGGCAGAAGCAGCTGCTTTTTCAGCTTCATCAGAAGCCTCGAAATTTTCTGGAAAAGGAATGCCCTGGACCTTATTGGCTAGAATTGACTTTGCCTGTTTCTTCTGGGCCTTTAATAAGTCCTTGTCCTGAGGTTCCATAGAATTCAGGTCAGGCTGAAAGGCCTCTTCGATTTCGGCTAAGCCGAGGTTAAAATTGGCTTCCCTACATTGGCCATATGCGAATAGGGATTGCATAGCCTTAACTCTCAATGATCTCCTGTTGAGCATTTTACTTGCTAGTGTATCAGTAAATTAAAAAGTCCCTTGCCTAATTTCCTAAGCAAGGGAGTGTAAATTTAGATGGATAGTTTAACCCTACCTACATCTTCAATACGTTTTTCTGCGATTCTCATCGCTGCGTCTTGAGAAGGAATCCCTTCTTTATCGGCCAAATTGAGGATATCTAATGTTGTATCATAGATCTTCTCAGTCCAAGACATAGCCATTTCTCTATTGTATGCACCGGCTAGTTCAGATGAGATATTGATGATCCCTCCTGCATTCACCACAAAATCAGGAGCATAAACCTTACCCTGATCTAATATTCTTTGCCCGTGCTTTCCTTCTTCAGCTAATTGATTATTAGCTCCTCCACAAATCACTGGTGCTTTAATTCTTTCTAATGTTTCATCATTCAGTGTGGCGCCCATCGCACATGGAGCATAGATATCTACATCAAGATCATAGATCTCATCCATACCTACCACTTTAGCACCTGAAGAAGCTGATACTTGCATCAGTCTTTCTTCATTGATATCAGTAATAAATACTTGTGCTCCTTCTTTTGTCAAATGCTCAACTAAGTACATACCTACCTGCCCAACACCTTGAACCGATACTTTTTTACCTTCAAGCGATTCAGAACCAAATCCTTTCTTTGCTGCCGCCTTCATGCCCATGTAAACGCCATAAGCCGTTACAGGAGAAGGGTCGCCACTACCACCCATTTCAACAGGCAAGCCAGTAACATGCTTGGTTTCCATCCCAATATATTCCATGTCTCTGGTTTTCATGTTCATATCTTCAGCAGTGATGTACTTACCACCTAGGTTGTTCACAAACTTTCCAAATCGTCTTAAAAATGCTTCGTTCTTCAGTTTTTTTGGATCACCAATAATCACAGCTTTTCCTCCGCCCAGGTTTAATCCTGAAACAGCTGCTTTATAGGTCATTCCTCTTGAAAGACGTAAAACATCGATGGCCGCTTCTTCTTCAGTCGCATAATTCCACATACGCGTACCTCCAAGTGCTGGCCCCAAAACAGTATTGTGAATACCAATGATGGCCTTAAGGCCTGTAGCTTCGTCATTGCAATAGACGATCTGCTCGTGGCCGAGCTTAGCTACCTCTGAAAAAACCGATATGCTTCCGACTTTTTCCATTTCTTGAATTCCTTCCATTCTATTCTAAGTAGTTTCCTTTATTTTTGCCCCTCAGCAGTAAAGGAGGGGCTTTTCCCCGTGGGCAAATGTAACCAATAAATCGAGATATTCTAAAGATTCTCAGACCACTGGCAACCTTTAATAAAACGATGCTGTTATCTTAAAACGTGAAAGAACTCAAGCACTTAAATAAGTATCTACTCAAGTACAAGCACCTGCTCATTCTTGGGTTCATTTTCCTTGTCATCTCCAACTACTTTGCGGTTTGGCCCGCTAGGGTGGTGAGGTATGCACTAGATTATGTAACAGAGAGTTTTGGCTTATACAGGTCATTTGAAGGCAGTAGTTTAAGCGAAGCCCTGTTTGCTGAATTTGAAGTAGGCATCTTGATACTTGGAGGCTTGATGATACTTATGGCCTTATCAAGAGGATTCTTCTTATTTCTTGTAAGGCAGACCATTATCGTGATGTCTCGTAAGATCGAATATGACCTCAAAAACGAAGTATACGAGCAGTACCAGTCATTACCACTAAGTTTTTACAGAAGAAATAACACGGGCGACCTCATGAATAGAATTTCAGAGGACGTTACACGAGTTAGAATGTATGTGGGGCCTGGTATCATGTATGGAATCAATCTACTAGTCTTATTTCCAATGGTGATCTATGAGATGATCAGAGTGAATGCAGAACTTACTTTCTATGCATTATTACCTCTTCCTATTCTTTCAGTAAGCATTTACTTAGTCAACAATATCATCAATAAGAGATCGGAAGAAATCCAGGAAAGCCTATCTGATCTATCTACTCACGTTCAAGAAGCTTTCTCCGGAATCAGAGTATTGAAGGCATTTGTACGCGAAACTGATTCATCTAGAAAATTCAGTATCGAAAGCGAAAACTATAAAGACAAGTCCCTAAGACTCACCTTTGTGAACGCACTGTTTTTTCCGCTGATCATGGCCTTGATTGGCTTGAGCATCATCTTAACTATCTACATCGGGGGCACTAAGGTGATCAATGGTGAAATCACTTATGGTAATATTGCTGAATTTGTGCTTTATGTTAACATGCTCACATGGCCTGTAACCGCTTTAGGTTGGATCACGAGTATCATTCAAAGAGCCGCTGCTTCTCAAAAAAGAATCAATCAGTTCCTGAAAGAGAAAAATGACATACAAAGCACCGAAGATCTTGAAGCTGATATACAAGGCAAGTTGGTTTTTGATAATGTGAATTTTGTATATCCTGACTCAGGCATCCAAGCCTTAAAAAACATCTCGTTTGAAGTCAATCCTGGTGAATCAATCGCCATCATTGGTACTACCGGTTCCGGAAAAAGTACCATTGCCAATTTGATTTTAAGGCTATACGATACTACAGATGGAAGTGTGCAAATCGACAATAAGAACATAGAAGCGTATAACATCTCCAATCTTAGATCACAGATGGGCTATGTACCTCAAGATGTTTTCTTATTCTCTGACACTATTGAAAATAACATCTCTTTTGGCGGAGACAACATCAGCAAAGAGGATGTGATCCGAGCAGCTAAAGATGCAGACCTTTACGATAACATCAGTGATTTCCCTGAAGGCTTCGAAACCATGCTTGGTGAGCGAGGCATCACTTTATCAGGTGGCCAAAAGCAAAGGGCTTCAATTGCTAGAGCCATTGTCAGAAATCCGAAACTTCTTATTCTAGATGATGCTTTAAGTGCGGTAGATACCAATACGGAGAACACTATTCTGAATAGCCTCTCAAGAATTATGAAGGGAAGGACTTCGGTTATTATTTCTCACCGAGTCTCTTCAGCCAAACTGGCTGATAAGATCATTGTGTTGGATGATGGAGAAATCATTGAACAAGGAACGAACGAATCTCTTCTTGCTCAAAACGGAGTATATAAAGAATTGTACGAAAAGCAGCTGAAGCAGGAAGAAGAGATCAATTAGGCATTGGTCATCTGTCAATAGGCATTTGTCTTTCAACACTAATGACTAATGACCATTCACTATCTCGCTGGCATATCAATCAACAATTGACGTGATCCGATGTATTGTTCAATGGTGAAATCTTGCAATCTCATAGAATACTCTTCAGCCTTTTCTCTTAAGTTATTTTCTATCGTCTGAGGGCTCGGCATTACTACATTGTGCGCTTCAATAGTTGCTCTTATGGCTCTATTGGCAGGAATAGTTAAGCGATCATAATCTACTGGCAAGGCTTCAACCCCTTCACTTAATAAGACACCTATAAACATTTTAACATCTCCCTCAGCTAAGCTGGTATCGTTATAATGTACAAGCGCTAGGGTACCGTTTAATCTTCCGTCAGACAGCAAATCTTTAGCCTCAAAAAAGGCCTGCTCTAATTGACTGTCGTCACTCTTACCTTCGAAGTGTCTCCCCACTATGTTGTAGTCAGAAACATTCTCAACAGTGTATTCAACTTTATTTAGTCCTCCTAAATAAACGTAACCAACTCCCACTATAACAGCTGTAATAGCCAGCGTTATTCCGATATACTGCTTCTTATTCATATTATGCGACTACTTCGTTGAATTGCATTTGATAGAGATTTGCGTAGAAACCCTCCTTAGCAATTAATTCTTTGTGAGACCCCATTTCCTTGATCTCCCCTTTATCTAAAACTATAATTCGATCAGCATGCTGAATGGTAGAAAGCCTATGAGCGATTACAATTGACGTACGACCTTTCATGAGGACTTCAATCGCATTCTGAATCAATTCTTCCGTTTCGGAATCTACTGATGAAGTGGCTTCGTCCAAAACAATGATTTTCGGATCATACACCATGGCCCTTACGAATGAGATGAGCTGCCTTTGGCCAACACTCAAGGTTGAACCACGCTCCATTACATTGTAATCGTATTGACCAGGCAATCTTTCGATGAATTTCTTGGCACCAACAAGCTCAGCGGCTTCCTCAATTTTGGCATCAGAAATATCAGGATTACCCAAAGTGATATTTTGCCTAATGGTATCAGAGAACAGAAACACATCTTGTAGTACTACTCCAATCTTCTCTCTTAAAGCACCTAACTCATAGTCTTTCAAGTCGTGCCCATCGATAGCAATATTACCTTTGTTGATATCATAGAATCTAGATAACAGATTGATCACTGACGATTTTCCTGCACCTGTTGCACCCACCAAGGCCACAGTCTCTCCTTCTTTTACTTCAAAAGAAATATCCTTTAGTACATAGTTTTCATCTGTATAAGCAAACCAGACTTTTTCAAAGTTTACGTTGCCCTTGATTTCTTCTGGAGCATAAGTCCCATTGTCGTCAATATGCTCTTCACTGTCTAACAAATCAAAGATCCTGTTTGAACTGACAATACCCATTTGGAGCGTATTGAATCGATCTGCGATCATCCGAATGGGTCTGAAGAACATCTGGATGTACATGATAAAGGCAATGATGGTACCCGGACCCTCACCTGAATCAACCAAAATACCACGAGCGCCATACCAAACAGCCATACCAATGGCAACTGCTTGGATAATCTCAGCCACTGGAAAATAAATGGCATAGTATAGAACAGATCGGATATGAGCTTTTCTATGCTCAGCATTGATCTTTTTAAACTTGTCAAACTCTCTGTCCTCCGCATTAAATATCTGCACGATATTCATGCCTGTTACATGCTCTTGAACATATGAATTCAAGTTCGATACAGCATTTCTCACCTGATTGAAGGTGACTTTGATCTTCTCCTTGAACACATAAGTACTGAATATCAACAAAGGCAGAGTTGATAAACTCACCAGAGTCAATCTCCAATCGATATAGAACATAAAGGCCATCAAGAACACCAACTGCAATAAATCTCCTATCAAAGCAGCTATCCCTTCTGAGAAAACATTTGCTAGAGTCTCAATGTCGGATACGTTCCTTGTTACCAATCTTCCAATTGGGGTTTTATCAAAGAATTTCAGCTTTAAGGTAAGTAAGTGCTTGTAAAGCTTCGTTCGAATATCACGTATGATCACTTGACCAAACCAACCAGAGAGATAGGTATGTGAATATTGGGCTATGGCTAAAATGATCAAATGGGTGACTAGAATTCCCATCATGAATACAAGGCCTGGATAATCTCCGGCTGGCACATATTCATCAATAGCTTTTTGTACAATAACAGGCCTGATTGGGGTAAGTACGGCCAAAAACAGCGTTAAGAATACCAAAAAGTAAAACTGCTTCATGTAGGGCTTAGCGAACTGAAAAAGTCTTTTCAGCACTTTAAAATCCACTACGTTACCGCTTTTAACTTTGGTCTTTTCTTGTTCCAATTAGATAAATATTTCTTCAGGGTAATCTACTCGATTTAAATATAAGCCATCTGGAGATGCTGCCATTCCGGCCTTTGTGCGATCCTTAGCTTTGAGTATATCAACAAAATCTTCGACAGTAAGTTTCCCTCTTCCTACATCTAATAATGTACCCACTAGGGCTCTGATCATTCCTCTTAAAAATCTATCGGATTTAACCATGAATTTTAAGTCCTCTCCAGCTTGTTCCCATTGTGCCTGTCGAAGGTCGCAATAAAAGTGATTGACTTCAGTCTTCACCTTACTAAAACTTTCGAAATCCTGCTTTCCTATTAAGAATTGAGAAGCCTCATTCATTCGTTTGACATGAACATCATAGGGCACATATAAATGCTCATTCTCTCCGAAAGGATTCCTTATCAACTTAATTTGATAAACATATCCCCTTTCTATCGCATCAAAACGAGCATGAGCTTCATCAGTTACCTTTTTACACGATTTGATCACAATATCATTGGGCAAAATAGCATTCAACCTGAATACGATTTGCTCTACATCGAGTGGGGAATCTGAATCGAAATGTGCTACCTGTAAGTAAGCATGGACACCGCTATCTGTTCTTCCGCTGCCAGTGATACCAATATCTGTTCTCAAAAGCTTTGAAAGTGCTGATTCAATCTCACCTTGAATTGTGTGAGCATTATTCTGAACCTGCCAACCATGGTATCTTGTACCCTTATATGCTATATCTAGGAAGTAGCGCAACTGATTAATTTCGTCTGGCAAAGTTAAGATTAGGATTGAATTAGAGGGCATAAAAGAAATAACCCTTGCTATATTTGCACTCAAATTTAGAAAGACATGATTCAAAGGGTACAAACATTACTATTATTAGGTGTGGCATTGTGTATGGGATTGGTATTGGCCTACCCTATTTGGTTCGAACAAAACGCTGATCAAACACAAGGAATGATCATGACTGCCTTTAAAACTGAAGTAGTAGATTTTGGAGGAACTGTCAATCAAGGCGATGATGACACCATCGTCAGCACTACGGCTAACTGGTACATTGCTGTATTAGCAGTAGTAGCTGGTTTAGTAGCACTTATTTCAATATTCCAGTTCAAGAATAGGCTGAACCAAATGAAGCTTGGTGCATTGAACGCCTTACTTATGGCCGGAACCTTAGGCATATCATACTATAATATTTTCCAATACGAGGCCTCTTTCAGCCCTACTACTCAAGGAAATATCTCTTTAGGATTTTATCTGCCAGCATTCGCCATGCTTCTGAACATTCTCTCGAATAGATTTATTCGAAAAGATGAAAAGCTAGTCAAATCAGTTGACAGAATACGATAACAAAAAAGCCTCTTCGATGAAGAGGCTTTTTAATTTCATTTCGTTTTTCTCGACTAGAATACTTCCAATAATTCAATCTTGAATAATAGGCTTTCATTAGGAGCAATATTCCCTGAGCCTCTATTCTGGTAAGCATATACAGAAGGAATATAAAAGTCTCCAGACCCTGTAGTTGAAAGCAATTCAACCGATCTTGAAAAACCTGTAATAATTCCTGTTTCACCTACAGTAAACCTAAAAGGCACATAGCGGCTTAGGTCATTACTTAAGATTCCACCATCACGAGCGATATCAGCTACATTGGTATCAATTAATTCGCCCTCGAAATTATAGAGCGCATAATTCACCTCAACAATATCTCCGTTGTCAGCACCAGAACCATCGCCTGGCTGTGTGATCAAATATCTAATGCCAGTAGCGCCATCTACATTTGGTGTTATTCCTTGAGCATCTAAGTATGCATCAATATTCTGTAAATCAATTGTCAACTGTGCCGCACGATCATAAGGCTCAATGTCATTGTTATTGCACGCCAGAACCAATACGGTTAATACAAAAATTGCCAGCTTCTTCATCCTTTATCTTCTTTTGTAATGTTTGTTTTATAGTTAGGAGTTGAGACTTTTCAAATAAACAATTCAATCTTCATTTACCCTACTAATGTAGAGCTGCACGAATGGGTAAATTATTTAAAATTTCCGCCTCTTTATCCATCAATTCATCTAATCTCTTGTAGACTAATTCCTCTTCGAAATAGTTTAATGCCAACTTCACATAAATATTGCCATGTTTCGCTTCAGAGGCCCAAAGTTCTTTATAGAAACGCTTCAATTCTGGGTCTTCTAAATGATCGGCAACAAGTTTAAACCTTTCGCAACCTCTACATTCAACAACGGAACCTAATAGCAAACGCGTCAAAAAACGTGATTCAACAGATCCACCTTTGGCCTCCTCCATCAATTGATGGATGTATAAATCAGGCTCCATTTTGGAAGGAAGTGGTATCTTTTGAGATTCCATCACCTTATAAACATCTCTGAAATGTTCCATCTCTTCGAGAGCCGTTTCAATCAGATCAGGTATGATATACTCTTTATCAGGGTATTTAGCGATAAGACTCATGGCCATTGCAGACGCTTTTCTCTCACAATCCGCATGATCTTGCAAGAAGCTTGGAAAGTCTGCCATCACAGCATCGATCCATTCTTGTGAAGATTCCGCTTTTACCTCAATGGAGTATTTCATTTTATAGTAGGTTTGCCCTGTGTCTGTGGCGCAAAGATATATCAAAAACTACTTTAAGCGATTCGCTGATCCAAATCCTGTGATTGATGAACCGATTTCATCTCAAACAGAGATGATCCTTGTGATTCCTTGCCATAACGAACCTGATCTTCTGCGCACTTTAAATTCTTTACTGAGTTGCCAATTACCAAATTGTCATGTTGAGGTGATCATTGTTGTAAATAATAGTGAATCTGTTGATCAGAAATCAGAAATCAGGTCTTCGAATCTTCGAACCATCAAGGGTTTCAATGATTGGAAAAAGTCCAATTCAAAAAAAGGAATAGACTTTCATTTGATTGAGGCATTGGCATTACCCAAGAAACATGCAGGGGTAGGATTAGCAAGAAAGATCGGTATGGATGAGGTGCTCAGAAGGTTCGTTTCTATTGGTAAAACAGGAACTATCATTTGCCTAGATGCCGATTGCGAAGTCTCGAATAGCTATCTCAAATCCATCTATCAAGAGTTTCATTTGACTGAGTATGGAATTGGTGAAATGCACTATGAGCACCAATATCAGCTCGAAGAAGATGATACACTAAGAGAAGGCATCATCAATTATGAGTTGCACTTACGGTATTATGTGAATGGTCTAAAGAAAGCAGGCTTCCCAAACGCCATTCAAACGGTGGGGTCGTGCATGCTGGTTAAATCTGATGTTTACGCCAAGCATGGAGGAATGAATAAGCGCAAAGCCGGAGAAGACTTTTACTTCCTCCACAAGATTGTTCCTCACGAATCCTTTGTCACTGTTAAAAGTGGTACCGTATATCCATCTTGCAGAATTTCAAATCGTGTTCCTTTTGGCACAGGAAAAGCTCAGCAAGACTGGATAGATCAGAATGAGGAAGACTACCTTACCTACAACCCCAAGACGTTTGAAGAATTACGAACATTATTCGATTCTGTGGAATCCTTGATGCAGGGTGATAAATCTCTTTTATCTGAGTTAGTAATTGATTTCTTCGATACGCATAACTATTGGGAGAAGGTGGAATTGATAAGAGCCAACAGCAGTTCAGCTGAGCAATTCACAAAGCAGTTTTATATCTGGTTTGATGGGTTTTTATGCATGAAATTCATGCATCATTGCAGAGATCACTATTATCCCAATATACCTATCTTCAAGGCCTGCAAAGTTCTATACCCAAAACATACAGACCTTAAAGAATACCTAGCATACGCCAGACTCAATGACTAAAAGCATACAACTCGGTCTTAAAGAAAACTGGAAACAGTTCAGTATTCTCGTTCTTATCAATGCCTTTGTTGGTGGCATGGTGGGTATGGAGCGAACCATATTTCCAGAATTTGCAGAGTCTGAATTCGGTGTAGCTTCTAAAACTGCCATCCTATCATTCATTACAGCTTTTGGAATAACTAAAGCCATAGCCAATTACTATACAGGACGCTGGGCAAATAAAATTGGAAGGAAGAATCTTCTTCTCATTGGTTGGTTAATCGCCATACCAATTCCCTTTATCCTGATCAATGCGCCTAACTGGTATTGGGTCATTTTTGCCAATGTACTTTTAGGTATCAGTCAAGGCTTGACTTGGAGCAGCACAGTAGTGATGAAAATTGACTTGGTAGGCGAAAAAGACAGAGGCTTGGCCATGGGGCTCAACGAATTTGCAGGCTACTTTGCAGTCGGTGTAGTAGCATTTTTGACTGGTTACATTGCCAACAATTATGGCATTACACCCTATCCTTTCTATATCGGCATTTTTATTTCAATTGTTGGATTCATCCTAACCTTAATCTGGGTCAAGGACACTCGAGTCTTTGTAAAACAAGAAAGCCAGACGGACAAAACGTCTTCATTAGACAACATCTTTCTTGAGACCACATTTAAGAATAAAACGCTCAGTTCTGTAACTCAGGCAGGCTTAGTAAACAACCTGAACGATGGTATGATCTGGGGCCTCCTGCCAATCATTTTACTCTCGTTGAATTATGATAATGAGAATATTGGTTTAGTTACTGCTATATACCCTACGGTCTGGGGCATAGGTCAGCTCTTTACTGGTAAAATGTCTGACATCTATTCAAAAAAGAAGATGCTCTTTTGGGGTATGTTGATGCAAGGACTGGCCATTCTATTTATTCCATATACTGAAGAATTTATTGTGCTTGCCACTTTAGCTGCTATTCTTGGATTTGGCACTGCGCTTGTTTATCCCACATTTCTCTCAACAATTGCTTCTGCTACCAGCCCTCAACAAAGAGCAGAAAGCATTGGTACCTTCAGACTCTGGCGAGACTTGGGCTATGCATTTGGGGCGATTCTTTCAGGAATAACTGCCGATCTTTTTGGTATTGAGTATGCCATCCTTCTTATAGGGATTCTTACAGTGATCTCTGCTGGGGTTATTCAATTCCGAATGCCGAGATAGTATTTAGTATTTGGTACAAAGTATTTAGACAGATTCGAATTGTGGTTTAGTCTGTCCTCCTCTTTCCTTGCTCTGCAGAAGCTTCGCGAAGGCGAGTAGGAGGAGGTGCTCGAAGAGCGGAGGACTAGAGACTGCCAATTCGTAATTCTCAATTGACAAATTGTCACCTTTTGCCAGTTGGTATGGCATTTGATTTTCGGATAGCCAGTTAATTAAACTGACAAAACGTTATGCAAGAAAAAGGTACTATCTCGATACATACCGAGAATATATTCCCGATCATTAAGAAGTTCCTTTACTCCGATCATGAGATCTTCCTAAGAGAGTTGGTGTCAAACAGTGTTGATGCTACTCAAAAAATGAAGCGACTAGCTTCTTTAGGAGAATACACCGGAGAGTTGGGTGAAACACGTGTAGAAGTAAGCGTAAACAAGAAGAAAAAAACGATCACGATTAGCGATGCCGGTATTGGTATGACTGCTGAGGAGATCAAAAAATACATTAACCAAATTGCCTTCTCTGGAGCAACTGAGTTTGTTGAGAAATTCAAAGATGCAGGCGATGCCAAAGAGATCATCGGTAAATTCGGTTTAGGTTTCTATTCTGCTTTTATGGTTGCAGATAAAGTAGAAATCGACTCTCTTTCTTATCAAGAAGGTGCTGAAGCAGCCAAATGGATCTGTGATGGCTCAACTGAATTTGAGATCAAGGATGGTAAGAGAAAGACAAGAGGTACAACCATTACACTCCATGTCAACAAAGACTCTGAAGAGTTCTTGGATGATTTCAGAATCCAAGGGATCCTTGATAAGTACGCTAAGTTCTTACCAATCGAAGTGAAATTTGGCGAGAAAGACGAGCAAGTTGAAGACGGTGAAGACAAAGACGGTAAGCCGAAATACAAGACTGTTAAAAAGGATAATATCATCAACAACACAGATCCAATTTGGACTAAATCTCCTTCTGATCTGACTGATGAAGATTACCTGAAATTCTACAAAGAGCTTTATCCATTCTCAGAAGATCCATTATTCTGGATCCACCTGAATGTTGATTACCCATTCGAATTAACAGGTATTCTGTACTTCCCGAAGATCAAAAACGACTTTGAGATGCAGAAGAATAAGATTCAGCTTTACTCTCGTCAAGTGTTTATTACAGATGAGGTGAAGGACGTGGTACCTGAGTTCTTAATGTTGTTACATGGTGTAATTGACTCTCCAGACATTCCATTGAACGTTTCTCGTTCTTATCTACAGTCTGATGGAGCAGTTAAAAAGATCAATACCTACATCACTAAGAAAGTAGCTGATAAACTAGGTGAGCTATTCAAAAAAGAGAGAGAGTCTTATGAAAGCAAATGGTCTGATATTGGATTATTTGTGAAGTACGGAATGATCTCTGAAGAGAAGTTCTATGACAAAGCAAAAGACTTCGCTCTTGTTCAGAATACTGAGGATAAGAAATTCACTTTAGACGAATATTCGACTCACATAGAAGCCAATCAAACTGATAAGGATGGTAACAAGATCTGGTTATATGCTTCAGATCCTGCTCGCCAAGATAGCTTTATTCAGGCTGCAACTGACAAAGGTTATGATGTGCTAGTTTTCGATTCACCAATCGATTCGCACTTCATTAACCATATGGAGCAGAAGCTTGAAAAGACTCAGGTAAAACGTGTTGATGCAGACAACCTGAACAAGTTGATTGAGAAAGAGGACAAAGCAGAATTAGTACTTTCTGAAGAGCAAAAAGAAAGCTTGAAAGGAATATTCGATGGTGCAATTGACAATAAAACTTATAATGTGTCAATCGAAGCCCTTTCTCCATCTGATGCTCCAGTGACGGTGACCATGCCTGAATTCATGAGAAGAATGAAGGAGATGCAAGCTACTGGCGGTGGCGGTGGATTCAATATGTTCGGTTCAATGCCTGACAATTACGATGTTTCTGTAAACGGTAACCACCCTCTTGCTGACAAGATCTTGAAAGCGGAAGGAGAAGACGGACAAAAGGACATTGCAAAGCAAGCATTTGACCTTGCCCTATTGTCGCAAGGATTGCTTGAAGGCAAAGACTTAACAGAATTCATTAAGAAAAGCACAGAGTTACTAAGTAAGTAAGCTCTATTACATATAAATTCAAGCCTCTTCTGAAACAGAAGGGGCTTTTTTCGTTATAGAAGACTATGAAGTATTGCTTCTCCATATTACTCCTAATGCTGACCATATCACTTTGTGGTCAAGACAAATTAGAGATCTATCAAGAGGGTTTTAATAAAAAAACTACCCTCAGACTGATGTTCAATGGAGAGTTAGTCAATCTTCGAACCAAGGATGAACTGATTTTCAGTCAAGAACTTCAGATTACTGAACCTGCATATGGTCAAATCATTCTTAAATCAGGGAAATACGCAGGCTTTTACATCGAACCAGGAGCGACAAAAGTGATTGTCAAAAAGAGAGGATACCCGGCTAGTTTAGAAGTTCCAAACTCTGAAAGTCATAAGATCTATCACGCTGTTCATCATGCTAAAAATGGTAAAGCCTTTATGTCGGCCGTGCTCGAATACCAAGATCATCCAATCGCCCAAGAGCAATTAAATACAGGTTTCAAATTCAATAAATTAAGCATTGATCAGCTCAATAGCCTTTATGAGCAACTTAAACCAGAGAATAAGGAAAAGGTGCCTCTATTAACAGCTTTCATCAATACTTATGAGAAAGAGAAAATAGCCCCAGGTGCACAGATGTATGACTTTGTTGGCGAAGACCGTAATGGCAACATCTTCAGCACTAAAGACTATAGAGGAGAATACTTATTAATTGATTTTGCCAATACAGGTTGTGGTCCTTGTTGGGCCGGATACCCTGACATGATTGAAGTGACCTCAAAGTACAACAACTTGCAAGTTCTTACTTACAATGAAGATTTCGAGATTGAAGGTTGGCGAAACCTTGCTCGTAAAAGAGGCCTGAGATTGGAATGGCCAGTACTATGGTATGGCAAAGACAAAGCAGAAGTATTTGAACTCTACAATGTCGAAGGATGGCCTCTCATGTTTTTGATCGGACCTGACGGCATGGTCTTAGACGCTTGGTATGGATCAACTAGAGAACAACTGACAGATGCCTTAGAAAAGCATATCAAATAAGCCGTTCGCTAACGGACGCTAGTGTTTGTTCAGGGACGGTTTCTTCTCTCAGACCATAGTAAAAACATCTTTTTTAGCGGTTTTAAGGGGTTTTTAGTTTGGCATTCTATTTGGCTAAGAGGAGTTGGTCAGAACCCTTAAATTGCTAGTCATGCTCAAAAACATGTTTACCATCGCTTTCAGAAATGCTGCTCGTCATAAGCAATTCACATTTTTGAATATCGTAGGTCTGTCGATAGGACTTACCGCTTGCCTTCTTATTGGGCTCTATGTCCAAGACGAGTACAAGTTCGATAAGCACTACAAAGACCTTGATCGCCTATACAGAGTAAACATGCCAATGATTTGGGGCGATTGGGAAGAAGAATTTAGTTCAACGGGTCCTAATGTGGCAATTGCCATGCAAGAGGATCTTCCTGAGTTTGAACAAGTAACAAGAATTCATGAACCAGATGCAGATTATCTTTCATATGATCGTCCTGATGGCACTCGTCTGCAATTCGATGAAAGAGATTTTTTTGTAGCAGACACAAATTTCTTCGAGGTCTTCTCATTCGAATTTGTAAAAGGAGATCCTAAAACTGCTTTCAATCGTCCAGGTCAATTAGTCATTACTGAAGAAACAGCCGAACGTTATTTTGGCACAGATGAGCCAATAGGCAAAACAATTCATATTGAAAGAGGCGAATCTGCCGGTGATCTTTTAGTATCCGGTGTAATCAAAAACATTCCAATTCACTCACATATCCAATTTGATATGATCGCCACGATGTATACCATTCCCTACATCGAAGGTCGCCAATGGACTTGGATCTGGACCACATTCGGCACCTATGCCAAGGTACGACCAGGGGTAGATATTGAATCTTTAGAAGCCAAAATGCAAAAGCTGCCTGCCAAATGGGGGGAAGTAACAGCACAAAGAGTTTTCCAACAGAGTTGGGATGAATACATAGGTGAGAAGAATTGGTTCCTAACACTTCAACCTATGTCTGAAGCTTACATCCACACTCCTCCTAGTGGCAATAGATTTGGCCCTGCCGGTAATATTCAATACATACAAATATTTTCCGCTGTTGGCATCTTAGTGCTGATTCTTTCATGTGTCAATTTCATGAACTTATCTACGGCACGTTCGGCCAATAGAGCCAAAGAAGTAGGTATCAGAAAAGTACTCGGGTCTGAGAGATCTCAATTGATCAAACAGTTCATATTCGAGTCTATTCTGTATGTCCTGATCAGTACCATATTGGCTATAGTCATCTCGGAGTTTGTTATGGGTGAATTCAATGCTATTTCAGCAAAGGAATTGAGTTTGTATCAAGAACTTCAAAATCCTATTAATCTAATCGGCCTATTCGTATTCGTTTTAGGTATGGGATTAATTGCTGGTAGCTACCCGGCATTCTATTTATCCTCGTTTATGCCAATCACCATTCTTAAGGGTAAATCCATCCAAGGGTTTAAAGCAAAAAAGGTGAGAAACATATTGGTGTTCTTTCAATTTACCATGTCGATTGCCCTGATACTTTGTACTGTTTTTGTTCAAAAGCAACTGAACTACACAGCCAATTACGACTTGGGATTTAATAAGAGTAATATCCTACAAATTGAAAACCTAGAAATACTAGAACAGGATGCCAACGCATTAAAAAATACCTTGGCGGAATACAACGAGGTATCAATTGCAGCCAGGTCATCTCTAACTCCTCCATTTATTAGTGATGAAGATAAATACTTAGCTGATGAGCCAGAGGCAGAAATGGTGACACTAAAGAGAAACAGAATCGATGAAAACTATCTACCCATGTTAGGTGTGGAATTTCTTTGGGGTAGAAACTTTGACAAAACAAGGCCAGATGATCAAAGAGCAACCGTAATCAATGAAGCAGCCTTGCAAGAATTGGGTTGGACTTTAGCTGATTTTGAATCTGGAGACAAAGTGAGAAACATTACTTTACCATGGAATAAGGAATTGAAATTCAAAGTAATTGGCATAGTCAAAGACTTCAATTACAACAGTTTAAAGTATGATATCGACCCTCTTTTCATGATCCATGAAAAGGACAACAGAGTCTGGGACAATGGCAGTAGAGTACTTTCTTTAAGACTTGAAGAAAATGCCATTCAAAATAGAGCTGAATTATTAAGCTTTATTGACAAAGTAGAATCTGAATTCGATGCGTTGAGCAATGGAGGTCTATTTGAATACTCATTTTTAGACCGCGACTTTGAATCAACTTTTAGAAATGAGCAGAAAATGGGAGAAGTGCTTAATATCTTTACCATTATGGCCATCTCGATAGCCTGCCTTGGCTTATTTGGATTAGCCAGCTTTACTGCGGAGCAGCGCAAGAAAGAATTGGGCGTTCGCAAGGTTCTAGGGGCTTCTGTAGGAAGATTGATCTACAGCTTTGGAGCAGAATTCAGCATGCTAATTATCCTTGCCATACTGGTTGCAAGTCCACTGGCCTTCCTATTCGTGAATGGATGGTTAGAAGAGTTTGCTTATAAAACGCCTATAAGTTGGTGGGTATTCGCCTTATCTGGTTTATCTGCTCTTGGCATTGCCTGGTTGACAATTGGATACCAGTCGTTAAGATCTGCAATGCTTAATCCGGCAGAAGTACTAAGAGACGAATAACTGCTTTTTACCAGTAAGTTTTTCAACTTCTTCAGGGGAGTATTTCCATCTTCGATGAGACCACAAATATTCAGAAGGGTTCTTTCGAATATTAGACTCTAATGCGTTGGCGTATCTTTTAGTAATCTCGCCTTGAGGTAGATCTTCATTGCCATCATACAGCAGTTCAAAAGACAATTCGTAATACCCTTTTTTTAAACGATGAGTTCTACCATAAAAAACTGGATAGTTCAATGAACGAGCAATTTTCTCTGCGCCAGTGAAGAATGCAGTCGGACGATTCAGAAAATTGATCCAATACTTATCTGTTCCTTTCGCTGGCAATTGATCTCCGACTATACCAATAGCAATAGTTTCCTTTTTCAGCTTGATCAACTTTCTAAGGGCCTTATCTTTTTCTATTGCTTTTGCCCCATGCCTACTTCTCAATTCAAGCATCAGCTCATTTGACCTTGGATTGCTCAAAGGCTTGTATAAGAAATATAATTGCTGATCGATTAGTTTTTGAAATGCAAAAGCCGTCCATTCCCAGTTCGATTCGTGACCAGACATCAAAATAACAGATCTACCAGAATCTAAGTATTCCTTGACCTTCTCCGGATTGGCTATTCTCACACGGGAATCCCAATCCTTTTTACCGAAACTATAGGATTTGAAAAGCTCCATTATCACCTGGAAGAAGCCTTTGTAAAACTCTCTTACAATCTGCTTTATTTCTTGATCTGTCTTTTCGGGAAATGATCCTTTGATGTTTTCTTCAACTACACTTTTTCTATAATTGAAAACACGGCTTAATAAAAAAGCCAGCGCATTTGCCCAAGAATGGAGAATTCCGAGTGGAAGTTTAGAGATGATTATGACCAGTGACCGTCTCAATGGTTGAGTTTTTACAAGTACAAAAATAAAAAAAGAGGTCAGAAGACCTCTTTGTAATATCGTGTAAAAACCTAAGCTCAACCGAAAAAGAACGGCTTTTACCCTCTATTTCTACTACAAAGAAAACTCAGGTTTCGAAAACCCCTACTCTTTTATTAATTTTTGTCAAATAACCACAAAATGGTGCTTTTGAACTCCCCGTTCCAAAACTTCTCATTGTGCTCTCCTAACTCATTAACTTTTGATCTTAAGGCACTTTCAGAATGTCCGGTTTCTTTGATCACTTTCACCATGCGATTCAATGGCTCAACCATTACTTCCCCTTCTTTTCTACCAACTAATAAGTCGAGCCTATGAGTCGAGGGAATAGATTGATTCTTAGTCAAGGCTTCCATTTCTGAATATGAAAACCAATATGATGGAGAATAAATACCTGCTTTGCTGAAGACTTCAGGATATTCATAGATTCCATAATGCGTGATCAATCCTCCTAAAGAGGAACCCATGAGGGCTGTATTTTCAGCGTCCTTTAAAGTCCGATAGTTAGTATCGATATAAGGTTTGACCTCCTTCACGATAAAGTCCATGTATAACTTCCCTTTACCTCCTCCGTACTTTGGATTCTCGTAAGGAGTGAGTTCTTCTGTTCTTTTCTCCCCTCCATTATCAATACCTACTACGATAAATTCTGGACCTCCTTCTTCTGCTATTTCATTCAATATTTCATCGACTCCCCACTCACCAGCAAAGGAAGTAGCGGCATCAAACAGGTTCTGCCCATCGTGCATATAGATCACAGGATAAGATCGATCAGTACTCTCATAACTTGGAGGAAGGTATAGCCTGATACCTCTAATTCTCTCCAATCCATGCATATCGAATAAAGAATCTAGCACATAGACATTTGGTGTAACGCTACTCTCAACTTTTTGGGCATTGGTAAGAAAGACTATTATGGATAAGCAGAATAGAAAAAAATACTTCATGAGCTGAATTACGTAAATTTGAAGATCATGTTAAAAACGCTCCCAACGTTGAGCCTCCTGTTTCTTCTTCATTTCACCTGAATCGATCATTTCTTGAAGACGCTCATTTCTAGATAAAGTGTTAGAGGTCAAATGCCAATAACCACAGATATCGCATTCATAAACATTCTGCGGGCCTTCATGCGGAAGAAATCCTTTGTAGATATGCTGATCGATCAAGGCTGTCTCAGCCAAGTCTTCAGACATGTATTGATATTTATGTGTTGGGCATGCCATGAATGATGGATAAACCCAGATTTAGATCACCTTGTTTCGCCTTAGATCTTTATAAATGGTAAAAGCTGTGCTGCCCATTGCATATAAAAACATAGGTTGAGCTACAAAGACAAAAAGGAACATCAAAACGGGCTTCGGATAAACGATATAAAGCACACAAATGATACTGGCTATCGTAGCAAAAACGATCTCAATTAAAAAAGCTCTCATTCTTCTTCATTTAGTGAAACGATATAATCCTTTAACTCTGGAGCATCTTCGCTCAATTCAAATTTCCCGATCAATTTCTCATAATCAGGACTGCCTGGTGTTCGCTCCAATGGCGATGGATGCGCCTTTCCATGGCAATTCGTACAACTGATCTTCTCATCTTTAAAACTGGCAAAAAGAGGTTGATGCATTTCTACAGCCATAAAATTGGGTTTCTCGTAATGACAAGACCCGCAGTTGGCATTCTTAAATATGCCTCTGTAGGTAATTGGCTCAACATAGGTACTTGTAATGTATTTCATCAAATGCCTATAACCGTCCATTTTGGCTTTCATCTTACCATTTAAACCATAGTCTTTATGACAGCCATAGCATTGGTCTTTATTGATCCATTTGTTTTTATAATGTCTGGCAGCCAAGGTCATGCTTTCCTTATCTTCCATGTCATTGACCATTGGTCTCATCACATGGCAGTTCGCACAAGCGTCTACCGTCTTACTATTATCGAAGACATGGAAATTGGCTAAAAAGACCAGTAATATGGGTCCGATGATCAAAGCTATTAAGGCCATCCATTTGACTGGATTAGACAATTCTTTTCCCTTAAGTACAAGCCAGAAAAGCAATGCCGCTTCTACTAAGAAAACTGATACACCCAGTATTTTTACTAATTCTTCTGTAGTGCTTATCATGAATTAATTGATTTCTTGGTTGATACTTTTACTTACTGAAATGGCGGTCACTTTGTATTCCGGTTGTTTTGAAACTGGGTCATATTCATCCGTTACAAGGTTATTCACTAAAAACTTGGCATCATAGAACGCTCCAAATACCACCCCAATAGATTCACTTTCGGAAAACTCTACCTTACCATTTTGACTGCCGTACTCACTCTTCACCTCTATCATGTCTCCATTTTTAAGGCCTAATTGAGCACCATCATATGGATTCATAACAAATCTACCTGGGCCAGAACCGTCATTGAGCTCTTTAATTCTTCCTGTCATTGTACCTGTATGCCATTGTTCTACTACCCTTCCAGTAGTTAAGAATAATGGATACTCTTTTGATCGTTTTTGCTTAGCTGGAATGTAAGGCCTTAAGAAGATCACTGCCTTATCATTCGGCTTACCATAGAACTGTATGTCCTTTCCTTCTTTTACAAAAGGGTCTCCAGGAATGTAGCGTCTTTTTGTACCGGGATGATTTTCTTCAGGACAAGGCCATTGAATACCTCTTTCCTCACTAAGTCTTTCCCGGGTCATACCGCTAAAGTCATAATAACTATGTGATGACACATCTCGGTACTCATCCCAAACCTCTTTTGAAGTTTGACTCTTGATCAGATCCTGATGCCCTAGCCTTTTCGCTAAATCAACTAAAATCTCTAGATCACTTTTGGCTTCACCAGGTGGCTCCAACAGTTTTTCTATCAGCTGATATCTTCTTTCTGTCTGACCATAGACTCCTTCTTTTTCTACCCAAAGAGCAGCAGGAAGAAGCACATCAGCCAATTGGGCTGTTTCTGTATCTTCAAATATTTCTGCCACTACCAAGAACGATTTGTCCATAGCCTTTTTAGCTGCCTCTAGATTCGGTAGTGATTGGGCAGGGTTCGTACACATGACTAATGCCGCTTTGACTTTGTTATCACCCATGGCCCTAAAAAGGTTGATGGCATCATAACCTGGTTTAGGCTGAATGGTACCCTTTGGAATATTCCATAGCTCCTCCATCTCTTCCCTATGTTTAGGGTTAGCCACCATTCTACCATTAGGTAATAAATGCGCTAATGATCCAGTATCTCTGACTCCTCCACAGGCATTACTCTGACCAGTTAATGAAAGAGGTGTCGCTCCTGGTTTACATATATTACCGGTTAATAAGTGAAGGCTATTCAAACAGTTGTTAATAAAAACACCTTGCGTTCTTTGATTAGCACCCATTGTCCACAGTGACATAGTAGCGCCTGATGTGGCAAATTGGTAAGCCACCTCTTTGATCTCAGCAACAGTAAGTCCAAGTTCTTCAGCTACATTCTCAGGTTTATAATCCTGTAAGAATTTTACGTAGTCATTGAAGCTCACAGCTTTCGAACCATCTGAAAAACTCACATGGTTCTCCACCATATTCTTATCATAGAGCTCATTGTTAACGATCTCATACGCCATGGCATTGAGTAAAAGAAGGTCCGTACCCGGAACTACGGGTAGATGCTTGTCGCTTCTTTGTGCGGAATCTGTATTTCTTGGATCCACACTTATGATCTTCACACTAGGATTAGACTTTCTTCTAATCGTTATCCTTTCCCACAAAGGCGGGTGACACTCATACATGTTTGCTCCAAAAAGGAAGAACAGATTGGCGTGGTCGATATCTTCAAAACAACCTGGCGGTTCGTCCTTACCAAAGGTTTGTGTATAGCCCACGGCAGCACTAGCCATGCATAGTCTAGGATTACCATCAACATTATTAGTACCTATTCCTCCTTTGAAAAGCTTATTAGCAGTGTAGGATTCTTCTATATATAATTGACCACTGCCATAGTAAGCGACACTATTAGGCCCATTTTCATCAATTGCAGTTTTGAACTTCTCTGCTACTAAGCTCATGGCTTCTTCCCAAGAAGCCTCTTCGAACTTACCGTTTCGCTTGATCTTGGGAGTGGTCAATCTATTCGGAAGTTCATTGAGCTCCGTAAGGGTCGACCCCTTAATACAAATGACTCCTTTATTGTGCGCTTCAGGATCTCCTTTAACTCGGATGATCTTATTATCGGCCATCCCCACCATTACGCCACAGCCAGTACCGCAGTAGCGACAAACGGACTTATGCCATTTTTCTACTGGACCGCCATCTGCAATGATCTCAGTTACGGCCCACCCGGCAGCACTTAAGCCCAAAACGGCTGTTGCTCCGCCAGCAAGTTTGATAAAGTGTCTTCTACTTAAATGATTTTCTTCACTCGAATGATCTTTCGAATCCATAGCGTGTTGATCTTTCCTAAAAGATAGAATTTTTTCAAGAAAGAAATGAAAGTATTCGATTCAGATTAGCCTTTTATTTCTAAAGGCGATTCCAGAGCCTGTCTTTAAATATTTCTCAAAGGCATAAGCTCTTTGACGCTCTTGAAATACGATTTGAGTTTCCAGTTTGACAGGCAACCTACTTTTAGTGTAATGAACATAACCTGCCTTGTGACGTTTTAGACGTTCATTCAAATTAGATGTACAACCAGTATAAAATGTTTGGTCCGAACATAAAAGGATATAAACTGTGTGCATGGTAATGTGTGTTTGTGGACGTGTTCACTGAAATCCTCGAAGCAGCGAGTAGGCGAAGCCCTACTTCGCAAAGCTTCGTAGGATGAAAGTGGAGCCGGAGGGATTCGAACCCTCGTCCAGCTAAGGAATCCATGATACCTTCTACATGTTTATTTACACATTAGTTTTCGAGTGAAGCAAGGTCAGCAACCTACCTGATCATCACCTTATTTGCGATTAATCTTACTTCAATGTCACAAAACCCATTAAAGCCAGTTCCGCAGTTGATGCCTCTGATCCAGTCCGGCAGAACGGGGGACTGGGAGACACATTGCTATCTAAATCTGATTAGGCAGCAAGGGCGTATTGTCTTTCGCCAATTAATATAGATGAGTGTTTTGGTCACAGAGTATACACACAAACCCTGACATGCTAGCACCAGCATTGCACTTACTGTCAATTCCGGTCGGCCCCATAAATCAAAGAACTATTCAATGAGGTGCAAAGGTAATGCCTTTTTTCATTTGACTGACAGAATGACTCGACAACAAATAATGCGGAAAGTTTTACCTCAGACTTGATGCATCTTAACTAAGATTTATATCTTGCGGTGATGGATAATTTCGTTGTTTCGGCCCGTAAATACAGACCTGTTGGTTTTGAGGAAGTTGTGGGCCAGGAGCATATCACTACTACTTTAAAGAATGCTATTGATAATGAGCAATTAGCTCAAGCATTGCTTTTTTGTGGTCCTCGTGGAGTAGGTAAAACTACCTGCGCCAGAATCGTTGCTCGTTTGATCAACGAACAGAACATTGATAATCCGCTCCTAGGCAACGATACATTCAATATCTATGAATTAGATGCTGCATCGAATAACTCTGTAGATGACATCAGAAACCTAATTGATCAGGTTAGGTATCCTCCTCAGCAAGGTAAATTCAAAGTATATATCATAGATGAGGTTCACATGCTTTCGAATCAGGCCTTTAATGCTTTTTTGAAAACTTTAGAGGAGCCGCCTTCTTATGCCATTTTCATTCTAGCAACTACGGAGAAACACAAGGTAATTCCTACTATTCTTTCGCGTTGTCAGATCTTTGATTTTAATCGAATAGAGGTTAGTGACATTACTGGTCAGCTTCAAAAAATTGCAGACAAAGAAGGAATTCAAGTTGAGCAAGAAGCACTTGATCTAATTGCTCAGAAGGCTGATGGTGCCATGAGAGATGCCTTGTCTCTTTTTGACCTTATTGTGACCTTCAGTGGCAAAAACGTCACCTATAAGGACACGATCGACAACCTACACATCCTAGATTATGATTACTATTTCAGAATGACGGATGCGTTGCTGCAAGAGAAGACTTCTGATACCATGCTGATCTTTGATGAGATCTTAAAGAAAGGCTTCGATGCACATAACTTCATCGTTGGCCTTTGTAGTCACTTTAGAGATTTGATGGTGTGCAAAGATGCTGCTACCATTGACCTTTTAACAGTTTCGGACAACATCAAAGCTCGATACAAAGAGCAAGCTGAATCTACACCTCTATCCTTCTTGCTCTCGGCACTGAATATTGGTAATAATTGCGATGTCAATTACAAGACCAGTAAGAATCAAAGACTTCATGTAGAGTTGGCTTTGCTCAAAATGGCCCATCTCTCATCTGCTATTTCAATGGCTTCAGTGAGCGCCTCAGGTGACTCATCAAAAAAAAAATTCTAGAGAAGCCAAAAGAGGCAACTGAACCAAGTCAAGAATCTAATAAAGCAGATACTCCAGCAGCTGTAGCAACACCTCCACCACCTGTTGTGCCACCTCCAATTGAGGAAAAAGTTATTGAACCAGTAAAGCCTGAAGTAGAAACACCTCAAGAAGAAACCAGCCCAAGTGTTAGACCTTCAATCCGAAGGACAAGTAAGTCTAAGACCATTGGCATCCCTACTGATTTGGCTTCAGCTAAAACCCGACTGCAAGAAGAAAAAGTAGCCAAGGAGCAGGCGGATGATGTACAAGCAGTGGAGGAATCTCAAAAAAGATCAGAAACCTTTTCAAGTAATCAATTCGAGGAGAAATGGAAATCCATAGCTGATGCTTATGAATCAAACGGTCAGCACCATGAAGCACTTTTGCTTAGAGAGAAGTATGACATCACTGAAAACATCATTACAGTGAATATTTCAAATGAAGCACTAGAAAGTACTTTCGAAAGGATAAGAACTGGTGTATTGGAGCAGCTAAGGAATGCTCTAAAAAATGATCACATCCAACTAAGAAGCAAGATCGTTGAGCTCGAGAAGAAAAACATGCTCTACACGGATAAGGAAAAATTTGAGCACCTCAAAAAGAAGTATCCTGCACTCAAAGATCTACAAGAGAAGTTCGGTTTAGACCCCGAATTCTAGAATCCTATATTAAACCCGACATTTATGACATTTTTGACTTGGACGCCCGTTCCCTGGGTTCCATCGTCAAAGGTGATGAGCACATCTTCATCGTAGATCAGATGCGTACTAATTGAAGCACCGATATAATTATTAACCTTCATATCGAAAGTCGCCAACACATTGACTACTGTAGAAGGGAATTTCTCATAGTTTGAGAATAAGTTACCTGCCATTCTGAAGTTGACATTCTTAACGATTTGAGTTTTAACACTGCCACTCAAACTAATACCTGCCTCTGACCTGATCTTTTGTCCGACTGGCACACCGAAAGCTCCGGCATTTGATAGAGAGTCGTTGACAACAAATGTAAAACGACCTGAGAAGGGTGATAAAGTCACATCGTAATTCTCACCATTCCTATAGGTAAGACCATGCGAGGCTTGAAGGTACCCAGGCGAGAGGAAATCTGAAATAAGCACTCTATCTCCATTCTCCACCTTGAAACCTTTATCCATCTGAGTTTGAAAGAGCAACTGTGAGGTCATTAGAATCTGCTCACTAAACTTCTGGCTATACTTAGAATTGATCAAGAGGTTATCATCTGTCTTCTCAAATCTGTTGGAATCATCACCTTGCCTAAGAACACCATAAGCTACTCGTGCACGATTTTCCCATACCACATTTTCTTTCTCGTATTTGGCATCTCCTTCAACAATAGCTCCAAATCCTAGTGAAGGCTCACCCCCTGCTGTCCAATTGATCAGCCCTATTTGTTGAATATTCAAATTCAGATTAGCACTCAAATCCCATGGTGATAGAGTATCTGGTTCAGGTGGAAATATCAAGGATGACAACGAGGGCGTTGCATGACTCACAGCCTGTCCTTGAGCAGAAACCAATTGAACTAACAGACCAAAAAATAATATGAAGGCGAGCTTTTTCTTCATTTAGTCTTAGCGCACAAAACTACTTATCTGCGAATATCTTTAGCTTTTCTCCAAGTGCAAGACCAATGTCCGATTTATTATTCCATTTCTTGATCTCCTCAACGGTTACATTGTACTTCTTAGAGATCGCCCAAAGCGTTTCGCCCTTTTGAACAGTATGAATTATGGCTTTTTGCTCTACAGGCTTTTTCTTTTGAACAAGAAGCTGAAGCTCTTGGTCAATTTGTAAACCGTCCGATAGCTCAATGGCATTCCATTCTAGAATCTGATCAATCTCTACCCCGTATTGAGCTGAAATAGAGAAAAACGTCTCTTTTGCTTGCACTCTGTGAATGACTACTTCCTCATCGCTTTTAGGTTTTAGAACAACAGGCTCTTTTTTAACCACTCTATCAGGAACAGACTCAACCGTTTGTGGACGAATTTCCTTTCTGAGTTTCTCATTGGTTTTTGAGCTACGGACAGCAGGACTAACTTCAGAAATCAATCGATCTTCTGCCGATACTGATGTTCTTGTTTCTAGCACATTGGCATATTCAATAGGCACATTCGCAGGGCGTATAAATCGCATCCAAAGTACTCTTCCAATCTTCAGTTCTTCGACTGATCTCATTCTGTTTTTTCTAAGGAGCTTTTTCAGTTGAATCCCATAGTCTTGAGAAATCCCCCAAAGTGTTTCGCCAGATTGAACGATATGGTAGTGCACCTTTCCTTTCGATCTTTTCTTTTTGAGGTAGTAGAACTTCTCCGATCTCACATTGCCATTTTCACCTATATCATTATATCTCCTGATCTTGGCAATGCTCAGCCCTGTTCTGTCTGAGAGGCTCTTAAGCGTTTCGCCATTCTTAGCTTTAATGGCAGAAATTCCATTTAATCTGATGCTACCAGGCTCATAAGAATTCCTCAGGTTTCCTGTCACTTCTGGGTACAAACCAGTATTGCCCTCTACAGGCTTAATTCCATAATAACTTCTTACCATATCGCTGGTAGATCCTGATTTGGCTTTATCAGTCTTCTGTTTTTTGTTACTCGTTTGTGCGGTAGTATTTGATTCTTCCTTTTTAGATGGCTTAGTAGTCTCTTTCTTTTGAGCAATAGGCTTACGACCTGCCTTCACCGGATAAATGACCTTATAGGATTTATCACCTGGAATACGAGTTTGATTAAGCCATTTATTGAACCTCTTTAATTCGTCATAGCTCACTCCTATTTCGTTACTTACCTGCTTCAGTGTCTTACCTCGCCCTTCATAATCAGCAAGACTCACATCAGGATTTTTTCTACCCTTGCCTACGAAATCTTGAAAGGCCAATTTATGTGCGATGAACTTCTTTATGTACCAATGAGACTTTCCATTGATATTCATGGTCTTGGCCCCATACCATTTATCTGGCACAGAACGCTGGGTTCCTGTCAGCCCTTGTAAATAAGACTGCATGGATAAAACCCAATTATCAAAAACGAAATTGGATCTTTTCAGGTATTTAGTGGCACCCACCGTTGAAGCGATAATGTGCTTTCTTTCATCAACAGCCGCATCAACTCTCACTCCCAGTTCTTGAGCTGAAGCCTTTTTGAATTGCCAAAACCCAACAGCATTCGAGGAAGACACAGCATCAGATATAAACTCACCTTCTTGAATGGCTAAGTATTTGAAATCTTCAGGGATACCCTCTCTTTTGAGCACCTCCTCCACGAAGTGCATATAAAGATTAGTTCGATCGACTTTTAATTGGAAGTGATATTGACTTCTGGTAAGTAAATCTAGCGTTTCTTCTACCTCTTTTCTGGCTTCTGAATTTAGCTTCAATTTTACCCCAGCCACCGTTATTTCATTGGGGACATTCATTGGGGCTTGCGCTTGAATAAGCGAAGTCAAGAATAATGAAAGAACGATAAAAAGGGTTTTGCGCACTATTTCTTTCTTACAACCATCAGGCCATCTCTAACAGGGAACAATACATTTTCTACCCTGCCATCTTCTTGAACCCAACGGTTAAAATCAAGTATTGCTTGTGTATCCTTGTCAATTTTCTTTTCAGTCTGTACGACTTTTCCACTCCAAAGAACATTGTCCGCAATAATAAATCCGCCAGGCCTGACTTTATCGAAAACTAATTTATAGTAATTGAAGTAATTTTTCTTGTCCGCATCTATAAAAACCAGGTCTAATTCTTCATCTATGGATGGAATAAGATCCATGGCATTTCCAATACGATAGTCAATCTGATCTTTGTACGTAGATTCATCAAAATAACCCTGCACTTGGTCTTCTAATTCTTCATTGATATCAAGGGTGATCAGTTTACCATCAGCAGCTAATCCTTCAGCCATACAAAGAGCAGAATAGCCAGTATAGGTGCCAATTTCAAGAATCACTTTCGGTTGCATCATATGAGAAAGCATAGATAGAATTCTACCCTGGACATGACCAGACAGCATTCTTGGCATCATCACTCGAGCATGCGTTTCTCGATTGATCTTTTTCAACAATTCAGACTCTTGATCACTGTGGATCTGTACATAGTCTTCAATGGCTTGAGGTAAAAAATCCATTAGTTCTGAGGTAAGAAGGTCAAATAGCTCATGTTTTCTTCCGCAAATGCTTCGTTAGCGATCTCAATTAACTCATCACTGCTTTGCTTACGGATATTACTGAAAATAGAATCAAGGCTCTCAATTCTACCAAGATCTAAAATACTTTTACCCATCATCAGCATGAGATTCACATTGTTCTCTTCAGAAATGGCTAACTGCCCGATGAGCTGCTCTTTGGCATTATGAAGCTGTAGGGTTCCAAGTGGTTTTTCTCTCAACTTATTTAACTCCTTTAACACCAATTTTTTACTTCTCTCGGCTTGACTTTTCTCCGTTCCATAAAAGATGGCAAATAAACCTGTGTCTGAAAAAGGATGATAATTGGCCTCCACATTGTAGACGAAACCGTATTTCTCTCTCAATGCTAGGTTCAGTCTTGAGTTCATTCCAGGGCCACCAAGAATATTCAATAGCATGAAAAATGGAAGTCTTTTCTGATGACCGAGCTCAAATGCCGTGCTACCTATAGCGCAATGGGCCTGAGAAATCTGCTTTTCAACCACTACGCTCCGTGGAGCATAACCACCAAAATGAATACGTTGGCGATCGCCAGTTAATTTAGGAACTGACCCAAAATACTTCTCGGCTAAACGTTTCACTTTCTTAAATGGAATATTACCCACACATGAGAAGACTACCTTTTCTGTATTGAGATTTTGCTTTAAGAAATTCTGAAAATCATTTCTATGAAATGACTTAACACTACTTGGGGTTCCTAAGATATTTTGTCCGAGTGGATGATTTCCGAAAATGACATGGTCAAATTCGTCTTGAATAGCATCCTCTGGGTTATCGCGATAAAGGCTCATTTCCTCTAGAATGACGCCTCTTTCATTTTCAATTTGTTTCTCAGGGAAGATTGAATCGAAGGTAATGTCTTGAAGTAGTTCGAAAGCATTCTCAGTATGCTTATCTAAGGCTGAAGCGTAGAAGCAAATTTTTTCTTTGGTAGTGTAAGCATTAAGCTCACCGCCCACAGAATCTAATCTATTCAGAATATGAAATGCCTTGCGCTTTTTAGTGCCTTTAAAGGCCATGTGCTCCCAGAAATGAGCAATACCTAATTGATTTTCTCTTTCATCGCGACTACCAATATCGAGCACAAAGCCACAATGAACAATTTTAGTATTGGTTACTTCTTTGTGGACTACTCTAATTCCGTTTGGTAATTGCAATAAATTGTAGTCTTCCATCTCCTATCCTGCTGAAACGCACAAAGATACTAGAATTCGAATAGCGGATTATGCCACTTGTAGTTTTTCTACATAGCTCTTCATCAGATTCATAGCATACTCATTTTGAGCGTAAATCTGGTCAGCCATTTCTTCTGGTAATGGTTGCCTATCTGCAGTCATTATACGGAAAGTCAATTGAGTAACAGATGGCTGAATTTGGTTGAGTTCGAAAAAAATCAGTAATGAAAATCCAAAGTTCATTGAGGTAGCTTGTTCTATATAAATTACCTGATCTTTTCCTTCTGCATCTTGAAGTGTTTTGATATCGAAACTATCCCCATCAAACTCACATATATGAGAGCTCCCAACTCTGTTTATTTGGTCATCAGTAGTAAGACTAACCAAGCCCTCTACATAATTCATTTTTTCAGATTGCTCTGTCAACACCCGATGCACCTCATTGAGGGGCGCTTTAATTTCAACTGTCACCTCACGAGCTAACCCAAAGATCTGTGTAAGGTCTTCCAGTTTCTCTGGAGAAGCTACTTTTTCCTTGAGATAAGTTATATCTGCGTAGTGGAAAAACACATCACCTATGATCGGATAGGTATGATGACCCGGTTCATAGACAAACTTGAGAGATTGCTCTTGATCATAGTAGGCATCTGTCATCAAAATATATTCATCCGAAGAGATGTTATTTTTCATGAGCCTATGGGCAATAATCATATCAGGTCCACTAAGCTTTTTCAGATGAGCAATTTTGATCTCCTCAAATTGACCATAGTGAACAATGAATTTCAAACTTAAATCGGATGCTCCTTGACAAGCACCACACTTACAAACCCTATCTCTTTCGATTACTTTTAGGTAGTAATGGAAATTCCTGAATGCTTTCTCGCATAACTCTTCAAGGCGAGAGGGAGAAAAATAGCCATCAGCATAGGTCAATAGCGCATCACCCTCAACCTCTACCAATTGAAAATCAGGCTGTATAGAATCAGCAATTACCTGCAATAATTCATTGACAATATGAGTACTATGACTCAATTCTGTTCTTGTTAAGAATTGAGTATAGCCAGATATATCGGGTATGAGGATGGTAGCTTCTTTCATTTTAAAAAGGCGATTGTAAGTAGAACACCACTTGACTCAATTCAATTCCATTATCTTTGAAAAACCCATATGACTACCCCCAATAAGATCCTTGTTATTCAAACTGCCTTTATTGGCGATGCCATTTTAGCTACGGGCATTTTAGAAAAACTTCATGAAACTTATCCTGATGCGCAGATTGATTATATGGTAAGAAAAGGGAACGACTCTCTTTTTAATGATCACCCCTTTATTAAGAACTTATTAGTATGGCATAAGGCCAATGGTAAATACAAGGATCTGCTCAGGCTCTTAAAACTGATAAGAAAAGAAAAATACGACTACGTCATTAATCTTCAGAGATTTGCCAACACAGGTTTTCTAACCACTTTCTCAAAAGCAAAAGTGAAGATCGGGTTCAAAAAAAACCCGTGGTCTTGGGCATTTGACATCAAAGTGCCACATGAGGTGAATAATGGCCAACATGAGATTGAGAGAAACCAACTCTTGATCGACACCATTACCTCGGGTGCTGCCAATAGACCTCGACTTTACCCAACAGAAGCTGACTATTCCAAAACCAAAATCTACAAAGGCCAACCATATGTCTGTCTAGCTCCTGCTTCGGTATGGTTTACCAAACAAATGCCAAAAGAGAAATGGGTAGAGCTGATAAAATCAATTCCTGAAGGAACCAAGGCATATTTGATCGGTGCGCCTGATGACAAAACTATGTGCAAGAATATCATTGATGACTCAGGAAGCGATAATGCTATTAATCTTTGTGGAGAATTGAACCTACTTCAATCTGCTGCCTTGATTGAAGACGCGCAAATGAACTATGTGAATGATAGTGCACCTATGCACTTGGCCTCTTCTATGAATGCTCCTACAGCAGCTATTTTTTGCTCAACTATTCCAGAATTCGGGTTTGGCCCATTGTCAGACAAGTCTAAGGTTATACAAGTTGAGGAAAAGCTCAGTTGCAGACCATGTGGATTGCATGGTAAGAAAGCTTGCCCACAAGGCCATTTTGACTGTGGTTTTAAAATATCGATTGGCTCGCTGAGCAGCCAATTAAAAGAAGGAAACTAATTTCTTAATCCCATCAATTCCTACTTACTTAGGGTTCTATTTTTGACACCTATGAAAAGATACGAAGCACTCGGAAAAGACCTCTTTATTACCAATAGAGAAAAGTTAAAAGCAAAACTGAAGCCCAATTCAGTAGTTGTGGTTTGCTCAAACGATATTATGCCTACTAATGCTGATGGCACCATGAATTTCAGGCAAAACAGTAACCTACTTTATCTATCTGGAATTGACCAAGAAGAGTCTACACTTGTATTAGCTCCTGATCATCCAGACCCTAAAATGAGAGAAGTACTCTTTTTAAGAGAGACCAATGAGCATATCGCTGTATGGGAAGGTCATAAATACACGAAAGAAGAAGCTCGAGAGGAATCAGGAATTGAGAATATTATTTGGAATGACAACTTTGAGCAGACTTTCAATACGCTACTAGCTGAAGTTGACCACATCTACCTATACAATAACGAGCATATTCGAAATGCTACTGAAGTAGAAACTCGAACAGATAGATTTACAAAATGGTGTCACTCAAAATACCCTAATTACGAGTATGAGCGATTAGCACCGCATATCTATGATCTAAGGACGGTCAAAGAACAACGTGAGATTGACATGCTCCAAGTGGCTTGCGATATCACCGAAAAAGGATTTCGAAGAATACTCAGCTATGTAAAACCTGGTGTTTGGGAATATGAGGTGGAGGCAGAATATCAACACGAATTCGTGAGAAATCGATCAAAGGGATTTGCATACACACCTATAGTCGCTGGTGGTGGCAATGCTTGTGTGCTTCACTACATTGATAATTGTGAACAGCTCAAAGATGGAGACTTACTTTTAATGGATGTTGGAGCTGAGTATGCCAATTACAATGCAGATATGACAAGGACCATACCTGTTAATGGAAGGTTTACAAAGCGCCAGAAAGATGTATATAATGCCGTATTGAGGGTAAAAAATGCAGCCACAGATTTATTAGTGACTGGCGGTAGAATACCAGAATACCACAAAGCTGTTGGAGAACTAATGGAAGCTGAGCTGCTCCAACTAGGCTTGATAGATAAAACAGACATTAAAAATCAAAACCCTGATTGGCCTGCTTTTAAGAAATACTTTATGCATGGCACATCACATCATCTAGGTCTTGATGTACATGATGTGGCAAGTGTTTATGCTGACTTTAAACCGGGGATGGTATTTACTGTGGAGCCTGGCATTTATATCCCTGAAGAGAACATCGGCATCCGAATTGAAGATGATGTGGTTATTCAAGAAAATGGTCATCTGAATTTAATGAGAAACATTCCGATCGAAGCTGAAGAAATAGAAGACTTGATGAATAGCTAAGAATGGAGATCTCTATTCGTAATGGATCCATGTCAGAAGCAATAGAAGTTCTCAAACAGCTTCCAGAATTTGATCGGTTACAAGATATCAGTTATTACTCCCAAAGAATTTCAGGTGTAAAACATCAAATCCTCATCTGTGATTCTCAAGGCGAATTAGTGGGCTGTAAGTTAGGCTATGACAGATTCTCAGATGGAAGTTTCTACAGTTGGTTAGGTGGCGTTCTACCCAATTTTCGAAAAAAAGGCATCGCTAGAAAATTGAGTCAAGTTCAAGAGAAATGGGCGAAGCAAGAGGGCTATAAGAGTATTAAGTTTAAAACTCTAAATCGGCATAAAGCCATGCTTCATTTTGCGCTAGAAAATGGGTTCAACATTTATAGTGTAAAACCAAAAGACGATATTGAGAATTATAGAATAGAATTAGTTAAGCATCTTTAAGCATGGAGAAAATCAATAGTGATAAAGCGCCAGAACCAGTAGGTCTATATCCACATGCCCGCAGAGTAGGCAATCTGCTTTTCTTAAGCGGGGTTGGTCCACGCGAGAAAGGCACTAAGAAAATCCCAGGAGTTGAATTAAATGAAGATGGTAAAATTGTGTCTTATGATATTGAAGCACAATGCCATTCAGTCTTCAAAAATGTGCGCTTGATTCTGGAAGATGCAGGAGCCAGTTGGGACAACCTAGTCGATGTTACCGTATTTCTAACCAATATGGATGCAGACTTCAAGACCTACAACCGCATTTATGCTGAATATTTTAAAGACAACCTACCTTGTCGAACTACAGTAGAAATCAATAAACTTCCTACCCCTATTGCCATAGAGCTGAAATGTATCGCTGCTGTGTGATAGGCTAATGATTTGGTATATTATGGTTGAATACACTCATCTCAACCATGAAAGATTTTTTCAAGAAGGCTAAAAATTGGTTCATAAGCTTTTACAAATCAATTGAACCAGGGCCTATTGCTGTTAAAGGTGCCTCTCGAGCTATAGCCACTACTGTTACCCTTATCTGGTTAATGGCTTCAATTGCATTTTTTGTGATTGCTCCAGGTACTTGGTTTGGTGTTGTGCCGGTAATTCTCTTGCCTCCGTTAGCACTTCTGATGGGAGGATTGACAATTCTCAGTATCAAGTTAATCAAGCGCATTCCGAAACCATTGGTTTGGGTTATCCCAGGTGGTTACCTGATCCTATCTATCATTTACAGTCAAGGCGATCTATCATGGCAATTTCCATTGGTTGTGTTTATTTCTGCTGGTGCTGCAGGTGCAGGACTCTTTACATTAACCAAAAAATCGAGAGCCCAAAACACTTTAAAACACACAATAGTCGCTATTTCCGGGTCGGCTATAGGCTTGGCAGGATTAATTTGGGGGATTGTCTGGTTCCTTAATACTGGGTTTGAACCTGATCCAAAACTTAACAATGCACACCTAGCAGCCGACTTTAAACCATCTCATTTAGACTTACCCAATCCTTCTGAAAAGGGAAATTATCAAGTACAATATTTGACTTATGGTAGTGGAAAGGACCAACACAGAATGGAATATGGAGAGGACGTTACCATAGTTACTGATTCTGTAGATGGTTCTAGACTAATTGATAATTGGGAAGGAATAACTGGAAAGCTAAGAACATGGTATTGGGGCTTTGATGATGAGGCTCTTCCTATCAATGCACGTGTTTGGTATCCCGAAGGTGAAGGACCATTTCCTTTAGCTCTAATTGTACATGGGAATCATAGCATGTTCGATTATTCTGATCCAGGGTATGAGTACTTGGGCGAACTTCTGGCAAGTCATGGAATCATCATGGCCAGTGTAGATGAGAATTTTATTAATAGTGGATGGACGGATGTCTTTGGAGAAGGATTGGATGAAGAAAATGATGCAAGAGGCTGGCTTTTACTCAAACATCTTCAAGAGTGGCGCAAATGGAATTCTGATTCTGAGAGTCTCTTTTATAACAAAGTAGACATGGATAATATCGCTGTCATGGGTCACTCCAGAGGAGGTGAGGCTGCTGCCATAGCTGGCTTCTTCAATAGTTTGGATTATTACCCAGATGATGCCAAAGAAACTTTCGACTTCGATTTTAATATCAAGTCAGTTGTGGCCATTGCTCCCGTAGATGGTCAGTATAAACCTGCAAGCGTAGGCACTCCATTGAAAGACGTCAACTATTTGGTCATTCATGGGAGTAATGACGGAGACGTGCAATCATTTGCTGGTTTAAGACAATACGAGAGACTTGAATTCTCCGATTCAACAGATTATTTCAAATCAGCAGTATATGTATACGGAGCAAATCATGGCCAATTCAATACCAGTTGGGGTAACACAGATTCGCCACAACCTTGGGCTTCTTTGCTCAATCTAGATGCGCTTATGCCGATGGAAGATCAGTTGACCATCGGTAAAGTAATGATCAATGCCTTTCTACAAAGCACGCTCGCTGATCAAAAGGGATATCAAGAGTTCTTTAAAGATTACCGCAAAGGGATAGATTGGCTGCCTGAAAACATCTATCTAAATCAGTACGAGGCATCCGAATGGGGTATTATAGCTGACTTTGATGAAGACCTAGATCTAGTAACGGCAGGCAGCGAGGCTTCGATTGACACTGAACATCTTACAGTTTGGAAAGAGGATCTCGTTGGAATGAAATGGGGCAATAAAGCAACTCGTGCTGTCTTCATTGGCTGGGACAGTACGGCCCACCCTCTTGATACTGCCAAATACAAAATCACTTTTAAAGACACAAAGGACCTCGAGGAGACACCTTGGTTCACCTTTGAAATGGCACAATCTAAACTCAACAGTTATCCAGATAAAAAACGAGACGAAGAAAAACGAAAGGCACTTGAAAATGACAATAACAACGATAAAGAAGAAGAAGAAGAAACAGAAAGTGAAGAGGAGAAAGATGAGGATGAAGAGATAGATGACAAAGAAGAGAAGGAAGAAGAAGATAAAGAGCAAGCTCCTGACCCCATCAACATAAGCTTGGCTATTTATGATGATCAGGGAGAAATGGTAAAGTTTGACTTGCATTCATTTGCTCTTCTTCAGCCGCAAATATCTGTAGACATCTACAAGAACAAATCTTTGCAAACCAATAAAACATCTGAAGCGGTCTATCAGACTTTCTTTTTCGATCTTAATTCAATTGCTGATCAGAATTCAGCCTTTGATAAGAAGGCCTTAAGTCATATCGAGTTCATCTTCGACCAAGAAAAAAATGGAGTCATAATCCTAGACAAATTATCATTACATCAACAATAAAGAGCATAAAGAATATATTTGTGCAAAGAGGTAACGAATGGAGATTGTTTGGCTAATTGCTGGAGTAGTTTTAGGAGGAATTATTGGATGGTTAATTTCAAAATCGAAGAGTAACCAGTCGAATTTTCAAGAAGAGCTATTACAAACAGAAGCCGAATTAAAAGTATCTCAAGAAAAGCTGGAGTTACTTAAAAAAAACAGTGACGACCTCAAAGAAGAGAGCCAAAAGGAAAGAGAGTTAAATAAAGACCTCACTGGCCAACTGGCCTACCTAAGATCCGATCACAAAAACCTTCAGGAAAAGCTACAAACTCAAAAAGAAGAATTAGAAGAGCTCAATCAGAAGTTCACCAAGGAATTCAAGCTTTTGGCAAATGACATTTTTGAAGAGAAGGGCAAACGCTTTGCTGAACAGAATAAGATCAACTTGTCTGAGATTCTTTCGCCATTGAAAGAGAGAATTGGCGAATTCCAAAAGAAGGTAGAAGACACCAATAAACAAGGAGCTGAAAGAAATGCTGGATTAGTTGAGCAGATCAAACAATTGAGTGATCTGAACAAGCAAATCACCAAAGAAGCAGAAAACCTCACAAAAGCGTTAAAGGGAGATTCCAAAGCTCAGGGTAATTGGGGTGAAGTGATACTAGAAAGAATACTAGAAAAGTCTGGCTTAGAAAAAGGAAGAGAATACGAAACTCAAGTTTCCGAAACCACAGAAGATGGTAAGCGCTATCAGCCTGATGTGGTGGTTAAATTACCAGACAATAAGAACATCATTATTGACTCCAAAGTATCCCTAGTCGCATATGAAAGGTTTGTCAACGCAGATAGCGACAAAGAAAAACTAGACCAACTGAAATTACACATCACTTCCTTAAGAACGCATATCAAGGGATTAAGCGAGAAGAATTATCAAAATCTCTATGGTATTGAGGGTCTTGATTTCGTGCTTCTTTTCATACCTATTGAACCAGCTTTTACTCTTGCAGTGCAACAAGACCTAGAACTATTCAATGATGCATATGCCAAGAACATTGTAATAGTAAGCCCGACTACTTTGATAGCCACCTTGAGAACTATTTCAAGTATTTGGAAACAAGAATATCAAAACAAGAATGCCATAGAAATTGCAAGACAAAGTGGTGCTCTTTACGATAAATTTGTTGCTTTCACTGAGGACCTGAAAAATGTCGGCAAATACATTGAGAGCACTCAGAAGTCCTATCAGGAATCTATGAAGAAACTTTATTCAGGAACTGGCAACCTTGTGAAGAGAGCCGAGAACATTAAAAAGCTCGGAGCCAAAGCGAGTAAACAGCTCGATCAGAGGCTTTTAGACCGATCTGAATAGGGCATTTCACAACATTATTTGGTTATTCACAACAAAATGTCAGGTGAATAACGCTTTCCCTTTGATATAAAGCTTGTTAAGTGAGTATTCATTACTTTAAAATGTATGTGAAATACATTTTTTTGTATATTTACAACAACTTTGACCTATCTGTCGCCTAAACGTTAGGGTGTAGTAGTAGTATATGTGTAGTGTTGTAAAGCAATATCACTGCTGTGCGTGACGGATAAATGTATGTGAATACGCAAAGTGTGCTTTTGACCGAAACACGACCGACACTATGACAACCTATGTAAGGCCTCGCGTGTGGCTTACATCTTTTCTAACCTCACTGATACTGACCCTAGTATCAACAGGGACTGTCATATCTCAAGAAATTGACCTCAATATTGACGAAAGGGGTATAGCTCAATTAAATCTCGAATTATATACTAGCTGTCTCAACACCATTATTATTCCTGATAATTGTGACTGTAATGGGAGAATGCAAAATTTCACTTTCAGATACGAAGGTGTTTCAAATACCACCATTTATGCCTATGACAAGAATAATGTACTCATCCATACTTACGATAACTTAGCTAACGGTGATATCATAACTGTTAATGGTGTTGATAAAATGGATCGACTATTAGCTAAGACCTTCTTACAAGTGGATGGTGGTCCAAAGTTTGAAATTCACACATCATGCTCCGAACAAATCTTAGGGAATATATACGGCCCGTTTACAATTATGGCTTACACTGACGGAGAAGGAGGGTCATGTCAGGTTCAAGAACGAGAAATAACTGTAAGTTCAGATAAAGAAATTTTTACTTGTGATGAATTAGGTGAAAACTTGGTTCAACTAACATTCACTGACGATGCAGGCAATTCTTGTACAAAAACCGTTACTGTCACCATCGTAGATGATATCGCTCCGACTGTTAAGACTAAAGACATTGCTCGTATCCTTTCTAATGGAGCTACCTCTATCACTCCTCAAGATGTGATCGAGTTTGATTGTGAGGTAGGTGGTATCTCTGTTCCTGAACCTGTACCGGGTGCTGGCGAAGGCGTCTTCTTTGTTGAAGGTGATTGTACTTACGATAACTGTGGCATCACTACTTATGAGATCGATAAGCCTGACTTTGATTGTAGCGATGCTGGTGAGAACATCGTAACGGTGACTGTTACTGATGCTTCTGGTAATACCACCACTGCTACTGCTACTGTGTTTATCATTGACCAGCAAGCTCCGCAGATCTATGCTAAAGACATCACTGTTGAACTTGGTGAGGATGGTAATGTCATCATCACTCCTGAGATGATCAACGATGCTTCTTATGATCCTTGTGGTGATCTTAACCTAGAGCTTTCTAAAACTGACTTTAGCTGTGAGAACATCGGGGCTAACTCTGTTACTCTAATTGGTACTGATGCTTCTGGTAACTCTGCTACCGCTACGGCTACTGTCACTGTAGTTGACAACGCTGCACCTACCGTGGTTACTCAAAACATTACTCTTTCTTTAAGCGCTGCTGGTACTGCTACCATCGAAGCTAAAGACCTATTAGTGATCTGTGATGATGCTGTACTTGAACTTCAAGCTCCTGCTCCTCCCCCTAGAAGAGGTAGAAGAAGCCCTGCTCCTGGTAGCGCTGACATCGCATTCAATGAATTTGCCTCTATCTTCGCTATCGATGGCTTCAACGCTGAAGGATGTACTACCGATAACTGTAAGATCACTAAAATAGAAGCTACTCAAGTAGCCTTCGACTGTAGCCATATCGGACAAAACACTGTAACCGTTACTGTTACTGATGGATCAGGTAACGCAACCACTGCTACTGCCATCGTAACCATCATCGATGACATCGCTCCTACTGTAACCACTCAAAGCGTAAGCCTAGACCTTGATGCTAATGGCAACGCTACACTAACTGTAGATCAGGCTGAAGTAAGTAGCTCTGATAACTGTGGCATCGACTCTAAAGTACTTTCTAAAACAAGCTTCGATTGTAGCGACCTAGGTACGCAAAACGTAGACCTTACTGTGACCGATGTAAATGGCAATGTGACTGTTGAGACTTTCCAAGTTTTTATCTCTGATAACATCGCCCCTACTGTCATCACGCAAAACACTACCGTTTTCCTAGATCAAAATGGTGAAGCCAGCATTACTGTTAATGATATTGATAATGGCTCTTTCGATAACTGTAGCCTAACACTTAACCTTGACAGATTCAGCTTCGACTGCTCTGATGTAGGTAACCAAACCGTCACACTAACCGGTACCGATGAGTCTGGCAACTCAACTTCTGCTACTGCCATCGTATCTGTAGTAGACAACATCAGCCCTACCATCGATACGCAAGACATTCAAGTAAGCCTAAGTGAACTAGGGGCTGCTACCATCACTCTTAACCAAGTAGTAACCGGTAGCTTCGATAACTGTGGTACTCCTAGCTTAGATATTGATATCACAGACTTTGACTGTGATAACATCGGTGATAATACCGTGACCATTACCGCTACTGATGCTTCTGGTAATACAACTACCGCTACTGTTACAGTCACCATCGTAGATGATATCGCTCCGACTGTTAAGACTAAAGACATTGCTCGTATCCTTTCTAATGGAGCTACCTCTATCACTCCTCAAGATGTGATCGAGTTTGATTGTGAGGTAGGTGGTATCTCTGTTCCTGAACCTGTACCGGGTGCTGGCGAAGGCGTCTTCTTTGTTGAAGGTGATTGTACTTACGATAACTGTGGCATCACTACTTATGAGATCGATAAGCCTGACTTTGATTGTAGCGATGCTGGTGAGAACATCGTAACAGTGACTGTTACTGATGCTTCTGGTAATACCACCACTGCTACTGCTACTGTGTTTATCATTGACCAGCAAGCTCCGCAGATCTATGCTAAAGACATCACTGTTGAACTTGGTGAGGATGGTAATGTCATCATCACTCCTGAGATGATCAACGATGCTTCTTATGATCCTTGTGGTGATCTTAACCTAGAGCTTTCTAAAACTGACTTTAGCTGTGAGAACATCGGGGCTAACTCTGTTACTCTAATTGGTACTGATGCTTCTGGTAACTCTGCTACCGCTACGGCTACTGTCACTGTAGTTGACAACGCTGCACCTACCGTGGTTACTCAAAACATTACTCTTTCTTTAAGCGCTGCTGGTACTGCTACCATCGAAGCTAAAGACCTATTAGTGATCTGTGATGATGCTGTACTTGAACTTCAAGCTCCTGCTCCTCCCCCTAGAAGAGGTAGAAGAAGCCCTGCTCCTGGTAGCGCTGACATCGCATTCAATGAATTTGCCTCTATCTTCGCTATCGATGGCTTCAACGCTGAAGGATGTACTACCGATAACTGTAAGATCACTAAAATAGAAGCTACTCAAGTAGCCTTCGACTGTAGCCATATCGGACAAAACACTGTAACCGTTACTGTTACTGATGGATCAGGTAACGCAACCACTGCTACTGCCATCGTAACCATCATCGATGACATCGCTCCTACTGTAACCACTCAAAGCGTAAGCCTAGACCTTGATGCTAATGGCAACGCTACACTAACTGTAGATCAGGCTGAAGTAAGTAGCTCTGATAACTGTGGCATCGACTCTAAAGTACTTTCTAAAACAAGCTTCGATTGTAGCGACCTAGGTACGCAAAACGTAGACCTTACTGTGACCGATGTAAATGGCAATGTGACTGTTGAGACTTTCCAAGTTTTTATCTCTGATAACATCGCCCCTACTGTCATCACGCAAAACACTACCGTTTTCCTAGATCAAAATGGTGAAGCCAGCATTACTGTTAATGATATTGATAATGGCTCTTTCGATAACTGTAGCCTAACACTTAACCTTGACAGATTCAGCTTCGACTGCTCTGATGTAGGTAACCAAACCGTCACACTAACCGGTACCGATGAGTCTGGCAACTCAACTTCTGCTACTGCCATCGTATCTGTAGTAGACAACATCAGCCCTACCATCGATACGCAAGACATTCAAGTAAGCCTAAGTGAACTAGGGGCTGCTACCATCACTCTTAACCAAGTAGTAACCGGTAGCTTCGATAACTGTGGTACTCCTAGCTTAGATATTGATATCACAGACTTTGACTGTGATAACATCGGTGATAATACCGTGACCATTACCGCTACTGATGCTTCTGGTAATACAACTACCGCTACTGTTACAGTCACCATCGTAGATGATATCGCTCCGACTGTTAAGACTAAAGACATTGCTCGTATCCTTTCTAATGGAGCTACCTCTATCACTCCTCAAGATGTGATCGAGTTTGATTGTGAGGTAGGTGGTATCTCTGTTCCTGAACCTGTACCGGGTGCTGGCGAAGGCGTCTTCTTTGTTGAAGGTGATTGTACTTACGATAACTGTGGCATCACTACTTATGAGATCGATAAGCCTGACTTTGATTGTAGCGATGCTGGTGAGAACATCGTAACAGTGACTGTTACTGATGCTTCTGGTAATACCACCACTGCTACTGCTACTGTGTTTATCATTGACCAGCAAGCTCCGCAGATCTATGCTAAAGACATCACTGTTGAACTTGGTGAGGATGGTAATGTCATCATCACTCCTGAGATGATCAACGATGCTTCTTATGATCCTTGTGGTGATCTTAACCTAGAGCTTTCTAAAACTGACTTTAGCTGTGAGAACATCGGGGCTAACTCTGTTACTCTAATTGGTACTGATGCTTCTGGTAACTCTGCTACCGCTACGGCTACTGTCACTGTAGTTGACAACGCTGCACCTACCGTAGTTACCCAAAACATTACTCTTTCTTTAAGCGCTGCTGGTACTGCTACCATCGAATCTAAAGACCTATTAGTGATCTGTGATGATGCTGTACTTGAACTCGAAGCTCCTGCTCCTCCCCCTAGAAGAGGTAGAAGAAGCCCTGCTCCTGGTAGCGCTGACATCGCATTCAATGAATTTGCCTCTATCTTCGCTATCGATGGATTCAACGCTGAAGGATGTACTACCGATAACTGTAAGATCACTAAAATAGAAGCTACTCAAGTAGCCTTCGACTGTAGCCATATCGGACAAAACACTGTAACCGTTACTGTTACTGATGGATCAGGTAACGCAACCACTGCTACTGCCATCGTAACCATCATCGATGACATCGCTCCTACTGTAACCACTCAAAGCGTAAGCCTAGACCTTGATGCTAATGGCAACGCTACACTAACTGTAGATCAGGCTGAAGTAAGTAGCTCTGATAACTGTGGCATCGACTCTAAAGTACTTTCTAAAACAAGCTTCGATTGTAGCGACCTAGGTACGCAAAACGTAGACCTTACTGTGACCGATGTAAATGGCAATGTGACTGTTGAGACTTTCCAAGTTTTTATCTCTGATAACATCGCCCCTACTGTCATCACGCAAAACACTACCGTTTTCCTAGATCAAAATGGTGAAGCCAGCATTACTGTTAATGATATTGATAATGGCTCTTTCGATAACTGTAGCCTAACACTTAACCTTGACAGATTCAGCTTCGACTGCTCTGATGTAGGTAACCAAACCGTCACACTAACCGGTACCGATGAGTCTGGCAACTCAACTTCTGCTACTGCCATCGTATCTGTAGTAGACAACATCAGCCCTACCATCGATACGCAAGACATTCAAGTAAGCCTAAGTGAACTAGGGGCTGCTACCATCACTCTTAACCAAGTAGTAACCGGTAGCTTCGATAACTGTGGTACTCCTAGCTTAGATATTGATATCACAGACTTTGACTGTGATAACATCGGTGATAATACCGTGACCATTACCGCTACTGATGCTTCTGGTAATACAACTACCGCTACTGTTACAGTCACCATCGTAGATGATATCGCTCCGACTGTTATCACGCAAAACACTTCGGTGTTCTTAGATGAGAATGGAACAGCCAGTATTACAGTCAATGATATTGATAATGGCTCTTTTGATAACTGTAGTCTTTCATTAAGCGTTGATCAGATAACATTTGATTGCTCCGACCTGGGAGATAACATTGTGACTCTCACTGGAACTGATGAAAGTGGCAACACAAATTCCGCTACAGCAGTCGTAACTGTCATCGATAATATCATTCCTCAAGCAGTTGCCCAAGATCTTACAGTGGCCCTCGGAAATAATGGTACAGCGACCATAACGGCTAGTATGGTGAACAATGGGTCAACAGACAATTGCGGAACACCGAATATCAGCATTAACCAAGAACAATTTGATTGCTCGCATCTTGGAGAGAATACAATCATTTTAACTGTTACTGATGCTTCAGGAAATGTTTCTACTAGCGTATCTACAATTACTGTTGTTGATGAATTAGCTCCTGTATTCACAACTAACGTTAGCGACATCACCATACAACTTGAAGGAAATAGCTGTGAATCAATTGTTAGCTGGAACGAACCTACTGCGACAGACAACTGCGATAGCTTTACAATAAGCTCAAACTACTCTTCAGGCGATACATTCCCTGTGGGAACAACAGAAGTAATTTACACAGCTACGGATGCTAGCGGCAACTCTTCTTCTACATCGTTTAATGTTGAAGTTCTAGCGGCACCTATTACTATCACATCTACTTTATCAACCTATGGATCTAATGCTGCCTATAATGTAAGCTGCTTCGGAGCCAGTGACGGAACAATTGATATTTCGGTTAATGGAGGCTGTGGAGACCATACTTTCATGTGGTCAGATGGTAGTACATCACAAAATTTACAAAATCTTACAGCTGGAACTTATTCAGTCCTCATCACAGACTCTAAAGGCAATACAGCTAATGAATCATTTACAATAGCTCAACCTGATGAATTGACTGTTGAGACAACTATGACTCCTCAAACTCCAGGCGGAAATGGTACGGATGATTTTACCATTTATTTAGGCTATGGTGACCAAACGGCTACTCTAACAGCTCTAGCGAATGGAGGATCTGGCAGCTATACTTATCAGTGGTCTCCTGCAGATGATATCGATTGTGTAAGCGACAATAATATTACAGTTGCTCCTCAGGTTACTACAACTTATACAGTACTAGTTACTGATGAATTAGGATGTACTGTTACTGAAACATTTACAGTTGAAGTCATTGATGCTCGATGCAGCGTTTCATTTGAACCATGTGAGTGCGATGGTAAAATGCAAAACTTCACGGTAGTTTACCTGGGAGAATCAGGTGCAAGTGTAAAAGCATATAAAAAGGACAAGAAAAAGATCATTACTTCATTTAGTAATGTTCAGAAATTTGACGAGCTCACAGTTCACGGCTTTAGCAGTAAAGGACAACTAGACTCTAAAACTTATTTAGAAGTTGGCGGAGAATTCATTGAAATCCATACTTCATGTTCAGAAGACATCAACGGCCAAACTTATGGACCATTTATGGTAGTTGAATATACTGATGGTGAAGGAACCACTTGTAATCAAATCAATACCTCACCAGGACAGAGTGATGACGATGATGATGACAAGGGCAAGGACGATGACGATGATGATAAGGGCAGCAAGGATGACGATGATGACGACAAAGGAAAATATGATGACTTCAAATGTGACTGTGAAGGCAAAATGCAAAACTTCACTTTCCAATATTTAGGACTATCTGGAGCGACTATTGAAGTTTACGACAAATACAAAGACAACCTACTCGGCACTTATCTCAACGTCTCATACTTACAGGAAATCGTTGTTGATTTTGATGTCAAAAATGGAACCTTAGATTCTAAGACCTTCTTAAAAATTGGAAATGAATTCTATGAAATACACACCTCATGCTCTGAAGATATTTTAGGTGAAACCTATGGTCCATTCAAGATCACAGCGTATACAGACAGCCAAGGAAGCTCATGCTCAGATGATGGCAACGGTGGAGCCGTTCAAACAGGCGGTTTTGATGACGATGATGATGATAAGGGTAAGGACGATGACGATGATGATAAGGGTAGCAAGGATGATGACGATGACGATAAAGGCGGTAAGTATGATGATTTCAAGTGCGACTGCGAAGGCAAGATGCAGAACTTTACTGCTGAATACAGAGGACTTTCAGGTGTTACAATAGATGTTTTTGGAAAGGATAAAAAGTACAAAGTGGGCAGTTTTGAAAATGTCCAGTCTGGAGAATCTATTGTTGTTGACTTCGACATTAAATCTGGAAAACTTGATTCTAAGACCTACCTGAAAATTGGTAATCAATTCTATGAGATTCATACTTCATGCTCGGAAGATATTCTGGGTGAAACCTATGGTCCATTCAAAATCACAGCCTACACTGATGGAGAAGGTAACTCATGCACCGATGATGGTAATGGAGGCGTTGTTCAATCCAACTCTAGTCAAGACGATGACGATGATGACAAAGGAAGCAAGGATGACGATGATGACGATAAGGGAAGCAAGGACGATGACGATGATGATAAAGGCAGCAAGGATGACGATGATGACGATAAGGGAAGCAAGGACGATGACGATGATGATAAAGGCGGTAAATATGATGACTTCAAGTGCGACTGCGAAGGTAAGATGCAAAACTTCACAGTACTTTATGAAGGACTGAGCGGAGCTACCATTTATGCTTATGATAAGTACAAAGATGATTTACTTGCCACTTTCAGCAATGTTCAGTCTGGCGATGAGCTCCAAGTAAACGGTTCTGACAAGTATGGTAGACTTGACTCAAAAACTTACTTAAGATTCGGAAACCAATATTATGAGGTTCACACTTCATGCTCAGAAGACATTTTAGGCGACTCATTTGGACCATTTACAGCAGTATCTTATACAGATGGAGAAGGCAATTATTGCTCAGAAGATGGTCAAGGTTCTGATCCTGCTCCAATTGACACACCTGATCAAGACACCGAGTGCAAATTATCGGCTGCAGAAAATGGTGGTCATGCCATGTGGCTGAGTTATTATTCTCAAGGTCAGCATGCGCGCTACTATTTTGTGAACAACAGCGGCAAACTCAAAGAAAAGAGTGATGGAACCGCCACAGTGACCGGCTTACTTCAGAATTCACAAGACCCAACCGATCAGTGGGAAATCAGCATTGATTTGGAAAATAAGATGTCGTGGGCAGAGTGGAGTGCTTTAGGAAGAAGCTATAAAGATGAAAATGGTTATGCCGGTAGTCAATATATCTCATGGAGCTATTATGAAATGGCAAACAGCAGCAAGCTTATTGGTTTAAGTAGTAATCAAGGCATAGAAAAACCATTAGCTCATATGCCGACAGATTATAGATACGGATTCCAAGTAGGAACAGGAGCCAATAATAAAAATGCCAATTTCGGAATATCAGGATGGTTCTTCTACGACAACCGCTATGGCGAATCTTATCAAGGAGACATCAATATGGATGTAAGTGGCTGTATGGTTTCTGCTCCAGATACTGATGGCTGCGACCTAGTTGTTGAAGAATGGACTGGCGGAGTTTCAATGTGCTTTAATGGAAGACCGATCTGTGTAAGCCAAACTGATGTACAGACTTTCTTAGACCTTGGAGCTAGTATAGGTAATTGTAGTAATAACTTCTTTACTGCTCGAGATGATGATTCTAAAGGCGGTGGTTTAGCAGAAACTGAAACTCCTTCAAATCTTACATTTGTCGACATTGCTGCCTATCCAAACCCTACTCAAGGAAGAACCACGATCACTGTTCAATTATCTGAAGAATCACCTGTAAGAATTGGTGTATTCAATACATCAGGAATTCAGGTAGGAACTGTTTTCGAGGGCATCAAATCAGGAGATCAAACACACACATTCGAGTTTGACGGAACAGATCTCTTTAACGGAGTCTATATGATTCGAGTCAACGTAGGTGGAGAAGTTCACATCAAGAAGCTCCTCATCAGACATTAAAAATGAAATCAAGGTCGAGAAATCGACCTTTTTTATTTTCGCGCAACTTGCTTCTTATATTTGCACAAAACAGAACAGATGGAATTGACGGCTGATAACAAGTTGAGAAAGTTGATAGTAGTGGGTGATAGAATTCTTGTTAAACCCAAAAAAGCTTCTGAAAAAACTGAAAGTGGTTTGTATTTACCGCCAGGTGTTGAGGAAAAAGAAAAGGTTCGAAGCGGTTATATCATCAAAGTTGGTCCAGGCTATCCAATTCCAATGCCAACAGAAGAAGATGAATACTGGAAAGATCAAGATGAGAAAGTAAGATACATTCCTTTACAAGCTCAAGAAGGTGATTTAGCTATCTTTTTGCAAAATGGGGCAATAGAGGTGATTTACGAAGGTGAAAAGCTATTTATAGTCCCCCAATCTTCTGTCTTAATGCTTGAAAGAGAGCAAGAACTCTAACCGTCAATGGAGATTCTCATCTCATTTTGAAGATTCGTTGTATCTTTGCAAAATATTGTCGCGTTAAATAATTAATCGCACAATAAACATTTAAAGCAAACAGTGCGTCTAACAGCGTAAAATAGTCTCAATGAATTATAAAAGCGTAAGATTTTCTAGAACCAACCAAATAGATTTTATTACCGATTTGAGAAAGTCCGTTAAGGAGTACTTTGACACAAAAAATATTTCAACATATGCGAACGCTAACATGGTGGCGAAAACCGTGTTCATGCTGAGCTTATTTTTTGTGCCATACTTTCTAATGTTGTTTGGTGTAGTCACCAACACTTGGTTAGTACTTCTGATGTGGGTTTTTATGGGATTTGGAACTGCAGGAATAGGCCTCTCGATCATGCATGATGCTAATCACAGCGCTTACTCAAAAAATAAATATGTTAACAAATACCTAGGATACGTCATGAACATGGTGGGTGCCAGCACCTTCAATTGGAAGATACAGCACAATGTTCTGCACCATTCATACACCAATATTGAAGGTATGGATGAAGACATCGATCCAGGTAAATTAATGAGGTTATCTCCTCATGCTCCTTTATTAAAAGTTCACAAACACCAGCACATCTATGGTTGGTTTTTATATGGCATGATGACTTTCTTATGGCTAACCACCAAAGATTTCAGACAGCTGTATAGATACAAACAATTAGGGTTATTGAAGGCTCAGAAAAGGACTTATAATGGAGTTCTTATTGAAACAATTCTCTCAAAAATTCTTTACTATGGATATGCTCTAGTACTACCATTGGTATTTATACAAGCCCCATGGTATATCATCTTGATCGGATTTTTCATTATGCATTACATTACTGGCCTTGCATTGGGAATGATTTTCCAGCCTGCTCACGTTATGCCAACTGCTGATTATCCTATACCAGATGATAAGGGAAATATGGAAAACAACTGGGCAGTGCATCAATTACATACAACCACTAATTTCGCCCCTAATAGCAAATTATTTAGCTGGTATGTAGGGGGATTGAACTTTCAAATTGAGCACCATTTGTTCCCAAATATCTGTCATGTCCATTACAAGAAGATCAGTAAGATCGTTGAAGCTAAAGCAAGAGAATATGGTTTACCTTATAACAGCAAGGAAACCTTCTATGCAGCTTTAGTAGCGCATGGACAAATGCTTAAAAAATTAGGAACTCAAGAGTCGTTTGCGTAAGTCTTTATCGATTTAGCAAGGCAAACTCTTTAGCATGGTAGGTCAGAATAATATCTGCACCTGCCCTTTTTATGCTTAAAAGAGTTTCTGCCATAACTCTATCATAATCTAGCCATCCTTTTGCAGAGGCCGCTTTTAACATGGCGTATTCTCCACTTACATTGTAGGCTGCAATAGGGTGGCTATAATTATCTTTCAAGGTTTTAATCACATCTAGATAAGCCAAAGCAGGTTTCACCATCAAGAAGTCGGCTCCTTCATCAACATCAAGATCTGCTTCGATAAGCGCTTCTCTTTGATTAGCAGGATTCATTTGATAGGTCTTCTTATCACCGCTTTTTGGAGCAGAGTCTAAGGCATCTCTGAAAGGACCGTAGAAGGCACTGGCATATTTGGCTGTATAAGACATGATCGACACATCCGAGAAACCATGAGCATCCAGAACATCTCGAATGTATCCAACTCTACCATCCATCATATCTGATGGACCAATGATATCGATACCGCACTCTGCTTGAGATAAAGCTTGCTTACCTAAAACCTCTAACGTGGCATCATTCAGAATTTTCCCATTCTCGACAATTCCATCGTGCCCATCGATATTATAAGGATCTAGTGCCACGTCTGTCATGATAGCAGCTTCAGGAAACTCTTTCTTAATTCTTTTTAATGCTTGGTGATAGAAGAAATTAGTATCGTAAGACTTTGTACCTGTCTTGTCCTTATAATGCTCAGCCACCACAGGAAATACATCGAATGATTTGATACCGAGCTTGAGAGATTCCTCAATCTCCTTTAGCATTTGTTCTATGCCCAGTCTATAAATTCCTGGCATTGAATCTACTTCTACCCTATCCTGCTCTCCCTCTAGGAGGAAAAGAGGAAATATAAAATCATCTGTACTGACTTTGGTTTCTTCAACTAAAGATCTGATCGCAGCGGACTTGCGATTTCTTCTTGGCCTTATTTCCATCAATTAGAATTATTTCACAAAGGTAATAGTGAATGGGTAATTATAAAGTTTACCCTTATCAGCATCTAAAGTAGCCAGTATAACGCAAATCAGATTCACTAGTGGTATTATTAATAGAAATGGAATACCAATCAATAATATGGCAAAAACGCCAGCCACCAATGTGTATATAGCCATCGAGATCTGAAAGTTAAGTGATGCCTTAGCGTGCTCTGCAATAATTTCAGATTCATCTTTCTTAGTAAGCCATACGAAAAGCGGGATAAGAAAATTACCAAACGCAATGGTGTAACCTAATAATGTTCCGATGTGTGAGCCTAAAACCCACGGTCTTTCTTGACTTGTCATATAATTAACTTTCTCTGGTCAATAAGTATGACCATTAAGATACTATACGAAACGGAATAATTTAATTTGTTCTAGAGGTCCTGAAAGGTGGTATAATCACCTGAATGGAGTATTTGAATCAATCAGGCTCACCTAGTTCGTCAACATTGTAGACGAGCGTAGTATCAGATACAGCTACTAATTCTACTTCGGGTTCGCTATTGACTACTTTTAATTCGGGAGTTTGTGGTGTGTACTTCATCGCCAGACCGATGGACATGGTCACGATAGCCAGAGACACGCAAATCACGTGAAGAATACGTCTATTGGTTGAAGATAGCACTACGTAAAAATTGGTTCGATCTTATTACAATCAGGGAGACCTAAACCCTAATGCTAAATACAAAAAAATCCCTCTCAAATACAAAAAAAGGTCAAAGTAACTTTACCCTGACCTTCTATTGAGAATTATTCTTAACTAGGCTTCAAACTCCCTAATCGTATTTTCTATAATGTCGCAACAATCATGAAGTTGCTCTTCTGTCATAACTAAAGGAGGTGCAAATCGAATGATATTGCCATGCGTTGGTTTTGCTAACAAACCGTTCTCCTTTAAAGCAACACAAATGTTCCATGCTGTAGTGCTCGATGGGTGATCATTAATGACAATAGCATTTAATAATCCTCTTCCTCTAACCAAGGTCACTAACTCGGTAGTCTCAATGAATTTGTTCATTCTTTCTCTGAACAAATCTCCGAGTCTTCTAGCATTCTGGGTTAGCTTTTCATCTCGAATTACCTCCAGCGCAGCCATTGCTACAGCCCCAGCAACAGGATTACCACCAAAAGTAGAACCGTGTGTACCTGGAGTAATGACATCCATGATGCGGTTATCAGCAAGAACTGCCGACACTGGATAAACACCGCCAGAAATTGCTTTACCTAGAATTAAAACATCTGGCCTTGTATATGACTCTTGTCTTTCGCAATGAGCCTCACAATTACAATTGCCACAAACTGCTAGCAACCCGCCTGTTCTTCCGATTCCAGTTTGGATCTCGTCAGCCATAAAAAGGACATTGTACTCTTTACACAACTTAGCAACGTTTTTAATGAAGTTCTCGCCAGGCACATTTACTCCGGCTTCACCTTGAATTGGCTCAATTAAAACTCCAATAACATTATTCATTTGAAGTGCTTCTTCTAAAGCCTCTTTATCGTTGTATGCTACCTTAATGAAACCATGGGTATAAGGACCAAAATTCTTTCTTGCATCTGGATCGCTTGAGAATGAAATGATGGTGGTAGTTCTTCCATGGAAGTTCTGATCAAATACAATGATCTTACCTTCATTTTCTTCAACGCCCTTCTTTTCATAACCCCATTTTCTACAAAGTTTGATAGCAGTCTCTACTGCTTCAGCCCCTGTATTCATAGGAAGCACCTTATCAAATCCGAAATACTCGGTCACATATTGTTCATAAGGCCCAAGTACATCATTAAAAAATGCTCTTGACGTTAGCGTTAGCTTTTCTGCTTGCTCCTTCATTGCTCCAACAATTCTTGGATGACAATGACCTTGATTAACAGCACTATACGCAGACAAAAAATCGTAATACTTTTTACCTTCTACATCCCATAAATAAACGCCCTCTCCTTTAGACAAGACTACTGGTAATGGATGATAATTATGTGCTCCGTGTTTATTTTCTAATGCAATTGCATCCTGACTTGATTGTACCATTTCCATAGGTTTCAGATTTTTAATTCTTTTGTGAAAACAATTCACTTGCACCAAAGGTATGGAGTTTATTTCAGCCTAAAAAGATGTCAAGCAAATCTAAATCAGATCGCATTTTTGCCAGTAAAACGGAAGATTACTACATTGATAGTGACGGCAAACTAGTCTTTACGGAACATTACCTCAAAAAACGAGGCTACTGCTGTCAAAACGGTTGTAGACATTGTCCGTACGGATTTAAAAAATGACAGAATCTTTTGAAAACCTCCTCATCAATATTGATGAGCTTCCTGAATTAAAATCAGAAGAATTTAGTCCCATTGAAAGGAGTTACCTCAAAGTAATCAGGATAGGATATGCTATTCTATTTCTCATATTATTTATTGCGCCTTTAGTCATTCTCTTTTTCAACGAAGAACATAAATACGATTACCATCTCTATGCCATATTCGGAGGAGCGTCATTCCTTTTATGGCTAGTCAATTTCAATTTTACAGGTAGAGCATTTCGCAAGAAACAATATGCACTCAGAGATAAAGACATTGTATATCTAACCGGTTTGATCTGGTCTAAAAGAATTGCTATTCCATTCAATCGAATCCAACATGCTGAGGTGAAACAAGGACCATTAGAAAGATTATACGGCCTCCACAACCTGAAGATCTTCACGGCTGGTGGGTCTAGCTCTGACCTTTCAATTCCGGGTTTAAAAGAAGAAACTGCTCTTAAACTCAAAAACTTCATTCTCAAGAAAGTTGAAGAAGATGGAACCGAGAATGGATAAATTTTCTGAGCCTAGACGACAAGCAAGCATTGCTATTGTCATAATTCTCATCAAGTTTTTGAGAGGTTCAGTGAAGGCTTTCTGGCCCATTGCCTTATCCTTTTTTATTGGAGGTAATAGTCGAGACTCTTGGGAAGACTATTTGGCAATTTTTCTAATTGCTATTTCTATTATCAACTTAGGTGGCTCAGTTCTAACTTATTTCAGGTACTTCATCCAAATCAAAGATGATGCAGTCATCATCGACAAGGGTATTCTCAAAAGGTCCAAAACCAATATTCCTTTTGAGAGGATTCAATCGGTCAATTTCAAACAAAACCTAATCCATCAATTCTTTGGTGTCGTCAGTATCGAGATTGATACCGCAGGTGCCAGTAAGGCTGAGTTGACGATAGATGCACTCGATAAAGCTGATGCCGATCTTTTTAGAGATCAGATCATGCAGGCCAAATCTCAATTGAAAAGTGAAATCACCACTGAAATTGAGAGTGAGGAGGAAATTGATGATAAGATCATTTTGCACCTCACAGTTCCAGACCTTTTCAAAATTGGATTGAGTCAAAACCACTTGCGTTCAATGGGGATTCTCGTGGGCTTTTCATTTACTATTCTTAATGACATCAATGAAAACTTTAATGGAGTAGTCGAGGATGAATTGACAGGTTTTGCTGAATTCATTAGTAATAGCCAATGGCTGATTTTCTTATTCTTTACCATAGCCATTTTCATAATCTCATTCGCCTACTCCTTAGTGATGACCACACTGAGAAATTATGACTTAAAATTGAGTTTGAATAAAAAAGGACTCAAACTCATCAAAGGACTTTTGAATAGAGAAGAAATATCCATCAACAAGAATAAAATTCAGATCATATCTTGGTCAGACAATCCATTAAGGCGTCTTTTCAAAATGTGGACCCTCGGCCTTGAACAGGCCAGCAGTGATGAAGCAAGCAAGTTGAAATCAAAAATAAAAGTACCTGGATGCTATATTGACCAAGTCCAAAGAGTGATTTTAAATGTTTTCCCAGAATCGAAAGACGGAGTCTACGCTCAGCAAAAGGTCTCCAAATTGCTGAAGTATCGTCTGCTCTTTTTTGTTAGCCTATTGCCATTTCTAGTTTCATTAATTTCCATATATCAGATCGGTTGGCAGGCCATGTGGTTTATCTTGTGGCCGATCCTCAGCGCTATTTACATTGAATTCTATTCTCGTAAGCGCTCATTTGATATTAGCACTGAGATCTTCAGGAATAATAAAGGAGCCTTTGGTAATAAGATTGAGGTAACGCAGGTTCATAAAATCCAAGCGGTAGAAATAACCCAAAGTTGGTATCAGAGAAGAAAAAAATTAGCCAATCTTCAGATCTTTACAGCAGCGGGCTCACTCAGAGTTCCTTTTATACCTATTGATAAGGCGCTTGCCCTTGAAAAATATGTCTTATATAGAGTTGAAACTGACTCTCGAGAGTGGATGTAATTTTTTAGACTTATTTCTAAGGGCATGTTTGTCAGTTCAAAAATAATTCGGATATTTGCAGTCCGTTTACAGAAAGCGGTTAATTAAACAGAATCATGGCAAGAGTTTGTGATATTACAGGAAAGAAAGTACAAGTAGGAAACAACGTTTCTCACGCGAACAATAAGACGAAGAGAAAATTCTACCCAAATCTTCAAAAGAAGAGATTCTACATCCCTGAAGAGGATAAGTGGATTACATTGAAAGTTTCTACTTCAGCAATCAGAACCATTAACAAAAATGGCATCTCTGCTGTACTTAAAAAAGCAAGACAAAACGGTAACATTTTAGTATAATAGCGTTTCAGAACGTTATTGTACTATGATGAGACTATCTATAAAATCATTAATCCTGATGACGTTCATGTTATCAGGATTTTTTGTTTTTTCACAGGAAATCCTACTCCCTACTGATTATCTAAGTGCAGATTTCCACAAAGAAAGACGAGAAGCTCTGAGGGCAAAAATGCCTGCCAATTCAGTAGCCGTATTCTTTGCCAATCCAGTTCGGAACAGAGCTAATGATGTCGACTACATCTATCATCAAGACCCTAATCTTTATTATTTCACAGGTTATAAAGAGCCGCATTCTCTTCTTTTGATCTTCAAAGAAGAACAAGAGGGAGAAAACGGAGCCTATAATGAACTCTTCTTTGTCCAAGAGAGAAACATCATGGGTGAAATGTGGAATGGAAGAAGACTTGGCAATAAAGGCGTTCAGGAAAAACTTGGGATTATGAATGCCCTAAATGGTTCGCTGTTCAAAGACCACCCTATTGATTTTGAATCATTTGATAAGATTCTTTTCTACGACTTTGAAAATGACGTAAGGGATAATCCTAGAGACCAGGCAGACCTCTATAGCTTAATTGAGCAATTTAAATCAAAAGTGGGTTATGGCATGGAGGCTAATTCATTAGCTGTTGAACCCAAAAAGAATAACCTCGACACACAAACACTCAACACATACATGAATCAGTTGAGAGGTATCAAAACACCAGAAGAATTAGACCTTCTGAGAAAAGCAGTATTTATTTCTGCTGTGGGTCAGAGAGAAGTTATGAAAGCTATGAAACCAGGTTTATCTGAAACAGAAGTACAAGGTATTCATGAATTTGTATTCAAAAAATATGGCTCAGAATACGAGGGTTACCCTTCAATTGTAGGCGCTGGCCACAATGGATGCATTCTTCACTACATCGATAATAATAAGCCAGAAATTGATAGTAAAGAATTGATCCTCATGGACCTAGGAGCAGAATACCATGGATATACGGCAGATGTTACTCGTACAATCCCAGTGGACGGTAAATTTTCAACTGAAGAAAAAGCCATCTACGATTTAGTTTATAAGGCCCAACAAGAGTCAATGGACATGGCTAAGCCCGGAATGACGTTTACTGCAATGACTGCTCATTCAAGAAAGGTGATCAACGAGGGCTTGGCTGAGCTTGGTATTATTAGTGACGAAAGCGAAAGACATCTTTATTATCCGCATGGTTTAGCTCATCACATCGGCTTAGATGTTCACGATAAAGGCGAATACAATCAATTAGAAGAGAACATGGTGATAACAGTTGAGCCTGGTATCTATATCCCCCACAATGCTGATTGTGACCCTAAATGGTGGGGAATTGCAGTGAGAATCGAAGATGATATTCTAATTACCAAAGACGGCTATGAATTACTCTCAGCTTTTGCACCAAGAACAACTGAAGAGATTGAAAAATTAATGAAAGAGCCGAGCCCATTAGATGCATTTGCACTACCTGAGCTCAAGGGAGGAAAATAGATTCAAATTTCTTCCATAATTTTCAGCCTCAGGTTTTTAAACCAAAAGTAGATTCGTATATTTGCAATCCGAATTTTGAAAGCATAGAGAAATGGCTAAGAAAGGCAACAGAGTTCAAGTGATTTTAGAATGTACCGAGCACAAGACAAGTGGTCAGCCTGGTACCTCTCGTTATATCACTACTAAGAATAGAAAGAACACGACTGAAAGATTGGAGTTGAAGAAGTACAATCCAATTTTGAAGAAATATACTTTACACAAAGAAATTAAGTAATTATGGCTAAGAAGGTAGTTGCAACCCTGAAGAAAGAAGGTGGTGTAAAATACGCCAAAGTGATCAAGGCGGTAAGGTCTCCTAAAACTGGGGCTTACACTTTCAAAGAAGAAATGGTTACTGAAGATTTGGTTAAAACTGTTTTAGCCGACAAGTAAGAAATACCCATTTATTAATAAATTAAAGTCCCTTTTGAGGGACTTTTTTGTTATCGATACCTTAACCCAAAACGCATGGCCCTATTCGGATTATTCTCAAAAGACAAAAAAGAGTCGCTTGATAAAGGTCTAGAAAAGACCAAAGAGAGCTTTTTCTCAAAGCTTGGCCGTGCAGTTGCAGGTAAATCAAAGGTAGATGACGAAGTTCTCGATGAGTTAGAAGAAATTCTTATTACTTCTGACGTTGGCGTAGAAACTACTGTCAAAGTAATCGAGAGGATTGAGGAGCGCGTTTCTAAAGACAAATACATGGGAACAGCAGAGCTCGATCAAATCTTAAGAGACGAGATTGCTGACCTTCTCACTGAGAACAATACCGAAGACCTTGCCGATTTTGAGCTTCCATCAGATCATAAACCGCATGTTATTTTGGTGGTTGGTGTTAACGGAGTTGGTAAAACCACAACTATCGGTAAACTAGCTGCTCAATTCAAAACAAAAGGCAAATCTGTAGTGCTTGGTGCGGCTGATACTTTTAGAGCTGCAGCTGTAGACCAATTGAAACTATGGGGAGAACGAGTTGGAGTTCCTGTAGTAGCTCATGGAATGAATACCGATCCTAGTGCAGTAGCCTATGATGCTGTTAAACAAGGAGTAGAAACAGGTGCAGATCTGGTTATTGTAGATACAGCTGGTAGGTTACATACCAAGGTCAACCTAATGAATGAGCTATCTAAGATCAAAAGAGTGATGCAAAAGTTCATTCCTGAGGCCCCACATGAGATCATGCTAGTTCTAGATGGATCTACTGGACAAAATGCTTTCATTCAAGCCAAAGAATTTACAAAAGCAACTGATGTTTCTGCACTAGCCATTACTAAGCTAGATGGTACAGCTAAAGGCGGAGTGGTCATCGGAATTTCAGATCAATTTAAGATTCCTGTGAAGTACATTGGTGTAGGTGAGCAAGTCAATGACTTACAGGTATTCAACAAAGCTGAGTTCGTAGACTCCTTATTCAAGAAGTAGAGTTTCACTACAATTTCCTGAAAACCTGAACGTTACCGTACATTTCGGTGTATAAAAGCGATCAATTTTCATCCCCTTCAATATTTAACCATCTGACTAACAAATATTTATGGTTTTGGCAAGTTACTTGTATGTACATATGTGGATAGAAAACATTTGTACACTAACGAACACGACCTATGAGCGCAATTGCCATTCAAATTCCACAGATCAGTGGAGAACAAGACATTGAGGTAGAAGTAAAGATCAATGGACAAAAAAGATCTTACAATTATCGAGTCGAGGTATTTTACTGGGCCGACTGTGAAAACCCAAGTGATGATAGAGTAGACTGCATCAGACAGATCTTAGCCAGCTATGATCCGGAATGGGAGCTTTATCAAATTGGCCTACCAACAGATGAGCTAGTACCCATTACTTTCCGCAGAAAAAGACATTAAGATTTAAGGCACATAGTCCTCTTTATAAATCAATCCATTTGCTGAAGGAGCTTCAATTTTAAAGCTTCCAGCATCGAGCTTTTATCCTTACCTTTGCCCCCTGTAAATCAATGGTATGAAGGCGAAGGGTAATCAAAAAACTAAAGTCAATATTGTCACGCTGGGATGTTCTAAAAACCTTGTAGACTCTGAAGTAATGTTGACTCAGTTAAGAGGTAACGGAATAGAAACTACTCACGAGGCTCAAAATGATGACTCAAATGTGGTCATCATCAACACTTGCGGTTTTATTGATAACGCCAAGCAAGAATCGGTAGATACCATTTTACGCTATGTGGATGCGAAGGAAGAAGGCCTTGTAGAAAAGATATATGTTTCCGGCTGTCTTTCGCAACGCTACAAGGATGACCTTGAAAAAGAAATACCTCAAGTAGATGCCTTTTTCGGAACAAGAGATTTACCCAACATTCTCAAAAAGTTCAAGGCGGATTACAAGCATGAGCTCTTAGGAGACAGAATTACAACAACTAATAACCACTTCTCATATCTAAAGATTGCTGAAGGTTGTGACAGACCTTGTTCGTTTTGTGCCATTCCACTGATGCGTGGTGGTCACGTTTCTAGACCAATTGAAGAGCTAGTGACAGAGGCGAAGAACTTGGCCAAAAACGGAACAAAAGAACTCTTACTAATCGCTCAAGACTCTACTTATTACGGATTAGACCTATACAAGAAAAGAAACTTAGCTGATCTTATGAGAAACCTATCTGATGTAGAAGGAATCGATTGGATCAGGCTCCATTATGCCTTCCCAACAGGCTTCCCAATGGATGTTCTAGACGTTATGAATGAAAGAGATAATGTCTGCAACTATTTAGATATTCCTTTGCAACATGGTTCTAGCAAAATGCTCAAACTGATGAGGCGAGGAACTACTAGAGAAAAGACTGAAGCCCTTCTTGACACTATGAGAAGCAAAGTGCCAGACATTGCCATTAGAACTACCCTTATAGCAGGACACCCAGGAGAAACCGATGCAGACTTTCAAGAAATGTATGATTTTGTTGAAAGATCCAGATTTGATCGCCTAGGCATCTTTACCTATTCCCATGAAGAAAATACGCACGCCTTCAGCTATGAAGATGATGTACCAGAAGAGGTAAAGCAGGAAAGGGCTAATGCCATCATGGAACTACAAGAAGGCATATCAAGAGAAATCAATGAAGCTAAAATTGGCAAGACCTTTAAGGTACTTATCGATAGAAAAGAAAGCGGAAATTTCGTGGGCAGAACCGAACATGATAGCCCTGAGGTTGATAACGAAGTATTGATTGATGCAAGCAAACACTATATGAGAGTAGGTGATTTTGCTGACACAAAAATCACCGATGCTACAGAGTTTGATCTGTACGGTGAACCGTCTGTATGATTTTGGAGTTAAACTCCATAACAATTCAATACTTTTAGGCTTTAAGCGCTAGCTCACTTTTATGGAAGTTCTTGATTTACCTGCCTGTTTGCTGTCAAAAATTGATTTCGACAAGACTAACAGTTTTTCAAAAGCATTTCTAGATTACATTTCGGGAAAAGAGGCATTGCTTCCTTTTCATAATGGTTTACCAAGTATTGACAACTTCGAAGCACAAATTGCAAGAAGAAATTTCAATGATGAAAATCGCTCAAAGCTAGCGGCAGTTCTGTTAGAACAGTATCAAGATCTACAGATCAGTGATGCTACTCAAACAAACATTGAGCTTCTTAAAGATTCCAACACATTTACCATAACTACAGGTCACCAACTGAATATCTTCACAGGGCCTCTTTACTTCATTTATAAGATCGTTACTGTAATTAGAGCCTGTGAGGAGTTAAAGAAAAAGTACCCTTCCTATAATTTTGTACCGGTATATTGGATGGCCTCTGAGGATCATGATTTTGAAGAGATCAGTTATTTCAGATATGCAGGCAGGAAGTTTCAATGGCAAACAGAACAAACAGGTGCGGTAGGTCATTTCAACCCAAAGGAACTAAAGAGTCTGATAGAAGAATTTTCAGGCATCCCCGATTTCTTTCAAGAAGCCTATCTACGAAGTAATACTTTGGCGGAGGCTGCAAGAAAATATGTCAATCATCTTTTTGGCGAAAAGGGTCTAGTCGTTATTGACGCTGATGATCAGACTTGTAAGTCACTTTTTGAAGATGTTATCAAGGCTGACATTTTCGATCATACGCCAGAAAAAATAGTGAGTGGCACCTCAGAAAAACTTGAGGCACTGGGTTATAAGGCTCAGGTTTTCCCTAGAGAGATCAACTTCTTTTATTTGAAAGGAACGGTTCGCAATAGAATCGAAAGAAATGGAGACAGATTTCATGTAGTTGATACGGATATCTCCTTTTCTGAATCAGAAATAAAACAAGAAATAGGAGAGCATCCAGAGCGTTTCAGTCCTAATGTTGTTCTTAGACCATTATACCAAGAGTGCATCTTACCCAATCTTGCTTATGTTGGCGGGCCTTCTGAACTTGTTTATTGGCTTCAGCTAAAAGATAATTTCGATCACTTCAAGGTGACATACCCCCTATTGATGCCACGAAATTTTGGGGCTGTTTTAGACAAAAACACTCTTGCTAAAATTGAAAAGGCTAATCTCAGTTTTGAAGATCTTTTCAAAAAAGACTTAGACCTTGTCAATGAGAAGGTATCTGAATCGACCCAATATAACCTAGATCTTTCAGAGCAAAAAAGAGAATTGAAAAACCTGTTTGACCAAGCCTTAAGACAAGCAAGTGAAATTGATTCGACTTTGGAAAGAACGGTTTTAGGAGAACATCGCAAATCTGAAAAAGCACTAGAAAAGATTGAAAAGAAGCTTCTTAAAGCAGAAAGAAGAAATCAGGAAGTATTAGTCAATAGAATTTATGCTATCAAAGAGTTTCTTTTTCCTGATGGTTCTCCTCAGGAGAGAAAAGACAATTTTCTCAATTTCTTCCTAAATGACCCAGAATTCGTCAATTTGTGTTTGGAATCATTCGATCCTTTCGATTACAGGTTCCATTTGCTAAGCACAAATGAATAAACAGGTTCTCAGAGATCTCTATTTAGAAAAAAGACTAACGCTCACTTCAAGCGAATACGAGAGACGGAATCTGCTTCTAAAAGAGCATTGCATCTCCTTCCTCGAAAGGCATGAGCACCAAAGGAATTGCCATATCTTTCTCACCATTGAAGAGAAGAAAGAAGTAAACACGCAGCCCATTATCCAATGGCTTCAGTCTTCTGGCAACCATACCGCTCATGTACCTAAAATATCAGGAAAAGGAAAGCTGAACCATCTTGAGCTATTGCCCGAGACTGAACTGAGAAAAAACAAATGGGGCATCCCAGAACCTGTGAATTCAAAGGCAATTGAGGCAAACGAATTGAACATTGTGTTCGTTCCTCTTATCTGTTTTGACTTGCAAGGACAAAGAATTGGCTATGGCGCTGGTTTCTATGATCAGTTTTTGATCGATACTAATAAAAATTGTCTAAAAGTAGGGCTGAGTATAGCACCACCTTTAGACAACATTGATTATGCAGAAAACCATGACATCCCTTTAGACTTCTGCATTAGCCATGCGGGATTGTATTCTTTTAATTCCTCCTCTTCAACAACTTAATAGTTAACTCACTTTCCTGATTTTGCGCTTTAACAATATAAAGCCCATCTGATTCAGTGGTTAGATCTAATTTAAACTGGGTACCAGAGGCATAGCCTTGAACAAACTCTTGCTGAATTATTCGACCTGAACTATTAATAATCCCGAGATCAAAATCGCCTGCGAAATGATCAGGAAATGCTAGGTAAAAGACCCCATCAGAAGGGTTTCTATCAACAACAATGGACTGATTATTACCCAAGTATCTTTCATCAATTGAAGTAATAATATTTTCAATAGTGAATGTCTCATTAGCTGTTAGAGTACCCTCGAACGGGTTCCCTGATTCATCTTCAATGTCTTGAGTTGATGAGAACGCAATACCAATTGTTCCATCACCTTCAATTTCGATGATGTTCACTTCGAATGAAACACCTTCAGTGATCTGCCTGATATTTCCAAACTGCGCACCTACTGAACCATCTGCAAAAACAAGATCAGACGGACCAAAATTGACCACCCTTTCGTTGAAGGTCAGTTGGAAAGAAACTTCATCCTGATTAGTCACTTCAGACGTTGGATCAAACCTTGTGATAGCTGCTGTTGGCACTTCACCATCAACAATGCTATATGATTCAGATGAACGAATAACACCATTAAAGTCATTCCCACTTTCATCTACTATGTCATTAGATTCGGCAACTGCTAGCTCCAAGGTACCTGCACCAACAATGCTCGATACAGTAATATTGAATACAGTACTTGCAGTGATTTCTTCAACTGCACTTACTGTTCCAGAGGCATTACCAGAAGTCTCGAAATCTGCAGTTCCAACATTAGAAACATTCTCATTGAAGGTTACCTGAAAAATGACTGAGGTGTTTTGTGTATTCTCATCAGTAGGATCAAACCTTGTGATAGAACTAATTTCTGGTGCACTGCCATCAATATCAATGTTAATTGGATTAGATAAAGCACTTTCAGTTTGCGAGAAAAACAATCTAGCTCTGTATACTCCTCCATCTGTTACGGTTAAAGATGACTCTCCTTCTCCATCTATGGTTTCACCATTTCTTTCCCATCGATATCCTAGAGGCTGATTACTGTCAAATGATGTATTCGTTCTCAGGGTATACTCCTGTTGACTCGCATCAAACGAGTAATTGGTGAATGCATTAATTCCAACATCATATGTTCCAGTGAATACACCATTGGCATGAGTTGAGACCATTACGAATCCTTCCACAGGTCTAACAGCCACCCAACTCACTACAACGTTTCCAATTACATCTGCAGATTGCTGAGTCCAAACTGTATTATCACCATCGAGCGTTTGAGTCATAAATAAACCCACAGAAGTTCCAGCGAAGTAATAATTACCTCCACTGCCATCGGGCATAATGGCAAAAGATCGGATCGAAGGACCATTGCCAGAACCATTAGCATTTTCTTCTAAGTTACCCGAGATGCTCGACCAATTCTGTCCACCATCAGTAGACTCCCATATGCTTACAACATTATAATTCGTAAAAGTCACGATCACATGCTCTGCATCGGTTGGGTCAACCGCTATTGCTCCAATATAGCCTTCAGGCATATCGCCAAATGGAAGATCAGTACCTGTTGCATTCCCCCTAATTTCTTGCGTATTATCAACTCTAATCACATTCCCCACTTCTGTGCCCATATACAGAACCCCTTCTGGTTCCACTGACCATGCCATGGCTGTAATGTTAGCATCAGAATCAGTGAGATCAGTACTATTGATTTCGAACCAATCTCCAGGTCCAGGATTAGTTCTAACATCATTTGTAAAGAAAGCCCTTCCTCTACCTCCAATAACCATTTGATCCGGATTAACAGAGTTCAAAGTATAAGGGTTGACAAAGAGAAACTCATCTTCCTCTCCCCCGCTGATCGGAGTAATCTCAACCGGACTTTGGAATGTACCATCCACACTTTCAAAACGATCTACAAATCCATTCTGAGAAGAGACGTATAGAGAATTGTAGGTTAAGCCAGCCCAAGAGCCATCTCCTCCACCTAATTCAATCCAGTCACTTGTTGCATTGAAGTTATCACTACCCCAAGTTCCATTGTCTTGCATTCCACCAATAAGTAGGGCATCTCCATAATCCATCTCGTTGATAGCTGCATGGTAAAATTGAGTAGATAAATATCCGTTATTGAGCGAGTTCCAAGTGACCGCGTTGACTCCATCTGCCATCAGATTACTTGTCATATGAACACCACCATCACTACCAACAATGGCCTTATTCTGGTCAGAAGCAAAGAAATCCATACTATGAATATCAGGATGGTGATCAGGATATTCTGGGAAGCCTCCACTTCCTGCTGCTCTTGGATCATACCCTCCTATTTGTGATTGACCTCCTGTTGCAAAAGCATCATCTGATCTGTAAAGGTTTGTTCCACCAATGAAAACGATGTCGCTTGAATTTGGGTGAACAGTCACTAATTGATCATAGTAGGTTTGTGTATCAAAATCTTCTCTTACATCTCTATCCCCAGAAGGCAAATTGAGGTTTGTGGAGAGATTCGTCCATGCTTGTGTATTTTCGTCCCACACGAATAATGACTCATCACCAACCATCCAAACTTTAGAATCATCAGAAGGATCAATTGAAAGTTCTAATCTTAGATAAGAGCTCTCTAAACCAGATGCTGGTGTGATATCCGTCCAATTTGTACCATCAGCGGATCTCCAAACACCTTCCTGTGCGCCCGAGCCATTATCGCTGAAGTTACCTACAGAGGCAAAAACAACCCCAGCATTAGTCACAACGACATCAGCCATATTACTAGCACTATTTGAAGCACCTAAAACAGTTGTCCATGATTGAAAATCATCATCAGTTCTACGTATTCTTCCTAATCCAGCCACATAGATTTCGTCTTGTGCTGCGTTTGAATGATCAATCGCGATTTGATCAACTAAAGTATAATTACCAACGGTTGTGATCACATCAGTGCCTGAAGTTCCAGCAACCGCTGTTGATGGTATTAAGGTCCAGGACTGCCCATTGTCAGTCGACTTATAAATTCCATTTCCGAAGTAGAATGCTCCATCAGCATTTGCTGAATTACCTCTTCTCTCTCCAGTTCCATAATACCAGTTATTGGTCTTTCCGTCTCTTTTATCCTGAACCAAGGTGCTAACAGCAGGCTGCTGATCTAAAGCACTCGTCCTTGTCCAGTTCTGACCTTGATCGGTCGTTCTCCAAATACCTCCAGAAATACCTCCTGCAATGATGATGTTCTCGTTTTGAACATCAACACCTAATGCTCTCGTTCTTCCTCCAATATTATAAGGTCCTCTATTTACAAACGGTGTAGCATTTGTCTGGGCCGCATCTCCGGCAACTGAACTAGCTCTGTTTGCTCTTCTAAACTGAGCATTCTGCTCTTTAATAAAGAGCTGCTCATTATGTCTTATGCCAACAGGGATTTTATTCGTTTTAGGGTCTCTAAGTTGTTTAAACTCAAATTCCCATCTTTTAGTGGGATTTTCTTTCTCTTGATCTGCAGCCTTATGTTTTTGATCTTCCTCAATCCTAATTGAAAAACGATTTTCAGTTTTGACTTCATCATTACCTATGAATAAGACCATAGTTAATATGGCCGTTAATGCTAAGACAAGCGGAAGTTGAATTCTAGTCTTTTTCATATTTACAGCATTACAATGTTGAGAACCTCGCCTTCTTTTTCTAATGGAGTCATAGCATCTAATTTCACCACATCGCCATATCTAAAGCCATAATCTTTACTGGCTGAAATGGATAGCTTTTCGCCCTTTGCTGGTTTGACAGTTCCGAATGACCCACCATTCTGATGAACTTCAACTACTTCTCCTGAATAAGTGATTTTACCTTTTTGAGAATCTTTACCAGTAAATCTTACAGTTAATCGAATAGCACCTTTTGGTATGCTCGATTTCTCGGCATGATAGACTCCTTGTTCGTCTTTCTGAAAATCAGAAACTGCTTTAGAACTTTGACAGGACACCATGATGGACATTGACCATATGAGTATCAACCCTGTCATGAGGTTTCGGGATGATCGCATTAGCTAAAGTTTAAGACTATTAATATACTATATCTATACTTTAACTATCGCGATACCCTCAATTAAGAACATATAATTCTTACTTAATTGCTCTTACCATTTCTTTCTTTCCTGGAGGACCTTGTAAGGTTTCTATTTGAAAACCAGCTGCTATTAAATTTCTTTTAAACTGCCCTTGAGCGCAATAAGTAACCAAAACACCCCCCTTATTGAGGAGAGCATATAAAGATTCAAAAATTTCTAAATCCCACATTTCAGCTTGCTTGCTTGGTGCAAAAGCGTCAAAATAAATCACATCAAGGTCTGCCTCCTTACATTCACGTACTCCCAAATGAGATTTTGAAAAAGTAAAACTCTCTTCTTTTTGAACTGAATCAAATGGCAATTCATGGAGACTTTTCAAATCATTGCTATCAACTCCTTCAATCAAGTCAGCATAATTCAAGTTCAGGTAAATCGAAGGTTCAAGCGGAAATGGCTCAAGGGTTAAATAATTGATCCGCAAATGAGGATTCTGACGTGCAAAGGACCATGTTAAAAGTGCATTCAAGCCGGTTCCAAAACCCACTTCTAATATTTTGATCACTTGCTTTCCTGACCTTTCAAACCAGAAAGAGACGCCTTTCTCTAGAAATACATATTGAGATTCATTCAGAGCACCATGAGTAGAATGGTATGTCTCATTCAGGCTTTTAATGAAAAGAGATTGAGACCCGTCTGAAGTCTCTATGATTCTAATATCATCTGCCATTAGTCTTTTTGAATAAGAACTGTAGCATACGCAGCTACTCCCTCTTCTTTTCCCACAAAACCAAGTTTTTCAGTAGTTGTCGCTTTTATTGACAGGTCTTCCTCGTCTATTTTCATAACCTCAGCTAAACACTTCTTCATGGCAGGAATGTGAGGATTTACTTTTGGTTGTTGAAGTGCAATAGTAGAATCAATATTGCCGATGGTATAACCTTTAGTAGCAATAAGGTCCATTACCTCTTTTAATAAGATCTTACTATCTATACCCTTGAACTTAGGGTCTTTGTCTGAAAAGTGAAATCCAATATCTCGCATATTGGCGGCCCCTAAGAGAGCATCACAAATTACATGTATAAGAACATCAGCATCCGAATGCCCTACTGCACCATGCGTGTGTGGTACTTTTATCCCCCCTAACCAGAAGTCTTCTCCCTCTTCTAGCTTGTGTACATCGTAACCGTATCCAACTCTAATTTTCATTATTACTTCTTTTCTGCCTGATACTTTAAAAGTGAAGCATTCTCTTTTGTCAAAATTGAAGCCGCTTCTTTTTCAATTTGCTCAACAGTAACTGATCTAATCTTGTCAATTTCTTCGTTAGCTAATTGAGCATCACCTAGCATTTCTGCGTAGGCTAGGTTCATGGCCCTGTTGAGCAACTCCATATCTGAAAAAACCTGTGAAGACTCTGCCTTGTTTTTTACTTTCTCCAAATCATCAGAATGGATACCATTTGATTTGAATTCTTCGAGCAGTTCCCAAACAGCCTTTTCCGCCTCATCCAAAGTATGATCTTGATTTAGTTTCCCTTGAATATTTAAAAGTCCAGGATCAATTGATCCATTGACAAAAGCGCTGATGGAATTAAAGATCTGCTTTTCCTCAACCAATTTCTGATATAACAAGCTCGACTTTCCTCTACCTAAAATATCACTTAGTAGATCATGAGAATAGTATTTTTCATCAGCTCGGCCAGCCATATGAAAGGACATATAAAATGCATCTAAAGGCACATTTGAAGTCACAGATTCAACTCTATATCCATTTTGAGTTTGCTCTTGTGGTATTTCCTGATTCATTTCCTCTCCTCTTGGAATTGGGCCGAACCACTTATTGGCTAATTCTCTTACTTGATTGACAGTAACATCACCGGCTAAAACGAGAATTGCATTATTAGGCCTATAATACTGATGGAAGAAGCCTTTAACATCTTCCATAGTAGCCTCTTCAATGTGCGAAATCTCTTTGCCAATGGTAGGCCATTGATATGGGTGATCCTTGTAGGCGAGCGGTCTAAGTTTTAACCAAACATCTCCATAAGGCTGATTCAAATAGCGCTGCTTAAACTCCTCGATCACAACCGACCTTTGTACCTCTAACACTTTCGGGTCAAAACTAAGGCTTAGCATCCGATCAGACTCGAGCCAAAATGCAGTCTCTAGGTTGACACTCGGTACCGTGATATAGTAATTGGTGATATCATTTGAGGTGAAAGCATTATTATCTCCCCCAACCTTCTGCAATGGCTCGTCAAATGACGGCACATTCTTAGAACCACCGAACATCAAATGTTCAAATAGATGCGCAAAGCCAGTTTTGTCTGGGTTTTCATTTCTAGCCCCAACCTTATAAAGCAAATTAAGGACGGCCATTGGCGCAGAATGGTCTTCATGAACGATTACCGTTAAACCATTTTCTAATTCGAATTTTTCAAATGCTATCATACCTTTCTGTATGGCGAAATTAAAAATTAGCGAGAGAATTTCTGTCTTTCGACCTTTACTTTAAATTTGCCCAGCCCTTTTCATTTTTCTATGCGATTTAAAAAATCCGGTTACACTCCAGAACAACTTTTAAGCCTTTATGAGCAAATCCTCAGACCTAGAATGATCGAGGAGAAAATGCTAATTCTTTTAAGGCAAGGTAAGATCAGCAAATGGTTCTCAGGAATTGGTCAAGAAGCCGTTTCTGTTGGAGCGGTAAATGCCATTGATCAAGAAGAATTCATTTTACCAATGCATAGAAATCTGGGAGTCTTTACTGGACGAAATGTCCCTTATGGTAGACTCTTTGCTCAATTTCAAGGAAAACTAAGTGGCTTTACCAAAGGAAGAGATCGATCTTTCCATTTCGGAAGTCTGGAGCATCATATTGTTGGCATGATTTCGCACTTAGGACCACAATTGGCCTTGGCAGACGGAATTGCATTAGCCAATAAATTAAGCAGTAAGCAAAAAGCCACTTTGGTGTTTACTGGCGATGGGGCAAGTTCTGAGGGCGACTTCCACGAAGCTTTAAACGTAGCTGCTGTATGGGACCTACCAGTGATCTTTGTAATTGAGAACAACGGGTATGGCCTTTCGACCCCAAGTTCAGAGCAATTCAGATTTAATTCATTTACAGATAAAGGTCCTGGATACGGAATTGAAGCCATTCAAATAGATGGTAACAATATTTTAGAAGTTCATAGAACTATCAAAGAAGTTGCGGCAAAACTTCGCAAAGAGCCGAAGCCAGTCATTATTGAGGCAATGACCTTTAGAATGAGAGGTCATGAAGAAGCATCGGGCACAAAGTATGTTCCTAAGGAATTGATGGACAAATGGGCTAAGAAAGACCCTGTCGAGAACTATCAAGACTATCTATACAAACAAGGTGTTCTCAATGAAAACCTTGAAAAAGAGATTCGAGCAAAGATCAAATCAGACATTGAAACTGGTTTGAATACAGCTTATGCAGAAGAATTACCTGCAGCAAGCACCCAAAAAGAGGTTAACGATCTTTTTGCGGAATACACGCTCAAAGCACATGATCCTAAAAGTAAAGAGGTCTCAGAAAAACGATTTGTTGATGCCATATCGGATGGGCTAAAACAAAGCATGGAGAAATATCCAAACCTGGTTTTAATGGGGCAAGATATTGGTGATTATGGCGGAGTATTTAAGATCACTGAAGGTTTTATCGAAATGTTCGGCAGAGAGAGAGTGCGTAACACTCCTCTATGTGAGTCTGCTATTATAGGAACAGCATTGGGCTTATGCATTAATGGCTACAAAGCTATGGTTGAAATGCAATTCGCTGATTTTGTTACTTGTGGTTTCAATCAAATCGTAAATAATCTGGCCAAGATCCATTATCGCTGGGGTCAAAACGCAGATGTGGTGGTAAGAATGCCTACAGGCGCTGGTGTTGGTGCTGGCCCATTTCATTCGCAGTCGAATGAAGCCTGGTTTTTCCATGTTCCTGGATTAAAGATTTTATACCCTTCAAATGCAGCGGATGCCAAAGGACTATTAAATGCTGCTTTAGAGGATCCAAATCCTTATTTATTCTTTGAGCATAAAGCTCTTTACAGGTCTCATACTGCCGAAGTGCCAGATGACTATTATACTACTGAGGTTGGAAAAGCTGCCATTGTAGAATCGGGTAATGAAGTATCGATCATCACTTATGGTATGGGAGTCCATTGGGCCAAACAAGCCAGAGAAGAATTAAAAATTGATGCCGAGATTGTTGATCTAAGAACTCTTTTACCATGGGATCAAGAGACAGTGTCAGAATCAGTAAAGAGAACGAACAAAGTACTTATTCTTCATGAGGATACTATTACGGGAGGAATAGGTGCTGAGATTTCTGCGTGGATCACTGAAAACTGCTTTGAACATTTAGATGCACCAGTCATTAGAGTGGCAAGCTTAGATACACCTGTGCCATTTACTAAAACTTTAGAGGAGAACTTTTTACCTCAAAAAAGACTTAAAGAGAAGTTAACTGACTTAATCTCTTACTAGAATGTTCTGGAAAAAAGAAAAGAAGGAAGAATCTGCAGCCATTCAATGGCATGTTCTCAACTCGATTGATCAATTAGATACTATTATCGAAGAGAGTTCAGAAACTCCTATTATGATCTATAAGCATAGCACGCGTTGTGGAATTTCTGGAATGACGTTGAATAGATTAGAAAGAAGCTGGTCTGACGATCTAAATTCCATAAAAACATATTACTTGGATCTCATTGCCTACCGAGACATTTCAAACGAGATCGCTGCTAGGTTTGGTGTGTATCATGAATCTCCACAAGTCTTGATCATAAAAGGAGGTCAATCTGTATACGATGCCTCGCATATGGAAATCAACACAGAAAGCTTAATTGCCTATAAATAAAAAAGCCTCTTTCGAGGCTTATCTTAAAATCTAGTCCAACATCCACTAACCCACACCCTAGATCTACCATATCTTTCGTAGTGGCCAGGTACCCAAGAAATTCTTCTGTTTGGTCTTGACCAATAACCAGTAACCCAGACATCTCTTCTCAGCCTGTTGTCATAGTTCCAATAACCAGAGACCCAGACATGTCTTTTACTTGGCCTTCTATCCTTCCTGAACCGTTTATCTGGCCTGTAGTACCTTCTTTGAGCATTTCGATTTCTATTATATCGCGTATACTCTCGAGACTTGACATTCGAATGATAGACCTCATCAGATTTATCTATTCTCCTTTTTCTCTTCTGCGCTTGAGCATCTACGCTCGCGATTAAGAGCATGAAGAATGCTAATAGTATATGTTTTTTCATCACCTTGATATTTTGAGTTCAACAAAAATTCAAGGTCCGGACCTAGTTGCATGCACTAAAGAGAATTCGATAATCGTGCCAAAGTCAATTTAGCACCATTAATGAGCTATTGTTTGGTCCAAATTTCTTTGATAGCGTTACCGGAAGAGCTGAGGCCACTATGTATCCATTTGTCGCCATCCACCTCATAATCAAATGTTAAGCTAGCACCAACACGGTCTGCATTTCTAGAGAAAAACTCGATGTGTTCGGTATACTTTCCATCTTTCAGAGTCACTGTACCTCCTCCAGTTCCAGAGAATTGTTTGGTTTCAGGATTAAAAGCTGCCCATTGAAATCTAGAACCAGTGATCATTTTGATGGTTTTTCTTGTTCCTAACCTCATTGCTTGCATATTGCCATCTCTCATTCTATCCGTTATTCGCCAAGAACCGGCTAGATCAGAATTACCCGAATCTATTCGCGTGTAAGTAACCGTTTGGTCATTACCAGCCACCACTATAGTAGACATGAGCTTATTCCCTTTTATCTCTGTGGTGATATCATATTGAGTCCCAATATCCGAAGGTTCTATGGTATTGAATTCTACGGTATAGAGTACCGTATTGCCCAAAATTTCGATCATTCCACCTTGAGAACCATAAAATTTCTTTTCCTCAACATCAAAAGTGGTCACAAACACATAGGGAGACTGAATGGTCATTACAGTCCTTAATCCTTCAGAACCACCAGGTGGCATTTGCATTTCCCAAGCCCCTTCTAGAGCGCTTGTAGAGAATTCATCATTTTTGTTTGAGCCAAACAAGGTCAAAAACACCATTACAAGAATCATAGCAGTCTTTTCCATAGCTGAATTATTTACTTAATAACTTAAGTTATAAATGATTTCTGTGAAATATCTTTTACATGAGTATGCATTTGGTATGTTTGAGCTGAATTTCAATGAGTTATTTCTATTCGGGTTCTATTAAATATTTTCATCCCTGTTTGAAATTATTAGAAATACATCTATCTTTGCATCCCAATTAAAAAGCGGAAGTAATTTTAAGTAGATGGCAAATCATAAGTCAGCATTAAAAAGAATCAGATCAAACGAGGCAAAACGTTTGAGAAACAGATATCAGCACAAAACAACTCGTACTTTCATCAAGAGATTGAGAAACACGACTGACAAGGCTGAAGCACAAGAGCTTTTAAAGAAAGTGACCAGTATGATCGACAGACTGGCGAAGAAGAATATTATTCACAAGAATAAAGCGGCTAACAACAAGTCAAAATTGACTAAGCTTGTTAATAGCCTATAAGAAATATATTTAACCGCTTTAAACCGGATCTAACGATCCGGTTTTTTTATGTCCTATTATTTCTACTAGTAAGTTTTTACTAAATTCTCTCTTCAATAAACCACCACATGGAGAAAGGATTAAGAATACTTCAATGGGCTGAAGAAGACCGGCCTAGAGAAAAGCTATTATCAAAGGGTAGAACCTCTTTAACAGATGCTGAACTTATTGCCATCTTAATTGGGTCAGGAAGTAGAGAGCTCAGTGCAGTTGAATTATCAAAGCAAATTCTATCGCATTGTGATCATGATCTGAATAGCGTTGCCAAGATGAGCGTTTCAGATCTTGTAAGGTTCAAAGGAATAGGTGAAGCCAAGGCCATTTCAATAGTCAGTGCCTTGGAACTTGGCAGAAGAAGAAAAGCCTCAGACGCTAGCAAGCGGGTGAAAATCACATCCTCAGCAGACGTATATCATTACATAAGACCCAAGCTTTTAGATCAACCTGTAGAACAGTTCTGGATCATATGCTTGAACAGAAGTAATCACATCATCAACTCCACAATGATTTCTCAGGGTGGGGTATCAGGAACGGTAGCAGATCCAAAGCTCATTTTTAAATCAGCCTTAACAGATTTAGCCTCAGGAATCATACTCATCCATAATCATCCAAGCGGAAATTTAAAGCCAAGCCAAGCTGATAAGAAACTCACTGAAAAGATGGTTAACTCCGGTAGATTATTAGAAATCCCGGTTCTCGATCATTTGATCTTTACAGATGAATCATATTTCAGTTTTGCCGATGAAGGACTTCTTTAGAAAATCTTTCACTCTATTACATTGATGCATTAATTTCACGGCAGAATGAAGAGGAATACAATCTTTCTTATTTTGATCATTGCCATTATTGGGGTAACCATTTTGAATTTCCTCACTATTGGCGAGAGTGACGAGTCATATATTGAGCGAATAGAAACTGATCGGATCGATAGAAATGGTTTGATGCTTTCCTCCTCTTCTCCACTGAAAGACGAAGATAAACGTGAATTTGAAGGTCTTAACTACTACCCTGTTGACCCTTCTTATAAGTTGACCGCCAAGATAGATCTGATCAACCAAAGACAACCCATTTTTATTACCTCTACTACGGGTGAACAATTGAAATACATCCCTTTTGGTTATGTTACATTTACATTGCTGGGCGAAGAGAATAAGCTCATTCTCTATCAAGATTGGGAAGAAAAAGATCCTAATCGTCTTTCTCTAATGTTTGCCGATGCTACTAGCGATGTTGAGACATATGGAGGAGGTCGCTACATGGATGTGATGTATCGAAACACCAACTCGGTTATATTGGACTTTAATACGGCCTATAATCCTTATTGTCATTTCAATGATGAATACAGCTGCCCGATTCCTCCAAGAGAAAATATTTTGGACATCGCCATAAAGGCAGGTGAAAAGCTGTATAAAAGTGATTACTAAATAGAATCACAGAGCTAATTCCTTATTTTTGCCCATTAGTTTTTTATCAGCATTGTACACCTGAATTGCTTTTCGGGTTAAGAAAAATTTTCGAATGAAGATATCATTGGATTGGCTCAAAGATTTCATTGAGATCAACGAGAAACCAGAAGAAATATCAGACTTACTAACACAGTCTGGACTAGAGGTAGAAGGATTAGAAGAAGTTGAGGCTGTGCCTGGTGGTTTAAAAGGACTTGTCATTGGAGAAGTGAAAACTTGTGCCAAGCATCCTAATGCAGACAAACTTTCTGTTACCACTGTTGATATTGGACTTGAGGAGCCATCACCAATTGTTTGCGGAGCACCAAATGTTGCAGCTGGCCAAAAGGTAGTAGTAGCAACTGTTGGCGCTACTATATACCCATCTGAAGGTGATTCATTCACTATTAAGAAAGCCAAAATTAGAGGTGAAGTTAGCCAGGGAATGATCTGTGCCGAAGATGAAATTGGTTTAGGCCAATCTCACGATGGCATCATGGTTTTAGATACACAATTAGCCAATGGTACACCTGCGGCAGAATATTTCAATTTAAGTTCTGACCAAGTTGTTGAAATTGGACTAACTCCTAATAGAGCAGATGCAGCTTCTCATTTCGGAACTGCAAGAGATCTAAAAGCACTACTTGAGAGGGATGTTAAGCTACCCAATCTTTCATCATTTGAGGTAGATAACAATAGCAGACCGATCAAAGTCACAGTTGAGAATAGCGATGCATGCCCGAGATATTCATCAGTTAGCATTTCAAATGTCAAAATTCAAGACTCGCCCGAATGGCTTCAAAGAAGGTTAAAGGCAATTGGAATTGCTCCAACCAATAACGTAGTAGATGTCACCAATTTTGTCTTACACGGTTTAGGTCAGCCCATGCATGCCTTTGATGCAGATGCCATCAAGGGAGATCATGTGATCGTTAAAAACTTAGCCGAAGGAACCAAATTCACAACGCTTGATGAAAAAGAGCGCTCATTGTCTTCAGATGATTTAATGATCTGTAATGAATCTGAGGGAATGTGTATTGCTGGAGTTTTTGGTGGACTGAAGTCTGGAGTTACAGAAAACACTAAAAATGTGTTTCTCGAAGTGGCCTATTTCTCGGCCGATAGTGTTAGAAAAACATCATTGAAGCATCAGCTCAAAACAGATGCTGCATTTAGATATGAGCGTGGCACTGACCCTAACATGACTGTTACTGCTCTTAAATACGCTGCAATCCTAATCAAGGAAGTTGCTGGAGGAGAGATCAGTTCAGAGATCAGTGACATTTATCCTAACCCAATCGAGGATTTTAAAGTGGAAGTAAAATACTCACACATTGATAGACTCATTGGTAAGGAAATTGAAAAGGACAGGGTACATACTATCCTTAAAAATCTAGATATAAAAGTTGAGCCATTAAACGAAGATAAGTTCATGGCTTTCGTACCTCCTTACAGGGTTGATGTTCAGAGAGAAGCTGATATAATTGAGGAAGTACTAAGGATTTACGGTTACAACAACATACCGTTAGAAGACCATTTAAGCAGCACTTTCCTTTCCAACTTTCCAAAGAAAGACAATGACAGTCTTCAGCTGGAAGTAACAAGAACTTTAGCTGGTGCTGGCTACCAAGAAATCATAACGAATTCATTAACCAGAAAAGCCAATTCTGAATCTGTTGATAGCATCAATAGCCAAGAAGATGTGCACATTCTGAATTACCTGAGCGAAGATCTCGATGTGATGAGGCAGAACCTCGTCTTTCATGGTTTGGAGGTCATTGAAAGAAACGTCAATAGACGTAATACCAACCTTCAACTTTTTGAGTTTGGTAAGACCTATCATCTGGTAAATGATAAATACAAGGAAAGAGAGTCGCTCGCTATTTTCTGTACTGGTAAAACCCATGATGACCATTGGGCTGAAGCTAAAAGAGATCTAACCTACCAAGACTTGGCTCAATTAGTAAGTCAGCTATTGGCTAAGTTTAACCTAACTGAATTAGATTCTCAGAAATCAGAAAATGATATTTTCGAATATGGCTTATCACTTGAGCTGAATAAGAAAAAGATTGGAGAGTTAGGTAAGGTGAACTCTAAATTAATGAAAGGAATGAAGCTGAATCAAGAAGTCTTTTATGCAGATATTGATTGGGCTTATTTGAGAAAACAGTATCCTCTCAACCCTCAGTTTACACCACTTTCTAAATTCCCAGAGGTAAAAAGAGATCTCAGTTTGGTTGTTGACAAATCGGTAAAATTTGAGGACATTAGAAAACTGTCGCATAAGCTTGAGCGCCAATTGATTACCAAGATATCTGTCTTTGATGTTTATGAAGGCGATAAAATTGAAGAAAATCAAAAGGCTTACGCTCTGAGCTTCTTCTTGCAAGATCAAGAAAAGACGTTGACAGACAAAGTCATTGACAAGACCATGAAAAAGCTCATGTCTGGCTTTGAAAGAGAACTTAACGCCTTAATTAGAAAATAAAATGAGTAATTCCATTGATCAGAAACTGGCACAATTAGAGAATAACCTTCATCATTTATTGAAGTCTTATCAAGATAAAAGCCACGCAGTTGATCAATTGGTCGAAGACAATAGAAACCTTCAATCAAAGGTTGAAGACTTACAAGCTAAGGTATCTGATTTTCAAAATCAGGACAAAATGTCTAAACTTGTAAATAATACATCGGTAGAAAGAGAAGACTCTATCGAACTGAAAAATAGATTAAACGAATACATAAAAGAGATAGATCGATGCATTGCTCATTTGAGCTAGCATTTTGAATAGATGGATCTACTGTCAATAAAAATAAAAATCGGAGACCGTGAATATCCGATGAAAGTTAAACCGGAAGAAGAAGCACGTGTAAGGACTGCCGGAAAGCTCATCAATGAGCGGCTGAAATCTTACAGAGAACAATTCGGTATTGATGACAAAGAAGATCTTTTGGCCATGGTAGCCTTTGATAGTACGGTAGCTAAACTCAAAAATGAGGAAGAGATATCTGCAATCGATAGCACAGCCGATTCTAAAATAGATGCCTTAAACGCTTTAATTCAAGGCTCTATCTCATAATCTAATCAGTTCTTTACTTCTACTCTACCCTTAGATATATATACCTATGGGAGACACCATCACGCTCATTGCAGTCGCCTTCGGAGCGTTGGCGATTGGAGTATTTTTAGGGCGGGTACTTATTCAAAAACTGAATAAGAAGGCCGTTCAAGAAATAGAAGACAAAGGAAAACTAATTATAAAAGAAGCTGAGCTTACAGCTGAAAACATCAAGAAAGACCGTATTCTCGAAGCAAAAGAGAAATACCTAAAGCTTAAGTCTGAATTCGAAGAAGAAGCCAATCGAAAGAAGAATCAGATCATTACGAATGAAAATAAGCTGAAGCAAAAAGAGTCTCATTTAACCAAAATTCAGGATAAGAATAAGCGTAGAGAAGAAGAGCTCGAGAGCATGAGAGAAAACCTCGATGCTCAATTAGATATTGTACGTAAAAGAAAAGAAGACCTTGATGCAAAAGTGGAAGAAAAAGTAAAAGCACTTGAAAAAGTTGCTCAACTCTCCGCTGATGAAGCTCGCGAGCAATTGATCAATACTTTGAAGGATGAGGCAGAATCTAAAGCTTCTGCCCTGGTAAAAGACATTATTGATGAAGCAAAACTTTCAGGGGCTAAAGAGGCCAAAAAGATTGTTATCGAATCGATTCAAAGAACTGCCACGGAGCATGCCATTGAAAACTGCGTGTCGATTTTCAATATTGAAAGTGACGACATAAAAGGTAAAGTTATTGGTCGTGAAGGGCGAAACATCCGTGCACTTGAAGCTGCTACAGGAGTAGAGATCATCGTAGACGACACACCAGAGGCCATTATCATTTCAGGTTTTGATCCTGTAAGAAGAGAAATTGCTAGACTATCTCTTCATAGACTTGTTCAAGATGGGAGAATTCACCCTGCGAGAATTGAAGAAATAGTGGCTAAAACCACCAAAAATATCGAGGAAGAGATTTCAGAGATTGGTGAAAGAACTGTAATTGATTTAGGTATTCATGGATTGCATCCAGAATTAATCAAAATGGTAGGCCGAATGAGGTTTAGGTCTTCTTACGGACAGAACCTATTGCAGCATTCGAGAGAGGTAGCTAATCTATGTGCCACTATGGCTAGTGAATTAGGCCTCAATCCGAAAAAAGCCAAAAGAGCAGGCCTTCTGCATGACATAGGTAAAGTATGGCCAGAAGAACCAGAAATGCCACACGCTCTATTAGGTATGGAGCTTGCCAAAAAATACAAGGAACATCCAGATGTTTGTAACGCCATTGGTGCTCACCACGATGAGATCGAGATGAAAAATATGATCTCTCCGTTAGTGCAAGCATGCGATGCCATCAGTGGGGCACGACCAGGTGCCAGAAGAGAGGTGATGGAATCTTACATCAAGCGCTTAAAGGAACTTGAGAACATGGCGCTCAGCTTTGATGGGGTTAACAAGTGTTACGCTATTCAGGCAGGTAGAGAATTGAGGGTAATGGTAGATGCAGAATCTGTAACGGATCAGAAAGCAGGTCAATTATCATTTGACATCTCACAAAAAATAGAAAAAGAGATGCAATACCCTGGCCAAATTAAAGTCACGGTAATCCGCGAAATGCGCGCTGTTAATTACGCCAAGTAATAAACTAACAAAACTTTGCATTAAACGGGGTATTTTTTAATACCCTGTTTTTTTATGTCCAACATTGTCTATTTTGGCGTAGATACTAAACCTTAATACCCAAAATTACTCGCCTTACTTTCATACTAGCTTTATTCTGCTCCTTTCAATTATTGGCTCAAGGGCCTGATTTTGATCGGATAAAAACTCAAATTCTAGAAGCCTCATCAGAAAGGTCTAAGATTGAGGGACTGATCAATTATGGAGTATCCATTAGCAGATATAGTGCTGATAGTATTCAATACTATTCAGATTCATTGTCAAGCAGCGCTTTTACTGACAGGGCCATGGCTAATGCTGGCCAAACGTTCCTTAAAGCTCTTAAATTCTACAATGAGCAATCGCTAGACAGTGCAGTAGGATATTTTGAGCTAGCAGAGGCTCAGCTATCAACCCTCGAAGTTCCAAGTATCTGGTTTAGATGTCGAAATTTTCTAGGCATTACCTATACACGTTTGCGCGAACATGAACAGGCTGCAGAACTGTTCCTCAATACTCTTGAATTGGTTGAAGAGGGAGATTATGAAATCGCTCATGCTCGAGCAGCCCATGCCAACTTGATCAATGTTTACAGGAGAATAGAAGACTACGCTTCTGCCATCTATCATTCAGAAAGACTTGTAGAATTAAATGAAGATCAAGAATCTAATAGAGCCATAGCCTTTGCCTATATGAATATGGGGCAAATGCTTGCGGATTTAAAATTTTATGAGCGTTCTATCGAGGCTTTCGATTTAATTGACTTTAACTACCTAACAGGATCAATGCCTGTGGCTACTTTAAAAAACAAAGCCTTTTCATTCTATCATTTAGAGCAATACGATTCAGCCCTTGCCAACTATAAAAAAGCTTTGAAATATAAAGGGCCGGGAATAAATCCAGACCTAGAATTTAGCGCACGAATAATAATGGGTGATATCTACACCAAGCTAGATTCATTTCAACTAGCAGAAGAGTCTTTCAGAATTGCCGAGAATCTTCTCAATCCAAGACTTCCAGATGCTGCACTTGTTCAACTCACTGCCCACAAGATGGACTACCTAATAAAGGTCAATCAAATTGAGCAAGCTATAAAGATAGGAACAGATATAGAGACCTACTTGAATAAAAAAAACAGGCTTAGTATATCTCAAAACATCTTTCTAAAACTCTCAGACCTATACAGCCAACAAGGTGATGATAAGCTCGCACTTAAGTATAGTCGGCTTTATAATGAATTGAATATTGCCAGAAAAGACTTAGATAGAGAAGCTCAAGTGGAGCAGGCACGGCTAAAATTGACCAAACTAGAATCTCAAAGAGAAATTGAACAAGCCGAGGAATCAGCTTTATTCTACCAAAGAATCAGTAATCAGCAATTAGCCTTAACTCTAATTTCTCTTGTTGCCTTAATTCTCATTTTCCGCTTCTATCAACAAGAGAAGTCTCAGCGGGGTCTAAAAGAAGAAGAGATCAAGGAGCTGAATAAACAGTTAGACCAACTCGTAACTGATCAAAAGAATACTGACCAAGAGGTGAAATTCTTGACACTAAAAAGTCATGCTGTGCTCCCGATCGAAAACATTATCTATATCCAAAGTGATGGACCCTATTTAGAGTTACATTTAACTGATAAGGAAAGACCTGAGATCGACCGTAACACGCTCAAAAAAATACTCACCGAATTACCAAAAACGAGCTTTATACAAGTCCATCGATCTTACATTGTCAATGTTTCTTTCATCCAAAGTGTGTACTCAAATAAGCTTGTTCTCAAAAACGGAAAAGAGCTCATAATCTCAAGGTCATTCAAGACTAAAGTTGAATCTGCCCTCAAATCGAGCACATAGTTTTATAGTGCGCTTTATGTCGTTCATGACAAGCTAATTGTTATTGACACACTTTAACGATGTCATTCGTGACAACATCTATGTCGTTCATGACAAAAACCTCAATTGAGGCTATTCTCCCATTAAATTCAGGTAACTAAAATCAGTACTCCAATTAGGGGGTTGCCAATGATTACTACTAGACAAAAAGAAATTGAGAATCTACTCTCATCAAGAGAACTGGAGATCTTCAGGCTGATGGCACTCGGAAAAGCCCGAGCACAAATAGCAGGAGACCTCAAGATTTCAGTTCTCACCTATGATGAGCATAGAAAAAATATAAGAAACAAACTTGGACTTCAGTCTAATGCCGATTGGGCACGTGCCCTGATCCCATTTTTAGACTAGAAATACTCAAAAATGAGTATTGCCCAGAAGGTCGGGGGTAGTCAACTTTGTTTATCAGTATTAAGTCAAATAGTAGTCTGATTTAGTTGAGTCAAAAAATGAGGTCACAGACGGTTACCTCATTTTTTATTTGAATAGAAATCTTTTAACCAAATACGTAATATGAACCGTTTAAATCTGCTTTTAGAATTAGCTCAATAAAATACCCATAAAGAGGTATTGATGACTAACCTTCACATGACGACTTTTGAATTAAGTCAGTATAGTATTCTGATTTAGTTGAGTCTCTGTGAAGGGGTCAAGGAGTTGACCCCTTTCTTTTTTACTCATGATTGAACCTAATAACCAAATTATGATCCTAAACTCATCCAAGAGATTTTTGGCACTATTGTCAAAGTCTTTTGAACTGCTCCTATTGATAGGAGTATTCGTATGGCTAATTTTCTTCAACCAATAATAAATATGCACTTATAAAAAAAGGCTCCCTAAGGGAGCCTTTTGTATTTCATAGAGGATTGAAATTATCCTTTTAATACATTCGCCATGGTCTCTCCTATATCAGCAGGGGATTCTACTACATGGATACCATTCTCAGCCATGATTCTCATTTTAGCTTCCGCAGTATCATCAGCTCCACCAATGATTGCACCAGCATGCCCCATTCTTCTACCCGGAGGCGCTGTCTGGCCAGCAATGAAACCAACAACTGGCTTTTTGTTTCCAGTGCTTTTGATATACTCAGCTGCCATAGCCTCATAGTTACCACCAATTTCACCAATCATTACAATCGCATCAGTTTCGTCATCTTCCATCAGCAGTTGAACGGCATCTTTTGTTGGGGTTCCAATTATTGGGTCACCTCCGATACCAATAGCAGTCGAAATTCCTAAACCAGCCTTAGCCAATTGATCAGCGGCTTCGTATGTCAAAGTACCAGATTTTGATACAAGACCAACTCTACCCTTTTCAAATACGAAACCAGGCATAATACCCACTTTAGCTTCACCTGGAGTGATAACACCTGGGCAATTAGGACCAACTAAAGTCACGTCTTTGTTCTTAATGTATTCCTTTGCTTGGACCATGTCTTTAACAGGAATACCTTCTGTAATTGCGATGATCACTTTAATTCCAGCGTCAGCAGCTTCCATAATTGCATCAGCAGCAAATGCTGGTGGAACAAAAATGATAGATACGTTGGCTCCTGCTTCTTTAACTGCATCTTCTACAGTATTGAAAACTGGTCTGTCAAGGTGAGTTTGACCACCTTTACCTGGAGTCACACCTCCAACTACATTAGTACCGTACTCAATCATTTGCCCTGCATGGAAGGTACCTTCAGAACCTGTAAATCCTTGGACAATTACTCTCGAATCTTTATTGACTAAAACGCTCATTGCTATCGCTTTGAATTTGTGGCAAAAATAGAACTAAAAACGGCACTGCCAAAGAGATAGTTTGCTTGTATTTCTATCAATTCTTCTAGCCAATTATGCCGACAATCTCTAAGCAAAATTGCTTAACGAATTTTAACCAAAAAAAATAATATGAAATGAAACTAAAATTCACTTAACAACGTCTAATAGACAGAAGTTAATTCTAAAAAAGAGAATAAGAATAGAAGCTCACAGAATTAAATTCTTTAAAGAAAAGCATAAAACATAGTTAGTTAGTTTTTAGTATTTTAAGGTTGAAGATGAAAAGGGCCCTCACGGGGCCTTTTTCTATTTATAGCGCTTAAATAAGTCTTTTAGACTTCGGTAAAGAAAAAGTGTATTTTAGGCCACCTTAATTAGAATACTTTGAAGCAGCCTGAATTTCGTGGTGTAAAAGTGCTAGGCCTTTTTCTCGGACCTGCCTTATTCGCACTCATTTCTTTCATAAATCCTCAGACTTACCTCAACCCTGACGCGTGGACGGTCATTGGCATTGCCTTGTGGATGATAACTTGGTGGATTACCGAAGCAGCCCCTATTCCAGTAACCGCCATATTACCAATTGTCCTTTTTCCATTAACTGGAATATTCACCATTGACGAGGCTACCGCCCCTTATGCTAATAAGATTATCTTCTTATTTATGGGTGGTTTTATGCTGGGCTTAGCGATGGAAAAACATAACCTCCACAAAAGAATCGCACTTAATCTTATCAAGAAAACAGGAACTAATCCAAACGGCATTATTCTGGGGTTTATGCTCACAACTGCTTTTATCAGCATGTGGATTAGTAATACAGCTACAACTGTGATGATGCTCCCAATTGCCTTATCAATTACCAGCCTCTTAGACATTGGGGCGAATTCAGATAAGGGTAAGAAGAGGTTTGCTCTTGCATTAATGTTAAGTATAGCCTATGCAGCCAATGTTGGCGGTACAGCCACCATTATAGGCACTCCACCAAATGTCGCTTGGGTAGGCTTTATGAATGACATGTTGGGTTATGAAGTGACATTCTCAAGATATTTAGCCATTGGTTTACCTATATGTATCATCATGCTTGGAGTCGTCTACTTGATGTTGACAAGAGTATTGTTCCCTAGTCATATCAATAACCTCGCGCAATCAGGACAAGTAATTGATGAACAGCTCAAAGAATTAGGAAAGATTAATAAGGCTGAAAAAAGAGTCGCTCTCATCTTTGTGGTAACTGCGCTAACTTGGATTCTGCGAGGAACAATCAATGACCTGATCGGTACCAACTTGCTTAGTGATGCGATGATTGCAATGGCTGGGGGAATTCTAATGTTCATTACTCCTGTTGACATTAAAAAGGGTGAATTCCTAATGAATTGGGAATACACACAAAAGTTACCTTGGGGTATTCTCATACTTTTCGGAGGTGGTTTAACCTTGGCCAAAGCCATGGAAAAATCCGACATCGTTCAAGTAGTTGGAGAAAGTATTGCAGGCACAGGTGAACTCAATCAAATTTTATTGATCGCTGGTCTGACAGCCTTTATGCTATTTATGACAGAGATCATGAGCAACATTGCTCTTGTAGTGATCTTTCTTCCGGTAGTTATCGGGATTTCGCAAAGCTTAGATGTCAATCCCATGTATTTGACCATTCCAGTAACACTTGCATCGAGTTATGCTTTTATGATGCCCATCTCTACCCCACCAAACGCCATTGTATTCTCAAGTGGTATGATTAGGATGAAGGATATGATGCGAGCAGGTGTTCTTCTCAACATTATTGCTATTCTCCTTTTAGTAGTTCTATCTCAAACCTTGGTTCCTTTAATTTATTGACATGGATAATAGAGCGCAGATATTTGATGCTATAGTTCAAGAAAGAAGATCTGTTAGGAAATATGATGCTGACGCTCCTTTTGACCATGACGCTGTCAAAAGAAGTATTGAAAGGGCCATTCTAGCTCCAAACAGCAGCAATATGCAACTATGGGAATTCCATAGAGTCAAGTCTCGAGAAGCACTGAAGAAGGTCTCTTGGATGTGCATGAACCAAGGTGCTGCTCGTACTTCTCGCGAATTAGTTGTTGTTGTTGGCCGCAGAGATCTATGGAAGAAAAGACAGCGAGCTTTAGTGGATGAAATGAATAGAGTTTATCCAGATGCCTCTTCGAAACAAGCTCAAAGAGCTATGAATTACTACAAGAACCTAATCCCAAAATATTATTGGAGCGATTGGTTCGATCTATGGGGTCTTTGTAAAAAAGCACTATACTTTTTCGTAGGCTTAAAAAGACCAATGGTTCGCCATGGCAATAGAACAGACATCAGAATTTCCGTACACAAAAGTGCAGCATTGGCTTCTCAAAACTTTATGATGAGCATGAAGGCAGAAGGTTATGACACCTGCCCTATGGAAGGCATGGATGCTAAAAGAGTCAAAGCCTTTTTAAAGCTTCCTCGCAAAGCAGAAATCGTCATGATCATTGGATGCGGGCCTGCAGCGGAAGGTGGTATTTACTCTGACCGATTTAGAGTACCCAATGAAGAAGTCATATTTGAAGTCTAGCTCATAAATCATTCCTGAGCTTCAGAATTTTATCAAAAAATTATCTAATGCTTTCTTGGTAGGTGAATAATAATGTTATTTTCGCATACATTTTTATACCAATCACCTATATGAAAAAGCTATTCACATCACTTTTTATCATACTAGCATGTATAGCTTGTGCTCCAGAAGATTCAATTGACAACCAACCTTCTCTTGTTGATTCTGATTTTATCAATGGGCATTTTACCTATGTAAATAGCTACAACCAATTTGGCGTACCTGCGAATGTTGAAGCTTCAACCGCTACACTATCATTTTTTCTAATTGACCATTCAGAGACTGGTAAACCTCAAGGTAAAGTAGTTTGGGATTTTGGCGATTCGAAATCCAAACTGAATGCATGGTGGAGATTTGACGAAGCTAGCCAACAGATTGCCATATTTGGAGAAAGAGGCACTGCTAGCTTTCTTGGTTTAGGTGATGATCATTTTGCTTTAGCGAACAAGTGGTGGCCGATAGATCTAACCCAAGAAGGACATATGAGCTTCAGGCAATGCGAAAGTGATTGTATTCAATGGCAATTCGAGCGCCAATCCGATGCAGGCAACTGGCGCCAAGATTAGTCCCCCAACCAAAAAATATTCAAATTCCTTTTCTACTTATAACTAAGTAATTAGTTTTAAGTATGAAACACTTCTTAGCTTTTACTTTTTCACTTTGTGCTCTTCTGATTAATGCGCAGAGTTACTATGACATTGCAGATTCAAAGTCGGGAAACATTATCTATGCTGATCAAGATATTCGAGGCTTATGGGAGGTTGAAAAAGTAGAAGTAGGAGATAAAGAAATGACCCCAACCGCTCGTTGGTTTGAAATTTTAGAAGGCGGAAAACTATTTGGTGGCAATGGTGGCATTACTAATACAAGAGGTGCATGGACATATGACCAAAACACCAACAAGCTAGAGCAAATCAGCAATGGTCAGAAGGATCCTTACGGAGCTTTTGATGTCCTTTTGTTTGACAAAGGTAGTTTAATGCAATGGACTAGATCGGAAGAAGGCATGCAAGTAAAGGTTTCGCTCAAAAGAGTAACTGAGAAACCTCTGGCCCCTTGGGATTTGATAACTGGCACATGGAAAAGTGACAAAGCAGAAGGCCTCGACAAGGATACCAAAGAGGTTAAGTCTGTCTATAATCTTGAACCAAACAGCTATTATTTTGGCTGGGATGGACGTTACCGCAAATATGATGGCGAAGGTAAAAGAATCGAGACTGGTATTTGGCACATCGAACCACATTCTCCTTGGCTTTGGACCATATCCGATGCTGACAATACTAAAACAGGCTGGTCAATTGACATTCAAGACAACAGCATGACTTGGTCTAAAGAAGGTGATTCAGAAACTCTGAAGGTATATTTTGAAAAATCAGAGGATTAGTATATGGTACATGGCTCTGTGCTAAATACTTTATACTAAATACCAATTACTAATACCCATACTTCTCTTTCCACATAGCCTTGAGTCTTTTACGCATTTCTTCTTCACGTGCATTTTTTCCTGGGTCATATAGAGTGGTTCCTTTGATCTCATCCGGTAGAAATTCTTGATTCACAAAATTGCCCGGAAAATCATGTGAGTATTTGTACCCCTTGCCGTAGCCCTCCTCCTTCATCAATTTGGTAGGAGCGTTTCTAATAGGCAATGGCACTTGTAGATCACCGGTTTTCTGTACGAGACTCTGCGCTTTGTTGATCGCCATATAAGATGCATTGCTTTTGGCTGAAGAAGCTAAATAAGTCACCGCTTGTGACAGGATAATTCTCCCTTCAGGATAACCTATCATGGACACAGCCTGAAAAGCATTGGTAGCAATTACCAAAGCCGTTGGATTGGCATTACCAATATCTTCAGAGGCAAGAATGACCAATCTTCGAGCTATGAATTTAATATCTTCCCCTCCCTCGATCATTCTAGCTAGGTAATACACCGCGGCATTAGGATCACTTCCTCTTATAGACTTGATAAAGGCAGAGATTACATCATAGTGCATTTCTCCACTTTTGTCGTAAGTGACTACGCGCTGCTGAGCTATTTCTTTAACGGCTTCATCTGTAACAATTACTTGATCGCCCCCCAAATTCTCAACCACTAGATCTAGAAGGTTCAGTAGTTTACGCGCATCACCGCCTGAAATATTGAAAAGAGCTTGAGTCTCTTCAAGAACCACTTCCTTCTTATTGAGTATTTCATCTTTCTGCAAGGCAGATTCAATGAGTCTCATCAGGTCATCTTTGGACAATGACTTTAATGTATATACTTGAGACCTTGAAAGCAGTGCAGAATTTACCTCAAAAGAAGGATTTTCAGTTGTAGCACCAATTAATGTGATATCTCCCTTTTCCACTGCTCCTAGCAAGGCATCTTGCTGAGACTTATTAAAGCGGTGAATCTCATCAATGAATAGAATAGTATTCGATTGAAATTTCGCCCTTTGGATCACTTCCCTTACTTCTTTCACTCCAGAGCTTATGGCACTCAGAGTAAAGAAAGGGGCATTAACAGAATTAGCGATAATGTTGGCTATGGTAGTTTTACCAACACCAGGAGGTCCCCACAGTATCATAGAAGGAATACTACCAGCCTTAATTGCCCTTCTCAAAACACCATTTTCTCCAACTAAATGCTCTTGTCCAATGAGGTCATCCAAGGTTTGAGGCCGCACCCGTTCAGCCAGAGGTTTTTGAGAAAAGTCCATTCGCTAAAGTTGAGATACTAGAATGAGAGTTCAAAGTTTAATTAGACTCAAACACAATTCTCTATTCTTAAATGACAAAATCCACTCCCGAGAGATTTCTTCCGCTCCCTTAAAACCTACCCATGCTTGAAAGGCATCTCAGTACATTCGAATAGTCAAAAACTCAAAATATCTATTATGAAAAAGACAAAAGTAATAATCGGAATCGTGGTGGTTTGCTTTCTAGGCGCCATGTTTGCACACCATCATGTACATGCTAATGAAACAAGCCCACTTAAAGTTTATAAGCATGGAGAAGGGCAACCCGTAATCCTAATTCCTGGCTTAACATGTTCTGCAGGTGTTTGGCATGAAACGCTCCAAGAACTAGGAGCAGGTTATGAGTATCATGTCTTCACATTACCTGGTTTCGCAGATAACCCACCATTAGCCAATGTAGAAGATGGATTCTTTAAACAAACCAAGCAATTGCTCTTCGATTACATTGATGAAAACAACATTGAAAAGCCTATCATCATTGGTCATAGCCTTGGTGGGTTTATGGCTTTGAATATGGCCATAGAAAGACCTGATTTACCTTCAAAATTGGTCATCGTAGATGCTCTGCCCTTTTTAACAGCCATCCAAATGCCTTATATCACAAGTGCTGAACAAGCAGAACCAATGGCGGCTAACATGAAACAAATGATGATCAGCAATGCAAATCAGTCTGAAGAAGAAAGACTGGCTTTTCAAAAACAGATGCTAGCCTCAATGATCATCAATGAAGATAAAATTGATCTGGCAGCACATTGGGGTGTAGAGAGCGATGTAAAAACTGTAGCACAAAGCATGTATGAAATGTACACTACTGACATCCGCTCAGAATTGGACAAGGTAAAAGCTCCCACCTTAGTACTCGGTGCTTGGATCGCATATAAATCGTTCGGTGTTACACGAGAGAGTACATTGGCCAATTTCGAATCGCAGTATGCCAAGTTAGACGGAGTTCAGATCGACTTAACTGATAAAGGAAACCACTTCATTATGTGGGATGATCCTGAGTTTTTCAACTCATGGCTTAAGAAGTTCTTATAAATTGAATAAGGTTGGGTGAATGATTACTTGTAAATTATTCACCTGCCTATTTTGACCTTATGAATAGACAATTGATTTACTGGCTTTGCCAAATATTGGGATGGGGACTATACCTTTTCTTCCTCATAGCCATGATGACTATTTTCAATGACAATGAAAGCCTGAATAAGTCTAGCATTATCCTCCAGGTCATCATTTTTTTAAGTCTCATTCTCTATTCTCATTTATTCAGACTGTTTATCAAAAGAAAGAAGTGGCTCGATCTCAGAATGACTCAAATCATTCCAAGGGCCATAATCGGGACTCTTATTCTGGCTTTGATAGTCCAGATCACCATCCACTTGGTTATCTATCATTTGATCCCGCTCACGGGAATCACGCCATTTAGTTGGGGTGGATTTGCGGCTTATGTATTCAATGTTTTTATCGTCTTAATCCTATGGTCTGCTATCTATTTCGCTATCAAATTCATTGAGAAGAATCGCAAGACTGAATTGGAAAAGTTAGAATTAAAAACAGCTCTGCAAGAAGCTGAATTGATGATCTTGAAGAATCAGATCAACCCGCATTTCTTATTCAATGCTTTGAACAACATCCGATCATTAATTCTGATTGAACCAGATAAGGCTCGTAAAATGGTTACCCATATCTCAGACCTATTGAGGTATAGCATACAATTCAATGCTTCTGAAAAAGTAAGCCTCGAGCAAGAAATTGAAATAGTAAAAGATTACTTAGAGCTTGAGTCTATCCAATACACCAATCGATTGGACTATTCCTTTGAGATTTCTAAGAAGACAAAACCAATTCAAATCCCTCCTATGGCCATTCAATTACTGGTAGAAAATGCCATTAAACACGGATTGTCAGTTCAAAAAGACGGAGGAAAAATCTGGATCAAAACTGAATTATCGGAAAAGGCGTTGATCGTTTATGTCATTAACTCAGGAGAAATGAAAGGTGAGGCAAAAAGGGAAGGAATAGGGCTAAAAAACCTGGTAGAAAGGATGAAAATACTTTTCGGTCCTTTCGCAGAATTCACTCTTCAGAACACAGATAACCATACAGTAACGGCTACTCTAAAAATACCACAAGCATGAAAGCCTTGATCATTGACGACTCCGACCTAGCCAGAAAAGAACTTCGCCACATGGTGAAGGCTTTTGATGAGGTGAAAATTCTCGGTGAAGCCCATAATGCTGAATCGGCATTAGAACTAATTGAAGAGAAAAAACCAGACTTGATTTTTCTAGATATTCAAATGCCTGATAAGGACGGTTTCGAATTGCTCGAAGAATTAATAGATGTTCCAGAAGTGATCTTTACTACTGCCTTCAATGAATTCGCCATGAAGGCCTTTGATCATAATGCGCTTGACTACTTACAAAAACCCATTAAGGAGGAGCGCCTTTCTTTGGCCATTGAAAAAGCTTCTGAAAAAATCCGATTGAGGAGAGAAACAGAATCTAAATCTCAATACTTGAGTCTTGATAAACAGGTCTTCGTAAAAGATGGTGAACAATGTTGGTTTGTTCATATAGCAGACATCAGGGTACTGGAAATTATGGGTAGTTATACCCGTATTTTCTTCAAAGAACAAAAGCCTATGATCCCACGCTCACTGAATTATATGGAAACACGACTAGACCCTGAGGTTTTCTTTAGAGCTAATAGACAACAGATCATTAACTTAAAATACATTGAAAGAATCGAGCCTTGGTTCTCTGGTACTTTAAAGGCTTATCTTACTGATGGAGAAGAAGTTGAGGTAAGCAGAAGACAAAGCATTCGCTTTAGGGAATTGATGAGTTTCTAAATTTCCCTTTTAAATTTTTATCAATCGCTCTAAATTTCCGACATGAATAAAGTGGAGATCAAAGCGAGATTGGAAGAATCATACGATGCTTTCATCCAGTATACCCATCAACTTTCTAAGGACGAATATGAATATGCTCCGGAGGGAAAGTGGAATGCTGGCGAACAAACACTCCACCTGATCAAGAGTGTCAAACCTGTAGCTAAAGGACTCGGAATGCCCAAGTTCTTGATCAAATACAATTTTGGCAAAGCCAATAGACCATCGCGAGACTTTGACGGTTTAGTTGAAAGATACAAAAGAGGCTTAGCCGAAAACCCTGGTATTGCACCGAAAAATTACGCTCCTAGTAAGGTAAAGCACGAGCAAGCGGCTGAATTAAATAAAAAGCTCAAATCATATATTGAAGTGATCAATACTAAATTGGCCAAATGGAATGAAGAGCAATTAGATACTTATGTAGCCCCACACCCTCTCATTGGTAAGTTAACCTTCAGAGAAGTGCTCTATTTTACCATCTATCATGCACAGCATCATCAATTGCAGATCAAGCGGTATTTAAAAGGAGTCTAACCTCCCCTAAGCCTTCCTAAACTAAGAGGGGAATTCAATCATTCCAGATTTCTTAGAGCTTGAAGCTTTCACCTTGTTGCTGCTACTCATATATTGAAACATGAAAAAACTACTCTTACTTTTTATGTCTCTTTTTACTTTTTCGGCTGTTCAAGGACAATCTCAAGACCCACCAGTTAGGGTTGCCGTTATCGGTCTTACGCACACGCATGTTCATTGGATTTTAGGAAGAGAAGATAGAGGTGATATAGAAATTGTAGCAGTTGTTGAATCAAATAAGGACCTTGCCGAACGCTACATGGAGCAGCATGGCATGAGTATGGACCTCGTCTATCCGACAATGGAAGCCATGATCGAAGAAGTACAACCCGAAGCAGTAACAGCTTTTGGTACCATCTATGACCATTTAGAAGTAGTTGAGTTCTTTGCTCCAAAGGGCATTCATGTAATGGTAGAAAAACCTTTGGCAGTGAGCTTAGAGCATGCTGAAAAAATGAAATCCTTGGCTGAAAAGCACAACATTCATTTACTGACCAACTACGAAACTACTTGGTATGGCAGCAATCTCAAAGCGAAAGAAATGGTGCAAGAAGGCACTGTTGGTGAGGTTAGAAAAATAGTAGTGCATGATGGCCACCCAGGGCCAAAAGAAATTGGGGTCAATGATGAATTTCTAGAATGGTTGATCGACCCGAAATGGAATGGTGCGGGAGCGCTAACAGACTTTGGCTGCTATGGTGCTAACCTCGCTACCTGGCTTTTGAATGGTAAAAGACCACAATCCGTTTTCGCTATGACGGCTACAAATAAACCAGATATCTATCCGTTGGTGGACGATGAAGCAACTATCATTTTGCAATACCCAAAAACACAAGTGATTATCCAAGCTTCTTGGAATTGGCCAGTCTCTCGTAAAGACATGGAAGTTTATGGCGTAAAAGGGCAACTAATTGCAGACAATGGTTCTACTCTTCGCTATCAATTGGGAGATGATCATGACGAGGTTACCTTGACCGACCTTAAAAAACAAAGCCCAAATGATGACCCATTTACTCTACTCGCAGCCACGGTTAGAGGACAAATTACACCTCAAGGTCCTGACCTTTCTGCCCTTGAAAACAACATGATCGTCATGGAAATTCTACAAGCTGCTATGGAAAGTGCCAAAAGCGGCAAGGTAATTAAGCTGTCATCCAATTAAATTAGTACGTCATTCCAGAATTTTTCTTTGAAGGTTTAAGACAAAGAAAAATATGTGGAATCTCAATTAGGTCCTAGTAGTAAATATTGGAGATTCCCGCCTACGCGGGAATGACGATAAATCTAAAGTAGAAAACTCAAAAACTTACTTGTTGGTATGGGTTTCAAAAGCGCACTTTCAAAGGACAACCTGAATCCGATTTCCGATTAACTGATAACCGATAACCGATAACTAATCCAGAAACTTGATACAAACTGGCGTAGGCACTTCAGCCACATAGCCTGTTTCAAGCAACAATCCAGTTTCCTGATCAATTTCAAAAGTGATGATCGTGCTAGAATCTTGATTCGCAACCAGCATGAATCTTCCAGATGGATCGATCTCAAAATCGCGTGGAGTCTCACCAAGGGTTGACTGCCTACCAATTGGGGTCAACTGCCCTTTTTCGCCAATTGAGAAAATAGCAATATCATTTAGCTCACCACGATTTGAGGCGTATAAAAACTTACCACTTGGGTGAATCTTGATGGCCGCACTAGCCGCATCCCTTTTGTCCCCATTTTCTTGAGTACTGATCACCTGCATATTACCAAAATACCTCAGCGAATCTCTTAGAGTGGTCACCTCGATCGAACCGATCAACTCATTCAATGTATAAGAAACATCTAAAGTCGGGTGAAAAACGATATGCCTAGGTCCTGACATTTTGGGCCCATTTGGGTATTCTCTCACGAAATCTAAAGACATCGAAAGGGTATCCAATCGATACTCATACAACTTGTCAGCTCCCAGATCTACTGCCGTAACAAAGCCCAATCGAGGATGCTGAACTATTTGATGTGCGTGTGGTGCTTCTTGTCTTGGGTGGGATGATCCTCCCTCGTGTTTCTTGTAAGATGAATACTCTCCCAAAAAACCACCTTCTTCGATAGGATACATGACCACACTACCACCAACATAATTGGCCGCCATCACAAATTTTCCTGAGTTGTCTATTGAGACATGACATGGATATTGACCCAAGCTCGACACCTCATTTAGAAATGATAGACTATGATCCTCGGGATTATACTCAAGAGCGGTCACCGCAGCAAACTCCTCTTCTCCACCGTCATATTCATTTACAGCATATACATTTTTCCCATTCGGATGTACAGCGATATATGATGGGCTAATGATAGACTCAGAAACATTTCGGTATGATAAAGCGCCTGTTTCCTTATTCATTGAATAGACATAGACTCCTTCGCCTTTACCATCCACATGACCCTCCTTTCGGGTGTATGTTCCCACGAATAAAATTTCTTCATTAGACAATTCATCCATACTCTCATCAACTGAAGTTGTTTTTTGATTTTGACAGGCAAAAATTAATGTAGCACTAAGGGCTAAAAGTAGTTTCTTCATCATTATAGACTTGATAGGACCTGGTTTACCTTAGCCAATTGCTCATCTGTAAACTCTAAGTGAGTCACGAACCTGATCAACTGCGGACCGAATCCGAAAGCATGAATATCATGGTCAGCCAAAAGCTTTAAGAAAGCATCATTATCATACTTTTCGGTCAATTTGAAAATCAAAATATTGGTTTCGCAAGGAAGAACTTCCTCCACATACTCTTGCTTCTCCAAAACGGAAGCCATGGCTTGTGCCTTGGCATGGTCATCCGCTAACCTTTTTACATGATTTTCTAAAGCATAAAGACCGGCAGAGGCTAAATAACCAGCTTGTCTCCAAGCTCCACCCATCACCTTTCTAATTCTTTTAGCTCTTTTAATGTCTCTGTGACTCCCAAGCAAAAGCGAACCAACGGGTGCACCTAAGCCTTTAGAAAGGCAGATAGATATGGTGTCGAAAACCTCTCCGTATTGCTTCGGCTTCTGGCCTGTTTTGACTAATGCATTGAATAATCTAGCGCCATCTAAGTGAAGTGCTAAGCCATGCTCATGGCACAATTCACGAATAGCATAGATCTCCTCAAGATCATAGCAGCTACCACCACCTTTATTCATGGTGTTCTCTAATGACACAAGCCTAGAAACAGGCGAATGAATATCATCAGGCTGAACAGCAGCTTTAACAGACTCTGCAGTGATCATTCCTCTTTCGCCTTCAAGAAGTTTTACGGATGCTCCTGAGTTAGACATAATACCTCCACTCTCATATAAATAGATATGGCTGTATTTATGGCAGATCACTTCATCTTGAAGATTACAATGAAGTCGAATGGCTATTTGGTTGGTCATGGTACCTGATGCACAATAAAGTGCTGCATCATAACCAAACATCTTAGCAGCGTAGTTCTCTAATTCAACCACTGTCGGGTCTTCACCAAACATATCATCGCCTACTTTCGCCTTCATCATGGCGTCAAGCATGGCAGGTGTTGGTTTGGTTATGGTATCGCTTCTAAGATCAATCACTTCTGTATGAATTTATATTTCGAACTTTCTTGAGGCCAAAGACTTTGAATGGCTTTTGCCGCTTCTAATGGACGGTCAGTTGCCAAAACATCAGCTCCTCTTTGAACCAATTCAGCATAAATTTGATCGCCTCTAGCTTCGGCCTGTTTATCCAAATTACCCAAGACCCCTAAAATAGATGAAATACCTTTCTCTTGTAACATTTTATATACTGATGGCTCCGGCTCTGATACCCCAACAAAAGCAATCATATTTTTATCTGGTATCCCTAAATCTTTGTGCGCTGCATAGGCTTTCTCATTTCCAATTCCTACTGAGATCATTAAATCACTATTCAATTGATAAATGGTAGCTGCATCATTTGCATTGTAAGAAATTACTGCCGCAAACTGCTGCATACCATGTTCTTCAACGGCATCAACCACTCTACTAAAAGGCACACCTCTCTTAACATCCAGTGTAAATAGTGCTTTTCCCTTACCCCAACGTAATACATCATCCAAGGTGGGTATCTTAAATTTGGTTTCTTCACCATTAAGATCAACCAAGTTCAAGTTTTGTAATTCCGTCCAAGTTTTATCTGATACTTCGCCCGCACCAGTTGTAGTTCTGTCTAAAGTGTAATCATGCATCATGACCAAAATAGAATCCTTGGTCATGGCTATATCACATTCAATTACTGCCGGAGTTACATCAATTACATTCTGAAAAGCTTCTATTGAATTTTCAGGAAATCCCGGATATGGACCTCCTCTATGCGCACTAACAAGCGGAATTCTATCTTCAGACCAACTAAAGAATTCTTGAAGTCCATCAGAAAGAAAGGAGTCAGCTACAAATTGAGGTGCTTCAGGTTTTGATACTTTTTGAGATGACGTATTGTCGCATGCAGATAATAGTACCAGAAGGACAAATCCGAAAAGTTGACGCATGTTTTTTCTTGAAAGCTAGGAAGGAATTGAGAGAGATGATACAGTTGGAGAGAAAAAGTCATTTCCGGTGCGAAGAACCTTCTACCCTTCGCACCGGTAATCTCCAATCAACCTAAACATATGAAGACCATGAAGCCACTACTAATGCTTCTTTAAATGACCGGACCGTCTGTCACGTTATGGGTGTGTAGTCTCCTAAAAGGCTCCGCAATTGCTGGAGCTCATTTCGAATCTCATCATGTGTATGTTTGGGCACTTCTTTTAAGAACCCCGCAAAATGATTATCAAGTTGGATGATCATTTCATTCTTGCTTTTTCTGCCCTTGTCAGTTAGCACGACATGAAAAGACCTACCATCTTCTTCATTCTGTACTCGATCTACCCATCCGTTTCGCTCCATTCTGACCAACATTCTTGAGATGGTCGGGAGATCCTGGAGCGTAACCTTGCTGATTTGCGTTGGGGTTACGCTCCCGTGATTCCATAAAATAATCAACACCTGCCACTGCTCCGGAGTAACTCCGTGACTCTTCAAAGCGCGTATGAGCTCTCTATGAAAGAGCAAATAGGCGCGATAAAGATTGTAGCCTAAGTTGTTATTGAGGTGAAAGAGAGCCTTACCGAAATCCATTTGGAGGTAAATCTGGGGTAAATATAGCCAAAATAGTTGTTTAGACAAGTTTTCTGATAAAAAAATTCAAATTTTTAGGCATAAAAAAACCCAGCCAAAGCCAGGTTATTCTTTTCTAGTTGCATGGGTAAGTTTATTAGCTCTTAATAGACTTATTTTCGAGATCACTTAACTCAATTCCAATGGCCTTTGTGCTAATCTGTGTTTCGATAAATGAGAGTAAAAGTGATCCTAGGAGAAGAAATAGACTCAAACCGAAGATATATTCTCCAACTTGTTGCTTGCCCAAGTAAAGCACCACCATACAGAGCACACAGCAGAAAAAACTAGCAATCCCCAATGCCTGCATATTTCTTATCAGCAACAATCGTGACTTCAAATTTTTGATCTGACCAAGAACTGTAGCTCCCATTTCAGGTGAGTCTTTATATCGCTGCCTCAAGCCCCTCGCCAATGTAGCCAATGCCACAAATCGGTTGGTATATGCTAGAAGCAGTAGCGTTATGGCCGGAAAAAGTAAGCCTGGGGTGGTTAGATCAATGTTCATTGTTCCTTTTTTTACTTGGTAGTTTATGGTCGATCAATTTCCAACCAAAGAAGAGCGTACCTAATCCAGTCAAATACATGATGCTCTCTGATATAAATAATGTAGACTCATTTAAGACAATCGCATCAGAACTCACGCCATGAATTAATATGAGCAAGACAGAGCAAATGGTCAAACAGAGTAGAAATATGATAAGGGTGATATTTCTTGACATGGTGCAAAATAAAAAACCCCGACCACATGGTCAGGGTTCCTTTTCAATTTGATTTTCAATTAAAGGTGGATCACCTCGTCATAAGCAGCTGCTGTAGCTTCCATAACAGCTTCTGACATAGTTGGGTGAGGGTGAACCGTTTTAATGATCTCATGGCCTGTAGTTTCTAGTTTTCTAGCTGCTACCACCTCAGCGATCATCTCAGTTACGTTAGCACCAATCATGTGTGCACCCAACCACTCTCCATATTTGGCATCAAAGATCACTTTGATAAATCCATCACTTACTCCTCCTGCTTTGGCTTTACCTGAAGCTGAGAATGGGAATTTACCTACTTTGATCTCGTATCCTGCATCTTTTGCCGCTTGCTCTGTATACCCTACAGAAGCAATTTCTGGCTGACAATAAGTACAACCTGGAATGTTACCATAATCTAATGGCTCAACATGCTGACCTGCGATCTTCTCTACACAAATAATACCCTCAGCTGAAGCAACGTGTGCTAAAGCAGGACCATGTACGATATCGCCAATCGCATATACACCAGGGATATTAGTTTTGTAGTAATCATCTACGATCACTTTGCCTTTGTCTGTAGCAACACCTACATCTTCTAAACCAATTCCTTCTAAGTTAGTAGCAACACCAACTGCAGATAGTACAACGTCAGCATTGATTACCTCCTCACCTTTCTTGGTTTTGACAGTCACTTTACAACCTTTTCCTTTAGTGTCAACAGCAGTCACTTCAGAATTGGTCATGATTTTCATGCCCGACTTCTTATAGATTCTTTCTAATTGCTTAGAAACATCTGCATCTTCTACAGGAACGATCTTATCCATGAATTCCACGATTGTTACTTCTGTACCAATAGAGTGGTAGAAGTATGCGAATTCAACACCGATAGCACCAGAACCTACAATCACCATTGACTTAGGCTGCTTATCCATTACCATCGCCTGACGGTAACCAATGATCTTTTTACCATCGATAGGCATGTGAGGCAATTCTCTAGATCTTCCACCAGTTGCCACTATAATATGATCTGCAGAGTATTCAGTGATAGTTCCGTCCTCAGCCTTTACTTCTACCTTCTTACCAGCTTTCAACTTACCGAAGCCAGCGATCACATCGATCTTATTCTTTTTCATTAGGAATTCAACGCCCTTGCTCATTCCTCCAGCAACGTCTCTACTTCTTTTCACCATGCCATCAAAGTCAACTTCTCCTCCGTCTACTTTGATACCATAATCAGCAGCGTGCTTCACGTATTCGAACACCTGAGCACTCTTTAGAAGTGCTTTTGTTGGAATACAACCCCAGTTCAAACAGATACCACCTAACTCAGAGCGCTCAACTATTCCTACTTTCATTCCTAATTGAGAAGCTCTGATCGCAGCTACATATCCTCCAGGGCCCGATCCGATGACGATTAGATCATATTTTGTTGCCATATTTCTATAGTTTGTTATCGATTTTTGAGAGGGCAAAGTTAATCCAAAACACCGCACAAAAAAATAGGAGAATTGGAGTAGTTCTAGCTTTTGGCTTTATTTGAATTTCCTTTTGGATAAAGCAATCAAAAGGATCTTCAACAAAAAGAAAAAAACGACTTTTATGGGTTTATTAGATGGAAAAACCGCTTTAGTAACTGGAGCTTCAAAAGGCATTGGCAAAGCCATTGCTACAACTTTTGCCAAAGAAGGAGCTAACGTTGCTTTTACTTATTTATCGAGTGTTGAGAAAGGTCAGGCTTTAGAAGGCGAATTGGCTACCCACGGCACAAAGATCAAAGGATATAGATCAAATGCTGCTGACTTTGCTGCAGCAGAAGAGCTTGTAAATAACATAGTTGCCGAATTCGGGTCACTTGATGTGATCGTGAATAACGCAGGTATCACTCGTGACAACCTTTTGATGAGAATGAATGAAGAAATGTGGGATGAGGTGATCAATGTAAACCTTAAATCATGTTTCAATACAGTAAAAGCAGCCACTCGCACCATGATGAAGCAAAGAGGCGGATCTATCATCAATATCACCTCAGTAGTAGGTGTTAAAGGAAATGCTGGCCAGGCGAATTATGCTGCATCAAAGGCTGGTATTATTGGCTTTACCAAATCTGTAGCACTCGAACTTGGCTCGAGAGGTGTTAGATCAAATGCTGTTGCTCCTGGTTTTATCGAAACTGAAATGACTGAAGTTTTAGATGAGAAAACGGTTCAAGGCTGGAGAGATGCCATTCCAATGAAAAGAGGTGGTTCTCCGGAAGATGTTGCCAATACTTGCGTTTTCTTGGCATCAGATATGTCAGCATACATTACAGGACAAACCATTTTAGTAGATGGTGGCATGAACACCTAAGCCCACTCATCAAAATAAAATACAAAATTTGAATCGGTTGATGACTTATTCTCGTTGGAATGCGTTAATATGTCATTGACTGATTCTTTGTAATCCTTTCGATTTTGTATTTCTACTCAGCCATTCTAGCAAAACTTAACCTCACTACAGAATTTTCTCCTTGGTTTATTCCGTTGTGTTTGGTGATTGGCTTGGTATATGCCTACCTCCTCTATAATACTAAGAACCCTTGGTCTAAGCAGATCAGCCTATTCCTAGCCTCTGCGAGATTTTTAGTTGCCTCTATTATATCTTTCCTACTCTTAGGGCCGCTGCTTAACCAAATCAGCTATCAAGATGAAGCTCCCATACTAGTAGTAAACATTGATGACTCTGAGTCAATTACAGTAGAAGACTCAATTTGGATTTCATCCGCAGTCGACAACATCTCCACTGCTTTAGAATCAGAAAATATTGATGTGGTATTAAAAGGCCTAGAAGAATATCAATCATTAGATGGCCTTTCTTATCAACAAACCAAAACAAGCATCAGTAAAAGTCTTGAGTCTATCTCTAAAGATTATGAGCAACAGAATTTAATTGGTGCCATTCTACTTTCAGATGGAATTCACAATTACGGAGTCTCTCCTCAATTCCAGACTTTGCCATTCCCAGTGAACTCAGTCGGATTGGGTGATACTATTCCAGCACAAGACCTAAGCATTAAAAAGCTCAATTACAACAAAGTTGTTTACCAAGGAAAACGCTTCCCACTATCTGTAGATGTATTCAATAATGGATATGTCAATGAAAATATTCAGATCGAACTTTTTAGAGGTAATTCAAGAATTGGTCAAAGAATCATTACACCTAGAGGCGATCAGCAGATCAACTCGATTGATTTCATTCTAGATGCTGATGAGGTAGGTATTAAGAGTTACACGGTTAGAATCGCTCCTAAAGAAGCAGAAAGCACAACTGCGAATAATACTCAGAGAGCATTTGTTGAGGTAATTGACAGCCAACAAAAGATATTGATCGCGGCAAAAGCTCCGCATCCAGACATTAAAGCTTTAAGAACTGTGATTGAGTCAAAAGAAGGAACTGAGGTTAGTATTTGGCTCGAAGGTTTTGATCAAGCATTCCCAGAAGGACCATTCGATTTGGTCATTTTTCATCAGACCCCTGGGTTCAATGATCTGCCTCAAGAAATAGACCATTGGATTGATGATAGCAATAGTCTTTTTATTACGGGCACCTCAGTTTTGGATAATATCAATAGAAGAAATCCAGCATTAACCTATTCCAACTTTGGTCAAACGGATCAAGTGATTGGCAACCTCTCTCCTCAATTTGATCTGTTCGAAATTGACGCGACTCTTATGCGCAGAATGAATGAATACCCTCCACTCACAGTACCATATGGGAATTACGAATTGAAGGATGGTGCTCAGATCATGTTCTACCAGAAAATTGGAAACGCTCAAACCAATAGACCACTGATCACTGTTTGGAACGATGGCGATAGAAAGTCAGCGGTGCTCTCAGGAGCAGGAATTTGGAAATGGAGATTACAAGAAAGTGCTATTTATGAGACTCCAGATCTGTTCGATGAACTATTTGGCAAACTCATCCAATACCTAGCTACAACAGATAACAAGTCAAATTTCGATGTTGAGCCCATCAGCGAAAGCTTTACAGACTCTGAATTAATAGAATTCAATACTGAAGTGTATAACGAGCTTTACGAGCAGGTCTTTGATTACAACATATCAATGAAGGTGACTGACGAGAAGAATAATACGGTAGAATACAATTATGTTAACAGCCCAACGAACGCCTTTAGTATTTCGAGTTTAGAAGCCGGGGTTTATCAATATGAGGCAACAGTCAGCGTAAATAACAAGACTGAAGTATCTAGAGGAAGTTTCTCTGTAGAAGCTCTTCAGCTGGAGAACATTGATTTAACAGCCAATCATCAGCTACTGAGAAACATCTCTAACAATTCTGGAGGTCAATTTTACCAAAAAGATCAAATCCAAGATCTCATTGACGATGTAATCAGTCAAAACCCACGACCTATTACACGTTCTTCCGAAGAGATCAATCCTCTTATTGACCAACCATTATGGTTGATCTTGCTGATAGCCTTACTCTCTTTTGAGTGGTTTATGCGAAAATATCACGGCTCCTACTAAACATTTAGTCGTTACGCTTTTTTATAAACTAATAAGTTAGTTTATTTATTCATGCGTCAATACTCAATTCTCTTATTATCCATCTTACTATTAGGCTGCAATATGTCCGCCACTCGAGAAGAGGCAGATGTCTTTTTTCAAGAAGGAGATTTTGAAGCTGCAGTAGCTGCGTATAACCGTGTGATCAAGATCGACACAGATGATAATTACGCCATCTTCAATCGTGCAATAGCTAACGAAAACCTTGGCAATTATTTAGAAGCCTATGATGACTATAACAAGCTGGCGCTTCTAAAATGGAACTCTCGAAAAGCCATGATAGGTAGAGCCAGATGTAATTTTGAATTAGAGAATTTTGATGCAGTCATTGGCGATATGAGTGCCGTATTAGAGGGAGATGCAGATAATCTTGAAGCCCTTCTTTTGAGAGGAAAGGCATTCACTAAGAAAGGCAAAAATCAAGATGCAATATATGACCTAAGTATTGTCATCAGAGAAGAGCCAGATAACGTACAGGCCTTGATAAGTAGAGGTGCGGCCTTTGCTAGAGGCGGACTTGGACCAACCGCTATAGAAGATTTTGATAAGGCCATTCAAATAGAACCAGACCTAGCAGTAGCCTATTTCAATAAGGCCATGGTATTTTTTGTTTACGAACATTTCTCTGCAGCTATAGAAACTTTTGATAGTGCTATAGAAAAAGACCCAGAATATGGAGAGGCTTATACTCGCAGGGGCATGGCTAAAATGTCATACAGATATTCTCAACAACAGTACTGCGATGATTTCGAATTGGGCGAAGAATATGATGACGAGCTAGCTTCCGATTATATAAAGGAGTATTGCAAATAAGAATGGAATTCACATTCTTACAGAACTTAACCTTACCGTTATGTTCAAAAAACTACTCAAGTCAGGCCAACACAATAATGCCACTAGCCTAGCATTACTATTTTTTAGAGTCACATTCAGTTTAGCTATGCTCACTCATGGTTATGGCAAATTTATGAAGGTGATGAATGGAAATTGGAAGTTTGGCGATCCACTTGGAATTGGCGTTCATGCCTCTTTGATCTCTGCCTCTTTTGCAGAATTCATATGCTCTATTCTAGTAATTCTTGGATTAACTACTCGCTATGCCTTAATACCCTTGATCTTCACTATGCTAGTTGCCTGGCAATTAGTGCATGGCGGAGATCCTTTTGGAAGTCAAGAAAAGTCTGTTTTGTATTTGGTGGCTTACGTAACGCTATTTATTACTGGCCCAGGTAATTACTCAATCGACAGACAACTCTTTGGAAGGTAATTCTTGATTGATCATATCGATCACATTACGAACTTCATTCAATATACCCTCGTAAACTGTTTTTGTGCTCACTTTGTATGAGGCAGCAAACTGAATAAGGTATCGGTATCTATCCGAATTTACTTGTCGCATAAACTCTCTTTTCTGAGCTGAAGTCATAGTCGGGAAATTGAGCCCGTTGACATAAGGGAAATTCTCCATCATATAAGGAATAAGTTGCTCTTTGACATGAGCACCGTCCACATCAGTCCATTGCCGAAGTGACTCGTAATTCACCTCATACAAAGTGATCAACTCAGTTAGAAGAGTATCATTTTGAAGAATGTGTGACTGCCCCAAACCTTTCATTTCGTGATAAGTGATCTCACTTGGTGAGAAAGGCGAATAACTGAGTAATCCTAGAACATTTCTAGCAGTTGAATCGGTATAGAATGCATTTCTTTCTAAGCGCAAGATCGAATTTGCTATCTCAATTTGCCTTTCATAAATATTGACATAAGCCGAAAGCAAAGTGCTGTCAACTGTCAAATTCTCATGAAAACTATTGAGAAGCTCTATCTCTTTAGACTCTTCAGCCTTTGAAATTCTATACTCATTTAAGATAAAAGAAGCAGATATACCCAGAATTAGGATCACCAATTCTGCAAAAAAGTATCCAAAGCCTCTGTTCTTGTTTTGTCGGGACATTTCTAAAACTACTAAACATATTCAAGAGATGTTTATCTTAGTTGCTGTCAAATACTTAACAACCACTTTTTTAGCTGTACTATGCATTTACATCAACCATGGTCTTTTGGTGAAAAGCTTCGTTTCAGATTCATTTTCATCTTCTTTATGCTTTTCATATTCCCTTTTCCATTGTCTTATGTATTAGGGGTTTTCGATATTGATTTTATAAGTGAGCCAATAGGGGATTTTTGGAATTGGTTTGCTCAAAGCATGGCCAATCTCTTTTTAGGCATTGAAGATTTAGCTACCCGGCAAACAGGAAGCGGAGACAAGACAGTCGACTGGATCTTCTATACTTCATATTTGATTTTAGCCATTATAGGTACCACCATTTGGACAGCAGTGGATAGATCGAGAAGATCCTATTACCAACTCTGGAGAATCTTTGTGATGATCGTAGTCTATTATCTCGTCTTCTTTATGGCAATCTATGGGTTCATCAAAGTCTATTGGCTTCAAATGTCTCCACTAGGAATTGATAGACTCCTAAAAACTTATGGACAGTCTTCTCCTATGGGGCTCCTCTGGACCTTTATGGGTGCTTCTAAAACATACAGTATGTATGCTGGCTTCAGTGAGGTAATAGCCGGCACCTTATTGATATTTAGAAGAACAAGAACCCTCGGTGGTTTAGTCACATTTGGCGTGATGTTCAATGTATTTGTGCTCAACATGGCATATGATGTGCCTGTTAAATTATTCTCAGCACAGTTGATGATCATGGGCTTATACATCGCCTTGATCGATTATAAAGCACTAATGAACCTTCTTTTGTTTAGAAAAAAAGCAGAGCCCTATTCATGGCCTCCATTTTTCAAGAACCCAAGAAATAATTATATCCTATTGGCCTTAGAAGTACTCTTAGTCATCCACATCTATTATGATAATATCAGTAGAAATATGGAAAGAAGAGAGCAATATGGAGAGCTAAGGCCTAAGTCTGCTCTATATGGCTTATATGATGTGAGCACATTTTCTATCAATGGTGATACACTAGCTCCTTTATTGACTGATAGTGTAAGGTGGCAACGTATGATCTTCGATTACACCAATAGAACAGTCGCCATGAAAATGGACGATCAACTAACTTGGTATACCACTGAAATTGACACCGTTGAACAGCAAGTGAAGTTCACCATTGGAAGAGATTCATTGGCCAAGGACTATTATTTGAATTATCAGAAATTAGAAGATGGCCTAACCTTGGAAGGAGTCTTAGAAAGCGATACGCTTCAATTAGAATTGAAGAGCTATGACTTAAAACAGTTCTATCTTACCAACCGAGGATTTCACTGGGTTAATGAGGTACCATGGCATCGCTACGATCCAAAACCTAAACCTAATTGGTAGAATTTGTCCTTTGATCATTGCTTGGCGTAAGAAAGTGATTGCTTAAATTTGCGGCATGCAAAATGATCCGGAGTTAAACGGTAAATACTTAGGCACTATTACCAAAGATTTTGTGGTAGTGGCTGACACCTTGAAAGAAGCTGCTTATCAAGTAAGAAAGAGAGGCTTCTCAGAGTTCCCCATTTTCCCGATCTCCAAAACAGATATACCCATCGGCCAGAAACTAATTGGAAGAGCCGAGATGGCAACGGAATGGAATTACCATATCACTTATGTGGATGAATTTGTACAAAGGCAACTGATCGACAATGTTGACGCTTTCAAGGAGGCTTATAAGAATCCTGATGAATTTTGTTGTCTTTTTGTCGTGGAGCCGGACTTTACCAACTTTCTTTTTGTTCCATACCCTGAAGAGGAATAACTATTTGGCCTCCTGATCGTTCTTTTAATACCTATGGAGAATGTAATGGAGGAAAATAAGGCTGTTGTCCGCAGTATGCTCAACAAATTAGTTGAGATGGGAGATCAGGTTACCTGGAAAATTAACAATACCTATACTGACGGAATTGACAAGACCATTCTAGAAATTAGAATTTATGAAAGTGGTCAGCAGTCTGGAAGGATCGCTTTCCAGTTAGAAACTGGACAGGTGATCAATTACCGTTACAAAAAATTAGTAAAACGAATTCCTATTCACATCACTGATATGCTGCTAGATGTAATAAGCTATGAAATGGACGCTCCTACCGTTGATGCTGATTAATATACTCTTCCACAAAACTTGAGAAAAGCTCCTCCATCTTTCGAGTATTCCCTCCGATCAATCCATTGCCGATTTTCTGATCACCCACTTTTATAATTGGTAAAATTCTTTTTGTAGTGCTTGTGATGAACATCTCATCAGCTGCCAGCAGTTCACTAAGCTTGATATCATCAACTCTGATCTCAAATTGATCCATGGCTGCTCTGAGCACATTGGTTTGCGTAATTCCTTTTAGTACTTCGTCCTTATTCGTTCTTAATACGCCATCCTTAAAAAAGAATACAGAGCTTCGCGACACTTCTGATATCCATTCACCATCATGATATAAAACATCAATGTGCCCCTCTTTTTGCCAATCTTTCTGAAGCGCCAGGGCCTTCGCATATTGGGTTGATTTGACCGTTGGAAAATCTCTGTGATAATCATAAAGCATGAGCGAAGCACCAGTTTCATACATGCCCTGATCCGGTTCTTTAAAAGGTTGGTTTAAGATCAGTACTGTTGGAGTTGATGGAGTAAAACCATCTTGAGTCAGTCCTCCAGTAAGAAAAACCTTTATACTTGATAAGGGCAATTTATTCTTATCTATAAGCTCGAAAATAATTGCTTTTAACTCTTCAAGGGTCATAGGCATTTCTATATTCAACCCTTCAGCAGACGCCTTTAAACGCTCCAAATGATCATCCAGAAAAATGGGAACCCCATTTTCAACCCTAAAAAAATCGAAACAGCCATGCCCTCTCAAAAATCCAACATCATCAGGTGATATATGGATTTCTTCTTTTTTCAGGAATTCTCCGTTGTAATAATGAATAGCTTCCATAGTTTTAAAAAGAACTGCGCCTTATAAAGATATGCCAAAGGATTATTATCACATCTTAGGTCTCGAAAAAAACGCGAGCCCATCTGAAATCAAAAAGGCCTATCGTAATAAAGCCAAAACGCTTCATCCTGACAAAAACACATCGGCAAATGCAGAAGAAGAGTTTCAAGAACTCAATGAAGCCTATATGGTACTCTCAGATGAGCACAAAAGAAACCTATATGATTCAGGAAAGAAGGTTGATCAGCCCACTTTTACTCAAGAAGAAGTGGATGAAATGCTTAGAAGACAAAGGCGTAATGTCTATTCTGAATTTCAATTCAAAACAAGAAATGAGTACCCTCCTCTGAACTATAAGGCCTACGAGAAGTGGGCAACCACGCTCAACACTATCATGATGTTCTTTGCTTTGAGCTTCATTGTAGATTTTTTTGTGTTTGCAGATTTCGGAGAGACAGCTGTTGAAGCGGTTTATTCCAAAGTCCAGATGACCATGATGATCAGTGATACTAATATCAGATTAGTAGAAACTCCTCTTCTCACATTTGAAACTGAAAATTATTCGAATTTCATTCAACAGGGAGATTCGCTTTTCATTAAGAAAAGCCTGTTTTATGACAATTACAGCTATATAAGTGATAGAGACCCGAACCTTGAAGTAAGGGTGCAAAGCATTCCTTATACGAGTTATTTATTCGTGGTTCTTGTTTTCCTAGCTGGGAGTATCGGTTTATACCCCACCTTAAAAGCTGAGAGAAAATTCAATGCGGCAATTGTCAGTTCTTTCTTCTCAATAGTATTACTGGTTCTACTGTTGATCGGTTAAGTGATTCCAACCTTGAGCCTTTAGCTCGACCACATTCTGATTCTTGGTAACCAACACATTGCCCTTTTCAAGCTTATGTGTATGGCCAATGAAATGTATATCAGGATGTTTTTCTAGTTTATCGTGATCTTCTTGTTTGATAGTAAAGAGAAGTTCATAATCCTCACCTCCATTTAATACTGCCGTGATTGGATCTAAATTGAACTCCACTGCTGTATCATAAGTCAACTTGTCGATTGGGAGTTTGTCTTCATATAGCGAAACACCAACGCCCGAATTTTTGGAAAGATGTAGACATTCAGAAGCCAATCCATCTGAAATATCGATCATAGAAGTAGGCACAACTCCTACAGACTTCAATTCGTGAATAATGTCCATTCTAGCCTTAGGCTTTAATTGGCGCTGCACGATGTATTGATAGCGATCAAGCTGAGGCTGCATATTGGGGTTAGCCAGGAAAGTCTGCTTTTCTCTTTCTAAAACTTGAAGGCCAATAAATGCTCCCCCGAGATCTCCCGTTGTGCAAAGAATATCATTTTCGCCTGCCCCAGAGCGGTATACCACTTTATCTTCTTGAACTGACCCAAACACAGATATAGAGATAACCAGACCACTGTGAGAAGAAGTGGTGTCTCCACCTACAACGTCCACATCAAAATCTTTAGCGGCAGAATGAATTCCTTGATACAAAGCCTCTACTGCTTCAACAGAAAAGCGATTGCTTAATCCAAGAGAAACTGTGATCTGCTCTGGCACTCCATTCATAGCTGCAATGTCAGACACATTAACAGCCACTGCCTTATACCCTAGGTGTGGAAGTGGTGCATAAGAAAGATCAAAATGAACACCTTCGAGCAACATATCGGCTGCTAACAGACCATAACCTTTGTCAGAAGTTTTAATCACTGCAGCATCATCACCGATGCCCTTAACCGTAGTTTGGTTTTTGATCTCAACTCCTTCGGCAAATCGATCGATCAAGCCAAATTCACCTAAATCAGATAGTTCTGTACGCTTCTCTTCCATGTCTTACCGTTTGAGGCGCAAAGGTAAGTGATTTTAGTTTGAAGCCATAAGTCTCAGTTAATTCAACCGATCTCTTGACAAAGCTCAATCAAGACACCGTTGGTAGTTTTAGGATGCAGGAAACAAATCAACTTATTATCTGCTCCCTTTTTAGGTTCCTTATTGAGTAATGTAAAACCTTCAGACTCTAGTCGCTTCATTTCGGCATGTATATCTTCTACATCATAGGCAATATGATGTATCCCCTCTCCTCTTTTTTCAATGAATTTAGATATAGGACTGTCTGGGTTTGTTGCTTCCAATAATTCAATCTTGTTAGGCCCTACTTGAAAAAAACTGGTATTCACACCTTCAGATTCTACAGACTCCACTTTATAGTGGGGTTCTCCGAAGAGCTTACCGAACAACTCATTCGAAGTTTCTATAGATTTAACAGCGATTCCTATATGTTCTATTTTCCTCATTTCCTTCAATTAAGATTCATGTATTATCTTTGCGCCAAGGTACTGAACTTATTGTTTCTAATACCTGTTAAATATCACGCTTCTGAACATAAAGGAGCAAAATTGGTGTAAAATGAATATGACAGGCACAGGTAGCGATATCCATGTGGAAAGCTTGAAACTTCAGAAGAAGATCGAGTCTCATTTGGGTATCCAAGGAAGTGAATTAAGCTTTGAATTTCAGTCGATTGAAGGCAAAGTGAAGTTGGACCTGATCACTATCAACCCAAGGCATAATCAGTCCTTCTTATTTCATTCTGAATTGGGAATTGATAAGCTAGATGCATTGAGAAAGATGTTAGACTACGTACAGTCTTACAAAGACAAGTACAATAGCTATACTATTCAATGGATCGCTAAAGGTGAGAGTGAATTACATACTTCATATTTTACAGCCACCAATATGTATGATGCTTTAGATAAACTATATTATAGTAGAGACATCAATACCATAACTGTTTTTAGTGTAGTACTTAACCCAGTAGCATAATGATCAATGTAACAGATACTGCGAAGGAGAAGATCGTAGAGCTTAGAAGTAAAGAAGGAAAAACGGATAACCATAACATCAGAGTAGCTGTACAAGGCGGTGGTTGCTCAGGATTGATGTACGACCTTGAATTCGATGCGGAGATCAAGGAAAAAGACGAGGTTTTTGAAGACAAAGGAATTAAAGTGCTTGTAGACAGAAAGAGTCTGTTGTACTTACTGGGCACTACTTTAGACTTTTCGGATGGTTTAAATGGAAAAGGATTTCAATTTATTAATCCTAATGCCAACCGTACTTGCGGCTGCGGAGAAAGCTTCTCGGTTTAGTTAAGAATTTTCAATTAAGAGATGGCCACCCTTTAGTTGATTCTAGAGGGTGGTTTTTTTGTGCCTTAAAAAGGCCGGTCAATGACCAGCCTTAATATCGCCAATCCCCCTTACCCCCTTCTCCAAGGGGGAAAAGTCTATGTACTAGTAAGCACGAACCTCTTTGCCTTCCATGAAATTGATAAAGGCCTTGTTTACAACGCGCATTCCTCCTTTGGTAGGATAATCGCCTGTGAAGTACCAGTCACCTAAATTCTTTGGACAAGCTTTGTGCAGGTTATCTACTGTTTGATAGATCACTTCCAGTTCAGCTTTTAGATCATCTGGTCTTACGATCTCAGTGATCTTAGCAGACATTTGATCATCAGTGAATTCATTGTAAAGATCTTGAACGAAGTTGCGTTGCTTGTCATTGTCGATGTTGGCCAACACATTGTGATAGGCCTCTTCCATCTTATTCTCTTGATAGTTCTCTTTAAGCAAAGCCTGCATCGCTCTAAACGCTACAAACTCCTTGATCTTAGACATGTCAATACCATAGCAGTCAGGATACCTGATCTGAGGAGCAGAAGAAACAACTACGATCTTTTTCGGCTCTAGCTTATCGAGCATTCTTAAAATACTCTTCTCAAGCGTAGTTCCTCTAACGATGGAATCGTCAATCACCACTAGCGTGTCAACGCCTTTTCTGATCACCTCGTAAGTGGTATCATAAACGTTGGCCACTAGATCATCGCGACTATTATCATCCGCAATAAAGGTCCTTAGTTTCGCGTCTTTGATCACAAGCTTTTCAACACGAGGTCTAAAGCTCAGAAGATTATCAATATCATCTAATGATGGCTTACCATCGATGATTACCTCTTTTTGTTTCTTAGTCAGATATTCATCTAAACCTTGCATCATACCAAGGAAGGAAACCTCAGCTGAATTAGGGATATAAGAGAATACTGTGTTCTTCAGGTCGAAGTTAATGGCCTTCAAGATCTGAGGAATCAACAACTTACCGAGCATTTTTCGCTCGTTGTAGATCTCAGGATCATTACCTCTTGAGAAATAGATTCTCTCAAACGAACATGCTTTTAATTCTTTTTGCTTCTTGATCGGAACTTCCGAAAAAGACCCGTCCTTCTGAACGATTAGAGCATGGCCTCTTTCTACCTCAGAAATGTCTTCATAATTGACATTAAAAGCCGCTTTGATGGCTTGTTTTTCAGAAGCAACAACAATCACTTCATCATCAATGTATTTAAAGGCTGGCCTGATACCATTAGGATCTCTAACAACAAAAGAGGCTCCATGTCCTAAGAGCCCCACCATGGCATAACCGCCATCAAAATCCTTAAATGATCTTTTTAAAATACGCTGGATGTCCATTTCGGACTCAATCACCTCAGTGATCTCATTGTTGCCCAACTTCTTTTTATACTTATCGAAAATGCGCTGGTTTTCTTCATCAATGAAGTGACCAACCTTTTCCATTACGGTAACTGTATCCGTTTTTTCTTTAGGGTGCTGACCCAACTTGAGTAACAGATCAAAAAGCTCATCAACATTGGTCATGTTGAAGTTTCCGGCCATTACCAAGTTTCTACTTCTCCAGTTATTCTGTCTTAAAAATGGATGACAACTTTCGATAGAGTTCTTTCCGTGAGTACCGTATCTCAAATGGCCTAGCCAAGACTCACCTGAAAAACCTACGTTGTTCTTAAGCCATTCAGCATCGTTCGGATTGTACCCTTCTTTCTTTCTTGCTTTGTCGTACTTACGGGCAATTTTACCAAAGATCTCATCAACAGGTCCAGAATTGATCGTACGATAACGAGAGATATATCTTTTACCGGGAGGAACGCCAATTTTAATATTCGCAACACCAACACCATCCTGCCCACGGTTCGATTGCTTCTGCATCATCATGTAAAGCTTACTTACCGCATACTTGTGAGTACCATATTTGTCGATATAGTACTGAAGGGGCTTTCTCAATCGAATATGGGCTATCCCACACTCATGTTTAATCGGCTCACTCATGTCAAGTTCTAAAATGCAAAATTAACAGTATTCATTAGGTCGACAAACCAATCGCTCCTAAAGAACCATAGTAACAATGGCAAGACCAAAAGAGTGCCAAAAATGACAGGCAAACTTTGCAAGCGTTTGCGCTCTGTTCGGGAACCATCTTCTTTAAAGAACAACAAATAAGGAACCTTCAAATAATAAAAAAGCGATACGACTGTATTGAACAGTCCTATAATAAACAGCCACAAGATCAATTGGTTTCCATTGCCCACATAAGTCTCCCAAAGTGCTGAAAACACATATAACTTGGCATTAAACCCTGCAGTAGGAGGTAGACCTGTAAGAGAAATCATGACTACCAAAAGCAAGACACCAATGAAAGGATAAACTCTCCCAAGTCCTTTCCAATCTTCCATCAAGGAGCTGCCAGAGATATTTTCAAGTATCTGGATCATCCAAAATGCCGCAAAATTCATTACTGAATAAATGATCGCATAAAAGAGCATGGACTCATTTCCTGTTTCAGATTGGGCAATGATTCCCACTAATAGAAAGCCAGCATGAGCAATAGAAGAATAGGCGAGCATCCTTTTAGCATCTTTTTGCCAGATGGCAGAAAAATTACCTACCACCATAGAAGCAATTGAAACTACCGATAGAATAAGAACCCAATCAAAGTCCGCACCGATGGTCAATTGAACTGTTCTAAAGATGACCGAGATCGCGGCTACTTTAGGCACTACTGAAAAGAATGAAACAACAGGTGTTGGAGCAGCCTCATAAACATCTGGCGACCAAATGTGCATTGGAAAGGCTCCTAGCTTAAATAAGAAGCCTGACAGAGTGAGAAGCAAAGCAATGGTCAATGGCATGACTGGCGCCTGAGACAATCCTGCCAAGAAAGTATCTGAATCTAGCTGAAGGGTTCCTGTAAAACCATAAAGCCAACTCATACCATAAAGCATAAGAGCTGAAGCCACAGCACCGAATATCAAGTATTTTAATGCTGCTTCTGACCTCTTTCTATTCATCATTAGAGCAGTGATCAAATAAGAACCAATTGACACCAATTCTATTGATAGATAAATCAAAATTAGATTCATGGTCATGGTCATGAAAAATGACCCTAGCAAAATGGTAAATAACATCGCCAGGTTCTCACTTGAACTGAGTGATTCATTGTTATGCTGTCTATTGCTCAAAAACATGAATACAGTCGCAATAGCAGATCCGCTAAAGATCATTTTTAAGATGATGCCGAAGTTGGTCAGCTTTAACATGTCATCAAAAAAAGGTAATGCTTCAGCATTTGGAGCCCATTGATTCAGTAACAAAAAGAGAGTGAATACTAGGCCAACAATGGATATGGAAATCAGTCCTATAGATTTGTTTCGATCAAATATCAAATCGAAAATAATCAGCAAGACCAAAGTAATAACCAACGTTAACTCTGGCAAAAGATAACCGATGCTTCCAGAGATGGCATCGAGCCAATCCGTTAATCCAATATTTGACTGAAAGGCCTTAATGAACATCAGGGAATAGCTGGCGAAACATGTTCAACAAATGACATAACTGATGCATTGATCAAATCAAATAGCAATGCCGGATATACTCCAAAGGCCAAGATCAACACTACCAGAGGAACTAGCATAATGTATTCTCTCTTATTCAAGTCTTTCAAAGACTCCAACCAAGCTTTATCCTTAACCCAAAACTGACCGAAGAACATTCTTTGCAAGGTCCACAAGTAGTATCCAGCTGCCAATACCAACCCTATCGCACCAACAATCGGCATCCAAAAAGGTATGGCACCATTTACCATATCAGATTTAAATGCACCGATAAACACGGTGATCTCAGCAATGAAACCTGAGAAACCTGGTAAGCCTAATGAGGCAAAAAAGGCAATGGAAGTGAATACTGTAAAATGAGGCAGCTTAGTAGCTAAGCCAGCGTAGTTTTCGATCATTCGATCATGAGTTCTATCATAAAGTACTCCTGCAATGAGGAACAGCATCGCACTGATCAACCCGTGGGAGAACATCTGATAAATGGCTCCCGAAACACCCTCCACTGTAAGAGCGGCTAAGCCGAGAAGCACAAATCCCATATGAGAGACAGAACTGTAAGCGATTAATTTCTTTAAGTCTTTTTGAGCAAGCGCATTCAACGCGCCATAGATGATAGAGACAATCCCAAAGAATCCGATGAGCCAGGAATAGTGAAAGGCTGCATCTGGAAACATGGCATAGGCGGTTCGTATGATTCCATATCCTCCGATCTTTAGTAATACACCAGCTAACACAACCGATATTGGAGTTGGTGCCTCCACGTGTGCATCAGGTAACCAGGTATGGAAAGGAAAAGCTGGTAGCTTAATGGCAAAACCTATCAACAAGGCCATAAAAGCCATCCATCTAGCTGGTTGACCAAACACTTGAACTAAGCCTGATTCACTCAAAAATGAGCCAGGAATATAATTCCCTGAATCAGCCATAAAGATCATGTTGAATGACTTTACATAGTGCTCAGTACCAATTTGTCCTGACCTGACTTGATCTTGAATCATTTCTACATAGGCAGCCTCATTCATTCCTTGACTAAGTACACCAGCAGCTTCTCCAGTTTTAATTGGATCTAGGACTGAATTGTAGAGTCCTATCATAACGATCAAAATAAAGATCGAACCAGCCAGCGTGTACAAGAAGAATTTGATCGCTGCATATTCTTTCCTTGGCCCACCCCAAATGCCTATCAAGAAATACATAGGCAACAGCATAAACTCAAAAAAGAGGTAGAAAAGGAAGAAATCTAGCGCTACAAAGCACCCCAATACTGAAGAAGACAATAAGAGGTAAAGCCCAAAATATCCTTTGAGTTGCTTGGTCATATTCCATGAAGAGATCACACCAATAAAGAGAACAAGTGCCGCTAGAAGCAGTAGAGAGATGTTTAACCCATCAACTCCTAAGAAATAATCAACTGAAATCTGTCCAAAAGAACCCAATGAGAATGAAAACCATTCGGCCTTTTCTTTGAACTGAAGATGACTTTCGCCACTTATTGCTCCAGCAAAATCACCATCAAATGAAAGCGTTAAGACTACACTTAAAAACAAGGATAAAGCCAAGGAAGCAAGAGCAACCCATTTATATAAACCGCTTTTGCTTTTCGGCAACAAGGCAACGATCAGGGCACCTAACAATGGAATAAAAATGATAAAGGATAAAATGCTTGCCATAGATCAGAATACCAGTAAAAGCAATATTAATAGAACAAAGACAAAACTAAGTACAATAAAGGATTGTACTCTACCAGATTGAATAGAGCGAGTCAGTTGCCCTACTCTACCTACAGAATTGGAAGTGAGATGCACCAAACCATCTACCACATAAACGTCAAACCATCTGACAATATGGGCGATGACAACTTGTGCTTTGGTGAATCCAACCACCAATCGATCTAGTATTTTTTGATCGAACCAAGCTAGTGCTTTAGAAAGAAGCAGCAAGAATGGTAAGATGATTTTATGATAAAGCGCATCTTGATACCAATGGTAAAAAGATACCTGCCCGAACACTCCTCTTGGTTCGCGCCTTTCTACGAACCTTTTCTGTAATTTTTTTCCAGGCTTATAGGAGAGATAAGCTAGTACAATTCCGGCACAAGCTAGCAGTAGTGAAACACCTGCTACTAGCCAATGAAGCTCTTCGAACATTTCTTTTGGAACATCTACCAAACTCTTGGCTGCATAGAAAGTAGGAACCAGATAAACAGGAGTCTCAATTAAATGATAGAGCCATGTCTTCTCGGCCTCTATTTGAATCCCTAGCCACAGACTACTTGATAAAATGGCAAGCAAGCCAATTGGCAACATTAATTTGAAATTACCATCAGTAGGTCTCTTTTCGAGCTTATGCTCAGGTAATAAATTAGGCAACCTAAATTCACCGAAGAAGACCAAAAACAGCATTCTGAAAGTATAAAAGGCTGTAAATACGACCGTTGCAAATGCAAGGATCTCAGGAATATAAAAACCTCCACCTTTGATCTCTGTCCAAACTGATAGATTCAGCAGTATGGCATCTTTGGAAAGGAATCCTGTGAAGCCCGGCAAGCCTACAAGAGCCAAAGAACAAAACAAAAAGGCAAAGAAGGTTTTTGGCATATACTTCCTTAAACCACCCATTACCCTCATATCTTGAGTATCAAACTTGATATTCTCATCTTCTAATTGATGCAGTTGATGAATGATAACACCTGCACTGAGAAATAATCCGGCCTTAAAAAAGGCATGAGTAATTAAATGGAAAACCCCTGCTGAATAGGCACCTACTCCCATAGCCATCACCATGTAACCCAATTGTGACACTGTACTGTAGGCCAATACTTTCTTGATATCAAACTGTGATAAGGCAGCAATAGCAGCCATAAAGGCTGTAATGGCACCTACGATGGCAATCACCTCTAGGGCTTGAGCATCTAGAATCACAAAGATTCTAGCTAATAAAAAGACACCTGCTGCTACCATTGTGGCTGCATGTATCAAGGCTGATACAGGTGTTGGACCCTCCATGGCATCAGGCAACCATACTTGAAGTGGAAATTGAGCAGACTTACCAACAGCTCCACAGAACAAGGCCACACCGGCAGCACTTAGCCATCTACCATCCATGAAGTTGAAAACCTCTTTGCCATTATTAATGAATTCCACTACCCAATTATCTCCTTGGATGTCGCTCATGATCATCAAAGACTTGATAGCCTCAAGATCTAAGGATCCAAATTGAGTGAATAAGATCATGATACCCGTAATGAAACCGACATCACCAATTCTATTGAGAATGAATGCCTTATTTGCTGCAATGGACGCTGATCGTTTTTTAAACCAGAACCCGATCAGCAGGTAAGAAGACAATCCCACTAATTCCCAGAAAATGAAAATGATCAGCAAGTCGTAGAAAAGGACAATACCCATCATTGAGAAAGTAAAAAGCCCCAGATACCTGAAATAGGTAACAATACGAGGGTCGCTCTTCATATACTCGAGGGAGAAGAAGTGAACAAGCAAAGAGATAAAATTGACTATTACAGCCATGATCAACATCAGCTCATCGATCATAAAAGAATAGGTCAACTGTAGATCTCCTATCATGAACCAATTGCCACGAATCACTTGAGCGCTTTGATAAATCTGAGTGATCAAAAGATAGATAGCAATCAAAAAGTTGACTAGGATCAAGCCAGTTGTCACCTTGGGTGCTGCTCCCTTCATAAACCCACCAAAAACAAAGCTAGACATAGGTATGACCAGCATGGCGATGAGCCAATACATTAATGGGCTATTTTGAACGGTCAGTATGTCTTGAAGTGATATCAACCTTTTAATTCATTTATTTCATCAAGATCACTCGACTTGAAGTATTCATACACCTTCACAACCAAGGCAAGCGCAACGGCAGCTTCAGCCGCTGCAACGGTAATTACGAACAAGGAGAATATTTGACCTTGCAATTCAACAGGGTCGAAAGCGCTAAATGCAATAAGATTCACATTGGCTGCATTTAACATCAACTCCACACCTATTAACACCATAATGGCATTCCTTTTTGTAATCACTACATAAAGGCCGCAACAGAAGAGAAGAGCACCCAAGAAGAGAACAAAATTAAGAGGCATGTCCCTCCTTTCTCTTTTTACCAGCAATATAAACAGCTCCTATCAGTGCGATAAGAAGGAGTACTCCTATCATTTCGAATGCTAATACATATTCAGTCATCAGATTAAGACCAAATCCTTTCAGACCTACTTTAGAAGTTTTGTCTTGATTGATCCATTCTAAACCTGCAAAATTTGCAGCAAGTATGCCTTTGAGTAATAAAATAAAAACCGCAGCAGACAGTAGGAAGCCAACCAGCTTATTCTCATTTACCGTCAACATCTTATCGCCCTTTACGCGATTAGTTAACATTACGCCAAACACTAAGAGTACTAGAATTCCGCCAACGTAGACTAAGATCTGTGTTATCCCTATGAATTCAGCACCTAGAAATACATAAACACCTGCTAGCGCTATAAAACATAATATCAAAGCAAAAGCTGCATAAATCACATTCCTAGTGGCTGCTACAAATAGAGCTGATAATGCTGCCAAAACTCCGAAAACATAAAAAAGGATGATGGTGATTTGCATTATTCTTCACTCTCCTTTCTTGGTGGAATTTTAGGCTTTGCAGGCATCTTCGGTTTCATTTTAGGTTTCACCGCTCCCTCCGAACTTGCCGATTGATCCTTTTTAACATTGATCTTCGGTTTCATAACAGGTTTAGCCTTACCCGCAGCTTGATCACTTGATTTCTTAATTCTTGGTTTTACTACCACCTTTGGTTTTTCAATCCCCTCCTTTTCTGGAGATGGCGACACCTTAGGTTTAACCATGACTTTAGGCTTAGGTGCGCTTCCACCAACCTTTGGTTTCATCGCAATTTTTGGTTTAGCAGCTGCCGCCACTTTTGGTTTAAAAACTGGTTTCGCTCCGCCAACTTTGGGTTTTGGTGTCTCTGATGTTACCTGAGCCGCCTTAGCTGCTTCTTTCTTTTGGTTGAATTCCTCCAGCTCCTTCTTCTTTTCTAAGATCTCCATAGGAGTCATAGTGGCAAAAGGAAAATTGTGGTCTTTGATATCATACGAGCTAAAGTCGTATTCGTCAGTCATCGTAAGACATTCCGTTGGACACACAGTAGTACACAAACCGCAGAAACAACATTTAGCCATGTCGATATCGAACTTGGCAGCATAAATTCTTTTTGATGTTCCATCTGAAGTTTTACCAATCTCATCAATCGATCTTACTGGCTCTATATCAATGCAGTCTACAGGGCAAATCTTAGCACATTTATCACAAACTATACAGTCGTCAATTTCATTATGAAGTTTATACCTACCAATGGCCGGAACAGGTAACACCTCTTTCGGATATTGAACGGTAAACAGTGCATTCGCTTTTTCGAAATAGTTATCGGCACTCGGTGCTATTGGATCGCGTTGAACGGTCGCATCCTTCATATGCTTGACTGTCAACTTTAGACCCTCCTTCAAAGTCTTAGAAGCGATATTGATATTTCTCCAGTAGCTTTTCAAAGTTATGACGTAATTGAGTTAAGCGTGAATAGTTTTAATTAATCCGTTTAACAAGGCACTTACCAAATTTATTCTTTCTTGAATTTCAATTTTCAAACCTTTTCGAACAAGATCCAATTGAGAGGTTAACTCAACTAATGTATCAACCTCGCTCAATGAGCCTCTCGAAATGTGTAAGAATTGCTTAAATTCTTTTTTCGTTAGTCTAGCAGCTCCTTCAGCAATATTAGCAGGCACTGAAACTGCAGCTCTTTTTAACTGGCTAGTCAATCCAAATTTTTCATCATTCGGAAGACTAGTAGCCAATTGATATATGTCTTTGACAAGTATCATTGACTCATTCCATACTTTTAAATTTGTGTGTGGTCGTTTCATATTATGTTCTATTTCAGAATACTTGATTACTTAATCACTTACTTCCGTCATCACTATTTAATTCAAATCATCAATAGTCTATAGATTGCACATAGCATTACCAACAATATGGATGCTGGAGTTAGATACTTCCAGCTCAGGTTCATCAATTGATCCAATCTCAATCTCGGATAAGTCCATCGAATCCAAATCTGTACTGCCACCAAGAACAAAGCTTTACTGATCATCCAAAATGCTCCCCACAAATGACCTGCAATTGAGCCCGGTTCACCACTTGTCCAATTGGCTAATTCGACAGATCCTACATTTGGAAATGGACTGTTCCATCCACCCAAAAAGAAAATAGTCATTAAGAAGGCTACTAAAAGCATCATGCCATATTCTGAAAGCATCACCATTGCCCAGCGAAAACCAGAATATTCAACATGGAAGCCTGCTACTAACTCAGATTCAGCCTCAGGAATATCGAAAGGGGCTCTGTTAGCCTCAGCCAATGAAGCAATAAAGAAGATCAGGAATACGGGGATCAGTATAGGTACACGAATGATATTCCAAGTTAAAATCCCTCCAATATTGGTCACATCCACACCTAAAGCCTTAATACCAAAAAGGTAATTCACAGCACTAGGATCTATATTATTCCACCAAACCCCTTGTTGGTAGGTCATGAGCTGAAGGTCCAATGTTTGACTGATCATGACAACACAGACCACCATCAATCCGAGTGGTATTTCGTATGAGATAATTTGCGCAACAGACCGAAGTGCACCAAATAATGCGTATTTACTATTTGAACCCCAGCCTGCTAAAAGAATACCAAGCACATCAAGAGATACTATGGCCAATAAAAAGAATATGCCAAGCTCTGTGCCTGAACCAGTAAATCCTGAAGTCAATGGTAACACCGCAAAACCGGCAAATACTGCTGTGAATATGAGTACAGGGGCAGGCTTAAAAATGATCTTATCTGCCTTTAGCGGAACGATATCTTCTTTTTGAAGGAGTTTTAAAAGATCTGCAATGGTTTGAAGTAAGCCATAGTAGCCTGTTTCCATAGGGCCGTAACGGTCTTGAATAAAGGCAGATATCTTTCTTTCAGCGTAGACAGCGAATACGGTGTAAATCAACAGAAAGGTTAAAAAAAAGAGAAATGCGTACACGTTGGTTTGGCGCTATATCAACACAAAGAAAAGACTAATTTTCGTAAGAACCACCTACTACCCTACTATAATAGTAGACTAATGAAAATGGTTCTAATTTGAGCCTATATTTCTTCAACTTACTCCCACAAAATATGTTTTTCTAGAGGCACTTCAGCATGAAAAAACAATTCTGCAGCCCTCTCAAAACCTGGAGTGATATCAGAGACTAAGAACTTATTTTCTCCTTCTTTTTGCTTACTACTGACTCCTTCTATTTCTAGTAGCGCTTTCAAGGCATGAGCCACTATAGCTGAGGAATCAATGACATCCACCTTCTGATGGTAAAATTGACTAATCTCCTCTTTGATCAATGGATAATGTGTACACCCAAGTATGAGTGCTCGCAAATCTTGCAATGCCTCATCTTTCAAATAAGCATTGATGATGGCTTTTGAGATTTGATCGTTATGATAATTCTCTTCGATCATGGGCACTAACAAAGGAGTGGCTAGCCCACCAAAATCTATGGTTGGGTCTTTGACTTGAATTTTATACTCATAAACACCTGACCCAACAGTCTGCTTGGTCCCAATTAAACCTACTTTTTGATTATGATAAGTGGAGCACACATAATCAACCACAGGATCAATTACGTTGAGCACTAGAGCTCGAGACCCTACATAAGCCTTTATTAATTCATATGCCGCTGCTGAGGCAGAGTTACAGGCAATAAGAATCACTTTACACTGATGCTCCAATAAAACATCGCAGATCTTAATTGAGTAGGCCTGAATAGTAGCAGCAGACTTATCTCCATAAGGCAAGTGCGCTGAATCTCCGAAATAGACGATCTTCTCTTCGGGTAAGTGTTGACTCACTGCATGCGCCACAGTAAGCCCTCCCATTCCACTATCAAAAATCCCTATAGGTCTACTGTCGCTCATAATTGAGGAACGAAGGTATGGTTAAAAATTGTGAATTACACTGCTTAAAGAAGTACTTGACCTATCTTCAAAAATCCAGCTCGAAGGGCATAAAAAAAGCCTTACTTTCGCAAGGCTTTTGAAGAAGTGATCTGGCTGGGGCTCGAACCCAGGACCCTCTCCTTAAAAGGGAGATGCTCTACCAACTGAGCTACCAGATCAACAAATTTTAATTGGGTAATTAAGGTCGTTTTCCTTAATTGCGAGTGCAAAGGTAAGAGCTTAGAAATAAAATACAAAAGAGAGTTTTGAAATTATTTAAATATATATTCTTCATACTGTTTTTGATCACTTTAAAGATTGATGCTCAGTCAATTAACGCTCAGCTAAGTGTAGCAGATAGTCTATTTAGTGCTAGGCGATACACTCAATCATTAGATCTGTATAAGGATGTATATAATTCGGGTCAAGCGACACCAGCCATGCTTTTAAAAATGGCCTACAGTGAAGAAGCGTTAGATAATTTGGGAAATGCTTTGGTTTACCTCCATGATTATCATCGATTTACATCTGATGACAAGGTATTGGATAAGATGGATGAACTTGCCCAAGTCAACGCACTTGAAGGATATAAGGAGAGTGAATTTGAACAAGTTGAAAGTGTACTGAAAGATTTTCGCTATATCATATTCTTAGTGCTAGTTGCATTAGCGGGAGTTGTTTTCGCCATGATGTTTAGGAAGTTCAGAAAGCATGAGGAGAAATCTCTCGGCTTGGCAGTGAGCTTTGTTTTTTCGTTAGCCCTAGCCATTTACGTACTGAATTTCACAAATGAGAATCCATCTGGAATAATCATGACAGATAATGCTTTTATCATGTCAGGTCCTTCTGCCGCGGCTGAACTAATTGAAGTTGTTGACCAAGGACATAAGGTAGACCTCGTTGGTGCGAATGATATTTGGGTAGAGATTATTTGGAGAGGAAAACGTGCTTTTGTGAGAGAAAGCAATATTCAAGAATTGCTCTAACGATCGACTTCGCCAAGTACAATATCTATCGATCCGATAACAGCGATCAAGTCGGCAATTAAACCACCTTTTGACAAATCATTGATAATTGACAAGTTCGTAAAGCTGGCACCTCTTGCTTTACAGCGAAATGGAATGTCTGATCTGCCATCTGCCCTAAAGAAGAACCCAGTCTCTCCTTTTGGATTTTCGGCTCTAACATATAAGTCTTGAGCCTTAGGTCTAATTTTCTTTGGAACTGCCGAGCGTGGATCGAACTCCTTAGTTCTTTTATGGTCTCCTTTAAGCTGGGCAAGACATTGGTGAATGATCTTCACTGACTCCTTGCATTCTTGAGCTCTAACCCAAGTACGATCCCAGCAGTCTCCCAAGGTACCCATTTGCCCTGTTCCGACAGGAATATCAAATTCAAGTTCAGGATAAACAGAATATCCATCCACTCTCCGCAAATCATATTTCAGACCAGACCCTCTTAGCATCGGTCCAGTTATGCCGTAGTTGATAGCAAGATCAACAGGTAAAACGCCCACATTTGCTGTTCTATCGACAAAGATCTTATTCTCAATAACCAACCTATCTAATTCTTCGAGCTTAGGAGTAAGGTAATTCACAAACTCTTCGCAGCGCTCTTCAAATCCAACAGGAAGGTCATAGAAAAGCCCACCTACCCAGATATAGTTATAAAGCATCCTCGCGCCTGAAACCCATTCCAATAGTCGGACAATGTGCTCTCTATCTCTTAACATCCAGAAAAAAGCTGTTGCAGCACCAATATCCATGGCGTAAGAACCAAGCGCCACAAAATGAGAAGCGAGCCTATTCAATTCAGCAACTAATACTCGGATATACTCGACCCTTTTTGGTATTTGATCGGAAATTCCCAGCATTCTCTCCACTCCCATCACATAGGCATGCTCTGAATTCATTGCTGCCAAGTAGTCCATTCGATCTACGAACGGTAAGGTTTGGTTGTAAGGAAGGCTCTCAGCATGTTTTTCGAAGCAACGATGCAGATAACCAATATGAGGCACCACTTCTACTATTTGCTCACCAGATGTAATCACCTCTAACCTTAAAACCCCATGGGTAGAAGGGTGTTGCGGCCCAATATTGACCAACATCTCCTCAGACTTCAGATCCTCTTCCTTATACTTGGAAGGTTCTGATTTTCTCAGGTTTTGATCATCAAATATGTATTGAACTGTATTGGCCACTAATACTTTACTTTAACTCCTCTGTAATAGGTCTGCTCTTCGTAGTCTTTTCTCAACGGATGCCCTTCCCAGTCTGCAGGTAGCAAGATTCTTCTCAGATCAGGGTGTCCTTCAAAATGAATTCCTATAAGATCATAGGTTTCTCTTTCATGCCAATCCGCTGCCTTCCAAATAGAACAAAGGCTCGCAACAACTGACTTCTCTCTATCTAGAATCACCTTGACCATCAAATGCAAATCGTTTGGAATACTATAAAGGTTGTAAACCACTTCCATTTGATTGGATTCAACACCGTTATCAATTCCTGTAATAGATGAGAGACTATCGAAATAGAGATTAGAATCAGTATGTAAAAAAGACATCAGAGCCAACAAATCCTTGGCAGGAACAAGAACACATCCTGGGCTAGTATTTGGAACTAACTCAACTACCACCTGAAGCTCTTCAGCAGAATTGATATACTCTACTAGTTCTTCTGTTGTCATTGCTCTTTTTCCATTATGCGTTGAACAGCCTTTGGTGCCACTATACTCTCACCTCTTATCTTCTCTTGAAGTTTGATAAGACCACCAATGAGCGCCTCTGGTCTAGGAGGACAGCCCGGCACATATACGTCTACAGGGATAATTCTGTCAACACCTTTCACTACATGATATCCATGCTCCCAATAAGGACCGCCCACATTAGAACAAGAGCCCATAGATATGACATATCTCGGTTCGGCCATTTGCTCATAAAGTCTTCTGACACGATCAGCCATTTTAAAGGTGACTGTTCCTGCTACAATCATCACATCCGACTGTCTAGGGCTGGCTCTGGGTATAACACCGAGTCTGTCGAGGTCATAAGGTGTCGCCTGAGCACTCATAAATTCTATGGCGCAGCATGCTGTACCGAAGCCCATAGGCCACATGGAAGATAGACGAGCCCAATTAATGAGATCTTCTAACCTTGTGATAACAATACCACCTTGCGCTAATTTTTGATCGAGTAACCCCACTATTTAAACTTATCGTATGCCGATGAAGGAATCTTTGATTTATACTCTGAAGTTTTGGGCATTGGCTTTACCCAATCTAAATATCCTTTGCGCCAAGCATAGGCCAGACCCAAAGCTAAAATTAGAATAAAGACAAACATCTCAGTTATGGCAAACCAAGCCCACTTACCATCAGTTCCTTCCACCAAGGCAGCATCACCAAAAATGATACTCCAAGGGAAAAGATAAATGATCTCTACTTCAAAAAGAAGAAAGATTAATGCCACCACATAAAATCTAATATTGAATTTTCCCCATGCTGATCCGATGGTATCCTCACCAGATTCATAGGTTGTCAACTTTTCATAGTTGGGTCTATTGGGCCTGATGAGTTTGGCCGTAATAAGCCCAATGGTTGCGAAGACTAAGCCGCCAACAAGGAAAATGAGAATAGTACCAAAATCAGAAACCGATGGTTCGATCATAATTAAAAATTGAGCGGATCATGATGCTGAAAATGACCATTCATTCGAATTCTTTCCTTGGCATTTTCCATTTCTGAAATTAATGGAATTGCTCTTTCTAAATGATTGATCATGTACTCCTGCCTCTGCGATTCGTTCGGCATTTGCAGCATGTCATATTCCTGCTCTAAAGATAGACCTAATTTATGAGCTAATTGAAATGAATCGGTCATCAAATCAACATCTAATTCACTTTCCATCTTTAAAACCATCACTAGGTCTTTAGCTAGTTCCTTGAGCAGACCGAACTGATGCTCTGAGCCATCAAGTATATTCTCAATAGGTTTTACCACACCACCCGCATATAGTTTACCTGGCACTATTTCTTCAAATGAGATCAATTCAAATGCCTGAACACAATTAGTGATGATATCCATCTCACCGGTTGAATACGTTTTAACCACTTTCTCGATTCTCATCTCAGAACCAAACTGAAGAATAGATTTATTAAAAACCGGTATTCCGAATGTCTTATTCTCGTCTATACATTCATTGATCAATTGCTTATATCTGGGTTCAAATACATGCAAATTGAGCTGCTCGCCTGGAAAGGCAACCAGCTTTAATGGGAAGTATGGAAGGAATTTTTGTTTCATTAAAAGTCTCTTCCAATAAAAAAGCCCCTTTCGGGGCTTATTGTTTACATATTCTTTACGATTTCCTCTCCAAACTCAGAACACTTTAGCAGCGTTGCTCCGTCCATAAGTCTTTCGAAGTCGTAGGTTACTCGTTTTGAGGCGATTGCTGCTTCCAAACCTTTATAAATAAGGTCTGCAGCTTCTTGCCATCCCATGTATTCGAACATCATTGCTCCTGATAAGATTACAGAACCAGGATTTACTTTGTCCTGACCAGCGTACTTAGGTGCAGTACCATGTGTAGCTTCAAAAATGGCGTTACCTGTTACATAGTTGATATTCGCTCCTGGAGCGATTCCAATACCACCTACAATAGCTGCTAATGCATCAGAAACATAATCACCGTTCAAGTTCAAAGTGGCGATTACTGAGTACTCAGCTGGTCTTAATAAGATCTGTTGCAAGAACGCATCTGCAATCACATCCTTAATGATCACTCTGTGACCATCCTTCTCGATCACTTGCCAAGGCCCTCCTTCGAAGTCTTCAGCACCATAAGCATCTTTAGCCAACTCATATCCCCAAGCTTTGAAAGCGCCTTCCGTGAACTTCATGATATTGCCCTTGTGCACAAGAGTAACTGAATCTCTTTTCTGAGCAAATGCATAGTCAATAGCACCTTTAACAATTCTGTGTGTTCCTTCTTCTGAAACCGGCTTGATTCCATAACCGGCAGTGTCAGGGAATCTTACTTTACCGAATCTGTCTGGGAAGTTCTCTTTTAACAATTGAGCAAACTTTGCATTGTCCTCAGTTCCTTTTTCAAATTCAATTCCTGCGTAGATGTCTTCAGTGTTTTCTCTGAAAATCACCATATCGCAAAGCCCTGGCTCTTTTACTGGGCTTGGTGTTCCTTCGAACCATCTTACTGGTCTAACACAAGCATATAGATCTAATACCTGACGAAGCATTACGTTTAATGAACGAATACCACCTCCTACAGGAGTAGTCAAAGGACCTTTGATACCAACTAAATAATCTCTAAAAGCATCAAGAGTGGATTCTGGCATCCATTCGCCAGTTTCATTGAAAGCTTTCTCTCCTGCTAAAACTTCTTTCCAGTTGATCTTTTTATCTCCGCCATAGGCTTTTTCTACAGCTGCATCAAATACTAGTTTAGAAGCTGGCCAAATATCAACTCCAGTACCGTCTCCTTCTATAAATGGAACAGTTGGGTTATTTGGCACATTTAGCACACCATTTTCAATGGTTATTTTTTGTTCGCTCATGATTAAATGTCTTTTTGGTTTGAGACTTTAGGCTGCGCAATCTATGAAAATCTTTGCGCTTATAATCCTATAAAAAATGCGTTTTTTAATTTTTAATAACTTTCTCCCTCGTTCGGAAAGTCTTTACTCTTAACATCCTTGATGTAAGACCCCACAGCGTCCGTTATGATCGTTCCAAGATCGGCATATTGCCTTAAAAATCGTGGCTTAAATTCCTTAGTGATTCCTAGCATATCATGCATAACAAGGACCTGACCATCTACATGTGGGCCTGCACCTATACCAATCACTGGAATCTTCACCGTTTCGGCAACTTTTTTAGCTAACTGAGCTGGAATCTTCTCTAAAACGATTCCAAAACAGCCACATTCTTCTAAGCATTTAGCATCACTCAAAAGCTTTTCTGCCTCTTCGTCTTCTTTAGCTCTTACGGCATACGTACCGAATTTGTAAATAGACTGTGGAGTAAGACCTAAGTGACCCATTACTGGAACACCAGCCGACAACACTCTCAAAATAGATTCTTTGATCTCGGAGCCCCCTTCCATTTTAACAGAGTGAGCGCCAGATTCTTTCATAATTCGTATGGCGGACCTCAAGGCTTCAGAAGAATTGCCTTGGTAAGAGCCAAAAGGAATATCTACAACGACAAAAGCTCGATCTACAGCCCTGATAACAGAACTTGCATGATAGATCATTTGATCTAAGGTAATTGGCAGAGTCGTTTCATGACCAGCCATCACATTTGAGGCAGAATCACCTACCAGAATGATATCCGTTCCTGCTCCATCAATAAGCTGGGCCATTGAATAATCATAGGCTGTAAGCATAGAGATTTTCTCGCCTCTATCTTTCATTGCCTGTAGCTGATGTGTAGTTATTTTTTTGATCTCTGATTTATGGATCGACATAACGAGTCATTTTGGGGCGATAAATATACACAAAGTATCTACTAAATCACTGAGCATAAAAAAAGGAGCCTAAAGCTCCTCAATTTCAGTTTTGAAATTTTTTATTGAGTCGAGCGGGTGTATGAGAACCCTCCTCCTCTGCTCTGATCCCAAGAATTGAACCTGATTGATAGAGCAATATTGTCCTCAGTGCTGATCATGACAAGGTTCTTACCTACCACATCTTTCGGACTTCCGACAGCAGCTCTGAAATTCTGGAAATTCAGCGTTTCAACATCATCAATGCTCCCAATGGCCCAAAGTGTACCTGCAGGGCTACCATCTTTGTTGGAAGAAGATTCACTAAATGCATTAAATATCTGTCCTCCAGAGTTACCTCGAGTCAACCAAACATTAGCAGTGATTCTATCTTGGTTAGCCTCAGATGTTGGGTCGGCTCCTGAATCCTTAGTAAAAGTAATGTCTGCGCCCTCCCAAATCTCTAGATCATCTTCAATAGGTGGTGAAGGTGTCGGGTCTTCTGTATCGCTTGAACAAGCAACAACAAAAACAGATAGCAAAAGCGCTATAATCCAATTCGATCTATAGTTTTTCATAAGTATTAGTTTACTCTAGGCTCAACGCTCCAAGCCAAAATAATGTTTGCCACGCACCTGACACTTCATAAAAAAAGGAGCCATTGGCTCCTTTCTGTAAATGCTTTTATTAGATCTACTTCTCGTTGAATAGATGAACATCTCTTTGTGGGAAAGGAATTGAAATACCTTGCGCATCGAACTCCTTTTTGACCTTTTCAATCATATCGAAATTAACATCCCAATACTCCGCAGTCTTTACCCAAACTCTTACCGTGATATCAACACTGCTATCTCCTAAATTACCCACTCTTGCAAATGGTTCTGGATCTGAAAGTATTCTACCATCTGCTTTAATGATATCCATGATAATACCTTTGGCCTTGTCAAAATCATCACCGTATCCAATACCAAATACCTTATCTAGTCTTCTCGTATCTTCTTCAGTAAAATTGGTAATGTTAGCACCTGCCACTGCTCCATTTGGCAAATAAATGGTTTTGTTATCTACAGTCTTAAGTACTGTATTGATTATGGTTACTGCATGCACAACACCCATTTGACCATTTACTTCTACAAAGTCGCCTGCCTTGAATGGCTTAAGTGTTAGAATCAATATTCCTCCAGCAAAGTTGGCTAGAGAACCTTGAAGGGCTAAACCAATGGCCAAACCTGCCGCACCGAATACTGCGATGAGTCCAGTAGTATCAATTCCGATCATTCCGATCACAGCCAGTAAAAGGGCCACCATAAGGGCTACATTGACTACACCTCTTAATGTTGGGATAATGGTAGGATCGACTTGTCTCTTATTAAGAAGCCCAGTGAATTTTCTAACGATGCCTTTGATCACCCAGCGTCCAATGATCAGGACAGCTATCGCGCCTAAGAACTTCAGGCCGAATTCGGTAACGTATTGTTGAACAGTATTCCAGATCTCAGTCACCTGGACCTGAAGATCTTGCACATTCTCTTCCATAAATCAGTATTAAGATTAATTCAGTTAGTTAACCTTCAAAAGTTAATATAAATAAGCTGAATAATTCTCTTTTTCTAACTGAACTTCGATATGCTCTTGGATGGTAGTACCTAATTCTAACCCTTTATAATCTACTGCAATAGGAAAACGCTTATGAGATCTATTGACTAAAACACAAGTTTGCAGCTTAGCTACATCGAGTTTGAGTAGAGGGTCTAGGGCGTAAATCATTGTCCGACCTGAATTCAACACATCATCGACCACAATTATGGTCAACTCTTTGCCTTCAGGCATATTTACATGATCTAAATTGGGTTGGCTTCTAGCAGATTTATCAATGTCTACAAGAATGGGGTTTACTTTGATTTGAGAGATTGAGGTAATCTCTTCACCTATTAATTCGGCAAGCTTTAAGCCATTTTGCGCAATACCAAAAAGGTAAATGGTTTCTGCCTGATAATTTTGCTCATAGATTTGATAAGCCATTCTTTTTAAGATCTGGTCGATCTGTTGCTTATCAAGAATTTGCTTTTTCTCCTTGGTCATTGACTATTCAGGAATAGGCAGAACTTTACTGTCTTTGAAGGTAGATAGGATCACCATAGATTGTAAGTTATCTACAACCGAAATATCACTCACTTTTTCAAGCATTAATTTCTGGTATGAAGAAATATCTTGAGCGATCACTTTTAAAACAAAATCACCTGATCCCGTTACGTGATGACACTCGATGATCTCATCAATTTTAGAGATAGCGTCTATAAAGACTTCTATATTTTGTTTGTTATGGCCTTTCAGAGTTGCATAAACAAAAGTACTCACACCCATACCGATTTTATCGGTATCGAGCTTGGCATGATAACTTTTGATTATACCTGAATTTTCAAGCTTTTTAACCCTTTCCAAAGTAGGTGCAGGCGATAGACCAATTTCTTTTGAAAGTTGAGCGTTAGTGATCTTGGCATTCGATTGCAGAATATCAAGAATCTTTCTGTCGATCTTATCTAATTTAAGACTTGTATTCATGATGCGAATTAAGCAAAATATTATTTTGTATAAAAGTAACTTTTTCGAATAAAATTCTAAAGTCCGAAATAAAAAATACTGAGGACAATTAATTTTTACGTTTGATCTCTTTTCTGAGTTTCCTTGCCTCCTTATTTATTTGATCTTTTCTTTTCGTATTGGCCCGCACTTTGGCAATACGTTGCAAGGCACTATCGTATTCTGCTCTTCTATCTTCTGCCTTAGCCAAATACATTTGAGCGTATAAATAATAACCAGACTCTTCTTGCCCTACAGCCTCTGTAAAATCAACAACTTGCTGATAATAACGCTCAGCTTCTGAGTCATTTTTTTGAGATTGGTAAAGACGCGCTAAATAGAAGGTCGCATATCTGCCGCTGATTTCTTCATAACCATATTGCCCTGATTTTATGCGTTCAAGAATATCAAATGAGACATCTGCAGATTGGGTATACTGACCCGCCTGATATAACATTCTGGCATAAAAACGATGGAAATAGGGGTTATTCGGATATTTATTGAAGATGTATTCAGATAGCCTTAGCGCTTCGAAGGTCTCGTTTGTCTCGAATGCCCTGATTCTCATTAAGAAGTAAATGGCTTCCATTCGGGTATAGAAAGCATTTGTAGATACCTGCTCCATCTGTTGTATACCTAGCTCTTTATCTCCTTTCGGAAAGAAAAAGAGTATGGGTTTTAGTGAAGGGTAATTCTCTCTGATCCAAATGGAGTAATAATTGAACAAAGCATCTCCGAACAATATTTCCGGGCTCATTTCCTCATAGCCTTTTGTCTTTTCTAAGTACTTGAGTGCCAAGCGACCAGAATTTGCTGCTTTAGTCCAATTCTTTCTTTCAGAGTAAAACCTCCCTTTAAAACCATAAGCACCCGCCAAGAAAAATTTAGCCTCAATATTTTCCTCATCAACTTTTAGAAGTTTTTCTGATTTGACAATGGCCGTGTCCATATACGCCACAAACTCATCACCTAGATCTCCGACCTTATCTAGATTAGGCATCATCTGCCACCAAGTAGAAATACCATATAGAAAATAAGGTAGCGGATGTTCAGTATGATTATACCTGATCCAATTGAATTCAACTTCTGCCTTGTGAAAATTGAAATTGTACATTTCATCTATGGCATCCGTAATTTCAAGCTGCAAAGCAAAATTGGTCAACAAGTATTTGCTTGTATCTGGCTTTTGTGCCATTGCCAACACTTGACTACCTAATAGAAGGAAAAGAATAAATAATTTCTTCATTGAATTTCTTAGTGCAATAATAGTTCCGCTTAAGTCTTTCACCATGCACTGACACATTTTTCTTCAAACGAGCGTCTTTTCATTGTAGTTTAGCGCCATGCCAAGACCTTACAGCGATTTGGAATTGAAAGTGAGAGGATATGTTGACTTCAACATGTACCTTCTGTTTGCAGTCATCTGTGTACTGCATATCCTTATTTTATTCATTCAGCAGACTTTTATCATTGCGCAAATACCTGCTTTTCAATTCTTGCAAGGAACAGAAATGCTTTTGTTTCGTGTAATTGCAGGTCTAAAGATCGTTGGGGTACCTGTGCTCTATGGTTTGAAATTCACAGTTGTCGCCTTTATTCTTTGGACAGGCTGCTTCATGTGGGGCTATAAAGTTAGTTATGCGAAATGCTGGCAAGTCTCTATGATCGCTGAGTTGGTATTCTTTCTTCCAGCCATTTTAAAAACACTTTGGTTTTTACTTGTCCAAACTGAGACTAATTATTGGGACTTTCAGGCCTTCTACCCTTTCTCTTTAATGGCCTTTTTCGATTACGAACAAGTGGCTGATAAATACCTTTATGTAAATCAAAGCCTCAATGTTTTTGAAATCCTTTATTGGATCGCACTTACCTACGGCATTGACTTTGCCGCTAGAAAAAAGAAGTCTGTTGCTAATGCCATCGTCTTCACCACCTATGTACCCCTCTTTTTCTTTTGGTTGTGGTTCTACGCTGCGGTTTATGATTAATACTTTTTAACCTCTGCCCTTTCATATTTTTACTATTTTCACGCCTTTAAAGCTGAAAAAATGATGGATTTTAAAAAGCTGAATAACATAACAGGCTGGGCAGTATTCGTTGTATCCTTGATCGTGTATGTCCTAACTGTTGAAAGAACAGCTAGTTTTTGGGATTGCGGGGAGTTTATTGCCATCGCTTACAAGCTTGAAGTATCTCACCCTCCTGGGGCTCCGCTCTTTATGCTCATCGGTAGATTATTCTCATTTCTATCCTTAGGTGACCCAACCAGAGTAGCTTATTGGATCAATATGTCTAGTGTATTAGCTAGTGCATTTACCATCTTACTTCTCTACTGGTCTATCGTAATGCTTGGCAGAAAGCTTTTAAAAGCCAAAGTTGGTGAAGAGACTAATTATCAAAAAATCATGTTGGCGGGTGCTGGTGCTGTTGGTGCCTTAGCTTTCACTTTTACTGATTCATTCTGGTTTTCGGCAGTTGAAGGCGAAGTGTACGCTATGTCTTCATTTTTCACAGCAATTGTCTTCTGGGCAATGCTTAAATGGGAACTTGTAGATGACGAGAGTACAGCCAACAAATGGTTGGTCTTCATAGCCTATATGTTAGGATTATCAACTGGTGTCCACCTACTGGGACTAGTAACCCTACCTGCTTTAGGCCTAATTTATTATTTCAAAAAGTATAAGAATCCTACTTGGCTAGGTGGTTTTGCAGCTATTGGATTTAGCTTATTCCTGGTTCTGTTGATCAACTCGTTTATCATTCCAGGTTTACCTACCATTGCGGGAGCATTTGAAGTAACCTTTGTTAATACATTCGGATTACCATTTGGTTCTGGAGCTCTATTCCTCACGATACTCGTTATTGGTTCTATCTTTTTCGGACTTAGAATTACAGCGAAAAAGGATATGGTCAATCTAAACACGCTGATCCTTTCTATTGCCTTTGTACTATTAGGCTACAGCTGTTATGCTATCATCTTGATCCGTTCTCAAGCCAATCCTCCGATTGATCAGAACAACCCTGAGAACGTTATGACCTTCGTTTCTTACTTAAAGAGGGAACAATATGGAAGCAGACCATTACTCTACGGACAATATTATAACGCACAACAAACAGACATTAGACAAGGTGCTCCGGTTTACTATAAAGGACCAGACAAATACATCGTTTCTCAGTATAAGACAGAAGTAGATTATGATCCTAACTTCTCTACTTTCTTACCGAGAATGTGGAGTTCGACAGCACCTCACCCACAGATCTACATGCAAAAAACTGGGTTGAGGCCTGGGCAAAAACCATCTTTTGCGGACAACCTATACTTCATGTTTACACATCAGATTGGGCATATGTATCTGAGGTATTTCATGTTCAACTTCTCAGGTAGAGAAAGTGACATTCAAGATGCTGACTGGTTAGGCCCGTTTGCCTCGAACAAAGATCTACCTGAAACAATAAAGAATAATAAGGGAAGAAATCAGTACTTCATGATCCCTTTCATTTTGGGACTAATTGGCTTCTTCTTCCAGTTCAATAAAGATCCGAAAGGATTCTCAGCCACTTTGATGTTCTTTATTCTAACAGGTGTGGCACTCGTTATTTATCTCAACTCACCACCTGTCGAACCGAGAGAAAGAGATTATATCTATGCTGGATCTTATTACGTATTTGCCATTTGGATTGGCTTAGCCATTATTGCCATAGGTGATTTTATTGCCAAAAGAAATGAGAAATTAGCTCCTGTGGCAATCGGTCTTGGATTATTGGCTCCACTGATTTTGGCTGTACAAAACTGGGACGATCATGACAGGTCAGATAGATATTTCTCAGTTGATTCTGCTAGAAACTTCTTAGCTTCTGTTGAGCCAAATGCCATCCTATTCACGGGTGGCGACAATGACACATTCCCTCTTTGGTATATACAAGAGGTGGAAGGATTCAGAACAGATGTGAGAGTGGTCGTATTGAGTTACTATGCCACAGGTTGGTATGTGAATCAAACTGCTCAGAAAATGAATGATTCTGAAGGATTCCCTTACTCACTGACTGAAGAGAATTACAGAGATGGTACTAACGACATTCTCTATATTTCAGAGCTACCACAGTTTGCTGGGCAAATGATTGACTTGAAGCAATACATGGATATCGTAAGAAGAGATGTTCCTCAATTCAAGAGAACATTTACTTCAGGGAATGATGTCATGTTAGTTCCTTCAAAATCATTGTTCCTTGATGTTGATACTGCTGATATTAAAGCAAGAGGGTTGGTACCTAAGCATTTGGAGCAGTACATCACAGACAGAATGGTTTTCAGTTTCAAAGAGACTGAAAATGGCGAATTAGAAAGTCCATTCTTAGACAAAGGGCAAATGATGATCTTAGATCTAATCGCTAACAACAACTGGGAGCGACCGATCTACTTCAACTATACATCTGAAAGAGCCACCAACTTTGATATCACTCCATATCTGGTACAAGAAGGGTTGGCTTACAGGTTATTACCAGTGCGTAAACCTGCTGGTTTGCAGGACATGGTCAATACTGATGTTATGTATAACAATGTCATGAATGAGATGAGGTTCCGCGGATTAGATAATCCTAAGGCCAATTTGAATGAGGACTACAGAGGCTTTGTTCAAAACCACAGATCGATGGTAACTACATTGGCTGAGGCTCTGATATTTGAAAATGATACAGTCAGAGCGAAAGAGGTGCTTGATTTCGGTATGGAGAAAATGCCACCAGCGGCTGTTCCTTATGATGTTTCTTCAATTGGATTCGTTCAGGGCTATTTAGACATTGGAGAGAAAGAAACAGGTAAGGAAATGGCAATGGCAATTGCCAATCAATTCAACGATGAGTTGACTTACCTACAGTCTAAGAACAGATATGATTTTGCCTTCAGAGCTAAGTTGAGAGGCTTGCAATACTTAAGTATCGTGTTACGAAACGCAGGGCTCTTAGAGGAATCCGAAGAGATTCGAGCCATGATGGACCAACAGAATGTCAGGCTGAATGCTGACAGAATGAATTTCTAAATAAAAAAGGCGAGCAATGCTCGCCTTTTTTTGTGAACTCTTATTGAGTCTTCAGTATTTTAATTTCTCCTCCTCTGAGCACCTCTACGGTTATCGGAGATTTGTCTTCTGATGATTTCAGAACATTTGCCAATTTACTGAGAGAGGCATCATCTGTTGCAATTTTAACTCCATTGATAGAGAGAATAATATCTCCTCCTAAAAGCAACTCTTCACCTTCAATAGTGGCTTCATACTTTCCTCCTTGCACACCTAGTAATCCTAGTGGTGAAAGAAGTACTACTTTCTGTACCAAGATACCTGTTGGTTGTGGTAGATTAAAAATTCTAGCTAATTCTCCTGTCAAAACCATGCCGTCAACACCAGTCCACATGGCATGTTCGTTATAAAGAAGCTCTTGAGCAATATTAGATGTGGCAGCAAATCCAATTCCTTCAAAACCACCAGACTGTGTTAAGATGTGGCTTACAATTCCGATTACCTCACCCTTCACATTGAACATTGGGCCTCCTGAATTACCCTGATTAATAGCAGCATCAGTTTGGAAGTATTCTGCTTTTACCAAAGAATTTGACATTCTTCTACTTTCATCTCTCCCGCTAATAAATCCAGAAGAAAAAGAGTAAGTTAAACCAAGAGGCGAACCTACTACAAAGACACGCTCTCCTACTTTCATTTCGTCAGAATCGCCAAGCTTAAGAACTGTAGCTTCTTTAGGTGCCCACTTTAATTTTAGTAAGGCCACATCAGCGTTCTTATAATTGCTCACAACATCTGCAGGAATCGTTTCATTATTGTGGAATCTGATCGACACAGACTCAGCCGTTTGCACCACATGGGCAGCTGTAATAATGTGATTATCTTCTACCAAAAACCCAGTTCCTAGACCGCTAACTGCCACTTGCATTTTTCGACCATTCTGGGCTACAATTTCATTCTCACGCGTTTCAATGACCACCACGCCATTGACTACCTTTTCATACACTTTGCTCAAATCTTGTGCCACCACTGTGACTGAGATCAGCAATAAACCAAAGATGATTTTAGCTCGATTCATAGGATTAGTTTTTTCGAGCTATGAATATGGAAAAATTATTTCTGAAGAACCAAGAATAGATCTAAGGCTTCGTTTGCATTATCGACTAATTCGTAGTCGTCATGATGAATATTAGCGACCAGATCATTATTGCCTTGGTTCAGCTTATTTCTATTAACTCTATTCAGGATGTCATAAGGTATTCTGAGTAAGGCTGCCGGTAAACGATATTGCAAATTGAAAATGTCGAAACGAGTGATTTTCTCTACTGACTTTTTATTGGCTTCGTAGTAGGTCATGACTTTCTCATTTCCACCCACACCTTTCATTTCTACTTTTTCGAAATACTTAGAGGCTAAGTCAGTTAATTCTTGCGCAGTATACTCCCTAATGTGCCAAGGGTTTCTGGTGAGCGTCTTCTTAATATTTGGTGTTGTCAGCACAGCTACACCACCTGGTTTAAGCACTCTATGGATTTCTTTTAAAAACCCCTCGTCATTCTTGACATGCTCGATTACTTGAAAAGAAACTATGGAGTCGAAGCTATTATCATTCAAACCTGAAAAAGGCGGAAAAACAGCCTGTTCAAAGGCTACATCCGGATATTTCTCTTTTAATGATTGTATAACTTCATCGATCTTATCCAGAGCCAAATAGGAATCTGCCAAAGGCGCTAACAACTCCACACCTCTGCCTTCGCCACAACCTAATTCTAAAAGATCTCCTTTTATGTAAGGCTTAGCTAAATAATAAGCCTGTAGAAGTCTCTGATGAATTGGATTATCTGAAACAATCTTGTCTGATGCTATTTCAGTTGTATAGGTAGCCATTGCTCAAATTTGGGCAAAAATATAAAAAAGACCGACCCGAAGGGATCAATATGGATTTATAACCACTTTTTCCTTTTGAAATAAATGACCATTGCAGCCGCAACCGTCAACATGACGCCCCAAAGGATAAAGTAGGCATCATGAAATTTTAGTTCGGGTATGAATTCAAAGTTCATTCCGTATATCCCGGCAATAAAAGTCAATGGCACAAAGATGACACTGAACACGGTTAGGATTCTGAACATCTCATTCAAACGGGTAGCCACATTCGTATGATACATGTTCAACTGATCGTGAAGCATCAGCCTATAATTATCAGCAGCTTCCGAGATCATATAAGTAGCATCTAATACATGGCTAATGATGAAATGACAAGTGTCTTGTGAGACCAAATCAGAATCTGTTTTACAGGCAGTCAAAACCGCAGTGCGTGCAGGCCTGATCGACCGAACCAAATAACTTACCTCCATATTGTAATCTCCCATTTGCTCTAAGAGCTCAGGATTAGCCTTATCGAAGATCACCTCATCTAAGTCTTCAATTTTACTTCCAATAAGCTCTACTACATGGCTGAATTGATTCAGAATAGCTCTGGTTTGAGCAAAAAGCATATAGTCTACCCCAAATCTTCTTATCCGATTGGTAGGGACTTGCATTCTTTCCAAAATTGGGTCGAATGGGTCATCTCTGTTTTCTTGGAAGGTAAAGATTCGATCTTCCATCAGAATAATGACCACATGTTCAGTTTCTACTTCGAATTGAGTCTTGCCAAACTTGATCATCTTAAGCACCAACACCAAGTAGTCATCATGGTCCTCAAATGAAGAACGCCCGTCAATATTGGAGATTTTGTCAATGACCAATGGATGCCATCCCATTTGCTCACCCAGTTTTGCAATTAAAGCTGTGTCGTGCAAACCATAAAATCGCACCCAAGACCTCGAGTCATTATTTAGCAAACTGCTTAATTCGTCAAAACCAACTTTTTCATGTACATCAATTTTCTCTTTGGAATAATTGATCACATCAATTTCGGATTTTTCCATCTGCTGAGTTCCTGTAAAACCTAGCTTACCAAAGTCCTTGACTTCTTTAACTTTCGCTCTTCTGAGAAATCTGGCCATGTCTAAAACTAGCAAATTTTAAGCTTTGACTGTGAACATACCTAGCACTGATTTTATGTAGAGAAAGCAATCTTTTTACCCGTAAAACAGTTATTAAACAATATCTCCTAAATTTGATATAATGAGATACCTGATCACTCTTCTATCAATCCTAATTACTACCGCTGCCTTTTCGCAGTCAAAAATGAATTCTTCAGAGATAGGCTATGTCTATGACCTAGAGCATGAGTTTTTAATTGATCATAGAGTGGCATCTGAAAATGAGAAGTATAAAGTATTTCTCAAATTCACATTGAACAGCGGTAATGTGAAGATAGGCGACTATAGAATTTCATATGATATAAGAGCCAATTACATGGCTGATAAATCTGTCGGTTCTGTGGCATCACTTGATTCTTCAAATGTCGTTCACACTGGGTTTAGAGAATTTGTTTACCAAATAGAGTTTGAAAGATCGCCAGGGCAAGATTTAGCTGTTATTGAGATATTTAATGTACCTAAGAACAGGAGATTTAAATACGATATCCCTTTGGTCGAAGAGGGTCAGACACCACCATCTTTCCTGATATATGACGCTACCTTAAACATTCCATATTTCAGTACATACATCAATCGAGGTACTCAAGTAAGGTTTGGTAATGTATTTAGGAATGACGCCTCATTCGAGATTAACGGAAGGGTAAGCAGTAATCCGATACCCATGCCGCCCTTTGACGTAACCGCAAGGGACCTACCAAATTCAGCCAAAATTGACACATTATATGGGGCAGTTCAGAATGAATTATTCACTTTCCATACTGAAGGTTTTTATAGAATCAATAGCTCTGATGACAGATCAAGGTCGATCAACATTCTTGTAGCTGACGAATACTACCCGTATTTCGGGAAATACAAGCAAATGATGTCTCCATTGATTTTCCTTAGCACAAATGATGAATATCAAGCAATGAATTCTGCCGATGATGATAGAGTGGCTTTCGAAAACTTTGTTCAAGAAACCATCTCAAGTAATGAAAGGGTAGCCAAAGACTTTATCAAATACTATTATCGAAGAATTCGGAAATCTGCCCGACTATTCACAGAAGATCGTGCAGGCTGGAAGACGGATAGAGGAATGATCTACCAAATTTTTGGAGATCCTATTCAAGTTTTTAGAAATGAAACCACTGAGTTATGGGTCTATACTTCCTCTTCAGGAAGCCGTTTAAGATTCACATTTGATATTCTGAATGAAGATGGAATCAAAAAACATCGCTTACTTCGCGGCAAAAGGTACAGAGAGGATTGGATGACAGCAGTTACCCAATGGCGTGCCGGAAGAATCATTGAATAATGGAGCATAAGAAAGCCAGCGATTTTATTTACGGAACTAGAGCAATCATTGAAGCCATTGAATCTGGCAAAGAGGTAGACAAACTCTTGATTCAACGCGACCTTAGCAATGACCTCACTTCTGAACTTCTCAAACTCTGCAATGAAAGGAAAATTCCTTTTCAAAGAGTTCCGATTGAAAAGCTCAATAGAGTAACACGCAAAAATCACCAAGGAGCTATTGCTTTCATCAGCCCAGTTCAATTCGCCTCTTTAGACAATATCATTTCTGAAGTTTACGGAAATGGAGGCAATCCATTATTACTCATTTTGGACAGAGTAACTGATGTCAGAAATTTTGGAGCCATTGCCAGAACTGCAGAATGTGCTGGTGTGCATGGAATCATTATTCCTTCAAGAGGTAGTGCACAAGTAGGCTCTGATGCTATGAAAACATCGGCTGGAGCACTCAATTATATTCCGGTCGTTCGTTCAATGAATTTGAAAGAGACCATCAAAGAAATTCAAAACAACGGTATTCAGATCATTGCATGCACCGAAAAAGCGGAAGGCGATCTTTATGGTCAGGATTTTACAGGACCAACTGCCTTCTTAATGGGTTCTGAAGAAGAAGGAATCTCACCTGAGTATCTGAAAATGGTCGATTATAAAGCTAAACTGCCCATGTCTGGTAACATTGACTCTCTCAATGTATCAGTGGCATCAGCAGTTTTTATTTATGAAGCAGTAAGACAAAGAGCTAAAGCTTAAGCAAATTCTTGCCCCTTGTCTTTGGCATCACTTAAGAATTCTCTGAATTTCTTTTCAGCGTCCTTTTTACAGATAAGAATAACATTACCAGACTTTGTCACCAGGTAACCATCTAAGTCTTGCGCTACGATTAAAGTGTCTTCAGGCCCTTTGATATACGAATTCTTGGTATCATAAAGAATAGCATTGCCATCGATCACATTCTCATTCTCGTCTTTATCTCTGATTTCGTGTAAGGAATCCCAACTTCCAAGATCACTCCAGTCAAATTTGCCTTTTACCATGTAGACATCGTCTGCCTTTTCCATGATTCCGTAATCAATAGAAATGCTTTTACTTTGTGTGTAGGCCTGATCGATGAAATCCTGCTCCTTATCAGTATAATAAACTGATGCGCCTTCCTTAAAAATTTCAGCAATGTCTTCGAGGTAATTTTCGAAAGCCTTTGTAATGGTATCAATGGACCAAATGAATATTCCAGCATTCCAGACGAAGTCGCCTGAATCCACAAATTTTTGTGCTAATTCTAGCTCTGGCTTTTCAGTAAAGGTCTTCACCTTCTTCACCTTCTTCAATGGGCTAGAATGATACTGAATGTAGCCATACCCAGTCTCTGGTCTCGTGGGCACAATTCCTAGAGTAATCAATTTGCTAGAGCCTCTGGCCGCCTTTACTGCAGTTCCTATGTTATCGCTAAAGACTTTTTCTTTGAATACAATGTGATCAGATGGAGCCACAATCATCACTCCTTCCGGATCTCTTTGCTTGATCTTGAATGCAGGATATGCCACGGCAGCAGCTGTATTTCTACCAATTGGCTCTAAAAGAATTTGATCATCTGAAAGATCTGGCAATTGCTCTTTTACCAATTCTTTATAACTCTTATTGGTTATGATATATATGTTCTCGCTTGGACAGATATTGAGGAATCTATCGTAAGTCATTTGTATTAAAGACCTGCCAGTTCCTAATACATCTAAAAATTGCTTGGGTTTATCTGCACGACTATAAGGCCAGAATCTACTTCCTATTCCGCCAGCCATGATCACTACGTAATTTTGTGCCATGTTATACTATTCCTTCGTTGAAAAGGTCATTTATATGTAAAAATCCTACCACCTTCTGATTATCCACTACGATCAATTGACTGATATCGTATTCTCGCATCATATTGAGAGCTCTAATTGCATACTCTCCCTTCTCGATGGTCTTTGGGTTGGAGGTCATTACCTCCTCAATGGTAATATTCGAAAAATCATCATACTTCTCAAACATTCTTCGTAAATCTCCATCTGTAAAAATGCCGATCAGTTTATCCTCTTCATCAACAATAGCTGCCGCACCTAATCTCTTCTCAGAAATAACAACGATGCTTTGACGAATCAATGTGCCTTTTTTAATGACAGGCAGCTCATTATTTGGAAAAATATCATCAACGGTCAAATACAATTGCTTACCTAATGATCCTCCAGGGTGATATTTGGCGAAATCACCAGAAGTAAATCCTCTTGCTTGCAACAGGCAGATCGCCAGTGCATCACCAAGTGCTAGTTGCACAGTAGTACTTGTTGTGGGCGCTAAGTTGTTCGGGTCAGCTTCAAATTCAACAGTAGCATTGAGTCTTAAGTCTGCATGCTTCGCTACATAAGACTCCATATTACTCACCATCCCGATTACTTTGGCACCTAATCTTTTGATCAGTGGAAGGAGCACTTTGATTTCATTGGTGTTACCACTTTTTGAAATACATAGTACGATGTCTTCCTCTTGAATGATGCCCAGATCGCCATGAATGGCATCTGCTGCATGCATGTAAACAGAAGGGGTCCCAGTGGAGTTAAGAGTAGCAACAATCTTGCTAGCAATAATGGCGCTTTTGCCAATGCCAGTCACAATAACACGGCCTTTTAGGCTTAAAATAGTCTTGACAACGTTTTCGAACTCATCGTCAATGTAATCTGTTATCTTTGTGATCGCATTAGCCTCCTCGACCAATGTTTGCCTAGCAATGGTTTGGATATTTTTCGTTATCTTCAATTAGACGTCATTTTTTAGAGTCGGACAAAGATAAGGAATCACTATCCTATTTTTGAACTAGTAACAACTTTATGGTAAAGGTTGAAGAATTAAGAGCCAAACTAAAAGAGGTTTTTGGCTACGACAATTTTAGGGGGAACCAAGAGAAAATCATTCTCAATTTATTAGAAGGGAAAAACACTTTCGTCATTATGCCGACAGGTGCCGGTAAATCCCTTTGTTACCAAATCCCTGCTTTAATGCAGGAAGGAACAGCCATCGTTATCTCTCCACTCATTGCATTAATGAAGAATCAGGTGGATCAAATGAATGCCGTTGGTGTTAATGCAAGATTCCTCAATTCCACTTTATCAAAAGGAGAGAGCAATAAGATCAAAAAAGCCACATTAGCTGGAGAAGTAAAGTTGTTATATGTGGCTCCAGAGTCTCTCACCAAAGAAGAAAATGTAGACTTTCTGAAACAGGCCAACATTTCATTTGCTGCTATTGATGAGGCGCACTGTATCTCTGAATGGGGGCACGATTTTAGACCTGAATACAGAAGAATTAAAAGTATCATCAGTCAAATTGATGATATCCCTATCATAGCCTTGACTGCTACGGCTACTCCTAAGGTACAACTAGACATTCAGCGAAATCTCCAAATGGAAGACGCTGATCTTTTCAAATCTTCATTTAATAGAGAGAATCTCTACTATGAGGTAAGACCTAAAAAAGGCACCAAAAAGCAGCTCATTAAATTCATTAGAGAGAATGAAGGCAAGTCAGGAATCATCTACTGCTTAAGCAGAAAGAAAGTCGAAGAAATTGCCAACTTCTTAAAAGTAAATGGCTTTAGTGCTGCCCCGTATCATGCAGGTTTTGAGCCTTCGGTTCGAATGAAAAATCAAGATGATTTCCTGAATGAGGAGGTTGATGTGATTGTTGCGACCATTGCTTTTGGTATGGGTATTGACAAACCAGATGTTAGGTTTGTTATACATTATGATGTACCTAAATCTCTAGAAGGATACTACCAAGAAACAGGTAGAGCTGGACGTGATGGCCTAGAAGGTCAATGCGTGATGTTCTACAGCTACAGCGACATCCTTAAACTAGAGAAATTCAATAAAGACAAGCCCGTTACAGAAAAGGAGAATGCTAAGCTTTTATTAGATGAAATGGCTTCGTATTCTGAATCTGCTGTATGTAGGAGAAAGCAGCTACTGCATTATTTCGGGGAAGAATATGATGATACAGCTTGTAAAGAGTCAGGTATGTGCGACAATTGTCGCTATGAAAGAGAATCTTTCGATGGGCAAAATGAGGTTCAGATAGCCATCGAAGCTGTTCAACAGACAGAAGAGCGCTTCGGTATGACTCATTTGATCAGTGTTATTCGAGGTTCACAAAATCAGTATGTCAAAAGTTATGGCCATGACCAGCTTGCCGTTTATGGCAAAGGCAAGGACCAGGATGACCATTTCTGGAAAACGGTCATTCGCCAAACCTTATTGAATGAGTTTATCGCAAAGGACATTGAGAATATCGGCCTTCTCAAACTAAGGCAGAAAGGCATTGATTTCTTGACTAAGCCCTATCCTGTAGAGATCATTAAAGATCTTGATTACAGTGATGTCGATGAAACCGAAGATGAATCGAATGAAGTAGCACCAGGCGCTAGAACTGGCAACTCATATGACAAAGTGCTATTCGATCTATTAAAGGCGGAACGAAAAAGAATTGCGAGAGATAATAATTTACCTCCTTACGTAATCATCCAAGACCCTTCTCTTCAAGAAATGGCCACTACCTACCCAACAACAAAGGAGGCTTTAGCTAATGTGAATGGCATTGGAATGGGTAAGGTCAACAAATTCGGCTTACCATTTCTCGATTTGATCAAACGCTATGTGGAAGACAATAATATCGAGATTGAAGATGTGGTTGTCATTAAATCATCTGGATCGAAGTCTAAGAATAAGATCTATATCATCGAGCAGATCGATAAAAAAATGGATCTGGAAGAAGTGGCAGAGATCAAAGGGTGGACCATGAGTCAATTACTTGAAGAAATGGAGATCATCTGTTTTGCGGGCACAAAACTCAATATCGATTATTACCTAGAATCATTAATGGACGAAGATCTTTTAGATGATATCATGGATTATTTTATGAACGCAGAGTCGGATGAAATTGACTTGGCGCTTGAAGAATATTCGGAAGATGATGTTTATGAAGATGACTTGCGTTTAGTGCGAATAAAATTCATCTCTGAATACGCAAATTAATTACCTTTACGAGCCGTAATAATCCCTTGCTCATGAACATCCTTGTCTTAGGAAGCGGAGGTAGAGAACATGCCTTTAGCTGGAAGATCGCACAAAGTGCCAACTGTGATAATTTATATATAGCACCTGGTAATGCCGGTACTGCCTCATTAGGAACCAACGTCAATCTAAACGTGAATGATTTTGATGGGATTGGGCATTTTGTTCAAGAAAATCAGATTGACCTAGTTGTAGTAGGTCCTGAGGATCCATTGGTGAATGGCATCAAAGATTACTTCGAGGCCGATGCTGCTCTTTCAAAAATTGGAGTAGTAGGTCCTCCTAAGGCGGGAGCAATGCTGGAGGGGAGCAAGGATTTCTCTAAGAAATTCATGGACAAGTATGGCATCCCAACTGCCAAATCAAAAACCTTCACAAAAGACACTTTAGAAGAAGGCTTGAATTATGTATCGAGCCATCCTACCCCTGTTGTATTAAAAGCTGATGGCTTAGCTGCAGGTAAAGGAGTGATCATCTCTGAAACCAACGAACATGCACGTGAAACCTTAACTGAAATGTTAGTGGATGCCAAATTTGGCGAAGCATCTTCAAGAGTGGTTATAGAGCAATTCTTAGAAGGTATTGAACTATCAGTTTTTGTATTAACTGACGGCAATAGCTATAAAATCCTTCCTGAAGCGAAAGACTATAAGCGAATTGGAGAAAATGACGAAGGGCTGAATACTGGTGGTATGGGCGCAGTTACTCCTGTTCCATTTGCAGATGATGCCTTCATGTCGAAAGTTGAGGAGCGAGTGGTAAAGCCTACCATAGAAGGTTTAAAATCAGAAAACATTAATTACCAAGGTTTCATCTTCATAGGTTTAATGAATATGGGTGGTGATCCTTATGTGATCGAGTATAATGTAAGAATGGGAGATCCAGAAACGCAGGCAGTTTTTGCTAGAATCGATTCCGATCTACTTGAACTCTTAAAAGCATCAACCGATGGCACGCTGGATCAAGTTGAGTTCTCATTAGATCCGAAAACCGCCACAACTGTAGTTATGGTCTCTGGTGGTTACCCTGGCAGTTATGAAAAAGGCAATGAAATTACTGGAATTGATTCAGTAGAATCAGGTATTGTGTTCCATGCAGGCACCAAATTAGGAGATAATAATGAGGTCCTTTCTAATGGAGGGAGGGTACTTGCTGTTACCGGAAAAGGGAATAGTATAGAAAATGCCCTAGAAAATGCGTATAATGGGGTTTCTCAGATCAAATGGAAGGACGAATATCACAGAAGAGATATTGGCCAGGACATTCTGAGACTCATTAATAACTAAAAATCGCCCAATAGAGGGCTCATCTATAGATCATGAGTTGTAGTAGCTGTGGTGTAGACGCCAATGGTGTCACCGCAGGTTGCAATAACAACGGAGGTTGCGCAACAGGCGGCTGTAATAAACTCAATACATTCGATTGGCTATCGAACATGGATATTCCTAAACAGGACATGTTTGATATTGTGGAAGTTCGATTCAAGAACGGGCGCAAAGAATTCTATCGCAATACGAATCAATTAGACATTGTCACTGGAGAGGCTATCGTAGTCGATGTTCAAGGAGGACATCACCTAGGACATGTATCTCTCATGGGAGAATTGGTTCGTCTTCAAATGAAAAAGAAGAATGTTGAGAATGACGATAAGATCAGACAGATCTATCGTAAAGCCACTATCAAAGATCTAGAGAAATTCGAGCAAGTTCGCAAAAGAGAGAACCCAGCACTTTATAGAACAAGAAACATTATCCTTGAGCAAAAGCTCAAAATGAAGCTCACTGACATTGAGTTTCAGGCAGACAATACAAAAGCGACATTTTACTATTCTGCTGACGAACGAGTCGATTTTAGAGAGTTGATCAAAGTCTTGGCTTCCGAATTTAAGATCAGAGTCGAGATGCGCCAGATCAGCTTGAGACAGGAGGCCGGAAGATTGGGTGGTATAGGCTCCTGTGGTAGAGAATTATGTTGCTCCACTTGGTTAACAGAATTCAAGAGTGTATCCACCTCTGCTGCCAGGTACCAAAATCTCAGTTTGAATCCTTCCAAGCTTTCTGGTCAATGCGGTAGACTCAAATGTTGCCTGAATTATGAGCTAGAAACTTATATGGACGCTCTCGAAGATATTCCTGAAGTCAAGTACTTAAAAACCAAAAAGGGAGATGTTCGCTTAGAGAAAACCGACATTTTTAGAAAACTGATGTGGTTCAGCTACAGAGATGAAAACACTTGGCATCCTATTTCAACTGAAAGAGCAGCTGAAATTTTAGAGATGAACAAGAATGGTAAATCACCTGAAAGCTTAACCCTGAACGAAATTGAACTAGATCTCAAAGACACTAAGATCAATAGTGATCTGGAGAGAATGGATGCTAGATTCAAAAAGAAAGACAATAGGAAGAAGCGTCAGAATAAAGCCCGAAACCAACGCAATAGAGGCAAGCAAGAGAACAAACAAGGTCAGCCTCAAAACAAAAAAAAGCAGCAAGCTTCAAATCAGCCTAGCAATAATGAAGGCGGGAATAAAAAGCCCAACAATAGAAACAGAAAAAATCGTTTCAAGAGGAATAAAAAGAAGAATGAAGATTAGAACGATTCTTTTCTCACTGTTAGTCGTTTTTTGCATTACTGGCTGTAACCTGGATTCAACCTTTGAAGACGACCACAACTTCGAGGATGCTGGATGGCACATGGATGACCAAATAAGTTTTGTTTTTGAGTCTGAAGCCCAACCGCAAGAATTTGAAGTGAAGGTTCGAAGCAATCTAGATTATCCTTTTTACAACTTATATCTCAGAGCTGAGCTTTTAGATAGCACTGGCAATTCATTGAAAGAAGAACTACTCAGTATTGATCTATATGACCCCACTTCAGGCAAGCCAATGGGTAAAGGAAATAGCATTTATCAATTGACTATACCAGCGTTTGGCACTTTGGATTTACCCTATGATGGCCCTTATGAAATGAGGCTTGCCCAATACATGAGAGTAGAGGAGCTCATTGGAATTTTATCTGTAGGCGTTAGGGTCAAGGATCCAGAAAATTAATCTAAGTGACTCTCAACAAACTGATTGAGTCGCTCCTTCATTTGTTCTTTTTGCATCCAGAACCTTCTCGAATGCATCATTCGATATGGCCATCCTTTTGATTCGAAAATGGCCGGATCATAAGCAAACATCTCTTTATTAGATACGGACTGATAGAAACGATCATCGTCAGTGGTCAATGCAGCAACGTATTTACCTCTTCTTTGAAGTATAAGGTCAGCATAAACTGATTGATCGTTGAATTTGATCGGCATCTCCTTCTCCCAACTTTGCATTTTCCTTTTCAAATACCACTCTTGCCCATGAGACTGATCATCGTCTAGAGAAAAGATCATGTCCTTCTCTGATACTCTCTTGGCGTAGTCCAGGTAGTCCTTAAGTTGCTTTGGGCCTTTATTCTTGGTTTGATCTACTTTGAGATCTTCTGGGTTTATCGAGGTAACTACAATTACTTTTTGCCTAGCTCGAGAGACTGCCACATTTAACCTATTCTCTCCACCAGCCTGATTTAATGAACCGAATTGCACATTCAATTTCCCCTTGGCATCAGGTGCATAACCAATAGAAAAGATGATCAAATCACGTTCATCACCCTGTACATTCTCAATATTCTTGACAAATAAATCTTCTGGCCAGCTTTTAAGATGCTCATCTAAAAGATCGGAGATCAACAGTTGTTGCTTCGCATTGAAAGTGACTACTCCAATACTCAGATCGTTTTTGGATCTAAGCTCGGCCTCGATAATTTGAAGTACCTTTTCAGCCTCTGCCTGATTTGATTGATCTTCCCAAACACCATCTACTTTCTCATAAGAAATACCAGGTTCGTTTTGATTAACCCTCTCAAAGGAAGGCAACATGCGCAGTTTCCCAGAGTAAAAATGCTGATTCGAGAAATTGATCAAATCGATAGATTGGCTTCTGTAATGCCCTTTTAACTTGACTTGCATCAGGTGCTGCTGTGCCAATGCCAACAAGGAATCTACTTCTAGCGCATTTTCCTCAGCTTCGTCATCCCATCTGACTCTATATAGATCAAATGGCTGCAATTGCTGCTCATCACCAGCTATTACCACCTGCCTTCCTCTATAAATAGCTGGTAACCCTTTCTCGGCAAAACACTGACTTGCCTCATCAAAAATGACCAAATCAAATATCGTTTCAAGAGGAAATAGAGTCGACACTGTTTCAGGAGATGCTAGCCAACAAGGAAGCAGTTTAAATACCTCCTCTCCGAAATTGGAAAGTGCTCTTCTCAATGGCCAGACCTGTCTTTTCTTATTCACTTGATGCTCCAAGTCACGATAAGTCACCCGATTATTTAGGCGGTTGAATTCAATATCTTCATAGGTGGTCTCTCGAACTCTTTGTAGTAGAATCTGCTGACTTGCTTCTTGTTTAGCTGAAATTGCCTCTTGTAGATCAGTGACTAAGCTGTCAAACTTGAGAGTTGATACTGTTCGTAAGATTGGATACTTACTCTCTATATGATCGATCCAAGCCAATCGGATACTGTTATCGAAAAGGGCAATGATCTCCTTTTTCGGAAGATTCATAGAGTCATCCAATTTCTTCAGAACAGTTTTTTCCTCATCGCAGCAATCAGCTTTGATCTGATCGAGCTCGCAAAGCACATCAAAATCTTTCTTAATGCTTCTTTTCAGGGCCTTTCTGTACTCTTCATTGGCTAACATCAGATCAATCTGCCTCGGAAGAACATATTTATTCCATGAAGCCCTCTTTTTAGGTAAGCCCTCCAAAAGGTTATGTATTTCATTGACCTTTGCTCTAAGTTCTTTTGCAGTAAGCTGATTCAAATTGAAGTACTCGGTAAAATTGGCAAAAGAGGTGAATCTTAGTTTTGCTTCAATGGCCATCCCCAGCTGATCCATCCAATCATTCAATACCTGCTTATCAATTGAGCGCGGAGTATCCGTGATCCAGCCAACCCCTCTCAACTTGGTCAATTGGTGTTTGACATTTAAGCGATTGTCAATTCGTTCGGTAAGTTTTCTTAACCCCTCTTTATCATCCCTCAGTTGATTTGCCACTAGGACCCTCGCTAAGCGAGTCTTCTCCTTCGAAAAATTCCATTTAATAGAATTCCAAAAGGTAGACTTAGCGTCTAATCGTTGCTTTAGAATGACTTGGATCTCTCCTATTTCGTTAGCAGACACATGCTGCTCAACTCCCTCTCCTTCAAAACAAGCGTTGATCAAGTTTCTACTATTACTCAACCAAAGTAATTCCGTTTCTTGATTGGGAAATGGAAGCATGGGTTTGAATAGCGCATAGATCTCCTTATTCTTAAGAAAAGCATTAAACTCTTTTAGCTTATCCAGATTCTCAGAGATGGTTCTAGCGTCATCGTATGAAACCTCTTGCCCAACGATCTCTTGTAATCCTTGAACCAGCTTATTTGCTTCTTCAGGTATCTCATCCAAGACCTGTGTGATCTGATTGAGGTCTTTTAAACTAAATGATTCGAAACTGATTCTTTCGGCCCAAGGGTGTTTCTCATCATCTAACTGCTTAGCATAATCAATATAGAGGTTGAGTTTCTTGATGAACTCTTCAAGCTCATTGAAATGAAAGCGCAGGTATTCTTGAGTTAGATTGAGCGTATCTTCCCTTTCAGGATCAGAGGTCAAATACAGTTCTTTTACAGACAATCCACATTCCTTCTCACTGAATAACGCTTCTTTATATTCATCCAACTCCTCTACAGCTTCTTCAATAGCGTGGCTGGCCTTTTTAAATGTTCTATCTAGCTGAATAGCATCCAGATTGGCATTACTTCTACTAAAGTCTTGTAATCTGTCAATCTGCTTGGCCAGTTTTTGATAGACTTCTGCTCTATCTGATTTAAAGTCGTGAACAAGTGCTAAAAAATCTTGAAGTTCAATGGCTTTAAGCCTTTCATACACCACATCGAGTGCTGCTCTTTTTTGACTAACCACTAACACCTTCTTACCTCTGGCTATAAAATCACAAACCAGATTTCCGATCAATTGAGATTTACCCGTTCCAGGTGGGCCTTGCACAACTACTGAATTTCCACGTTTTACTGCATTCAAGGCATTCTCTTGATGAGCATCAATAGCCAAAGGCGTGTAGGACTCTTCTTCTTTAACCATGGTTAAGAAGTAATGACTCAAATCTACCGCACCTTCAGATGTCTGGGCATTGAGACTTTTATCGGTAAAAAATGCATCAAGGTCTTCCCAACGATCTTCTTCCAGCATTTGATCATAATCGGGAACCAGATAAGAATCTGCCTGAGGGAAGATCCCCAAAACAGCCTCCATAGCTACCTCTAACTGGCCAGTCTCATATTCCTCCTCAAGTTGTTTTCTATTACTTGGTTTGAATTCAAATAACTCGTCTGCATAAAACGAGCGTGAGAATCGAAGCTGCACTGCTGACTCACTCAGTGTTTCATATAGCAAGTTCCTGAAACCAGTACTATCCTTTTCAAAATCATCAAAGGTGAATTCCACAAGCTCCTCAGGAATTTCAACTTGATTGAAATGCGTAAATGCCAGTAATAAGGATTTATTGAAACTGACATTCACTTCTTCTTTCGGTTTCAATACCCAATGATTCTTATCGATCTCAAGCGAGACAGGAAAGAAGCAAAGGGGAGCCCTAACGATAGTATCATCATTGAACTTCCCTGTAACGAATGGCCAACCAATGTATAGATCTTTAGCGCCTGATTCTTGAAAGATGAATTCCTCTCTCTTTGCCAATCGCTTAAGACGAGTAGCCTTTTTATTGGAGTTGGGATCTCTTGGATCTGAAAGAGGTGCGAGTTTAATAATTGACTTTTGTGTGATCACCTCATCCATGATCCGCCAAGCAGGATTCCCATCGATATAGCCCAGTTCATTTAGGTCAATGAATTGATCACTGATCAATCGATGCAGCAATAAAGATCTATTATTACCTGAAAGGTTGGTTAAACGCTTGAGATATGCCTGAAGGATCTCCTTCACTTTGGATCAGTAGTTATTAGTTAAGGGTGAATTGTTAATCTATTGATCAAGATAGCAAATTGTTGTGAGTGCATCAGAAAACAGAAAACAGCTCTCCCGATTTCTGATTAGCTGATAACTAATAACTATTTCCCAAACGGTGAATCTGGTTCTTTGGCGAAAACATTGAATACGATCTTATCCATTCTACCGGGAATGACCTTATTCAAGAACACTGCTAGTTTGCCTTGAGCAGTAAATACAATATCTCTTTTACGTCTTTTGATTGCCTTGATGATGCCTTCTGCTACTTCTTCGGCTGTCATCATTTTACCTTCATCTCTTGGCGAATCACCCTGAGAAGTACCGTCTGCTGTGAGAGCAGCGTTGCGGATATTGGTTCCTGTGAAGCCTGGGCAGGCGACTAGAACATGAACACCTCTGTGCATCACCTCTGTTCTTAGTGATTCAAAGAAGCCGTTCATCGCATATTTCGAAGCCGTGTAAGCAGTTCTTGCTGGTGTACCTCTATAACCATTGATGGATGAAACACCTACAATTGACCCTTTGGTTTTAAGGATATGTGGCAGGGCATATTTGGTGGCATAAAGCGTACCATAAAAATTGATCTCCATTACCTTTTTGAAAACATCCATCTCGATCTCTTCGAAAAGAGCTCGCATGCTAATGCCTGCATTATTGATTAGGATATTGATCTGACCAAATGCTTTTATGGTCTCATCAACTAAAAGCTTGTTATCTGCCTCAGCAGCAACATCTAATTTCAGACAAAGATTAGGAGCGTTTAGAGCATCTAGCTCTGCTGCCACCTCATTCAAACGGTCTTCATTACGACCTGTGATCACCACCTTGGCACCTCTTTTCGCAAATGAAACTGCCAATGCTTTTCCAATACCGGAAGAACCACCCGTAACAATGACCACTTGATCTTTCATAGCATCAATTTTCGGTCAAATATAGAAGAAATGCTTAACCTACCTTGAGGTTGGATTTGTATTGCTTATAATTATCTACAGCAACAAAGTAATCTGGATCTTCCAATACATTCACATCACAGATCTTCTCTGCTTTCTTGATCAGCGAAGTACAGTCCTTGCTTAAGTGACGCAAGTGGATGGTTTTACCAGCCTTGTCGTAACGCTCAGCCAATTTATTGATTGCTTCAATGGCAGACTGATCCGCTATTCTCGATTCTTTGAAATCGATTATCACCTCGTCTGGATCTTCTTTCACATCAAACTTAGAATTGAATAAGCTCACAGAGCCAAAGAATAAGGGCCCGTAAATTTCATAGTGCTTAATTCCATGCTCATCGATATGCTTTCTCGCACGAATTCTTAGGGCATTTTGCCATGCAAATACCAAGGCTGAAACAATTACCCCAGCGAAAACAGCAATAGCCAAATCGAAGATCACCGTTAATACAGTTACGATCAAGATGACGATCACATCAGCCACCGGCACCTTGTTGACGATCTTAAAAGTTGACCAAGCAAAAGTTCCTATTACTACCATGAACATCACCCCTACCAAAGCGGCAATCGGGATCATTTCAATGTACTCGGAAGCGAAAAGAATAAACATCAATAGGGCTACTGCAGCTACAATACCTGATAATCTACCTCTACCGCCAGACTTAATATTGATGATGGATTGACCGATCATGGCACATCCTCCCATTCCACCGAAGAAGCCATTGACCATGTTGGCAAAGCCCTGAGCAACCGCTTCTCTATTGCCACTTCCGTGCGTTTCTGTTAGCTCATCCAATAAGTTCAATGTCATCAATGACTCAATCAAACCAATGGCAGCCAAGATACCTGCATAAGGAAGAATGAACATAAACGTATCCCAATTCAATGAGATCAAAGGCACATTAAAGGTTGGTAAACCAGCTTTGATGCCTTCTCCTCCACCCGATTGGATGAACGATTTTACAGTCGCAGTTTCAATTCCGCCAAAGATCACAATCCCTGAAACCACCAATATGGCAACAAGGGCTGCCGGAATTCCTTTATTCAACCGCGGTAAAAACACCATGATCGCCATGGTCAATAAGGTTAAACCAAGCATAGTGTAAAGTGGCATTCCTGTTAACCATTCTCCAGCTTCCTTGAACATACCCAACTGTGACATAAAGATCACAATGGCCAACCCGTTCACGAAGCCCATCATTACCGGATGCGGTACTAAACGGATAAACTTACCAAGCTTTAAAAAGCCTGCAGACATTTGAATGATCCCTGTCAGAATCAATGTGGCAAAGAGGTATTGCAAGCCTTGACCAGCGCCCATGGCTTCTGCCTCAGCCACCAAGTGCACCATTACCACTGCCAAAGCACCAGTGGCACCAGAGATCATACCTGGTCTTCCTCCAAAGATCGAGGTGATCAAACCCATCATAAAGGCACCATAAAGACCAACAATTGGCGAAATACCTGCCACAAATGCAAAAGCAACTGCCTCGGGAACAAGGGCCAATGCCACTGTCAGGCCAGAAAAAATATCGCTCTTCGTGCTGATGCGATTCTTGTCAATGATAAAAAATGCCTCTCTGAATGTCATATCCGCAAATTTGAGCGGCAAAGGTACATTTATTCTTTTGGATTAGTGATGTGGGTTTCAAATGTTTATGGAATCCGTTGCACAGTGCCTGCCTTCGCTAGCTTCGATAGATAAACTTGGTGCTTGGTGCTTGGTGCTTGGTGCTTGGTGCTTGGTGCTTGGTGCTTGGTGCTTGGTGCTTATGTCAATTCACAATCGCAATACATTGTTCATTCCTAATACTTAATTGTTCATTGTTAATTCTAATTTTGCAGCATGACCAAAGGAAGAGGCGGAAATAAGTTTGTGAAGCGAGGCGAGATCTTGGAAGTAAAGGTCCACGATTATGCATTTGGAGGAAAAGGAATTGCTAAGATCGAGAATCAGCATGGGGCATTCATAGTCTTTGTGCCTAACTCTCTGCCTGGTCAAACAGTAAAGGTTCAGATCCAAAAAGCCAAAAAAACCTATGCCGAAAGCAAGTTGCTAGAAGTAGTAAAGCCAGCTGAAGATGAAGTGAACTTGCCCTACCAGGAAATACCTGGTGCACCTTATATCAAGTTGCCCATTAAGAAGCAGCATCATTACAAAAAGCAAAGCACGCTTGAGCTCTACCGCAGAATTGGTAAAGTGGAGAACATTGAAGACCTATTTGATGAGTTTGTCACTTCTCCTAGCACCTTCCATTACAGAAATAAAATGGAGTATGCTTTCTCAGCCATTGGCTATGACCACGAGCAGAAGACCGATGTCGATGAATTCACTTTGGGCTTCAAGAAAAGGGGTACATGGTGGTGTGGAGATGACCTAAAGAAAGACTCTGGTCTTTTTGATGAAGAGGTTGAAAACAAACTCAAGCTGATCAAAGCCTATTGTGAAGAGACTGGACTTCCACCTTGGCATGGTCCTAAAAGAACTGGATTTTTCCGTTTTATAGTGGTTAGAAAGTCATTTAAAACGAATCAGCTGCTTTTCAATTTAGTCACCACCTCAGATGAGATTGATCAATTTGACCTTAACCAATTTGCTGAATTTTTAAATACTCAGTTTGGCGATAGAGTTGCTGGTTTGTTACATACTATCAATGATGAAACTGGAGACAGAACCATAGCCACTACAGGTGAGATCAGCTTGGTTCGAGGTGAGGATAAGATCGTTGAGGAGTTATTAGGCCTCAACTTTGAGATCAGCATGAAGAGCTTTTTCCAGACCAATCCAAAATCTGCTGAAAAACTCTACAATAAGGTGATCGACTATGCTTTTGAGAAAAAAGAAACCATAGACAATAAAGTGGTCTTAGATCTATTTTGCGGAACAGGAACCATTGGGCAGATTCTAGCAGCGAAGAGTGAAAATGCACAGATTGTTGGTGTAGACATTGTAGAATCAGCTATTGAAAACGCGAAAGAAAACGCTCAGCGAAATGGAATCGAAGGAGTCAAGTTCTACGCGGCTGACGTTGGTAAATTTCTTAGAGAGCATCCTCAATACAAAGGGAAAATTGAGACACTCATACTCGATCCTGCCCGAGCTGGTGTAGCACCAAAAACCATGAAGAAGATCATTGAACTGGGTGCTGATAGAATGGTTTATGTGTCATGTAATCCTGCAACCCAAGCTAGAGATCTCGAGTTATTAGCTCAGTCAGGCTACGCGCTGAAAAAATTCAGTTTAGTAGACCAATTCCCGCATACAGCTCATATCGAAGCTGTTTGTTTGTTAGAGAGGATTTAATTAATCCGTGGTCTGAGTCTAATAGATCTGAGCAATTTTGATGCTTAAAAAGAGCTTCTTCTCAATAGCCTCATAGTCAAACTCTCCATTCGCTTTCTTAACAAAGAGCTGCGAACCCATACCTACGCAAGATGCACCAGCAAGAAACCACTCTGACAAATTATCTTTATCAGGTTTAACTCCGCCAGTAGGCATAATATTCAGCCAAGGGCAAGGTGCCTTGGCCCCCTTGATCATTTCTGCCCCATAAATATTGCCAGGAAATAGTTTTATTAAAGGAGCTCCCCACTCGTATGCGGTCTGCATTTCCGTAATAGTACCACAACCGCCTGCCCAAAGGATATCTAGTTTATTAGCGTAGTCTGCTAATTCTTTTTTGATAAAAGGAGAAACCAAAAAATCTGCACCATTCAATACAAATTGCTCAGCTTGATCCACATTTGCAATTGAACCAATACCTATTGCTAAATCAGGAAAGTTTTCTTTACAGTAAGCAGATAGGTTCTTAAAAACCTCAAGGGCCTCGTCACCCCTATTTGTGAACTCAATTACTCTTGCACCTCCTGCATAGCATGTAGCCACCAACTTTTGAGCTATTTCAGCGTCTGAGTGATAAAACAAGGGAATTACTCTTGTTTTAAACATTAGTGGAAGTACCTGTTCGCGAGTCATTTCTTTTTCAAAAATTAAAAATTCTTAGAGTGAGTTTAAGCTGTCTATCGTATGATTTTACCGTGTTGACTTGCACCCATTACCTGAAGAACATCTTGTAGTCCTCCTCTGAAATAATCGCCCCTAATAGTATGTTTAAGAGCTGATAAAGCAATGGCAAATTCTAAACTTTGAGTTTTGTCTTCGTATGCATTAAGACCATACAAAAGGCCCGACATGTAGGCATCTCCTCCTCCAATTCGGTCTTTGATAGAATCAATATCTATGTTTCTAGATTCAAAGGTATTATTGGTAGAGACTAGGATTGCTTTTAAAGAATGATGAGAAGCAGAGTGAATCGTTCTCAACAACATTGACACACACTCAATTGAAGAGTACTCGCTCATCAGTTTTCTATAATCCGGGGCTAATTGATTGACGTTCTCAATTGAACCCAAGTTTTTAGAATCCATATCAAGACCTGTCAGTGACTCAATTGTGTTAGGATCACCCAAAACAATATTTGACTTAACTAAAAGGGATGGAATAATATCACTTGACTCCTTTCCATACGTCCATAAATTCTTCCTAAAATGTAGGTCGCAAGAAATTTTGATGCCTCTTTCTGCTGCTTTGTCAACTGCTGCTTGACATAGGTCAGCTGAATTTTGTGAGAGAGCTGGAGTTATTCCGGACCAGTGCAAATGAGTTACACCATCCAAAACTGACTCCCAGTTTACATCAGATGGATGTAGATCATTTATAGCTGAATGCGCTCGATCATAGATGATCTTACTACTTCTTATCGCGTTCCCTTCCTCGAGAAAATATACTCCGATTCGCTCTCCAATTCTTGCGATATGTTCAGTCTCAACTTCCACTTGCTGAAACTCTCTACAAATGCGATCGCCTAGATCATTTTGAGGCAATGCACTAAGAATAGACGCCTTCCATCCAAGTTGAGATAAAGTTAAAGCAACATTTGCCTCTGACCCTCCCACATCCATTCGGAAAGAATCAGCTTGAGTAAATCTGAGATGATCAGGAACTGTTAACCTTAGTAAAATTTCACCGACCGTGAGTATTTTCATTGGGTGTAGTTTAGGGGCCTAAGCCCCAATTGATAAACTAATTTAAGCTTTAGTTGAATATCAGTTATTAGTGCATTAAATACCTAAGGCCTGGCCTCCACCAACTTGGATGGTTTCTGCTGTCAAGAATGACGCATCAGTACTTGCTAAAAATGAAACTACTGAAGCCACTTCACATGGCTGCCCTAATCTACCCAACATGATATTGTTTTTCCATGAAGCAAATACTTCTGGTTTTGTAGACTTTATCTGGGCATGGAACGGAGTGTCAATTGTGCCCGGAGAGACAGCATTCACTCTAATTCCATATTCTGCTAAGTCTTTAGCTAATGCTCGAGTTATGGCATGAACTCCTGCCTTTGACGTACCATAAATACCAGCGCCAGGACCACCTGCATTCCAACCTGCATTAGAAGTATAGTTAATGATAGTTGGATTCTCACCATACTTTAAAAACGGTATAGAAGCTCTCGAGGTAAAGAACACTGAATCAAGGTTTAAAGCCATGACTGATCTATAGAATTCAGTTGTCATATCCTCAAACCTAGATCTACCACCCAAACCACCAGCATTATTGACAAGTACATCAATCCTACCATATTTAGCTCCAATTGCTTGAATGTTAGTATTTACCTCATCTTCGTTAGTCACATCGAAGCCAAAATATTCAGCAGCAATTCCTTCTTTAGTCAATTGATCTACTCTTTCCAGGCCTACTTCGTCTTCTATTCCATTAAGAATAACTGTAAAGCCATCTTTTCCCAATCTTCTTGCCACTTCGAAGCCAATACCTCCGGTTGCTCCTGTAACAATTGCGATTTTATTTTCTGATATCTTTTCCATTGAATTCGGTTTAATATTTTATGTCTAAGCAATAGACTTAATTTCTTTAGCAAAAAAGTTGATGGATAAGTACCCAAGCGGCACGAATACAGCAATCATTATAAAAATTGGTGTGTATGAATAATTATCTGTGATTACAGGGACTAAGAAGTTCATGATGATCACTGAGAAGATTCCAACAGTTCCTCCAAGACCTGCTAATGAGCCAACTGACTTACCACTAAATAGGTCACTAGGAATGGTTTGGATATTTGAAATCACAAACTGAAAGCCAAATAGAACGGCTGAAACAATGCCTACAAATTTACCTGGGGTGTCTCCAAATAGTATAGTGGCAATCAGTCCGAAGAACATGATCACACAGCCAGTCAGAATGGTCTTTTTACGAGCCCTGTCAATAGAAGCTCCATTAGTCATTAGCTTACCGGAAAAATAACCACCGGCAAGACTACCAAGTGCCGCACCTACATATGGTACCCAAGCAAAGAATCCTATTTCCTTCACATTGAATCCGTAGACGTCAGCTAAATATATAGGCATCCATCCCACGAATAGCCACCAGATAGGCTCAATAAAGAATCTTGAAGCGAGAACCGCCCATGACTCGCGATTCGATAAAATGCTTTGCATACTGAGTCCTGGCTGATCACTTTCTTCTTTTTTATCATCAAGTCCTGAAAGGATGTAATTCTTTTCTTCTTCAGTGATCCATGGATGATCTTTAGGCAGTTTCTTATTGATGATCAACCATGGTATCACCCATAGAATACCTAAGAGACCTAACAACACAAATGTCATTTTCCATCCTATGGCCACCCAAACAACAGCGATCAGAGGAGGTGCAACTATAGAACCAAGGGCAGCACCAGAATTGAAAATGCCTTGTGCAAATGCTCTTTCATTAACGGGAAACCATTCTGCATTACTTTTTACAGCTCCTGGCCAGTTTCCAGCTTCTCCCAAACCTAAAAGAGTTCTGAAAATGCTGAAACTAAGAACACCTCGCGCCATCGCATGAACTGCAGTAGCCAAGCCCCAAACAGTGATAGAAATCACAAAGCCAGCTCGTGTTCCGATCTTATCGAACATTTTACCTGACAAGGATTGTCCTACTGCATAAGCTATAAGGAAAACATTAAGGATAAGAGCATATTGATTTTTATCCATCCCGAGCTCTTCCGAGATATCGGGCCACATAATGGCCAGAGCCGAACGGTCAATGTAGTTGATAACGGTAGCCAAACAGACTAACCCAATAATCCACCACCTAAGTCCTTTTACTTTCATATCTCTGTTCTTATGCTCTTTACTTTTTTCCGAAATAAGACACGCCAGATCCGTCAAGGAAATCTTCTCTTACCGGACTGAAAACATCTATCAAAATACCTGCCTCTAAGCACAGCGCACTATGTACTAGATTTGGTTGTATGTAAACCCCATCTCCAGCTGAAACCACTTGCTTTACACCATCAATTTCAAATTCAAATTTGCCTTCTGCGCAGTAAGTGGCTTGCGTATGAAAGTGGTGATGAGGAGAACCTATTGCCCCTTTTTCAAACTTCACTTTCACCATCATAATCTGATTGTCATACCCCAAGAATTTCCTCGAAACACCTCCACCGAGGTCTTCCCATTCCATATCTTGAGTCATTAAATATTTGTCGCTCTGACGTTTCATTATTTAGTCTTTAGTCTTTTTAAAAAGTACCGGCCCCTTCCACTCAAATGACTGATTCATCACTTTTAATTTGTGTTGAGCCTTCTCATCTGCATTACTTTGGCAAATGGCTAAAACGTATTGTGTTCCATCTTTTAATTCGATACTTATCATTGAGTAATCAGCAGATTGTTCAAGCACTTCTAGTTTGGCAATCGAAGTGAATGAATTCAAAGGAATCTCGGATGAATATGAATACCGGCCATGAGTCTCGTAGAGGTTAGCAAACAGTGTTTGACCACCCACTCTTCTATGAATGAGGCCTGGATCTCTTCTTAAATTGAAATGAGGATCATTTGCTCCAATTCTCGTTAGTAAGAGCTGATCTTTATCCATTACAGTACTCGTCAGGGTAAAGAAGTTCTTTTGGTTGAACCAGGTCAACTGCAAATAATCACCCGATAATTCTGCTTGGCCTTCTTGCCACAAGTGCTGGTAACCTGACTCATTCCCCATTGGAGAAAGGTCATTGTTCATTACTAATTCTTGATTTGTAGACATCAATTCTCCCTTATAGTATAAAGGCAGATCATATCTAGAACCTTCCGGTGCTTGAACAGAAAACAGATCAATAGCCAAGGGATTCTCTAGCTCCTCCATTTTAACCAAGACCATAGTTCGATGCATACTGACACCTCCATAGGCATGCAATTCTTTAGCGCTTGTTACAGAAAGGTCAGGGCTTGAAAAGAAGTAGTAGGGAGTTCCTGAAGATTTGTCTGCCACTTTTACCTTCCCGCCAAAGTGAGAGTCTTTATCAATTACAAGTGTATTATGTGCTACTGTTTGCTTGGCCCATGAATTATTTTCTTTCAAATACCCACCTCCATCTTTGTGGTCGATATTTACCCAGCGAGCAGATCCGTAATCTTGTATTACCTCATCGGCACCATTATAAAGCATAAACCCTAGCCTATCGAAATGGCCATGGCCCATACCATGCTTGGCGTACTTCATTAAAAGGGTAATTTCATCCGATCTAAGGACCCCTATGGCTCCTTCATCTCCATTAGCTCCGTCTGTTAGTTCAATACTAGAATATTCGTAATCTTTCGCTTTTCCCTCCGAAATGGCCTTGGCCGCAGAGAGCCCAGAATCATTCAGAGGCACTCGTCCTTGCGCTTCAATAATTGATAAAAGTTCTGGATTATTTCCTCCATAGAAATAGGCCATGCTTACTGCATTAACCAATTCTCTTGAAGACAAAGACATTCCTTTTTGAGCATCATTGATAGGGAAAAATTCACCAGCTGAATTGGTTTGATTAATCAAGGCGTCAACCGCTTTTATCAAAAGACCATCACGATAATTGAGGATGTCCAAGTCAGGCTTTTCATTCGCCAATCCTTGAGCAAAGATCAAAAAGGGATACATGGCATATCTCTGATAATAGGGTCCTTCAGTGTAGTAGCCATCAGGAGAAAATGCATGATCAATTTGGGCTAAAAAACCTGCTTCTTTCTGTCCCTCTAATTGAATAGAACCACCGTCATTATCCTTAACAATATCTCCAGGTACTACTTGGTCTAATCCATAAAGGGACCAGTTCACTAATTCTTCATCGCCCATGACTAGGCCAATCATTCCTACCCCTGCATTTCCCCATGTACTATGGTTATGGATTCTATTGAAAAACTGCGGATTTTCTATTGATATGTACTCAGCATAGGGTCTGAAGAGTTCTTTATTAAGCTTGGACGTAGTTTCTTCATCGAGCCAATCATAGATACAATCATAGGCCTGACTTGTATATACCAACCAATTGGCATCATTCAAACATTGCCAGAAAAACTTACCCCTAGCATAAGATCTTTCAACTGGGTGCTTTTCAAAAGTTGGAAAGACTTCGGCATATTCCAGCAACATGGCTTTGATATACTCAGCGTACTTTTCATCTCCTGTGATCTGGAAAAGCACACCAGCTTTTTGCATGGTGAAGAAATTTCTTTTATGAGTTTCATGAGTATAGCCCCCTGCCATGTCCTTAGGAAGAGGTACATCAATTCCTTTATTGATTTCAGCATCTACCTCTAACTGTGCAGTAGCAAGGCTTTGATCAAAGAGCCCCACCTGACCTAAATTTGATCTCATGTCATTCACACCTGAACTTGTAAGAATCAAGTTAGGATGTGACTGCGCAAATACGCTTATAGTGCAAAGTAGGAGCAATATGGTCGAAAGGTATTTCAACGTCTTTTGCTGACTATGTTTTTGGATTGATAAGGTTGATCATTGGTTTTCAAGCCATCTGAATTCACAAACTCTATATTTGAAATACTGGTGATCGGTTCACCATTTGTCATGAATAGGTCGATACCTGCACTTTCAGCAAATTCGACTTTATCAACTTGCAACTTCTGAACACCATGGAATCTGAGAGCTGCATCAACTTGATTTCGACTACCTTTTCCAGACTTAGCAATCTTTACACCCGAAACTGATACGATGGGTCCGAAGGTACTCTCATCAGTTCCACCTCTATAGATATTCGCGATTGCGCCTTGTACTTCTACAAACTCAGAGTTGACGATCTTAACGTTTTCGACATTATAAATACCAAGATCCTCGACTTCCATATCCATTGTCATAATGGCGCCTGTGACATTGTTGAAATAGGAATCAATGATATTCACTGAATCAGCAAATGTGTGCTTGAAGGATTTGATAAAATCAAATGAATGGTTTTTATCAAGGTCTCTGATCTCGCAATTTTCAACTACGACAGCATAATTCTGATTCATGGAATATTTACTTGTACTGATCACATTGTTTCCGGCTTGATCAGGAGACTCAGCCCCATCAATCAGAACATTCTTCAGCATAAGAGCACCACCGTTCTCAATCTTAAAAAAGCTTTGCTTTTCAGAACGTATAATGGCTTTTGCTCCTTCCCGAGTAACTATGGACAGTGGGTGATGAATGAATGCATACTTGGTCATTAGGTATTCACCTTCATTAGCCAAAACCAAAACATCACCTGCCTGTGATTGCTCAATTGCGTTTAAAAGAGAATTAACACCCGCATCAACCATTATTTCTTTGCCAGAATTGAATGAGCGTATTTGAGAATCTTTGGAGTAAAAATCAGACCCAGTTTCCTCTTTAGAAATCGGTAAAGCGATGTCGCCAAACTCGATTCGATCTACTAATTCTTTAGAGGGAACTACAAGGCCGTCTTCATTTGAACTGAGTGCTATTGATACTTTTTCGAAGCCTTTTTTGAATGGGGCTTTAAGCTCTTCATTCAAGATGTTACCAGAAAATTCAATTCCTGACACGTCATCATAAATGGTAAAAGGTTCTTTATTGGTGGTAGAAAGTATCAGGTTGTTCTTGAATGTTGACCCAACTGGAACGGCAGACCTTTCTTCATCACTACCTGCACAGAGCTGGATGTAGTCTGAGTTAATTACAATATTGTTGTCCATGTAAGAATCTACTACCTGGTTGTAGCGATTGATTGGGGAATTAGGCACCCCATTCATGATCACTAAAGCACCTCGGAATCTATGCCCTGTAAGACCAGCCATATAGTTATTCCTTACGGTCTGGTTTTCATTAATGATCCTAATACCACCTGTATTAGGTTTTCTATTTCCTAAAAAGTAATTATTCTCAACCAGCGTATGGTGCCCATGACGCATGGTAAGCGTTCCTTGGCTTTCAAAGAATACGTTGTTTCTAAATTCATTTCCGCACGACTTATTTGAAATAATTTCATGCTCTCCGTTTACACGGTCGAAATAGTTATTTCTAACTATGGTATTTGAATATGTTCTTGAATAATGGCTTGTACCAATTCTCAGTGTTTCTCCGCCATTCGATCCTAAAATTTGTCTTGGACCGAAGTAATTATTTTCAATGATGTGATTATTTTCTCTACTAGCTTCTGTTTGGAGTTTCACAGCCAAGGTCACTCCTCTATTACCTTTTCCAATAAGAGAGTTGTGATCAAATCGGTTATTTTTCCCGTAAATAGCCACCCAAGTATCTCCATCAAATCGCTCGGGATTGGTGAAGTTGTCAATCACACAATTGGTAACTCTTGAATGATTCGCCACGTCCTCTTTGCTTGTTTTGAACGAGATCACTTCACTTGTAGGAGTATAGCCATCTTTAAACACCAAACCAGAAATCTCAATGTACTCACCAGAAAAAGCGATATTGGATTGACCAGTTATGTTCACTTGTCCAGGGGTTTGAGCGACTAGCATTATGGGTTGATCTTCTGTTCCGTTGCCTTTTAATCTCAACTCAACATCTTTCCAAGTACCATTAGCCATGATGATGACAGAACCCGGTTGTGCTGCCTTAGCTGCTAATTCAAACTCATCGAGGTTATGAACTAGGGTACCGTTTTGACCAGAGCCACAACTCGAGAGTTGGCAAAGAACAACGATAAGCGCAATGGCTTTAAAGAATTGATGTATCCTTTCTCTTCTAAACATTTGACTTACTCTTTTTAGAAAGTATTAGTGTGAGATCTGCAGGTCGTAATATTTGACAACAGCAAATGCGTCTTCGTCTCTGGTTTGTAGGTAGTTGCCTGCCTTAAAATAATTTTCAAACACACCCCACTTTTCAATGTGTTCACCATCATAGGTAAAGGTTTCATTGTCATTGAGTGTCACTTCCATTCTGCCATCAGAAACCAGTACCTCTAATTGAAACTGCTCCGTACCAACAACCTCAGAGAAATACCTTGCATCGTCATCTTCCCATGCGGTGGTTTTCAGAATTTCCGTATCAGAAACATTTAAGTCTTTGAGCACTTTGGTGTTGACTCTTACGCGCCCATCTTGCCAATAAATCTTAAGTACTGGCGGTGCATTGTTATCGTCTTCCTCAATTAAATCCCTTTGCTCATCGGTCAACCTTCCATGAATTTGCATGATCATGGTTCTGTGGCGATTACCATTGTTGTCTGATGAAATCTCGGGGACAGAGAGTGTTCCTATCATTCTTCCTCCTTGGGCAAAGGTCCAGTTGGTATGATTACTACCAGGATCCATCTGCTCTCTCAATTCTGTTCTTGAATAAGAAGAATTGGCAGTTGAAGCTTCAGGGTAGGTGTAAAAAACCAAGGAAGCATCCGTAGAATCGTTGTACATAAATGGCAGTAATTGCTCATTCGTTGCATAACCAAGAATCTCCGGAGGCTCCACTTCTATTGGTTTTCCGTTTGCACTTGATATCGGCAGAGTGACCTTCCAATTAGAAAGATCGATTTCAGGTAAACTGAACCTTTTCTCTATGACAGGAATTTGAGGTTTTGCCTCTTCCTGCGTACAAGAACTAACACTTAGGAAAAAGGCTGCCGATAAAATGAAAAATGATCTAAACAAAATCTATTCAGCTAATTCGATTGATAAAGCATCTACTCTTGCCTCAACTCCTTGATTGGTGATGAGAATGGCCATGGTGGCATTTGCACCTGAATTGAATGGTAGTTCAACTCTTGTATAAGTACTTGAACTTGCTTGATCAGTACCTTCAAATGCAGCCAAAGTAGCATCTGGCACCTGAGATAAATCGGTGATACCTCCACCCAATACAGTTACAGTTACAGAACCTGCATTATCGGTTTTAAGGGTATAATAGTATACCAATTTATAATCTGTATTTGGCGTTACAGCCATCTCCTGATAGGCAATTCTATCACCCGCAGAAGGGTATTTTGAAGCCTGAGAACCATCATGAACTGGGCTCGAAGTAATTTGGATTACACCTCCAAAATCGTTTCTCCAAGAATCTCTACCATCTCCTGTTCCATCAGGTAAGCTGTTATCTTCAAAACTCGCCTCTAAAATTTCAGGAATGATTGCTGGTGGAGCCTCTGGCTCAATCACCTCAATCACTTGCTGATAAGTGTCCGTTGCTCCAAGGTTATCAGATACAGTTAAAGTAACCGTGTAAGAACCTTCAGCAGGAAAGACATTAGATGGGTCTAATTCTGAAGAAGTATTTCCATCTCCAAAATCCCACTCATACATAGTTGCACTATTAGATAAATTCGAAAAGTCATATCGAAGAAAATCATCAGCACTTTGAGCTGCAGCAAATTCTGCAGAAGGTGGTGTCAGATCAGGAATAGAACCTGCTTCTGGCAATTCGAAACCAAAATCACATGAAGAGACTATTGATACCATGATCACTAGGATCATGATATTCAATAGGTCTTTTATATTCTTAGTCATTGTTTTCATATCAATTGTATTTTTTAGTAACCAGGATTCTGCTCTAATAATCCTTTACTTAAGTTGATCTCAGCCTGTGGAATAGGCAGTAACAAATCAGTATCTTGGAACTGATAATTGTTATCGTCTGAGAATGCTGAGAGAACTTCTCGAGCCACACCAAATCTGATCAAATCGAACCATCTCTGGTTTTCAAATGCCAATTCAACTCTTCTTTCATCAAGTAAATCCTGCTTGGTAATAGTCGTTACAGCATCTGTTAATCCTGCTCTATCTCTAATTTGCTGGAATGAGGCAATAGCACTAGCTGATGAAGTTTCATTGCCACCGGCCATGATCGCTTCAACATGCATTAGTAATACATCTGCATATCTAATTGCCACCCAATCGTTACCAGCTAAAGTTGGATCACTAGATGTCGCTGGGATTCCTAGGTCATCATCACCATCAGGCAAATATTTCACTACCTGATATTGAGTAGGCTGCTGAGCGTCTTGTCTGTATGAGAATTGTGTTCTGTCACCACCAAAGTCAGTGAGTGCTTCACGTGCTTCATCAGTCACATAATTAACACCAGAGGTTCTACCAACAGCATTTAACCACTCTGCAGAAAAATTCTGGCTATCGCTAGTTAAATCTGAAATGTAACCTACTGCAAAAATCACCTCATTATTAGACTCATTATAAAAGATATCTCTGAAGTCAGACTGTAAAGAAAACTGACCGCTATTGATAATAGATTCCAATAACTGCTGAGCCCCAACATAGTCAGAACCTAGCGTTAAAAGCACCTTAGCTAAAGTGGCTTGGGCTGCAGCTTGTGACGCTCTATTCACTGTACCATTCTCCAGATTGGAAACAGCTATTTGAAGGTCGCCTACAATTAAATTGTAGATGTCATTTTCAGGAACCCTAGTGAATGCAATCTCAGTATCTTCTGGGCCAGTCACTCTGTCAATCAAAGGTACAGATCCATAAAGTCTAACTAAGTTGAAATAGGCATATGCTCTTGCAAACCTAGCTTCACCTTCGAATTGTGCTCTATTTTCATCAGAAGCCACATCAATGTTTTCTAAAACAAGATTAGCTCTGTAAATGATGCTGTACATACTTCTGTAGTAGTCTAATACAATACCATTGGTTGAACGAACATTGAAACTTTCAAACTGCGCAGCTTCACCTTCACTTGCCTTAGTACGCGTATTGTCGCTACGCATTTCAGTCAAGTAAAATTCATACTGAATAGAGTGATTGTCATTTGTTGAAGTTGAATTCACTCCTTGGATCGCATCATAGATAGCAACAACGCCTGTTTCTAACTGCTGATCATTTTCAAAGTAGTTTCCACTACTAACAGCTGCTGTAGGTGCTAGATCTAAATAGTCTTGACAACCCATAAAAGCCAATAGGAAAAATGCCGATAGTCTTATTAAATTCTTCATTTCTATTCTCTTAAAATTCAACATTTAGACCTACTGATACAGTACCAAAAATTGGTGAACCTGCTCTCTGATATCCCCATGTTGTAGGGCTTGTATTATTGATAGACTCTGGGTTAAATCCTGTATAACCCTCAGCAGTGAAGTAGAATAAATTCTGACCTGAAACATACATTCTCAGGCTATTCATACTGAGTTTGCCAGTAATTGATCTTGGGAAATTATATCCTAAAGTGATGTTTCTGATAGCTACATAAGAAGCATCTTGGATGATATCATTTGTAAAGATCTTTTGACGTATGAATTGCTGGTCCGGTGTAATAGCAGGATCAAAGTCTTGTGCACTATTAAAGTGGTTGAACAAGTACTGATCACCCATATTTCTGACTTCAGCCCCATGGCTACCTTGGATCAAAATGCTTAGATCAAAATCCTTGTAGTTGAAAGTATTCGTCATACTCCAGATCAAATCCGGATAAGGATTACCAAGTATGGTTTTATCATCATCATCGATAATTCCATCCCCATTCAAATCCTTCACGTAAACATCTTGAGCCTCACCTCCAACTGGGTGGTAAGGATTGTTGATGTACTCAAGCGGAATATCACGATCAACTACCCAGCCATAGAATGACGAAATTGGGTTACCTACTAAATTGATCCATTCTGCAGCTCTTTTAGAATCTACGTTTTGAATCTGTCCATTAGCTTCTCCGAATTCTTTAAGTTCATTCTTGTTCTTAGAGACAAGTAATGTGGTAGACCATTCGAAGTTGTCTTTTCTTACATTTCTGCTTCTTAGTTCAACTTCAACACCGCTATTTTCAACTTCACCTAGGTTAACCAATGCATTTCCAAAACCGGTAGTTGTAGAAATCGGGTTATTAAGGAGTAATTGATCACTGGTTCGTACATAGTAGTCAGCTGAACCAGAGAGAATTCCACCAAAAAGAATGAAATCAATACCTGGGTTGATCTCTCTTGAACGCTCCCATTTTAAATCTGGATTGGCAATGTTAATCGCGTTATATGAAGCCAAAAGATTATTATCTACAACTGCAGTATTAGGAGATAATAGAGACAGGTAAGGATAATTATCAATAAGAACATTACCAGTATTTAAGGTCTTGTTACCTGTAAAACCATAACTAGCTCTCACCTTTAGCTCATCAAAAATTGAGCTATTAGAAAGAAAGTCTTCTTCAGAAATTCTCCAACCTAATGATACAGCTGGGAAGTTGCCGTACTTGTTATTCGGCCCAAATACTGAGCTACCATCTCTTCTGAAACTCGCAGAAAGAAGATACTTATCGTCATAGGAGTAATTTACTCTTGCGAAGTAAGATTGAAAGGTTTCTTTGTACTCAGTTGAACCTGCATCTGCAATTGTCGTAGCTGCTGAGATAGTTCTTAGTAAATCTGAATCGTAGCCCGTACCTGTTGCACTTGTCGCGTAAGTGTCCCACTGCTCAGCTGAAAAACCAGCAACTGCGCTAATTTCGTGCTCATCGAACTTCTTGTTATAGCTGAAGTAGTTCTCAGTTACAAGGTGAATTCTATCGATTGTTGAAACATCATACTGAGTGTTTGCAGCTCCATTTCTATGAGCTAAAACTCCTTGCCAACGATCTCTTCTTGTGTTCTGATAATCTGCAGCTAAAACTGCTCTGAAGTTCAGACCATCAAGGATCTTATAGTCTGCAAAAATTCTTCCGTATGCCTTGAATTTGTAGTCATTTCTATCTCTTTCAAGAACCTTAGCTGCTGGATTAGCATTTGAAGTATTACTAATATCTACTAGTGTACTACCATCTCCATAAAGATCATAATTATCAAAATGTCTCTGCCAAGCGTAATCGCCTACCTGAACATTTGGATAAGCATTTCTATCTACAAATTGAATGGTATAGTCATCATGATATAAAGGCAACCAAGGAGTTTGTCTTAAGATATCGTGAGTAGACCCATCGAATCTTCTTCTATCAGAATATGAAGGAGAAAATCTTGCACCAAACTTGAACTTATCGCTCACTTTGGTCTCCACATTTAAGTTGAGTACATACCTTTTGAAGTCATCCGTAAGTAGCACGCCTTCGTCATGTAAGTAACTCATGGTAGCACTAAATTTTGTTCTGTCATTTCCGCCTCTAGCGCTGATCGAATGACTTTGGATAGCTCCACCATCAAAGATGACATCTTGCCAATCTCTGTCGATACCGATCAATTGCTTGTAAAGTGTTCGGTCAGATAATTCTCCATTAGCTTCCATTTCAGCTGCTGCTGTTTCGGCCACTGAGAAATAGTAAGGATCACTTTGGCGAGCTTCTTTTAAGCCATAATAGCCGTTGTAACTAAATTTAGTATCTCCTGCTGATCCTTGTTTAGTAGTAATAAGTAAAACGCCATTAGCTCCTCTTGATCCATAGATCGCTGCTGAAGCGGCATCTTTCAAAACCTCGAAAGATTCGATGGCATTCATATCTAAGGCACTTAAAAAGTCTTCATCAACTACAAGGCCGTCAACTACAATTAGTGGTGAAGAACTACCACTTATTGATCCCGTACCTCTAATTCTGATCGTTGGTGCAGAACCTGCTTCTCCTTCAGTACTACTGATGTTAACACCTGCAACCTGGCCAACAAGGGCATCATCAACCCTAGCGACAGGAAGTTTATCAAGATTCTCATTAGTCACTTTAGAAATAGCTCCAGTTAAGTGTGATTTTTTCTCTGTACCGTAACCAATTACAATGACTTCGTCTAACTGCTGAATGTCAGTCTGCATGGTCACATTGATAACAGTTTGTGAACCTACAGTCACTTCTTGAGGCATATAGCCAATAAAAGAGAATACTAGTACGTCTTCCGCAGTAGCGTTAACTGAGAAATTACCATCTGCATCTGAGATGGCACCTTCGTCAGATCCTTTAACTCGGATTGTTACTCCAGGAAGGGTCTCGTTCAAGTCTCCTAAAACTGTACCGCGAACAATTTGTGCGTCTTGCGGGTATAGTATTAGCGTGGTGAACATCATGAGTAGGGTAAATACCCATGATGTTTGGATTTTAATCTTCTTCATTTTTTGATTTTTAGATGATTTTGAGGTCTTGCAGGATCAAAGGCTAATTTGATTTTCACTCATTCATCGTCTATCTTGTGAGAAAGTGAGGAATAAGCATACAGGGGTACTTTTTGGCGAGAGTATAATCTGTAATTCCTGCGCTGTTAATGGATTGACTAAGTCAATCCATTTTCATTTTATACCGTCAACTTTTCATGTTTTGATTTAAGTTTTGAGTTGAAAAATTAAGGATGTCACTCAAGTGCTCTTTCATGGTAAGCTCAGCTTGCTCCACGTCCTTATTGATGATATGTTCTAGAATTAAATGATGTTCTTCAAGTGCAGAAAGTGGGCGATTACCCTTACACACATCATTCTCTTTAAAATAGGTTAAGATATCAGGGGTCACGATTAACATCAGCGAGTTCAGAACGGAGTTCTTACTTGCCTCTGTTATTCTCAGATGGAACAGAAGATCTTCTTCAACAGCAGGTTTTCCTTCTTTAACCGCCTTCTCGTAAGCATTCAATGCATTACTTATGGAGACAATATCGTCTTCAGTTCTTCTCTCCGCAGCAAAACGAGCTGAGTTAGTTTCTAATAAGACCCTGGTCTCTACCAAAGAATGGAAGTCCGGACCCTCTAGATTTAATACGTCCGTAATGAGGCCATCCAAAGCAGTGATTCCAAAACCTGCGACAACTGTACCACTCTGTGGTAAAGTTTTAAGGATTCCATAAAACTCAAGTTTACGGATGGCATCTCGAACATAAGTTCTGCCAACCCCAAAGCTTTCGCTTAACTGTCTCTCAGAAGGTAATTTGTCACCTGGATTAAGTTGACCTGAAGAGATTAACTCTTTGATCTGTTTAATAATCTTGTCTGAGGGCTTCTCAACAACGATTTCACTAAAATTCTTTAATAACTCTTTCACGATTTGCTATTAGTTTACCAGCAACTGGTTGACCAATTTTGAAAAAAATTTTATTCGGACAAAACTTTTATCAAAAAAATTGCAATCGTTTCCATATCGTAGAATTGAAATAATAGACTTATTTCTGCCTTCATAGCGGAATAAAACAAGCTTTTAAGCAAATGCACGAGCACAAAAATTATTTCAAAATTGCAATCGATTGAATGTTTTCATTCTCGTGCTCTTGATAATCAAATAGAGCATAGCAAGGAATTTATTGAAGTCAATTATGGTTTAGGATGCAGTGAATATTAAATTCAATCATCAAATCTGAACCCTATGAATCAACTGACATTTAGAAACGGAGATAAAGTAGACGCAATTGGATTAGGTACTTGGAAATCTGAACCAGGAGAAGTCTATAAAGCGGTAAGAGAAGCCATTAAAGCTGGCTACACACACATTGATTGTGCTTGGATCTACCAAAACGAAAATGAAATAGGTAATGCCTTTAAAGATGCATTTGCGGATGGAGATATTACTAGGAAAGAACTTTTTGTGACTTCTAAGCTCTGGAATTCATTTCACGCCCCTGAAGATGTGGAGAAAGCCATTAAAGAATCACTATCTGCTCTTCAGTTAGATTACCTTGATCTTTATCTGATCCATTGGCCTATTGCACACCAACCGGGCGTTACATTTTCTGAAGATGCTTCTGGTTTTGCTCCTATCGAAGATTACCCTATCGCAGATACATGGAAAGCCATGGAGGCATTAGTTGACAAGGGTTTAACAAAGCACATTGGTGTATCTAATTTCAATATTCCCAAAATTAAAAAGTTGATGGAGACAGCGAGAATCGTCCCTGAAATGAATCAGGTCGAATCTCATCCCCTATTGGCACAACCAGAATTATTTCAATTCTGCCAAGACAACGGCATTCTCTACACAGCCTATTCTCCACTTGGATCAAGAGATAGAGCAGAGGGCATGAAAGGAGCTGACGAACCAGATATGTTCGAGATTCCAAGAATCAAGTCCATTGCAGAAAATCATGGTGTGCATCCAGCACAGATCTTGATCAAATGGGCTGAGGGAAGAGGTTCTTTGGTTATCCCTAAATCGGTAAATCCTGCCAGACTCAAGGCTAATTTAGGTTCTGCAGACATTCCATTGAGCGAATCTGAAATGAGCGATATCAATAAGTTGGATATGGGCTACAGGTTCCTAGATGGTAAATTCTGGGAGAGAGAGGGTGGTTATTATACTGCCGATAGCCTTTGGAATGACTAGCTATCCAAAGCTAATAACAGCTACTAGGCAATAAAAAACCCTGACACATAGGTCAGGGTTAGTAATCAAAAATCTATAATATTTTAACTTATATTTTCTTGACGTTTGTCGCGTTAGGGCCTTTTTTGCCCTCTGTGATTTCAAATGACACTGAGTCACCTTTTTCGATAGCGTCTACTGTGCCCGATACGTGCACGAAGACTTCGCTTCCGTTTTCATCGTCAACGATAAATCCGAAACCTTTTTCATCATTGAAGAATTTTACGGTACCTGTTTTCATAATAAATTGTAATAAATAGTAAATAAAGTGCCAAAGGTAGCTATTACTCTTTGGCTTACAAGGTTTTGAATGTGAAAAGACTGTTAATTATTCGTCATGCTAAATCAAGCTGGGATTACCCAGAGCTCTCAGATTTCGATCGCCCTCTAAATAAAAGAGGAAAAAGAGACCTACCTGACATGGCTAACAGACTCACAAAAACTACGTTTAATCCCGATCTTTTTCTGTCCTCACCTGCGAATAGAGCACTCACAACCGCTTTTGGCCATGCAAATGCATTTGGAGTAAAAGAATCGGAGGTACTTCAAGATCATCGATTATACCATGCGAGTAGCCGAACCATTCAAGCCATTATCTCTGAAACAAATGATAAAATAGGATCACTGGCCATATTCGGGCATAACCCCGGTTTAACAGATTTGATCAATGATTTATCGGATTTTGATCTTTGGAACCTACCCACTTGTGCTATTTGCACCATTGAATTAAATATTCAATCCTGGTCGGAAATAGGCCCAGCTAGAGGTAAAAAGATCTACTATGATTATCCTAAATCTAAGAAGTATTAAGAGGCCTAAGACCTAATCCCTCTACCAAATACTACAGTATAAACTCGCTCAAATCCCTATCCTTCACTAAGCCTCCGAGTCTCTCGTTCACCATTTCCTTGGTAACGGAAACTTTAGCATTAGGAGGAATCTCCTCAGGTATATCGAATAGTATATCGTTCAAAAGCTTACTCATTACAGTATGGAGTCTTCTTGCTCCAATATTCTCTACCTCCTCATTCACATGAAAAGCGATATCTGCAATTTCGTGGAGTGCTTCATCTGTATACTCCAATGATACTTCCTCAGAACCAATAAGTGCTTCATATTGCTTGGTCAAAGCGTTTTTAGGTTCCTTTAATATCTGATAGAAGTCTTGTTTGGTTAGTGAATTCAATTCTACTCTAATTGGAAATCTACCTTGCAATTCAGGAATTAGATCAGAAGGCTTCGAGACATGGAAAGCGCCCGCAGCCACAAACAATATATGATCTGTATTGATCACTCCATATTTGGTATTTACCGCTGATCCTTCCACTATTGGTAAAAGGTCTCTTTGCACACCTTCTCTACTTACATCAGGTCCGCCTCCGCCTTTTTTAGAACCTCCAGCAATCTTATCCACCTCATCAATAAAAATGATTCCTGTATTCTCCGCTTTCTTGATCGCCTCTTCCTTTACCTCATCCATATCGATAAGCTTCGCACTTTCTTCTTCAAGCAAGAGCTTTTTAGCCTCGGCAATTGTAACCTTCCTTTTCTTGGTCTTTTTAGGCATCATGTTACCTATCATCTCTTGGATATTGATCATGGATGCTTCATCCATTCCTCCACCAACCATTCCAAGCCCGCCTTGTTGTGCTTGAACAGAGATCTCAATTTTTCGATCATCGATTTCTCCAGATCTTATTTTTTCTCTGAATCGCTCTCTTGTCTTTTCATTCAACTCAGCATCGCTCATATCCGAAGCCTGCTTTTCTTCTTGTTGAAATCCAGTAGTTCTCTGGGCATTTTTTACTGGTGGAATTAAAGCGTCCAAAATGATGTCTTCAACATTCTGCTCGGCTCTACCCTTCACCTTCTCCTTTTGGCTATGCTTCACCAAGTTGACTGATTGCTCAACCAAGTCTCTGACCATGCTCTCCACATCTCGACCTACATAACCCACTTCAGTAAACTTGGAAGCCTCTACTTTGGTAAACGGTGCATCCGCGATCTTAGCTAGTCTTCTAGCAATTTCGGTTTTACCCACACCTGTTGCACCAATCATTAATATGTTATTAGGAACGATCTCCTTTTGCATCTCTTCTTTGACATGCATTCTTCTCCATCTATTCCTTAAGGCAATGGCCACATTCTTCTTGGCATCGGCCTGACCGATGATATATTTATCTAATTCAGCCACAATTTGACGTGGCGTCAGAAAGTTCTTATCAATCATTATTCTTTCTTTTAATTAATCCTCCAGTATTCATGTTGATCTGGAATGTATTGCTACCTCCTGCCACATGATATAATGCCCTGGAGTAAGCAAATTCAAAACGTTTCACCTTGAACATAAAGCCAAATGAAAAGCCAGCACCTCCTGCTGCATCTTCCAACTTTAACTCTTGTCTCAACATATGGTTATAGCCCACTCTTAATTGAAAGTTTGGTGAGAAGATCAATTCTGTTCCGAAGACAAGTCTTCTGAAAATCTCTTCGCTAAAACCCGGTTCATTCTCCTGGCCGAACAATGAATTGGATGCCGGATCAAAATAGACCAAATCTGCCCTGACCAAGTTCTTCGCTGCTACTGAAAAACGTAGTGGCATAAACTGTGGCTTATAACTAAATCCTAGCTGAATATCCAAAGGGAGCTGACTATCATTGACATCCGTATAGTCAGACATCAAAAAGCCTAAATTCTTCACTAATAGACCAATGGTCATATCCTTTTCAGGATGTTTGAAAGTGCCCCCTAGATCTAACATGAATGCAGATGCTTGAAAGCTAGCTAGGTCGGAGACGGCTACTTTAGCATTTGCCCCAGCGGAAAAAGCTCCAAACTGCATGGCATAACCTGCTGAAAAAGCATACTCCTTTACACTGACCAAGCCTTGAAGAAAACCTTGTTCATCATAACTTTCGATTTCACCATAATTGAAATAGGATAGATTGAAGGCCCATGTTCCCGTTTCCTTAATTTCTGTAGCATAAGTAACCGAAGTGTTAGAAATATCAGCGAAATAGCCTAGATACGACACTGCCAATTCTTGATTCCAATCAGAGTTGATCAATGCCGGATTACTCGTTACTTGAGTAGGGTCATCCCAGCCTGAAGTAATATTCACTCCGCCTAGACCAGACAGCCTGGCATTATTTGGAATGTTCAGGAATTCGAAGGCACGCTGCCCACCAATTTGTGCATGACTGTTGAAGCCTATGATCAACAGCAATAAATAAATGGCGGTTTGGCGCATGTCAACTAAGATAACGCTATGCTTGAATATTTAGCACTAGTCTTTTAAGTCAAACTTAAGAGCATCATTTGCTTTTTGATTGGTCAGAGCTATTTCTAAAACCTCCTCAGCCTTCTCTACAAAGTAGAATGACAGGTTTTTTCTGTACTGCTCTTCAATCTCAAGAATGTCTTTCTCATTTCTCTTACTCAGAATGATCTCTTTAATACCTGCGCGTCTCGCAGCTAATATTTTTTCCTTGATACCTCCTACAGGAAGCACATTCCCTCTTAGAGTGATCTCTCCTGTCATGGCAAGTTTTGCCTTCACTTTTCTTTGCGTAAAGACAGAGGCAAGAGCGGTTAACATAGTAATACCTGCTGAAGGACCATCTTTTGGAACAGCTCCCGCAGGAACATGCACATGCAGATCATATTGCTCAAAGATTCTGTGATCAATACCATACTTCTCAGCATTTGATTTCAAGAATGAGATAGCAGCCATAGCCGACTCCTTCATCACATCTCCTAATTGACCAGAAAGTGTGAGTTTCCCTTTACCTCTACTCAAGCTAGATTCTATAAATAGAATTTCACCTCCAACTGAAGTCCAAGCTAAACCAGTTACTACACCGGCCATCTTATTATCCGAGTAGATTTCTTTGTCGAATCTTTTGCCGCCAAGAACCTTCTCAATGAATTCAGTCGTCAATTTCTTAGGATACTCTTCCTCAAGTGCAATGGCTTTAGCTATACTTCTAACTACTGATCCTACAACTCTCTCCAAGCTTCTAACTCCACTTTCTCGCGTATAGCCTTCGATCAAGAATTGAATAGTCTTTTTGTCAAAGGTCACATCCTTGGCTTTGAGACCATGCTCCTTCTTCTGCTTTGGAATCAAATGCCTTTTAGCGATCTCAATTTTTTCCTCTATGGTATAACCAGAGACTTCAATGATCTCCATTCTGTCTCTTAAAGCAGGCTGGATAGTATCTAATGAGTTCGCTGTAGCAATGAATAATACTTTTGAAAGATCATATTCAACCTCCAGGTAGTTATCCGTAAACTCATGGTTCTGCTCTGGATCCAACACTTCTAGTAATGCAGAAGATGGGTCTCCTCTGAAATTTGAATTCACCTTATCAATCTCGTCTAATACAAATACTGGATTAGAAGTTTTAGCCTTCTTAATGTTTTGTATCAGCTTACCTGGCATTGCACCTACGTAAGTTTTTCTGTGACCTCGAATCTCAGCCTCATCATGCACACCACCCAAAGACATTCTGACATACTGTCTTCCAAGTGCTTTTGCGATTGAACGCCCCAATGAGGTTTTACCCACACCCGGAGGGCCATATAAACAAAGGATTGGTCCTTTCAGGTCATTCTTTAGTTTCAATACCGCCAAATACTCAAGAATCCTATCCTTTACTTTTTCAAGACCGTAATGATCTTGGTTAAGAATCTTCTGAGCCTTTTTGAGATCCAAGTCGTCTTCTGAATATTCTTCCCAAGGAAGTTCCACCATCAACTCAGCGTAATTCATGGTGATCGGATACTCAGCTGCCATCGGATTCATCCTAAGGATCTTGTCAAGCTCTTTATTGAAATGCTCCTTGACTTTTTTAGGCCATTTTTTCTCATCCCCTCTTTTGCGTAGCGCTTCCACCTCCCTTTCAGGGCCATCTTCTCCTAGCTCATCTTGCAAAACTTTCATTTGCTGACGTAAGAAGTAATCTCTCTGCTGTTGATCGATATCCGAATGCACTTTGCTTTGAATCTCTTGCTTCAATTCTAGCATCTGCACTTCTTTCAAAAGATGCTGTAAGAGCTGAGTGGCTCTTTCTACTCCATCATTGATCTCAAGCAGGCTTTGCTTTACTTTCGGTTCCGCATTGATATTTGAAGAAAGGAAGTGAACCAAGAAACTTGGTTTTTCAATATTTTCAAGGGCTACTTGTGCCTCTTTGGGAATCTCCGGATTCAGCTGCATGATGCGATTGGCTGCATCTCTAATAGACTGAACTAGGGCCTTAACCTCTTTATTCAATTTCTTAGGGAAATTCTCTTCCAAGTAATTCACATCGGCCTTAATGTAAGGTGTCTCTGTTAAGAAAGAATTGACTGAAAAGCGTTGCTTCCCTTGAACAATGATGGTTGTATTGCCATCAGGAAGCACTAACATTTTGACAATTTTGGCTACCGTACCGATGTTGTAAAGGTCATTGATACTTGGGTCTTCTATCTCAGGGTTCTTCTGAGCTAATACACCTATTATTTTATCGCCTTTATACGCTTGCTTTACCAAACGCACTGACTTCTGTCTGCCAATAGTAATTGGAATGAGCACACCAGGAAATAGCACTGTATTTCGAACGGTAAGCACAGGTAATTCACTAGGAAGGTCTGCTGACGATCCTTCTTCATCATCCTCAGGAGCAATCATTTGAATGAACTCACCATTTTCATCTTCACCTAACTCCGCTGCTAAAATGGTACCTAAGGTTTGTCTATCTATCTTCATAATTGAATGTCAATCTGGCGCAAAACCGTAAAAATTTTGCGTATTACTACAATTGCAAGCCTTGTGCCAAATGACGGTATGTCAGGTTTTCTCGTTTTATATCTCCCCCTTTTCGCGTAACTTCATATTCGAGAACTCTATTTTGCCTAATCTAAAACCGACTTGAAGTTCAGGATAACCATACTGCTTGCACTATTTTTTGCAGTCTTTCATCAGACCGAAGGTCAGTTTTGGAAGAAAAAGAAGTCAAAAAAGATCGAATTAGAATCCGATTCGGTCTATATCGAAATCTCACCTATTTCTTTCTCGAATATTAATAAGTCGCCCACTTATGTCAATAAGAAGGAAGAAAGGAGGATCCAGAAACTCGATCAAGAAGAGAAATGGGAAGAACTCTACCCCGTGCTAAAAGAATATGTCTCAAAATTTGGCACACTGAACTTTGCACATCAGACCTACTATATCTGGCGACTCGCCAAACTCACTGAAATCTTCGGGTCGCCTGAAGATGCCAAACCCCTATATGCTATGGTGCTCAAGCATCACAGACAAGGCGTCAATATTTCCGAAGCTCTAGCTCGATACGATTCACTTGATCGGAACAAAAAAGAGTATTACGTCCCAATTGATTACTACTATGATCTCGTAGAATTTAGAAGACAAGTAGATACTCTAATTCCACCTAAAAGTGTACTACAAAGTATGGGCCCGAAGATCAACTCGGATGAAGAGGACTATGGCCCAGTTGTAGCTATGCGAGACTCAGTTCTTCTCTTTACATCTAAAAGGAATTCTGAAACTGATGGCCTCAACAGAATTGAAAAGGAAGATCTTTTCATTACCCGATTAGAAAACAATGAATGGGGAAGTGCAGAACTTTTAGAACCTACATTGAGTGAATTCAAAGAAGGTTCTGGCTTTATGACCAAAGATGGTAAAACCATCTATTTCACCCGATGTGGAGCTCCTGACGGTTTTGGAAATTGCGACCTTTATTACACAGAGTATTTCGAGGGTGAAGAAGAATATGACTCTACTTATGTGGTGAGAAGCATCAATAAAAAGCCCAATGATGTGGAATACAAAACAGTTAAGATCAAGAAAGACACGGCTTATTGGAAACCTGCTAAAAACTTAGGCGAAAAGATCAATTCTGAAACTTGGGACTCTCACCCAACATTAAATGCTAGTGAAGACACCTTATACTTTGCTTCCGACAGAATTGGAGGCTTCGGGATGTCCGATATCTTTTTCACTACAAAAGACAAAAATGGTAGATGGACAAGACCTAAAAATCTAGGGCCAATTGTCAATACCAGAGGGAATGAAGTAAGCCCTTTTTATCATCCTCTTTACAATGTTCTCTACTTCAGTAGCAATGGTCAACTCTTGAACTTTGGTGACTACGATATTTATAAAACCTATCATATTGGAAGCGGAAACAACTGGTCTGAACCTTACAACATAGGACCTCTTGTAAACGGGGAAGGCACCGAATTTTACTTCAGCATTGATCAAAAATCTGAGTACATCTATTACGCTAGATCAGAAGAGGAGAGCATGAAAGGTCTCAACCTCTATTCATTTCCCCTACCGATGGAGGGTCAACCCTTAGCAACTACTCGACTTACTGGGAATGTAAAAGATGTGTATGGCAAAATCCCAAAAGACTTAGTAGTCTCTATCATTGACTTAGACGAAGGAGTTGAAGTAGCTCCGAAATTTGCTCGTGAAGACGGAACATTCGAATTCGACCTGATCAACGAGAGAAACTATCTTTTGGTCATTCAAGGTGATGACGTATTTAGACTCGAAGAATTCTTCTTTCTAGATGGAGAGACGACTTTCGAAGGAGTTGTAGAACGTGTATCTAGTAAAATTCAATTTAACTCGGTAGAATTCGAAAATGGCAAATCTGACATTCTACCAGAGATGCACACAGACCTTCAAAAAGTTATTGATTTTCTTATTGACCATCCCAACTTCAATATTGTGATCTCAGGGCATACAGACTCTAGTGGTGATCGTATCTTAAACCTGAAATTGTCGCAACAAAGGGCAGACGCCATTAGAGATTATATTCTCAATAGCACAGTTGTCATTGCGCCTCACAGAATCCAAGCTATCGGATACGGCAGTTCTAAACCTTTGATCAAGGATGAGAAAACTGCCGAAGACATGAAAACAAATCGAAGAGTCGAATTCGACATCTATCGAGACCCCGTTAATTAGTCTTCGTGTTGAAGAAATAAGAAATCCCTAGGTTGATGGTTAACAGGTTTACACTGAAATTGACATCATGACTTTCCTTTCTGGACTCCACTCCCGCTGGATCCACTCCCTTTTCACTGGAGTATTCATAGCCAATTAAGTTAACACCTGCTTCAAAGGCGATATTGTTCACAGCGAAGTAGGTAATACCTGGGTTTATACCGAAACCAAATCTGAAAAGATCAGCAGTTGAAGTCTCGGTATCATTTCCTCTCTCTTCAACGAGGGTTGAACTACCGAAACTGACACCAAAACCTAGATCATTGTAGAAACTCAGACGGTTATTCTTAGTCAATGGAATGGAAGTTCTGATAAATGCTCCTAGCGTAAAAAGCTCAGACTCACTATCGCGCTCAAAAGGAATGTTGAAATTACCATTAAGTGTACCATTAAAGGTAGATTGTTCATAACCTACTGTCAGCCCAACGAGAAAAAAATCTGAAATATATCTACCTGTTGTCAGGTCGAGCCCCCAACTCGCATTGTTACCTTCTATTACATTGTCAAATAAGCCAAGCGTTGTGTTTTCCAGGTCTTGATCTTTTAATGACATAGTCATAGCCAAATACCAAACACCATTTCTGTAGGGCTCAAAACCCTCGTTGTAATAGTTTACTAGAATATCCTCAGAAGTTGGTGATTCTCCTTCTTGAGCCATTACACCAGTGATAGCTAGAACAGAAAGCAGTAGAAATACAAAAGTCCTTTTCATATAGCTGAATTTACAATTTTCAGGCATACGAAAAGGACTTAATTGGAGAAGCTTTTCTTAAATACCGAAGAGCTTCAAAATGTCGTTTCCAAACACGAAGACCATCAGCGCTAATAGGATCACCATACCTACCTTTTGAGCGCCTTCTAAAAACTTGTCTGAAGGAGCAGATCCCGAGATCATCTCATATAATAAGAACACCACATGGCCTCCATCTAAAGCTGGAATAGGAAGCAAATTCATGAATGCTAAGATCATCGAAATAAAAGCCGTGGTGTACCAGAATCTATTCCAGTCCCATGCTTTTGGGAAAAGCTCAACAATGCCAATTGGGCCGCTTAAGCTTCTTGCAGAAAGGTCGCCACTGAACATTTTACCAAGAGCTCTTGCATTGACAATCACCAAATTGAAAGCATCTTTTGTTCCTATTGATGCTGCTTCGCCAAATGAATATTCTTCTCTAGTGGTTTCGAGCAATGAACCAACCATTACACCAATGGTAGTGTCCTTATTTACTGCGAGCTCAAAGTCTAGCATAGAACCATTTCTATCTACTTTTACGTCTACCACATCACCAGCATGAGACTCCAAAGCCGGCTTCATCTGATCCCAGAATTCAATTTTTGAATCTCCGATCTGAACGATTTTATCTCCAACTAGAATCCCTGCGTTTTTCGCATTTGATTGAGCTTGATACTCAGGATCATCAGGATAAGCTACTGCAAACGGAATTCGCGGATAAACGAAATTCATCCTAAATCCTTTGTCTTTAGAGAGAATATCAAGTGCATCATCAGGTAATTCAATTTTCAATTCCTGACCATCTCTTAACACCGTATAGTAGGCATCAGAATCCAAAAACAGCTCAGGGCTAGTCAGGTCATTTACTCTTTGATAATCCTGTCCACTGATATTTAAAATTCTATCACCTGTTTGAAATCCGAATTTGTCTCCATATTCGAATGACTGGATGCCATCTACTTTAGTTAATTCACTTGAAAAGTATTCATCTCCTGTATTATACGTCAAGATGATCATTGCGATTACCCCAGCGATCACATTGACAATGATTCCACCCAGCATGACGATGAGTCGTTGCCAAGCAGGCTTAGATCTAAATTCCCAAGGTTGAGGAGGCTGTTTCATGGCTTCTGTATCCATTGATTCGTCAATCATTCCAGTGATCTTGACAAATCCTCCTAAAGGAATGGCACCTAAACCATATTCAGTTTCTCCTTTTTTGAATGAAAATAATGTTGGCGGGAAACCGATAAAGAACTTTTCTACCTTCATTCCAAACATTTTGGCAGTGATCATATGACCCGCCTCATGTATTCCCACTAAAATCGAAAGTGCCAGCAGAAGCTGAGCAACTTGTACTAAGGTTTCCATTAATTATTAAAAGCTTTTGCTAATTCTCTTGTTTCAAAGTCCGTTTGAACATAGTCCTCATACGAAGGATGCTCAATAAAGGATATTTTATTCATACTATCTGCCACTAGGTCTGACATTTCTAAAAATCCTATCTCATCTTTTAGAAACTTGGCTACTGCAATTTCATTGGCAGCATTTAACACACATGGCATATTCCCTCCTCTATCCATGGCTTCAAAAGCCAATGATAAATTATGGAATGTATCTTTGTCTGGTTGTTCAAAGGTGAGATTTGGGTAGTTTAAAAAATCGAATCTAGGAAAGTCCGTTTTGAATCTTTCAGGATAGGTCATCGCAAATTGGATCGGCAATTTCATATCTGGCAATCCCATCTGCGCTTTCATACTTCCATCTTCGAATTGCACAATAGAATGGATAATTGATTGCGGATGTACGATCACCTCAATCTGCTCCTTCTTGAGGCCGAATAACCATTTGGCTTCTATTACCTCCAATCCCTTATTCATCAGACTTGCTGAATCGATCGTGATCTTTGCCCCCATGTCCCAATTGGGGTGCTTCAAAGCTTGAGCCTTGGTCACATGTAGCAATTCATCTCGAGTCTTTCCTCTAAATGGACCACCTGACGCTGTTAAAATGATCTTCTCAATTGGGTTATGAAATTCTCCGACCAAGCATTGAAATATGGCCGAGTGCTCAGAATCGACAGGGTAAATATTAACTCCTTTCTCTTCCGCCAATTGGGTGATCAATTCACCAGCAACCACTAAAGTTTCTTTATTGGCTAAGGCTATATTCTTGCCACTTTCAATAGCCTTGATTGTCGGTTTAAGACCAGCATATCCTACTAATGCAGTTAATACTAAATCTACCTCATCCATTTGCACAACAGAGGCTAAGGCACTTTCACCGGCATAGACTTTAATATCTATTGGATCAAGAGCTTCAAATACCTGATCATATAAGTCCTCGTTACCGATGACTACCACATTGGGCTTAAACTTCTTAGCCTGTTCTATGAGCAGTTGACTACTGTTTTGAGCTGTTAAAACCTCTGCAACAAAATAATCTGGATTTCCTTCAATTACCTCGAGGGCCTGGGTACCAATAGAACCAGTTGAACCTAGTATGGCGATTTTCTTTTTACTCAAAGTATTGGATTAAAATCAGATAATTGAAATGTTAGAAGCGCTGCAAATTTAGACCTTTTTGAGTCGGTCGCAAACTTGATTCATCAAAGGCAATTTACCCTTAATCATTCACGTCCTATTTAACCAGTTTTCACCTGATTGGTTTGACATTAACTTTAATTAACAGCAAAGACCAACTCTGGTTAAAGCCTAACCGTATGTTTGTTTGTGGAAGAAAATCTTGTTGAATCAAATACGATGAAGGTAAAGATGAAGAACAGCTTAAAGATATTGGTATTAGCATTTTTGGGTGGAATAGCTGGTGCGTTTGTATTTCAGCAGATCCTAAGCCCAAACTCCGTGACTGAGGTAATCAAAGAGGTGCCAGCCACGGTCCAAACTAGGAACTTTAATTACAAAGAACCTATCAATTCGAATATTGGCGAGAGGAGTATAGCCAATGTAGACTTTAGGTCAGCAGCGGAGCGTTCGGTGCACAGCGTTGTGTATATCATCAATAAACAAAGAGGTAGAAGAAGCATGTCTTTCCTCGACTTTTTCAGTAGTTCGAGAAGAGACTTTTCAACCCAAGAAGTGCCAATAGGATCTGGTTCTGGAGTTATCTATTCAAAAGATGGCTACATCATCACTAACTATCATGTGATCAAAGGAGCGGACGCCATTGAGGTACAACATGAAAAAAGAACTTACGAAGCTGAATTGGTTGGTACTGATCCTGATATGGATATAGCGGTGTTAAAGATTAGCGCAAATGATCTTCCTTCGATTGATATTGGAAAAAGTGCGGACACTAAAGTGGGAGATTGGGTACTAGCAGTTGGAAATCCATTCAACCTAACATCTACCGTAACTGCAGGAATTGTAAGTGCTATTGGCTCTGATGCCAATGTAGTAAGAGAGAATTTCCCAATAGAGCTATATATCCAAACTGACGCTGCCATTAACCCAGGAAACAGTGGTGGGGCCTTGGTCAACACCAATGGTGAATTAATCGGTATCAATACTTCCATTATTTCAAGAACAGGTTCTTATGCCGGTTATGGGTTTGCTGTTCCTTCTGACGTGGTGGTTAAAATTGTTGAGGATCTCAAAAAATATAAAGTAGTTCAGATCGCTTATACTGGAGCTGAATTAGCAGATATCAATTCAGAATTAGCTAAGCAAGAAGCTCTTTCTTCATTGAATGGAGTATTTGTCAAGTCAGTTAAAAATGACGGTGCAAGTGACCGTGCAGGAATAGAATCAGGTGATGTGATCAGAATGATCAACAACATTGAAGTAAACAGTAAGTCTAAATTTGATGAAGTAGTGAGCTCGTTATCACCTGGTGATCAGGTACCATTGGCTTACGAGAGAAATGACAAGCTGTACGAAACCACCTTAACCTTAGAAAATGCGCTTGGTAACACAGAGATTCTAGGTTCGGATGCATTAAAGGCAGATGACATCTACTTCTCAGACTTTTTAGGGGCAGAAATGAGAGTCTTAACCAATAGTGAGTTAAAAGACTTACGATTGAAGGTTGGCGTTAAAGTGACTTCAATTGATGAAGACAAAGGTTTTATGAGAAGACTAGATCTTGATGAGGGCGATATCATTGTTGCTATCAACAGAAGAGGCGCTGCTGATCCACGTGCTGTAGCTCAATACCTAGAAAAGTATTACGGTAGAATCTACATTGACATTATCGATAGTAGAGGAAGAGAAAGAACGCTGACATATACTTTTCAGTAGACCTATTCTTCTAATATGACATTCTTGAAAGCCTTTCTGTATTCAGAAGGGCTTTTTCCTGTAAACTCCTTAAACCTCTTATTAAAGTGAGAGAAATTATTGAAGCCGCTTTCAAAGGCCACTTCAGTAATTGACATGGATGTTTCTGCAAGCAACTTCGAAGCATGAACAATACGATATTCATTGACAAACTTCGTAAAGGTCTTTCTAGAGATCTTTTTAAAGTACCTACAGAAGGCAGGAACAGTCATATGCACCTTGTCCGAGATATCTTCTAATGCGATGTGCTCTTTGAAGTGGTCTCTAATGTAATTATAGACCTCATTCATACGGTCATTCTCTTTGGCATCAACAGCTACCGCGACACCATCCGCATTTAACACTTCATATTCCTTTGTATAAGAGAGGTCTTTCAAAATGCTCAGCAACCCGATTAATCGATCGAAATGATCACCCCAAGCCAAAGCCTCAATCCTTTTCCCAATCTCCTCTTTAGTTTTACCATGAAAAGCCAAGCCCTTTTTAGAAAGCTCCATCAGCCTTTTGATATTATTCATTTCAGGGATACTGAAAAAGCTCTGACCTAGGAAGTCCTCTTTAAACTGAACCACAGTTTCAGATCTACTACCTGTAAGTCTATCTGTAAATCCATAATGAGGAAGATTGGCTCCCATCAAAACAAGATCTCCATCATTAAAGTAAGAGACATTTTTACCAATATGCCTTTTCCCCGATCCTCCATGTACATAGATCAACTCAAGTTCAGGATGAAAATGCCAATTGGCTAAGCTGTTCTCGCACGAAGCGGCAAAGCGTCTTACCAAGAATGAACTACCAACCGAAGGAACGATCTGTTCTAAAGAAGGCTTTAAAGGAGTTTTCATTTGCGACATCAATATTGACAACGATACTATGACAATTATGATTCAATTTCTTACACAAAATTAACCTATTTATATTCTATTTTATCATTATATTAATTATTACCTCCCTTATAGGTTAATATAGAACATATACTTGCCAATTTTGTTGTAGTACAGCCCAACTCAGCCCCCTACATTTGTAGTGTAATTGGTTATTAAAACAATTAGCAAAATGAAAAACTTAAATAAAGTATTGTTGACAGCTGCGATGGTCGTGGTATCAACGTTTGCCCTTGCTAATGACGACAAACCAAACGTCAAAGTAGAGAGATCTGGAGCTAAGTCATTTGCAGTGATTGCTTATGATATGGGAGAAACTCAAACTCAGATCCAATTAAAATCAGAAAGCGGTTCAACTTTATATAATGCAGTAAGTTCAAATGGTCAACATTTCGCAAAGAGATTAGACCTCAACACATTACCTTCTGGTAATTATGCATTAGAAGTTGAGAACAATGGAAGTTTCACTTCTACTCCAATTGTAATAGCTAACGATTCTGCCTTTGTGAACTTGGCCGATCAGGTAACTATCATCAAGCCTGTCATCTGTCAAAATGGTGAGAAACTAGACATCATTCTTCCAGATGAAGCGGAAGCTGCCGCTCTAGTAACTATCTACGATGCACAAAACAGAAAAATCGCTACAGAATCATTGATTGGTAACGAATTGAAAAGATTTGACCTGTCTCAATTAGAGAAGGGCGCCTACACTTTCAAAGTAGAAACTAAAGGAAAAAATTTCATGCAATCTGTCTCTGTGAAATAAGAGACGACAATTAGTGTTAGATGGGGGCTTTTGCCCCCTTTTTTTTGCCCTTTTCATAAGTGCGCACCTTTTAATTGTTCTATTTTTTAGCGTATTTATTCCATAAGAATTCTACTAAACCTACCATTTGATGACCAGGCCACTAATTCTGCTGATAGTTTGTCTATTCTTGACCTCTTTCAGCACTCTAGGACAAAAACGAGAAGTCAAAATCGCCCTACTAAGTGATGAGATCAATTCTGAAGCACAAAGACTACTCGGTCAACTTGAAACCGAAATAAGAAATGTGGTTGGTGAAGATGCCACAGTCGTGTTTCCTCCAGAACTAATGCTCATTAATAACAATAATGAAGCCTTAGCCGCAGAACAGTATCAAACGATTTTAGAATCAGAAGCTGACATCATTTTAGCATTTGGAATTCCAATATTCAGATTGATGCAGAAACAAAGTGCGTTCCCTAAACCAGTCATTCTCTTTGGAAATGCGCCTGTAGAATTTTTCAACCTTGATGTCAATCGTAAATCAAGTGGTATCGATAATCTGTCCTACATCATCACCACAATGACCTATAAGGAGGATCTTAAAACCTTCTATGACATCTATGAATACCAGAACATCGGAATCGCGGTTGAAAAGAATCTTCATGACGTTTTACCTTTTGATAATTTCATTGAAGGTACTTTTGAAGACAAAGCAGCGAAATTTAGAATCATCCCTTTTCAAAACGAAGGAGACATCATTGCCAATTTGGACAGCCTCGATGCCCTTTATATGAGTGGAGGCTTTCTACTAGATGACCAACAGATCAAAAGATTAGCCGACACTTTGATCAATAGAAAAATCCCGTCATTTACGGCCACTCACACTAATGATGTGGCATTAGGGTTTATGGCTTCTAATCAATCCAGTAAAAATGACGAGTTGTTGTTTAGAAGAATTGCTTTGAGTCTTGAAGCCATCATCAATGGGCAAAACGCTTCTACCCTTCCTCTTTATTTGGACAATGAAAGTCAGCTTTCTATCAATATCAATACGGTTGATGCTATTGGCTTAAGCTTGAGGTATTCGCTGATGGCCACAACAACCATTGTTGGAGATATAGATAAGGTCTCGTCAGCTACCATTTATGACTTGCCAAGAGTGATAGATGAGACATTAGAAAGAAACCTTGAATTACAGTCTAGCTTTAAGGATGTAGAATTAACTCAGCAAGATTATCAATCTGCCAGAAGTAATTATTTACCTGACCTGACAGGTTCGCTTGCTTCCATTTATACTGACCCAAGAGTGGCCGAAATTTCAAATGGACAGAATCCAGAATACCAAACTTATGTACAAGCCGAACTGCAGCAGGTGATTTATGACCCTGATGCGAGTATGAATGTGCGTATTCAAAAAGATTTAAATGAGGCTCAAGCACTACAATATTCAGCAGATCAACTTGATCTGATTTTTGATGCCTCCAATGCCTATTTCAACATCCTACTCTCCAAGTCTAAGCTGATCATTAATGAGCAAAACCTGCAGTTGACCAAAAGCAACTTGCGCATTGCAGAGCAGAACTACGAAGCGGGCCAATCAGGTAAACCCGATGTATTAAGGTTTAGAAGCCAGTTAGCACAAAACACCCAAGATCTGATCGAATCTGTCAATGAATTACGTCAGGCCACATTTGACCTCAATCAGATCTTGAACTATCCAATTGACAGAAAGGTCGATGTGGAAGATGTTAATCTGACTGAAGGCATTTTTGAAAAGTACAATTACAATCAGATCGGTGAGATTCTAGACAATCCAGTCCTTCTCAATAAGTTCAGAGACTTTCTCATTAACGAAGCGATGCAAAATGCACCTGAATTAAAAGCATTAGAATACAACTTAAGTGCTACTGAAAGGTCATTAAAAAGAGCTTCTGGAGGTAGGTTTGCCCCTTCCGTTGCCTTAACTGGGCAGTATCAATATGTATTAGATCGTAGTGGTGTTGGGACTGAGTCTCTTTTCCCAGGAGTGGTAATTCCAGATGAGAATTATTTCGTTGGCCTCAATTTGAGTTTGCCCATTTTCCAGAGCAACATTCAGAACATCAATCGTCAGACAGCCACAATTCAGAAGGAACAGATCTTCGTGAATCAGCAAAACCTAAAATTGGCCATTGAAAGAAACCTGAATGTCAGCATTTTAGGAATCGTCAATCAGATCACAAATCTGGAGGTTTCGAAAATCTCAGCTAGCACGGCACTTGAAAGCCTGGAACTGACGCAAGAATCCTATTCAAAAGGAGCTGTCAACCTCATTCAACTCATCGATGCACAAACCAATTACCTGCAAGCAAGAATCGCTAATGCTACTGCGGTTTACAGCTATTTGATAAGTGTATTGCAACTTGAAAGAACCATCAGTTATTTCTTTTTGACACACACAGAAGAAGAGAACGAAGCATTCACACAAAGATTCACCAACTATTTATTACAAGGAAACTAGTTCAACCATGCGTTATACTAAACCATTATTTACCTGCCTAATTGGTATCACTTTACTCCTCGGTAACACAGCTTGTAAAGAAGAGAAAGTGGAAGAAACTGTCATAAGACCTGTTATCTATCATGAAGTAAGCATGAGTACTGGAGTCAGAAAAAGAACCTTTAGTGGAGCAGCTGAAACTGATAAGATGATCAACCTTTCGTTTCGAAACCAAGGCATCATCACCTATTTCAATATCCGTATTGGCCAAAGGGTAAGAAAAGGTGAATTACTCGCTCGCCTGGACAATGTTGAATCTCGCTTGGCATATGAAAGATCCATCACTGAACAGAACAGTATGGAGTCAGAAATGAAAACAGCTAAACTCAATTATGACAGGGTACGCTCTTTATATGAGAAAGGCAGTTCTTCATTAAGTGATTTTGAGAACGCTAAGAACTCCTATCAGAATGCAGTAAATGGCTTCGAATCGGCCAAGAGAGGTGTAGAAATTCAAAAGGAACAAATTAATTACGGATTTATTTACGCTCCTGAAAACGGAATAATCTCTACAGTTGAGGCAGAAATTGAAGAGAATGTTTCTCCTGGTCAAATGGTAGCAGTCCTTAATGCGGGCGACCAAATGACGATTCGTTTAGGGATTCCTGAATCAGTGATCAATGATGTGAAGGAAAGCATGGAAGTCTCGATTAACTTTCCGTCAATCAAAGGGGCTTCATACAATGGCGTGGTTACTGAAGTTTCTCCTGCGGTAGATCCTAATACAGCTACTTACCCGATTAAGATCAATTTGACTGACGCTGATGATCAAGTAAAATCTGGTATGGCTGCTAACGTTACCTTCAACTTTGCAGCACTGGTTACAGAATCATTGATCATACCAGCATCAAGCGTAGGAGAAGACAGTAATGGACAATATGTATTCTTGATCAATAAAGAATCAGACAAGAATGTGGTTTCAAAACAGACCATTCAAGTGGGTGAACTCACCTCCTCTGGTTTTGTGGTGAACAATGGCCTTAGCGAAGGTCAATTAATAGCGGCCGCTGGCTTGCAGACCTTATTAGATGGACAAGAAGTAAGACTTCAAGAATCAGATAACTAAGAGCATATGAATCTTACTCAATTCTCCATAGAGAAAAACCGAATCACCTTTATGCTCTTGGCTACTGTCATGATCTTGGGCCTGACCTTGTATCAAGATCTGCCAAGAGACAGTATGCCACCTTATACAGTTCGTGTGGCCAATGTCATTACGCAATTTCCTGGAGCATCTCCTGAGAGGGTCGAATTATTGGTGACAGATAAAATTGAAAAGGTAGCGCAAGAACTTCCTGAGCTTAAAAAAGTAACCTCTACTTCAAGGACCGGCTTATCTGTTGTCACCGTGGAGATCAAGGAAGAAGTGGCTCCCAATAATATGCAAGAAGTCTGGGATCGACTTCGTAGAAAGTTGAGCGCCCTACAAGGGCTACCTCAAAATACTAACCCTTTCTTAGATGATGACGGTGTTGGAGACGTATATGGTATCGTGGTCGGTCTTTCAAGCGATGGCTACTCGGAGGCAGAGATGAAAGAATATGCCGATGACATCAAAGACGCATTTATCAAGCTTCCAGATGCTGCGAAAGTGGAATTAGGAGGAGAACAGGAGGAGCGCGTATTTATCGAATATGACAATGCAGTTCTCAAAGAATATGGTCTTAGCTCAAGCAAACTTCAGAGCGTTATCAACTCTGTTAATATTCTTAGCAGTGGTGGTGAGATCAACCTAGAAGATGAAAGAATTATTCTAGAACCAACAGGTAATTTCAACTCGCTTGAAGAGATTAAAAAGACACTTGTCCCTGTGGGCGATGGTAGTCAGATCGTCTATCTCGATGACATTACCAACATATCGAGAGGCTATATAGACCCACCAAAGCAACTGGTAACAGTTAATGGAAAAAAGGCCATCACTCTACATATTAACCTGAAGGACGGTGCTAACATTATCGAAATGGGCGAAGATGTCAACCGCCTGATGAAAGAGTGGGAAGCCAGATTACCTATCGGACTTGAACTCTCAAGGATTTCCTCACTTGATGTTTATATCGAGAATAAGATCAGCGATTTCGTTGTCAACCTCATTCAATCTATCAGCATTGTATTGCTGGTTATGCTGATTTTCTTGGGCTTAAGAACTGGAGGAATTATCGCCAGTTTGATCCCGATGGTAACCATTATGACTCTAATGATCATGGGTGCCATTGGCATGGGTCTGAACCAAGTAACCTTAGCAGCATTGATTATGGCCCTGGGTATGATGGTAGACAATGCCATTGTTGTAGCAGAAACCATAATGGTGAAAATGGAAAATGGCATCGAGGCCAAAAAAGCGGCTATTGATGCTTGTTCCGAACTATTTACGCCATTGCTGATTTCAACATTGACCACCTCAGCTGCATTCCTTGCTTTCTATTTAGCAGAGACAACTATGGGCGATATTGTTGGACCTATTTTCGTGGTCATTTCTATTGCCTTATTGAGTTCATGGTTGATCGCTCTGACAGTAATCACTTTGCTTTGCTACCTCTTCGTGAAGGTTAAACCTAAAGGAGAAAGCAAACCCAACTTTATCGACAGAGTCATCAACTGGTTAAAAGGCTATTACAAGAATCTCATCTTACTTGCTTTAAATATTAAGCGAACCATCTTAGTCATCATTGTGGCTTTATTCGTAGCTGCTCTTTACGGTTTTACCATTATCGAATTTGTCTTCTTCCCAGACAGTGATAGAAACATGATCACTGTTGACATCAACTTGATGCAAGGAACTCGAATTGAAAGGACCATTGAGGTAGTTCAAGCCATAGAGAAATACATGACCGACACTCTACAAGTCAATGACCAAAGAAATACCGGTATTGTCGATTGGTCATCATTTATTGGTGAAGGACCTGAGTCTTACGATCTAGGTTATAGCCCTGATGAAGCAAACTCTAGTTATGCGCACTTGCTTGTGAACACCTCTGACTTCACGGTGAATCAAGATATGATCAACCGATTGGACAACTACTGTTTCAACAAGTTTCCAGAAGCTGACATCAAGGTAGCCTTCTTAGGAGCTGGCGGAGGAGGCACGCCAATTGAAATCAAGGTCACTGGAGATGATCCAGATGAATTATCAGTATTAGCAGAACAAGTTAAAATTAGGCTTTCGAGTATTCCAGGTACGAAAAACGTCAAAGACGACTGGGGGCCAAAGAGTAAGAAATTCATCATTAAGATCGACCAAGCCAGAGCTCAATCTGCAGGTGTAACGAGTGAAGACATTGCCACTTCGCTTCAAACCGTTTTAGATGGATTCCAAACCGGTGAGTATAGAGAAGATGACAAATCCATCCCTCTCATACTTAGAAGTGCAGGTAGTCAACAGCAGAGCTTAGAGTCTATTGAAACCATGAACGTGTATAGCCAAAGTTCAGGAAAGAATATCCCATTAATTCAAGTGGCAGAGATAGTTCCTGACTGGCAATACTCTAAGATCAAAAGGCTCGATATCTTTAGAACAATTGTGGTTTCTAGTGAATTGACTGAAACTGGAAATGCCTCCGCAATTACCAACGAAATTCGACCTTGGATGGATGAACAGCAAGCGAATTGGCCAACGGGATACTCTTACCTTTTTGGTGGTGATGCTGAAAACACTGCCGAAAACATGGGTTCAGTGATCAAGTATTTGCCGCTCTCCGGATTCATCATTGTCTTACTACTTATCATTCAGTTCAACTCGGTTAGAAAAATGACGATGGTAGTATCTACCATTCCCCTGGCTGTTATCGGAGTAGTGATGGGATTATTGATCTTTAATCAACCTTTTGGTTTTATGCCATTCTTAGGTGTGATCTCATTAGCGGGTATCGTGATCAATAATGCGATTGTCTTGATCGATAGAATGGAGATCGAACAAAAAGACTATGGAAGATCAGAGCATGACGCTGTAATTGTCGCATGTCTCCAAAGATTTAGACCTATCCTATTGGCTACATTTACAACGGTCCTCGGACTAATTCCGCTTTATATTAGTGGAGGAGATATGTGGGAAGGAATGGCTATTGCTATCATGGTAGGCCTACTTTTTGGTACGTTAATTACACTACTTTTCATCCCTTGTTTCTACAGTGTACTCTACAAAGTGCACTACAGCGATTATCAATTCAATGAGGAATTGATGAACGAGTAGTCAATTATTGATATTTTAGGGAAATGAGAAAGCACGAAAGCTGGGTGTACACCTATCGGTATGAGATATTCTTCTTTAGTCTACTGCTAGTACTTTTTGGCTCTCTCTTCTTTCCTTTTGGTATTTATTCAGAATACATTGAGCCCATAATTTTCTTGGCCAACGTGCTGGCAGGAGTACAATTAATGGCCAACCATAAGAAGTTGTTCATTGTCTGCCAAGCCATATTTCTTATTGCCCTGGCTACCTCCATTTTAGAAAGAATATATCCTGAAAGTGTAGGTGGTGAAATAGCTTCTAAGGTTAAACTTTCGATCTATTTCTTCTTTTACTCTGTAGTGACTGTTCAGCTCATTTTACAAGTTTGGTACGCCAAAGAAGTGAGCTCTCGTGCTATGATGGCACTGATGGGAGGCTATATCTGCTTAGGACTTGTGGGCTTTTTCATCTTTACGACCATCGAATTCTTTCAACCTGGTTCCATTGGTGGTATGGAAACATCCGAAAGATTTGCTGATGACATGATGTACTTCAGCTATATCACCTTGCTCACAATTGGCTATGGAGACATATCGCCAGTAAGCCCGATAGCGCAAAGAGCATCCATTTTACTGGGCTTAGTAGGGCAATTCTACCTGGTCATCATTATGGCAGTAGTACTGGAGAAATTCACCAGTAATAGAAAAAAGAAAGAATCTAAGGATCTTTAGATCTGCTTCATGCGCATTTTCTTCTTCAATTCGTCCATTGAATGAGCGAATTTAGAATCAATATCCATCATGTCACTGACAGACTGCACAGCATGGATCACTGTTGAATGGTCTCTCCCACCGAAATGATATCCGATAGATTTTAGAGAATGATTAGTGTACTCTTTACATAAGTACATGGCCACCTGACGAGCAATAACAATCTCTTTTTTACGAGTCTTGTCTTTCAAGTCTTCGACTGAGATCTGGAAATACTCTCCTACAGATTTTTGAATGTAGTCGATGCCCACTTCAGACTCAATATCATGTACAATGTTCTTCAGAGTTTGCTTTGCCAACTCAAGATTAATATCAGTCTTATTCAAAGTAGCATGAGCGATCAATGAGATCAATACTCCCTCCAACTCCCTTACATTGGTATCTACAGAGTAAGCCAAATATTCGACTACATCATCTGGAATATAAATGCCATCAGACTGCATTTTACGCATGATAATAGCCATACGAGTTTCAAAATCCGGCATCTGAAGATCAGCTGTCAAACCCCACTTGAATCTTGAAAGTAATCTATCTTGAAGACCTTTCAGATCGCGAGGAGCTCTATCGCTGCTCATAATGATCTGCTTGCCATTCTGATGTAAGTGGTTGAAAATATGGAAGAACATTTCCTGAGTCTTTTCCTTACCACTGAAGAACTGAACGTCATCAATGATCAAAGTATCTACCTGTAAGTAGAAGTTGGTAAAGCTCTGGATGTTATTATTCTTGATGGCATCTGTGAACTGAGTAGTAAACTTCTCAGAAGACACATAAAGCACGAAATTCTTTTCAGATTGAGCACCGATGGTATTTCCTATGGCTTGAACCAAGTGAGTTTTTCCAAGTCCAACACCTCCATAGATCATCAAAGGATTGAATGAAGTAATACCTGGCTTTTCAGCTACAGCGATACCTGCAGAGCGAGCAAGTCTATTACAATCTCCTTCAATGTAATTCTCGAAACTATAATTAGGATTGAGATTGGAATAACGCGTATTCTCATCTAAAGAAGGCATCTGGAAAGGGTTGGTTACCTCCGGAATCCTCGGTTGGTTTTTACCCCAGCCATTCTGCGTTTGTTTAGTATTGGGAAGAGTAACAGACACCGCTTGATTGTCTGAACTTCCGCTATCTACAATCACTGAATATTCTAATCTACCCTCTGGTCCTAATTCTTTGTGAATACACTGACGTAGAAGATGTACATAATGCTCTTCGAGGTATTCGTAAAAGAATTGGCTTGGTACCTGAATGGTTAGGACATTCTCTCTCAGGTTTAGAGGTTGAATCGGTTCGAACCATGTTTTAAAGCTTTGTTCACCTACTTGGGTCTTGATTAACTCAAGACAATCTTCCCAAACTGATATGTCGCTTTTTACCATGTATTCCAATTCACCCGATTTCAAAGATTACGCTCTATTTATTTAAGCGAAGGGAGACAAATTTGTGAAAAATAAAACGAACAAAAAAGGCAATTAACCCAGTTCGGCTAAAATAGTTTTCCCCACCCTATCCGAAGTTATCCACAGTCCAAAATGTGGATAACTCTGTAGAAAATTGATCAATTGTATGACACCGGTCATCAAATCTAGCCGTCAAAAGAGGTAAATTAAAGCCTCTATACAGTATTTTTGGCGCTTGTAAACTATACCTATGGAAAGCAACTTATTTGAGGACTTCAAAAAGGCCTCCTCTCAAGAGTGGGCTGAGAAGATCACCACCGACTTGAAAGGCAAGCCTTTAGAAGAATTATCGTGGATAACTCAGGGAATTCAAGGCCAACCTTTTTATACGAATGAAGAGGCTTCCACTTTCAAGGGAGCCTTCAAAAACCAGCACCCAGAGCCTGAAAAATTTGGTCATAGATATTGGATAAACTTCCAGTACATAGACGTAAAGGAAGATTCTGAGGCCAACGGTAAGGCATTGCATGCTTTAAATAATGGCGCAGAAGGAGTCATTTTCCATTGCCATGCACTACCCAACTTTAAAAAGTTATTAAAGGACATTCAACTCAAATACTGCTCTGTCTCTTTCAATCTAGATCCTTTGGTTCATATTGGCCATTTCACGAAGGAATATAGAAGCTATATCATAGAACAAGGAGTTGAAAGAAATGATGTTCATGGGCATCTTATTAACCACACTCCGCTGCACCAAGAAGATTTTCCAGACTTTAAAACTGCCTGCTACCGCTTTCAGCCTAAAGGAGACCTCAAAACTGAATTGACCGAATTTGTGGATAATCTTGATCCACAAAATAAGGCCTCTCAGCTTACCGTGTTTTGTCAGCTTTCAGATGACTATTTTATCGAGATCGCTAAGTTCAGAGCCCTAAGGCATTTACTTACAGAGAAATACGGCAAAGGCTTTGATATTATAGGGTACACCAACGACTGGACAGAGGAGTTAGAAGACAATCATTCTCACCTACTTCATGCCACTACTCAGGCCATGTCTGCTATCATTGGTGGTGCTGATGGAATTGTTGTCAAACCATTCTATTCGGTTTTTCCTGACAAGCCAGAATTAGCAGAACGTATGGCTCGAAACATCTCAACCATCCTTAGAGATGAGTCTTACTTAGGCAAAACGATCGACCCTGCTGAGGGCTCTTATTATATAGAGTCACTCACGCAATATTTAATTGGCGAGGCTGAAGAAATAGAAGCGACTAATGAAGCGCCTACCCTATGGCAAACTGCAGAAGGAATTGAAGTGCCTACCACTTTTAAGTCAGGTGAAATTCAAGAGATCGAACATTTAGGATTTGCTGCAGGCCTACCGCCATTTCTTAGAGGTCCGTACTCCTCTATGTACACGGTAAGGCCTTGGACCATCAGGCAGTATGCTGGATTTTCAACTGCTGAAGAATCCAATGCATTTTATAGAAGAAACTTAGCGGCTGGTCAAAAAGGTTTATCTGTTGCCTTTGATCTGGCCACACACAGAGGCTACGACTCTGACCACCCACGTGTAGTGGGTGATGTCGGCAAAGCCGGTGTGGCCATCGACTCTATTCTAGATATGGAGGTGCTTTTTAATGAAATCCCTCTTGATAAGATGTCAGTTTCGATGACCATGAATGGTGCTGTGATCCCAATCATGGCCTTCTACATCGTTGCAGCGGAAGAGCAAGGTGTTGACAAGAAGCTATTGAGTGGTACTATTCAAAATGATATCCTCAAGGAGTTTATGGTAAGGAATACTTACATCTACCCTCCTGCTCCATCTATGCGCATCATCGGAGATATTTTTGAATACACTGCGCAGAACATGCCTCGCTTCAATAGTATCTCAATTTCAGGATATCACATGCACGAAGCAGGTGCCCCTGCAGATATTGAACTAGCATATACATTAGCTGATGGCTTGGAGTATATCAAAACAGGAATCGAAGCTGGTTTAGATATCGATGCCTTCGCTCCTAGATTATCTTTCTTCTGGGGTATAGGCATGAACCACTTTATGGAGATCGCCAAAATGCGTGCAGGCAGGTTGTTATGGGCCAAATTGGTGAAACAATTCAATCCGAAGAACCCTAAATCTATGGCCCTCAGAACCCATAGCCAGACTTCAGGTTGGAGTTTAACGGAACAGGATCCTTTCAATAATGTCACCAGAACATGTGTTGAAGCCATGGCTGCGGCTTTAGGTCACACTCAATCTCTGCATACCAATGCTTTGGATGAAGCTATTGCCCTTCCGACTGACTTCTCAGCTAGAATTGCGCGAAATACACAGATCTTCCTACAAAGAGAAACTGGCATTACCAATGTGATCGACCCGTGGGGCGGCTCTTATTATATAGAGTATCTCACAGATCAATTGGTCAAAAAAGCATGGGGCCACATTCAGGAAATTGAAGAGCTAGGCGGAATGGCAAAAGCCATAGAAGAAGGCTTACCTAAAATGCGAATTGAAGAAGCTGCAGCTCGAAAACAAGCTCGAATAGACTCAGGCAAAGATGTCATTGTTGGTGTCAACGCCTTCCAAACGGACGATACTACTGATATTGATCTTTTGGAGGTAGATAACACTGCAGTTAGAAAAGCTCAGCTTGAAAGGTTGGCTAAACTAAGAGAAGAAAGAGATCAAGAAGCAGTAACAACTGCGTTGGATGCCATCACTGAAGCCTCTAGAACTGGCAAAGGCAATCTACTTGAATTGGCAGTAGAAGCAGCTAGAGTAAGAGCCAGCTTAGGAGAGATCTCAATGGCGATGGAAAAAGAATTTGGTCGTCATAAAGCTGTGACCCGATCGATCACTGGTGTATATTCGAGTGAAGTGAAAGAAGACAAGGACTTTATCATAGCAAAAGAGCTATCTGATCAGTTCGCTGAATTAGATGGTAGAAGACCTAGGATCATGGTAGCTAAAATGGGCCAAGATGGACATGACCGTGGTGCAAAAGTGATTGCTACTAGCTTTGCCGACCTTGGTTTTGATGTGGACATTGGACCTCTTTTCCAAACACCAGAGGAAGTTGCCTTGCAGGCTGCTGAGAATGACGTCCATGTCGTGGGAGCTTCGAGTCTTGCGGCTGGGCATAAAACATTAGTTCCTGCCCTCATCAATGAATTGAAGAAATTAGGAAGAGAAGATATTATGGTAATTGCCGGTGGAGTGATTCCTCCTAATGACTATGATTTCCTTTATGAATCAGGCGTTTCTTCTGTATTTGGCCCTGGTACTGTTATTGCCAAAGCTGCTCAGGAGATCTTAGAGAAATTGATTGAGGAAGAATAATCTTGAATAGCTAATATCATAGGAGTGATTATTACAGCCACGTCCTTCCCTAATTTTTCTGTGCAAATTCACTGGCACAGAAAAACATATGGAATCTCTCTTTACAATAGAAACGACAAACAGATTCCCGCTTTCGCGGGAATGACGTTCCATTTTAAATTCTCCATCTTAAAAAGGCGCCTTACTCGCTCCTAAAAACCAACGGTTCAATCGATCACTGAAAAGATCAAATAGGACGGCAATGAATACTAAGCTGTATTCAATGATCACAATGTCTATCCTGTCTGTGTATTCACCTCCAGCATAGTTGATGTAGGTAAGAAAGATCAAGGCTGACCAGACCAAAGGAAAGCGTTTTGTACTGAAAACACTCATGGCCAACATCGGAATGACATACCATGGATGTACTGTGGTGCCAAGGAGTAAATAAAAGAACCATACCCAAACCATCTGCCTCGGCCAATCCCCTTTGGGTTTAGCCAAAAGCGAGTAAAGCATAATCAATCCAAATGTGGCATACATCATCCATTTGCCCGACTTGGCAATGATATTGTGACCCTCGGTTTCAAAGCCATACCATCTTGCCAGATAGTAAATACTACCATTGAATTCGAATTTCTGGAAGTACAAACTCATACTCTCCCAAATGGCCCAGACATGTGCCGTATTGATCAATGGCAAAAAGGAAATAGCCAAGGTTCCTAAAACAATCGAGCCATAGATTACAGCCTTCTTAAGTCCTATCTTTCTTATCAAAAGAGGTAGAAAAATGAGTGGAATAAATTTAGTAGCCACTGACGCCCCAAAGTAGATCGCGGATGAATGAAGCTTTCCTTGTTCATACTTTAATAAAGCTAGTAGAAGGAAGAATACCACAATCCCTTCGAAGTGTAGGTTTCCTGTCAATTCAAAGATCACTAATGGATTGAGCCAATAGATCAGTCCATACTTTTGAGGCAATTTATAATGCGCCAGCAAATCTTTGATCAGTCGCATATTTCCGAATTCGAAAACTAGAATGATCACTCTTAAAATAATGATCGACCAAATCTGAGAATTTGGAGAAAAGAGTGCAGCCAAAAAGAAAAACACTTGATTAAAAGGCGGATAGATAGAGAAGTACTCTTTTGAATTCAGTTTCTCAAATAACTCCGAGTCAATGCCCGTCAGCTCTGCTCCCAAATGATGGGCTGGCAGGTATTTATACGGATCTTCTAAGTTGATGAGAAGTCTCCCATCCCAAATGAATCGAAAGACATCATCTGAGAGTTTAGGTATTGATGCAATGAGCAAAACCCTCAATAAAATACCCCAATAGTAACCCAGGTCGACATCCTCATTTTTTGCTTGTCGCAAAAAGACCATAAAGGAGATAAAGGCCACACCAAAACCTACCAATAAATGAATAGTCTGTTCGCGCGGAACCCAATATCCTAAATAGACCACAACTGTGGCTATGAGAATCAAGCAGGAATATAAAACAGAAGACTTTTGATTAGGCATTTCTTGTATGCTGTACCGAGTAGTAAAATACCAAAAGGAATCCTAAACTCAGTAGCAAATGAAATGGTAAGAGAGCAAAGTCTTGGAAATAAAATGCCAAGGCCAAACCACCAAAGAAGTAAATACTTAGAAGCCCTTCTAAAGCTGTCAAAGGATTGATGCGCTTTTTGAAATACTTATTACCATGCCAAGTACCCTTTTTATCTGTGATATTGAATTTCGGAGTTCTCACAAAAGGTGTCTTCTTTCCGATCAGCCCTTCAAATACGGCCATGGCATTGTGCATACTCAATCCTAAGAAAACTGAAAGGAGCATAAACATCTTTGGAACGAACTCTTTGAGGGTTTTCCAGAACCCCTGACGTTCTTCTTTAAAGCCATTCCAATAGAAGATCGCTAGAAAAACATAACCCATCAAAAAGATCATTGAGATGTCCATGAGTAAAGCCCAACTATCAGAAAGATTTCTAATAAAGAGGACAGGCACGCTCAGCATTGCCGTAATGACGATGCAGATAAATACTGCAGAATTCAATAAGTGAAATGTCGCATGGAACTTGGTTCCGAACGGTAATTCTGCTTTTAATACTTTTGGTAAAAGCTTCCTCGAGGTCTCTGCCGCTCCTTTTGTCCAGCGATATTGCTGTGATTTGATCGCACTCATGGCAGCAGGCAACTCAGCAGGCGCCACCACATCTGGTGTGTAAAAGATCTGCCAGCCTTTTAATTGTGCTCTGTAACTTAAATCGAGGTCTTCTGTGAGCGTATCAGCCTTCCAACCTCCGGCATCTTCTATGCACGATTTTCTCCATATACCAGCTGTTCCATTGAAATTCAGGAAGTGATTACCCTGAGAGCGACCATTCTGCTCAACAAAGAAATGAGTGTTTAAGCCGAAAGCCTGCAACTGAGTAAGAATAGAATAATCTTCATTGATATGCCCCCAACGGGTTTGTACTACCCCTATTTTATCATCCTTGGCAAAATGAGGAATACTTCTTTTTAAAAAGTCTTGATCTGGCACGAAATCCGCATCAAAAATAGGAATGAACTCTCCTTTAGCGATGGTTAAGCCATACTGTAATGCACCCGCTTTGAATCCTTTTCTTTCAGGTCTTCTCACCTGTTCAATATCAATGCCTTTGTCTTGCCACTCTTTTACTTTTTGAGCGATCAATTCGATGGTCTCATCGTTTGAGTCATCCAAGACCTGAATCTCCAGTTTATCTTTTGGCCAATCAAATGAGGCTACGGCATCGATCAACCTTTCTACCACATATAATTCATTGTAAACTGGTAGCTGAACCGTAACGTGTGGGTAGTCGTAGTTTTCAGGAATTTGAGCTGCCGCAGCAATTCTTCCTTTGCGCTTCGCTTTGCGGTATTTATACACCAAATTCAGTTGAGAAATACTGTATATAAAAATGAATGACAATGCACCAGTATAAAGGGTCAATATGAGTAGTTCTAGCCAGTACATTAGATCGATTTAAAAATAGTCCAAAGAATTTTATAGCCTGCCAACACAGTTCCTTTAATTGTTCCGGACACCTTGCTAACTCCGATTCGTTTCTTATAGTTTACGGGCACCTCGGTGAATCTTAATTTTTGTTTGGCTGCTTTTACTTGCATTTCTACTGTCCAACCATAGGTTTTGTCATGCATATCAAGTGCCATAAGGCTGTCCCATCTGATGGCTCTAAAAGGACCCAAATCTGTAAAATGAGCACCATAGATCCATCGCATCAAAGTGGTGGCCAACCAATTCCCAAACACCTGCGGAAATGTCATTGAACCAGAAGCTCGTTTACCTAGAGCCCTAGATCCGATAACCATGTCGGCCTTATCTTTTAAGATGGGATCAATGACTTCCGTTAATTGCTCTGGATAATCAGAGTAATCTCCATCTAGGAAGACCACGATCTCCGGTTGTTGTTCTTGATTCTTGATGTATTCTATCCCTTTCAAACAAGCATTACCATAACCAGGTATTGGCTGATCTACTACTGTAGCTCCAGCTTCTTCTGCTCTAATCTTGGTTTGGTCAGTAGAATTATTATTGCTCACTACTACCTCTCTAACCCCCTGTGGGATATCAGCGATAACTTTCGCAATAGATCCTTGCTCATTGAAAGCAGGAATGATCACTTTAATACTCGTTTCGTTTAAGGTCTTCAAAATTCAGACAAAAGTAGAAAAATCAACTAATGCCTAAACCACCATCAAAAACATTAGTTCCCCTTTTATTAAGTGATGCGTTTTTTTTGTCAGTTGCGGAACTTATCGATCCATAAGAATGTATATTATATGTATATACATATAAATTAAAGAAAGGACATAAAATGAAAACTGTTGTACATAAATCTGAGACTAGAGGAAGTGCTAATCATGGCTGGTTAAAAAGCCGTCATACCTTCAGTTTTGCTGGATACTATAATCCTGAAAGAATGCATTTTGGTGCTTTAAGAGTGCTCAATGATGACGAAGTAGCCGAAGGAATGGGATTCGGCACTCACCCTCATGACAATATGGAAATTGTGTCTATTCCCCTAGAAGGGGATCTAGAGCACAAGGACTCAACAGGAAGAAACGAGGTGATAAGACAAGGCGATGTACAGATCATGTCAGCCGGAACTGGCATTAGACATTCTGAATACAATCATAACAAAGATCAAGAGGTACAATTCTTACAGATCTGGGTTTTCCCAAAAAAGAAAGACATTGAGCCGCGTTATGAGCAAAAGTCTTACACGCCTGATGGCAGAGATAACAAATGGCAAACAGTAGTATCTCCGACTGACGAAAGTGCTGTTTGGATCAACCAGGACGCTACATTTAGTATGGCCAATTTGGATGCAGGCAGCGAATTGAATTACGAAGTAAAACATCCCGGTAATGGTGTTTACTTCTTTGTATTAAATGGCGAAGTAGAAGCAGCCGGTGAAAAATTAGATACTCGAGATGCAGTGGGTATCAGTGAGACAGATAGCTTCAAAGTAAAGGCAGGATCTTATGCTGAAGTTCTTGCTATAGAAGTTCCAATGACTTTTTAATCAAATGCATTATTCCGACCCGCTAAATGCGGGTTCGGAATGACCCTTTTGCCAAATCCCTCCACTCCAATGTCGCTTCTCTGACAGTTTAGCTTCACCTTAAAGGCTTTCTGTCAGCTAACTATCATCAACTACCATTCACAGCGAACCCAATTTGTTTTTCTCCGATTCTAGACTCAGATGCCGCACTGCGGTCTTGAACTAGAACTATGAAAACATTCAACAACAATTGGTATAAAGGTTTGGCTTTGGCAGCTGTATTTCTGCTCTCAGCCTGTGACCTGGTAGAACTCGATTCTCCCGGCCCACAAGAAGCCATTGCTTCTCCTGTAGGTATACCTGATTCAGCAGCTGAGTTAAACTCGGCTCTATCTAATGATGAAGGAAGGGAATGGCAAGCGCTTACTTTCGAATTGGAAGGCCTTGATGGCTTTCAAGCCTGTAGATTAGATGATACCTTCACATTCTTCGCAAATGGTACCTATCAATATGATGGTGGTGAAGTGTTATGCGGGGGAGCAGATGACAGAAGACTCAAGTCAGGTACTTGGGAAGCAGATTTTGATAATCTAGAGATCATCTTTGATGTCACCACAGACTTAGAGTCAGTAGCTAGAGTACTCGGAATCGAAGACAACAGAATGGAATTAGCCGGATCTGTTGACATCTTCGGACAAGACCTAGCGATCAAGGGCATATACGAATTCATCCAATAATCATGAAAAAGTTAATTCTGATGAGTTTGATGATGCTAGGCATTATCTCTCTCAACGCTCAAGAATTGAATTCTTTCTTGGACCAAGCAGATGCTTTTTTCAAAAAGAATGTTTCTGAAGGACTGATCAATTATCAAGGAATTGTCAATTCGCCTTCTGAGTTGAATGCCCTGGTAGATCAAGTAGGCAGTTTAAATGCTAGCACACTTTCAGCTAGTGAGAAAAAGGCATTTTTTATCAATGCCTATAACATCTCAGTGATCAACGGAATAGTTCAGAACTACCCGACTAATTCACCATTAGATATTGGTGGCTTCTTCGATATGAAAAAGCACAATATTGCAGGTGAAAAAATCACTCTGAATAAGCTAGAAAAAGAGTACCTGTTGAAAGAAACAGGAGACGAAAAACTTCACTTTGTTTTGGTTTGTGCTGCTATTAGCTGCCCTTCCATTGCAGAGTTTGCCTATAGACCTGAAAACCTAGAAGCACAAATTTTAGAAAGAACACAATTAGCCCTATCGAACCCTGAATTCATTCGGGTAAATGAGGCTGACAAAATGGTTGGGCTTTCTGAAATTTTCAGATGGTATACTGGCGATTTCAAAGGCAAAGCAGATAACATTATTGCGTATCTGAATAAATACAGATCTCAAGCGATCCCTGAAGATTTCAAGACTAATTATTACACTTATAACTGGTCTCTAAACGCTCAAGGCACTAGCGAGAAAATGTCAAAAAAGGAAGATGAGCCTACTTCAAACCTTCAGGATTTCACGCCTTCGGTTCTCCTGAGAAAAGGACAAGTAGAGCTCAAGTCTTTTTATAATATCTACACCCAAAGAATGATCAGAAATGCAGAAGGCGATAACGTGGACATTGAAGGCAGACAAAGCTTCTTTAATATCCAATACCAATTTAACTATGGAGCTACTCGCTCAGGTAGAATCAATTTAGGCTTCGACCTTTTGTTTACTACCTTCTCTGATGGCTCTTCAATTTACTCTCCTGTTCTTAGATCGGGAGATAATAACCTAAGTGTTTTTGCTGCTTTTGGTCCAGCCATTAGGTTCACCCCTTTTAAAAAAATCAACAAGCTGTCAGTGAGATCTGCTTTTTGGTTTCCAGGCGGCAGCAGCTTAGAAAGCAGAGATGGGTTCTTTGTAGCTCATGATCGCTATACTTGGTTCAATCAGATCTTCTTTGATACTGAGCTTTCCGATCAATGGAGACTATTCTTAGAAGTTGATTTCATCTATAGAATAGCCAAAGAAGCAGAGCAAGTAGACTTCTTTAGAACTCCTGTAACCGGAATTCTAAGTTACTTCCCGAGCCCTAAAGTATCTCTATATGGACTTTACCAGTACTCGCCACGATTTGAAACTGTATCTAATGGTTTTGACGAGCAGTTCGGGTTAAGCCAATGGTTTATGCAGGCAGGGGCTGGCATTAAATATCAACTAACACCAAGCACAGAGATTGAATTATCCTATACCAATTTCTTTGCCTCAAGAAATGATGGAGGCGGTGAAACCTTTAACCTAGGTTTCCGCTGGATCAAATAATACCTTTTTTACAGTTGTTTTGAGTTGATTGACCTAAGCACCGGCTATTTAGTCGGTGCTTTCTTTTTGGAATTCCGTATACTCGCAGCATGAACACAGATTATAACCTAAAAGAGATCACTCTCGCGGCATTTGAAGAGTTTTTAGTAGTACCTGAAGACCAAGCTTCTGCCAAGCCAGCACCCAATAAGTGGTCAGCTAAGGAAATCATCGGCCACCTGATCGACTCTGCTTCTAACAATCATGGTCGCTTTGTAAGAGCCCAACATAGCAACGACCTTATCGGTCAGGGTTATGATCAAAACGCTTGGGTAGAAGTGCAAGAATATCAACAGCAGAACTGGCATGATCTATTGATCACATGGAGACAATTGAATCTTCAAATTGCTCATCTGATGTTCATAACAGAAGAGGATATTAGAAACAAAGAAAGGGACTCGCACAATCTGCATCAGATCGCCTTTAAAACCGTACCTGAAGATCAGCCGGCTACTCTAGGGTATTTTATGGAAGATTATGTGGAGCATTTAAAACACCACTTAGGACAAATAAGGAGCGTACTGAGTATTGCGTAAATCGAAATACGCAGTACGCATATCGCCTTACTCTGCAATTTTAAATGAATCGTTACCGATAATGATTGGCGGTAACTCATGACGGTTTTCTTCTGGTCCATTCTCGAGTTTCAAAACCCCTCTAGGGCAAACTGCTGAACAGATTCCACAACCTACACAACTTGCTCTAACGATGTTTTGTCCTTTTTGAGCGTAGGCTCTTACATCAATTCCTTGCTCGCAATAAGTTGAACAGTTGCCGCAAGAAATACATTGCCCACCATTAGTTGTAATTCTAAATCGAGATTTAAATCTCTGGATAATACCCATATAGCCTGCCATAGGACAGCCAAATCGGCACCAAACTCTACTACCCAGCATCGGATAGAAGCCGACACCTATTACTCCTGAGAAAGTAGCACCTATCAAGAAGCCATAGGGTTTCTGGAAGTTGTTATAGATGTTCAGACCAAATACTTCGCCTGTGTTCCAGAAGTAGCCATAAATGGTAGCAGCTGTCATTACAAAGACGAAGATCATCACACTATGGATCAGCCATCTTTCGAGTTTCCAGGCGCTTAATTTTTTACTAGACAAATGCCTAAAGGGGTCTCCTGCTGTTTCAGCTAAACCACCACATCCACAGACCCAGGAGCAATACCACCTTTTACCTACATAATAGGTCAATACTGGCGTCACTACTAAGAACATAGCTATGCCTATGATCAGATAAAGAATGCCTACTGGTTGGTAGGATGCTTCTTGCATGGCATCCAGATGCCAATCGTAGAAGTAGTCATAATCTAAAGGCCAGGTATTCTTGATGTCAGTGTCGTAATAGCCTAAATAGTCTCCTTGTGCATTGGTAGCATCATTGTAATTCAAACCTGCTAAGATCTCAGGGATCAGATAAGCTAGAAACAGCTGCGCTGCAATCACTACTAAAGTCCTTTTGATCTGATAGGCATTATGTCTGTACTTGAATAAGAACTTAATACCTAAGGCTACAATAGAAACGGTGTAGAGTGTTCCGTAAAGAAACCATTGTGTTGCTGGTCTTCCTTTGAAAAACATACTCAATGGATCGAATAAGGCCACAAAGCCCTCATTGGCTCCAGCACCACCTTTGTATCCTAGATATTCAGGGTAAAAGTAGATAATGACATAAAAAGCAGTCAAAATCACTCCTGCTGTCCAACCTATCACTCCTCGGCTAGTCAAACTCTTAAACATGACTCCATTATTCTTGATCCCTTCAGGTTGCTTCATGTACAAGCGATAGGAATAAATAGTAGTGCCAATTAGTATTCCTCCTAAAGCAATGGTGAGCCCTAGGGTTGAAGGAATGGGAAGGTTACCCCAAGCCAAAAACAAGGTGAGCAAACCTAGACCTGCCAAGGCAAGGCCGAATTTCTGAATCGCATCGGTTTGTTTCGGTTCCGGATTAGCAATTGATAAACTTGGATCTATAGTAGACATGTTGATTTCTTTAAGAGACAAATTCTAAGATTCTTTTCCAGCTTCTCTTTTTAAGGCTAATGCTGGTTCCGTTTTGTTGATTGAATTGATCGATGATGGCTTGCTCATGTTCCTCATAAAATTCAGGATCGAAATTGGCATCCTTTAAATGGGTTAAGGCATATTCAACGCTTTTACCCTGATCAAACCACTTGTCAAAGGCATGATGACGCAATCTGAATCCGAAATTATTCACGCCTAATAGCTTTCCTGTGTCCTTGTCCCATCTAAGTCTTAATGAGATCTTTCCACTTGGGTGCTCCCAATAAAAGTCATTCTCATTTTCTCTAGCCTGTGCCCACACCCAACCATAGGTCTGATATTCAATATCAAAGAACTTAGCAGAGTTGAACCAATGGCCCGGTTGATACTTGGTAGCACTACCCGTTAGAGTAGCGGCTAAAGCTTCTCCCATCATGCGACCGGTATACCAAACTTGCTCCAAAGGTCTTCTTTCACCAATTGGCTTTCTGAATTCTGCGCAATCCCCTGCGGCATACACCCCGTCAGCGCTTGTCTGAAGATATTCGTCAACCAATAATCCACGGTTGATCTCAATACCTGATTCTTTGAGAAAATCTACATTAGGCGATACACCAGCAGTTAAACCAACAAACTGACAGGGTATTTCAACTCCATCTCCTGTGACAACAGCTCGAGCTCTTCCCTGCTCATCGGAAAGAATCTCTTTCAATTCTGTCCCCAATCTCAAATCGACATGATGCTCTCTGATATGCCTATTGATCATTTCAGATTCTTCTGCTGGCAACACATTGTTCCAAAAGCTTTCTTCTCGTACTAGAAAAGTGACAGGGATATTTCTAGACAATAACATTTCTGCCATTTCAATACCGATAAGGCCTCCACCTACAATAACAGCCCTTTCAATGCCTTTGGTGTTTTCTTCCATCGACTCCAGGTCTTGGTAGGTGTACAATCCTTGAACTGCTTTTAAGTCTTGACCGGGCCAGCCAAATTTATTAGGCTTTGAACCTGTGGCCAGCACCAATTTGTCATAAGCCATCTCTTCACCATTAGAAAAGGAAAGACGCTTGTTATCTGTATCTACTGATTGCACCCAGGCCTTTTTCAATTCTATGCGATTCTTATCCCAAAACCAATCCTCATAGGGCTTGGTATGCTCGAATTTCATGTGGCCCATGTAGATATACATGAGGGCTGTTCTAGAGAAAAAATGGTCGGTTTCACCTGATATCACTGTGATGCGATGGTCACTTCGCTTACGAATGTGCCTGGCAGTTGTAATACCTGCGATCCCGTTACCTATGATCACAATATGTTCCATGCTGTTGGGTTAATCTGAAATTGGCATTTTAAGTTGCAATGGACTGTCATTGCAACGACCCATCTCTTAGAATTGAATTTAATCAATAGTTCAAAAGCATCCACCTCCACATTTATTTAAGTCGCATGCAACCTTTGCAGAAGAACTTTATCTTTAAGACAAATTAGATTTTAAAGAAATGAAACGATCAGTGTATAGCAAATTGACTTTAGCCACACTTTTATTGTTAATGGCTCAATTAGCATTTGCTCAGGTTAGAGAAAAGAGAGACGTATCGAACTTCAATGAGTTGAGTGTTTCAGACGCTTTTGTGGTAGAATTAAGCGTTGGCAGCACAGAATCATTGGAAATTGAGGTAGACGAGCGTTACATCAACGATGTCGTTACTCAAGTTCGGGGTGGGAAATTGATCATTGAAATAAAGGAGAATCGCAATACTCGTAGAATGAAAGAATCTCCTCGTGCTTATTTGACAGTTAAGTCTTTAGATAAGATCAGCTTAAGTGGTGCCGTTAATTTGACAACTTTCGATCCTTTAGAAGGCGATCGATTAGACGTAGATATATCAGGTGCTTCTGTTTTGAAAATGGAAGTTGAAGTAGAAGATTTTCGTTTAGAAGCTTCTGGTGCTTGTGTAGTGAAGATGGAAGGAACCACTTCAAAGCAATTGGTGAAAACCTCAGGTGCTACTTCTTATTCTGCGTATGACCTAGAGTCTGAGTATGCTGATATCCGTGTAAGTGGCGCTGGTTCTGCTAGAGTATCTGTTTCTGAAGAGTTGGATGTACGTGCTTCAGGCGCCTCTGACATCAAGTATCGCGGCCGCCCATCAGTTAACTCGAATACTTCAGGAGCATCTTCTGTTCGAAGAGGTAAATAAACTCATTAAGCTTCAAGCCACTAGCTCCAAGCTGTAAGATTAAACCATGACCGATCCCGGTTTTGACGAGCTTGCTCTGAGAAACTGGGGTTACTTTTTTGGTAGAGTATTGAGTAAAGTAGATCACCCTAAAAAGGGAATTCTTTTAAGTCTAACTCAATGTCGAAGACTTGGATTAAAATTTACTTCTTAAAGAATTGATCGATCAAGAGATGAGCCGCATTGAGTGCAGGTAAATCTCCAGAAGCTACTTTAGATTGGAGTTCGGATAATTGCGCTTTAACGCCTTCTGCCGAGTAGAACTGTTCTGCCAGCAGGTTTTGTAGGTTCTCTTGAAACCAACTCAATTGCTGATTTTGACGGTTTTTAGCTAGGAATCCATTGGTGGTCATTTGCTCCTTGTGTTCTAGAATCATCTTCCAAACACCATCTATACCATCATTTTTAAGAGCTGAACATACCTTTACTTGTGGATACCAACCAGAATCATCTGGTGGAAAAAGATGTAAGGCATTTTGATACTCTACTTTAGCTCTTTTGGCGGCTTTCACATTGTCTCCATCAGCCTTGTTAATGACCACTGCATGCGCCATTTCCATGATGCCTTTTTTGATCCCTTGTAGTTCATCTCCTGCACCAGCTAACATCAAAAGCAAGAAGAAGTCGACCATGCCATGTACCAAAGTTTCGGACTGCCCTACTCCTACTGTCTCGATGAGAATAACATCAAAGCCTGCTGCTTCACAAAGCAACATCACTTCGCGGGTCTTATTGCTTACTCCGCCTAAAGTCGAACCCGATGCTGAAGGACGGATGAATGCCCGTGGATTTCGAGCCAATTGCTCCATCCTAGTCTTATCACCTAAAATACTTCCTTTGGTTTTTTGACTACTCGGGTCAATTGTCAATACAGCAATTTGATGTCCTTCCGCAGTCAAATATTCACCAAAAGCTTCGATAAAAGTGCTTTTTCCCACACCAGGCACACCAGTAACACCCACTCGAACAGATTTTGCAGTATGAGATAATACGCCTTTCAATACCTCTTCAGCGATTGATATATCTGAAGATCTTTGACTTTCAATCAATGTAATAGCTCTACTCAAAGTGAGTCGATCTCCTTTGAGAATACCTTCTATGTATTCGGCAGAACTGAGTCTATTCTTTCTCATCTGATATCGCCAAGGTAATAAGAATTCGCTCAAGAGGCATTGAAAAAAGGCATTTGTAACTATTGTGACCTTTTGCGTGTTTTCCTTTCATTATTTTCGCGCCATGTCCAAAAAGCAAGTTCAATTGATTATGATCGGAATGATAGTGGCAGTTATCGCCAGTATCTTCACCATACATCAAAGAGGACTATACACCATTTGGGCAACTGGGTCAGTAGATCGCATCGATCCAACAGAAGCTTATCAACTTATTGAACAAGAAGGGTTGGTCATTTTAGATGCCAGATCTTCGAAGGAATTTAATGTAAGCCATTTACCCGGTGCCATTCGTTACTCAGCTGATATATTGGACACCCTTGATCCGACTCAACCGGTATTGGTTTACTGCACTATCAGTTTACGAAGTAATAGCCTTGCTAAAGAAATGAGCGACAAAGGCTTTAAACAGGTCTACGACATAAAAGGCGGTTTGGTAAGTTGGGTAAATGATCAGATGGAGTTGATCAATGCCTCTAACGATAAAACCGATACCTTGCATACCTATGACAAATGGCTTGCACCCTTTGTAAGAGAAGGAACCCCCGTTTATTAATGACAAAGCAATTACTTATTGTATTCGTAAAAAACCCTGAGCTAGGAAAGGCAAAGACTAGGCTGGCCAAAACGATTGGCGATGAGAAGGCATTGGCCATCTACGAATTACTATTGGGTAGAACCAAAGACATCATTTCTCCTCTACCCTTTGATATACAGATCCATTATTCTGAATTCATAGACCAGAATGACCAATGGCCGAATGATAGATTCGATAAAGAACTTCAAGTCAAAAGTGATCTCGGTGGTAAAATGGAACATGCTTTCAGTTTGGCCTTTAAGAAAGGGTATCACCAAGTCTGCATCATCGGAAGCGATTGTTATGACCTGGAAACAGGTACATTATCGGAAGCTTTCAATGCTTTAGACAAACATGGTTTTGTTATCGGGCCTTCTTTGGATGGAGGCTATTACCTTCTGGGAATGAAAAAGTTTCATCGGGAGCTATTCCAAAATAAACAATGGAGTACCTCAACTGTGTTCAATGATACGATAACAGATTTCATAAATTCTGGTGAATCCTATTTTAGCTTGAAAAGCATCAGTGATGTAGATGTAGAGGCTGATTTAGGCGAATGGGCAAATGATATTCTAAACCAATGAAAAGACTTCTTCTAGCATTTTCAATTCTCCTTTTCTGGGCCTGTGAAGACTCAAATCAAATTCAAGAGATCCCATATCAAGCGTCAAACTTCATTGATCAGTCTTGGGCAATGGATAAACTCTGGGAAGATGGCCAAGCTGAAGTGGCCATCTACGATGCAGAAATGATGATCTATGGAATGCCAAGAAAATTCGAAAACCCGATGATTACGGTGAAAGAGGAATTTAATAAGGCATTCAATGTTAAAACGGATGACTACCAGCGAAAGGATCTTTTTTCTGTGATGAAGATCAATCGCTTCGCAGATATAGAAACACCGAATTACCCTTATCACTACCTCACCTCCTTATTCATCAAAAGAGAAAAGCCCGAACAGCTTTATAAAATGACTCATACTGGGCAAGAGTGGTGTGGTAATACATTCAAGCAGTTTGAACTAAGTCCAAAAGGATACGATTACGACTACAATAGCTATTTTGATGGTTATGGCGATGGTAAGATGGAACTCAATCAAAATGATATTTGGTGGGAAGATCAGCTGCCCTATGTATTAAGGGCTTTAAATTTTAAAGATGGTCTCAGCTTCGACAAAGAAGTGTACAACAGCCAGATCAATACCAAAACATATCAGCCAAAAAAGCAGAAAGGTCAATTCAGTGTGGTAGACAGGGGAGATTTATGGGAAGTCAATGCTGCATTTGAAAATGGTCAAAATACTTATCTATTTGAGAAAGAGTATCCGAATGTCATGGTGGGTCAAACCACTTGGTATGGATACAATATGAAGCTGAAAAAAGTAAGTCGCTATAAATACTGGAGATGATCAAGATCAAATCATTACATATCTACCCAATAAAAGGACTAAGAGGGATTTCATTACAACAATCAAAAGTGACAAGTCGAGGTCTAAAGCATGATCGAAGATGGGTATTGATAGATCAGAATAACCGATTCATTAGTCAAAGAGAATATCCAGAAATGGCACTCTTACACACCAGTATTGAAGTTGATGAGTTGATCGTTTCAGACACGCGAAATCAAGAGCAATGTGCTATTCAGATTTCCGAGCCAGATTCAAATGAGGAAATGGTTACTGTTTGGGATGACACTATGCCAGCTAAAATGGTTTCTGAAGAGACAAATAAATGGTTTTCCGCTGCTTTAGGGCAAGATGTCCGATTAATGTATATGCATGAAGGTAGCAATCGTCAGGCAGATCAACGATATGCTATTTCTGAAAAGGACCATGTGAGCTTTGCAGATGGTTATCCAATTCTCATCATAAGTGAAGCTTCAATGGATCAGTTAAATCAGAAAACTGGATTGTCACAGACTATTGATCGATTCAGAGCCAACATTATCTTATCAGGAATTAAGCCTCATGAAGAGGATGAATTAAGAGAAATCACCATAGGAGATCAAAAGTTATACGGTGTCAAGCCATGTGCTCGTTGCCAAGTGACTACTATTGATCCAACTACAGCAGAATACGGCAAAGAGCCTCTTAAAACCCTTGCCACATACAGAAGGATAGATCATAAAATTCTCTTCGGAGAGAACTTCATTCCAGCTAATGAGTCTAGTATTTCAGTTGGTGATCAAGTGGAAATCAATGAAAGGAAAGAACCTGCTATTTGATACCCCATCAAAATCCAAAAACAACGCAGAACACTAACAATCCTGTATTACCTTTGCCCCAATGGCTGATCCATACATCAAAGCATTACATATCATTTTCATTGTCAGCTGGTTTGCCGGGCTTTTTTACATAGTGAGGCTTTTCGTTTATCAGACTGAAGCATTGGCAAAAGAAGAACCTGAAAGGAGCATTCTTTCTAAGCAATTGAAATTGATGGCCTATAATTTATGGAACATCATCACCTTTCCTTCAGCTGTTATAACGCTGATCTTAGGCTCGATCATGATCTACCAATATCCGGGCATGCTGCAGCTGCCATTTATGCATATCAAGTTGACTTTTGTGCTCTGTCTATATGTCTACTTTTTCTTTTGTTGGAAGATCTACAAGCAGCTTCAAAATGGAGTAACCAAATTTACTTCTACCCAGCTCAGAATTTTTAACGAAATAGCTACCCTAATTCTCATAGCGGTCGTATTCATCATTGTATTAAAAAATCAATTAGACTGGATCAAAGGTACTGTAGGCTTCTTCTTAGTTGCTTTTGCCTTAATGATTGCCATCAAGAGATATAAAAAGTTTAGAGAAAGTAAATCCAAAAAGAATGCATAAGAGATTCGCTCCCCTGGTTACTTTATTCATGATCTTACTTCTTGCAACGGCAGTAGGCTGTGGAGGAGATGCTGAACAAAAACTACCAATACTTGGTAGAACAGAATACAAAGAGGTGGATGGAAAACTAGACACTATCTACCATACCATTCCTGACTTTGCTTTTGTAGACCAAGATAGCATGGAGGTAACTCAAGCTACTTTTGACGGTAAGATCTATGTGACAGATTTCTTTTTCGGAACCTGCCCTACTATTTGCCCTGTAATGAAACAGCAAATGCTTAGGGTTTACGATCGTTTCAAAGACAACCCGCAGTTCGCCATTTTATCTCATACTATTGATCCTGAACATGACACGGTGGCCTATCTGAAAGACTTTGCTGAAAAGATCGGTGTGATGGATAATCAGACTTGGCATTTTGTCACCGGTAACAAAGAAGAGATCTATGAAATGGGTAGTGAAACTGGTTACATGGTACCAGTAGGTGAAGACAAAAATGCACCTGGTGGTTTCATCCATAGTGGTGCTTTTATCCTAGTAGATAAAGAAAAGCGTGTACGTGGTTTTTACGATGGCACCAAAAAGCTAGATGTAGATGCTTTAATGGCTGATATCCCGAAACTTCTTGCTGAATATGAGTAAGATTAAAACACTCAGTATTCTTATTTTAATTACGATTCTATCCTCGTGCGGTGGAGAGCAATCTGCCAATGAGCAAACCTTAGATCGCCTAGATCAGAAAGAACTTCAATACTATACCAATGGCAGACAATTGTATACCAAATACTGTCAGAATTGTCACATGGGTGAAGGCCAAGGAATGGGAAGATTGATTCCTCCTTTAGCCCAATCAGACTATCTCTTAAACGACCTCTCTGGAGCTGCTAGAATTATCAAATACGGCCAAAAAGGACCAATTAAAGTCAATGGCGTTGAATATAACCAACCGATGCCAGCTAATCCCAAGCTGACAAATGCTGAAATTCAAATGCTCTTAGCCTATATCGGTAATGCATGGGGCAATGAATCCCAGATCATTTCTATTTCGGAAATTGAAGAGTCATTAAAAGAGAAACCTTAGACTAAAGGCCTTCTGCAAATTCTGGATAACGAATAGCCACAAACTTGATGAAGGCATATTCCACTACCTTGTCGAGCCCATCATAATTGCGGATGTCACAATCGTATTTAAAGTAATCTGCATATGATACTTTGCCCGTTTCATTGTCTATGATAAACCAGTAGAATTCGTTCAGATTATCACTCATTCTTTCAAAGCCAATCTGACCATTCACAAACATCAAAAGACTATATCCATCAATTTCACTGCTGTAGAGTCTCGGATCTACCTTCCATGTTTCATAATCTACTGCTGAAACCATTTCAATTCTTCTGATCAGCTCTGAAGCAATTACATTGTTACCCAGGCTATCAACAATATCTGGTAGTTCAATAGGAATCTCGCCTTCTGCCCATCTCTCCTGTTCAAACTTGCTTTCAATGAAGTTTCGAATCAGTGTCGATTTGCGCTCTAAGTACTTTGCATCATCTTCTGACTTGACATAGCTGGAAGACAGCTTCACTTGAGGAGTGAGTAACCAGAGCTTCTTGTCTTGATCTAAGTTGAGCCCAACGACCTGCACAGGATCAGGATCGATCACAGGGACCTGCTCTTCACATAATTTGATTGGAATTCTCTGTTCAAATGGGTTAGTTCTGAGCGATTTGCTAAAACCAGCGCAAGCTGACAACAGCAGAACTAAAAAGGAGAAAAGTAAGATTTGTTGAGTTTTCATGAGTGACCGTATCACTCATATAGACAAATGAAAGACTCTATTGTTTATTGAAGAGCCTCTTCTGCCTTGCTTATTGAAGAATTGATATCTGTCTTCACCTGAGTGACTTTTTCCATCTGAGATGCAAAAAAGGCTTTTCTAGATTCGACATCAGTTTTCTCCTCGATATGCGGATTGGCACTTTTAGACCATTGCCTCATCCATACCATCATACCGTCATTAGCCTTATCCAGATCGCTAGCTAAATCGCGCAATTCATTCACTTCGGTACTATCTGAACTCTCATCTGCCTTTTGCAAAATCTGCTTTTTAAGCTTCATCACCTGACCCATTTTAGGCATCACCTCGTCATGGATGGCCATCACCTTATCCATTTCAGCTTGCGTGTCGTATCCTTCACCGCATGAGCTTACGAGTAATACAATAAGAAGACTTGACAGAAGATTTTTCATGTAATTAAATTTTATACAAACCTACGCAAGGATACGAGACCGAGCGTAATAATTGTTACATGAATTTTATGAGGATCTCTAATTAATAGGCATCGTCTGCAAGTCCTGCATAAACGCCTTCTTCTAGAATATACATGAGCTTATCAGGGTCCTCCGCATTGAGCACCAAACGACCTCTGATCTTCACTCTCTTGGTAGTGTATTTCACCTTTTCATCAGGCTTCATTGTAATTTCCATCACAGTTTCGGGCCCACCACTACCACAAAAGAAACATTCGCTGATTGGTAAAGAAGAAAGGATCAATTGAGTTGGTTTGAACATACCCTCAAATGGAATAATGAATCCTTCCACCTCAACTATCTGCCCTTTGGCTTTTTGAACTTCCTCGCTGAAAACGGGCACATATAAATCTCCGTACTCGTCTTGTTGAATTTGATACCTCACATCAGCCAAGGTTCTCCACAATTGAGCACCTTTCATTTTTACCTCTTGGGCCTGAATACTTATTGCGCCAAGGGTCAATAATGCAAAAACCAACCATGAACTTTTAATACGCTTAATCATCTGCTAATACTTTAGAGATATCTGTTCTATACGCAATAATCGCAGGAAGGATCGAAGCCTTAATACCTACAATAATCGCATAAACCAATACATACATTTCACCTTTCACAAAAACCAGACCCGATATACCGATCTCTTCTGATTTATCATAAAAGAGGGTTAAACCTTCTAACAAAGCGTGACCCAAAAACATTCCGAGTACACCACCAATACTGGTGATGATCACTCCTTCTAAGATCACATGTAAAAATAACTTATTGCGAGATGCTCCTAGAGTTCGCATAATCGCCAGGTCATACTTTCTATCCTTCAAAGCATTGAATAGAGAGATGAAAATACTTAGCCCTGAGATGGCAATAATGATGTAGGCAAACACCTCAATTAAATCGATCCCTATACCTAACAGAGAAAATAATCTCTGAATCTCAAATGCAGGTGAGGCAGCTTGCATATTCGTATTTGAATTGATGTATCGCGGTAGCTGTACCGCACCCAACGGAGATCTAAATTTGAGCAACATCGAAGTGATTTCATCCTCAGCATCACCGTTAGGTAACCCTGTCTCATATGCCGTTCCTAATACTTTCTCACCGTGTTCGTGCCCATGTTCTTCTTCATGGCCTTCCTCCTCTGACTCTTCTTCCTCATGGTTATGTACGGCCCAAACACTTTCAACATTGGTTAAAATCAGGTTATCAAGCACCGAACCACTTGGCTCTAGAATTCCTACTATTTCATAGCCCTCACCTTCGTGAGTCATGTCCGCAACGGAAATACCATGCGACCCATTGAAAGTGTCTCCAATTTTAAGACCTGCTCTTTCGGCTACCTTAGCTCCAATAACACTTTCTAAGTTGTACTTCCAGAGCTGACCTTCAGCCAATGCTCCTTCATACAAATTGACATAGTCGTGATTGGTACCTACGATTCTAAATCCTTTATAATTATCACCAAGAGCTAAAGGAATGGCTGAACTGATCAACCTATTACGTGTAAGTGCCTTTGCCTCATCTAGCTTTATGTTACCTGTTGGGAAATCAATGTGATAAACATTAGCCAAAATCAACTGTAGTGGGCTGCCTTTGGCTCCAACTACAAGGTCTACTCCTCTTTTATTCTTGTTTAGGTTCTCTTGAACTTGTGCGTTTAGAAGCACCAACACCAAAATAACCGCGATACCCAAACTCATTAAAAGTATGTTGAGTACAGAGTTAAGCTTTTTCGCCTTGAGGTAATTCCAACTTAATAAAAACAGATTCATGGACTGGTTAAGTTAAGTTGAACATCAAACTCTTCTTTTACTCTTTGATCATGTGTGGCGATCACCAAAGCTGCCTGATAGGCTTCAGCTCTACCTTTTAGCAGCTTAATCACTCTAAGAGCATTCTCATCATCTAAACTGGCAGTAGGTTCATCCGCTAAAATAACTCTCGGTCTGTTGATCAAGGCCCGAGCGATAGTCACTCTCTGTTGCTCTCCCTGACTCAATTGCTTGACTCTTTTATGAAGCTTTGCGCCCAAATCTAACTCTGTCAGCACTTCTTTTACTCTGCCTTTGTCTTTAGCAGTACCGGATAGATACTGTGCAAGTAAGAGGTTATCTTCAACAGAAAGAGCCGAAATCAAATGCGGCTTCTGGAAGATCATTCCGATATTCTGCCCTCGGTATTTATCTCTTTGAGCAGCTGAAAGTGAATAAAGATCAGTCTGACCGATGATCACTTTCCCCTCTCCAGGTTCAAGCAAACCTCCCAGAATGTGCAAAAGCGTTGTCTTTCCACTTCCTGATTTACCCAAAATCATCAGATGCTGATCGTCCTTTACCTCTAACTGAGGGATCGATAAGATCTTCTGATCTTGATATCCAAAATTAAGTCCTTCTATATGAATCATTATTGCAAAAGCTACGGCAAATTAAACAATGACGTTGCAATTATTCTAACCGCTAATGGATTGATCGGTTAACCTTCGTTAAACATTGCACGTTATCAGTACAACTGTCACGAACTCAAGCCGACTTTTGGTAAAAAATAATACCTTTACGGCTTACTCAAAACTGGATCATGCTGGACTTCCTAAAGTTTAAGAAGAAGGATAAATCAGAGAAAAAGAAAAAGGGCTTCTTTCGCGAATTATTTGACGACATTTTATTCGCGTTAATTGCCGTTACGATTATCAGAGGCCTATTTATTGAAGCTTATGCTATACCAACTGGCTCAATGGAAAACTCCATGCTCATTGGTGATCACCTATTTGTGAGCAAGGTTCACTTCGGCCCTAGAAGCCCTAGAACTTTGATCCAGTTTCCGCTTGCCCATCAAGATTTTTGGGGTACAGGTATTCCTTCCTATTCTGATATCATCCAGCTTCCTTCTTTTAGACTACCAGGATTGAGAAAACCGAAAGTAGGAGAACCAGTTGTATTCAATTGGCCACCAGATTACAAGAAAGGCTTTCCCATTGATATGAAGACCTTCTATGTCAAGCGGTGCTTGAGTACTCCTGGCGATACGCTTGAAATAAGAGATAAACAGGCCTATGTAAATGGTCAAATTGTGGAAGATGCTCCTAATGCCTTAACTGGTTTCTTTGTAGAAACTGACAGAGGTGTACATCAGCGATACATGCGCGAAGTGGGTATTACTGATTATTATGATGAAAATCCGGGCGATACCTATGCGACCAATGCCCTTCCAAATTATACTTATAAAGGCAAAGTAGGATTCTTCATTAATGCTACTGAAGAACAAGCCGAAAGATTATCCAAGTTCGCTTTTATCAAAAGCGTTACCGAAGTAGTTCATGAAACTGGTGAAGTGGACGATGTTTTGATGAATAGAGAACTGGGTTGGACTAGAGACAACTTTGGTCCGCTTGTTATGCCAGAAAAAGGCATGACTATTCCTATGACTCCTGAAAACGTAAAGCTTTATGGCGAAGTGATCAAAGAGTATGATGGGAATGACAATGTCGAAATTAGTGCAGGCACCATCACCATCGATGGTCAAGCCATCTCAGAATACACTTTTAATCAGGGTTACTACTTTATGATCGGTGACAACAGGCATAACTCACTCGATTCACGTTCCTGGGGCTTTGTTCCTTATGATCATATTGTGGGTAAACCGTTGTTCATCTTCTGGTCTGTAGACAGAACCAACCCAGAAGCAGGATTTTTTGAGCGTTTAAGATTTAGCAGATTCTTAGACTTGATCAAATAATGAAAGCATTACTCGTTACACTCATATTATTCTTTGGTACTTATCAGTATTCAAGTACATGGATCACACTTTCAAAAGTAAAGATTGAGAGAAGACTTGATCCTTCAATGAATTTTGAGGTGGACTACCCTACGTTCAGCGATGAAGTCTTGGCCTTAAATGGAACTGTGATCGAGCTTGAGGGCTGGATGATCCCTTTGGATGAATTAAGAGGCGACAAATATTTTGTCTTATCTGCCTTACCATTTGCCAATTGCTTTTTCTGTGGTGGAGCAGGTCCAGAAACAGTTGTAGAAGTCTTTACAGAAGAAAAAATCGAATTTGAGGTTGATCGCATCAAGATCAAAGGCAAACTCAGATTGAATGCTAGCGATCCTACACAATTGATGTATGTGATGACTGGCGCTGAAATCATCGACTAAGTTTCATATTTTCAATGCACCGAATTTGCATTGACTATGAAGCGACTATTCATTCTACTGGTAGTTATCACTATTTCTAATCCGTCATTCTCTCAATCTGAGAAAGACGCCAATATGGTTCGTTCTATTTTTGATGAAGCACTCGAGCGCGGTAAGAGCTATGAGATGCTGCGTTTTTTAACCAAAAATATTGGCGGAAGACTGGCAGGCTCTCCTCAAGCAGCAGCCGCAGTTGAATGGACACGTCAAAAGATGATGTCCTATGGCTTTGACACCGTTTATCTACAGCCGGTTATGGTTCCTCATTGGGTGCGAGGAGATAGAGAAGTAGGCAGGATCGTCAATTCTAAAAAGATCGGCTCAATGGATATCAAAGTGGTTTCTTTGGGCAATGCAGTCGGCACAGGACCGAGCGGTACGGTAGCAGAAGTAGTAGAAGTAATGGATTTCCAAGAGCTTGCAGCGCTGGGCGAAGAAGGAGTAAAAGGAAAGATTGTCTTCTTTAATAGACCCATGGACCCAAAGCTCATCGATACTTTTGGTGCTTATAGCGGTGCCTCGAGCCAAAGAGGCTCAGGACCATCAGAAGCAGCCAAATACGGTGCTATTGGTGCCATCGTAAGATCATTGAGTTCTTTCAAAGACGACATTCCTCATACCGGCAATACTCGATATGGACTTAATGTTCCTAAAATCCCTGCGGTGGCCATCACCACCAATGATGCAGATATGTTGAGTGCCTTATTAAAGGAGGATTCTGAACTGCAGTTTTACTTTGAAACAAGTGCCCAAACTTTACCTGATGTGCTTTCATACAATGTAGTGGGCGAAATCAGAGGCTCAGAGTTTCCAGATGAGATCATTGCCGTTGGAGGCCACTTGGACTCGTGGGATCTAGCTGAGGGTGCACATGACGATGGCGCAGGCTGCGTTCAATCCATCGAGGTCTTAAGGTTATTCAAAGCCATGGATTATCGACCAAAAAGAACCCTGAGAGCAGTTATGTTTATGAATGAAGAAAATGGACTCCGTGGTGGAAGGAAATATGCAGAACTAGCTCAGCAAAATGGAGAATACCATATCGCTGCTATGGAATCTGACAGAGGGGGCTTTTTACCTATCGGATTTGGAGTAACAGGCACTTCAACACAACAGGAAAAGATCTTTGGATGGAAATCATTATTTGAGCCATTCGGCATTTACCAGTTCAAAAGAGGTGGTGGCGGAGCTGATATCAGCCCTCTAAGAACACAGAATGTTCCATTGATCGGCTTTATTCCAGACAGCCAACGCTATTTCAAATATCACCACACACCAATAGATAACTTTGAAGCTGTGAATCAGCGTGAATTAGAAATGGGCGCTGCCGCCATGACCTCCTTGATTTATTTAATTGACCAATACGGACTTTAATTATGAAACATTTTTCAACCTTACTCCTACTTTCATTTTTTATCCTTGCTTGTGATTCAAAGCATCAACTGACCGACTTTGAATACACTAGTAAGGTTGACACAAGCGATCATCCTATTAATCCTCAAGAGAAGAAGGTGTATACTGTTATGGGTGAAGGAGTTTCTGCAGACAACCTTTTCGATGCTGCTCGCATGAATGACTTCAAAAGGCTAGAGAAGCACCACTATGAAGTAGAAATCAATCCTGAAAATAGCCCTATCAATATGAGCCCTTGGTATGCTTTTAGAATCTACGCTGAGGAAGAAAAAGAGGTTAAAGTCACCTTAAATTATAACGAGGGCATCCACAGATATTGGCCAAAACTAAGCTCTGATGGTGAGAATTGGTCATTTATGGATAGCACAAGATTTGAAGTAGGCACGGACTCATTGACTTTTACCATGACCTTAGATATTTCGCCAGATACACTTTGGGTGGCCGCTCAGGAGATCATCGATTCAAAGGACATGAAAGAATGGACCGAATCGCTGAACTCAGATTATGTCACTCGTTCGGTTATTGGCAAATCCAGATTAGGAAGAGACCTACTGCATGTTGACATTACCAAAGGCGAAAAAGCAGATAAGGACTTCTTTGTGGTTCTGAGTCGTCAGCACCCGCCAGAAGTAACTGGCAATCTAGCAATGATGGCCTACATTGAAGAAATCATTAGCGGTTCTGATCTGGCTGAAGACTTTCTTGATGAATACCGAGTACTGATCTACCCAATGATGAATCCTGATGGAGTGGATTTAGGTCACTGGAGGCACAACGAAGGAGGCATTGATCTAAACAGAGATTGGGCCTATTACAGACAGCCGGAAGTACGCCAGATCTGTGAAGATATCATTGCCAAAGTGAATGAAACTGGCGAAGAGGTGATCTTGGGAATGGACTTCCATTCTACTTGGGAAGACATCTACTACATCTATGACGACACGGTAAAATCTACCATTCAAGGATTCTCCAGAGAGTGGATAGAAAATATTTATGAACGTCTGCCAGAAGATGAAGGAATCATTAGTCCGTTCGCGGTCAACTCGCCAGTGTCAAAAAACTGGTTCTATTCTCAGTTCAAAGCTGAAGGAGTTACTTACGAAATTGGTGATGGAACACCTAGAGATCTGATCAAGACCAAAGGTCAGGTGGGCGCGCAAGAAATGATGAAACTTCTCCTAGGCAAGTATAAACAATAATATCTCCTACATAGAAAACTCTCGTTTTAAGACGGTTTGAGGATAAAATTCAGTACTATGCATAAAAAGGTACTGAATTATACAACATATCTGAATTTGAGTCGTTTGTGAAAAATAAGGTCCGTAAAAGTCCTTAGGTCACCACAAAACTCAAATCATGAAAAACCTCAAAGAATTCTTTTGGTTCTGTGCCGGAACCAATCGCTCATTGCTTAAGCGCTGCCCTACAGAATCGTCTAAATTTACCGGTATAGGTGCGGCTGTATTTTTTACCGGAGTTCTTGCCGCCCTCTCTGGAGGTTACGCCTTCTACACTGTTTTCGAGAACCCTTGGTGGGCTAGTGCATTCGGTCTTCTATGGGGAACAGTCATCTTTAATCTAGATCGATTCATAGTAGCTACCATGCGAAAAAAGAAGGATCAAAGGTGGTTAGAATTCCTTCAGGCTACTCCAAGGATCATTCTTGCGGTTCTGTTAGCGATTGTCATATCTAAGCCATTAGAACTTCGCATTTTCAAAAAGGAAATCGATCGCAAATTGGTCATTTTAGAAGAGCAGATCTATCAAAGAGAAATTGCTGAAATAGACCTGAGGTATCAACAACTCATTGAAGGTGGGCAAGCGGATATACTTAATTGGCAAGCAGAGATCAATGCGCAAGCTGCACAAAGAGACGACCTCTATGAAGAAGCACGTAAAGAGGCCGATGGCACTGGTGGTTCTATGCAAAGAAATGCGGGGCCCATTTATCAATTAAAGAAGGCTGACGCAGACAGGTCGCAAGAGGAACTAGATGCGCTCAATGCAAGGCTTTTGCCTTTAATGACTGCCAAACAAACAGGTATAGATTCTTTGCAGCAAGCAAGACAAACAGAAATCAACGCTATCAAAAGAAATCCATGGGACGGTTTAGCTGCTCAGCTAGAAGCACTACGCGTTTTGACTCAAGAAAATAAGGGAATTGCCATTGCCAACTTCTTTATCATCGCCCTATTTATTATGCTCGAATGTGCTCCTATTATGGTGAAGTTGATCGCTCCGAGAGGACCATACGATGAGCTTTTAGAAATCAGAGAGCATTTCTATAAGAACCATAACCTCGAGCGCATTGCTGAAATGGATCATGAAACCTATGAGAAGCTGAAGTACTTCTCCAATTAAGAGATCGGTCTTGTGTTTTCTATCTGTCTAGACCAAAAAAGGCCGCCTTGCAAATGCTTGGCGGCCGATTTATTTATCACTAGACTACTATTTCTCTTATCTCTTTTTCTGTAGGTAGATCTCTTCTTTCTCGTACAATCTTCCTCTTCTACCCTTCTCATAAGCATGAAGCTTACCATCTTTCATCATGAACACATCAATGTCATCAATGTGTACATGGTCATTGTCATCTTCTGCTTCAATTACTAATTCGCCATCTCTGTTGATATACCATTCTGCGTATTCAACTTCTCTTTCGCCCATTACTTCAACTTCTATTCTTAAGTCTCCATTTGGTCTGAATTCGAATTCGATGTCAATGCTTTCTACAATATCCATTGCAAAACTTGAGATACTTCTTGCAAAAGACCTGGCGAGCCAGTTTTCCTCTTCCTCGATCTCCTCTTCAATATCTTCCCTATCAATGTCGATCATTAGTTGCCACTCTCCGATCACATCTTTCTCTTTCACTTTATCCTGAGCCATTACCCCTAGAGACATGCTCATCAATAATGTTAGTGCTAATAGTTTTTTCATTTTGACCTTGGTTTGATTCGGTTATGATTTATAGTGAAGACTCTTTCACACAGGAAAAGTTACACCCAGAAGTTGAGTGGTACTATAAAATGACAAGCGTAAGTAATGCTAGGATGAGTATCCTTTTTGATCTGACAGCCTTAATCGGCTTTTGACAAAAATGCCTTCTCCTGAAGCAACTATCTTCCCTTCTTCGTCAAAAATCTCTGAAATGGCTATCCATTCGTGGTCTCCTTGCTCTACTAAACGACCTTTAGCGGTTAACAAACCACCAATAACAGGCCGTTTGAATCTGATCTGATAACCTTTGGTATACAGAAAGAAATTCTCCTCTGCAGAAGCAGCTGCAAAATAAGCTGAGTCATCTAAAAGCTTGAAATAGATAGCGCCATGTAGGCTACCCGCTGCATGAAACAACTCTTCTCGCATCGGTAAGCTGAGCTCAGCCTCATGCTTAGACACCTTCAATTCAGCCCCTTTGATCAGGGTTTTGTTAATAGGAGCAGCTTGGAACATACGCTCAAGCCTACGATAGTGCTGATTACTCATAATCAGGAATTAGCCCAAATTGAATGAAATGATGCTTCATATGCTTCCTTGTAAACAACAACCAATCATCAGCATTTAAAACGCCTCCGTAAGGATGGATGGCTTCATGATCTGGATGGGTGCTTATGAATTCATCGAACTTTATAATTTCTTCTTTGAGTTTAGAAACTGCTTCTTCTAGCGAGTTTGACCTTAAGGGTTGCAGATTATTATTGCCACTAGGTGAAGGGACAGAACGCCTCATGGGAGAATCCTGAATCAGGTACGCCTTATTCCGTTCGGCTTTTTCTTCACTGATGGCTAGCGGAATCTTAATTCTACCAATGGCCATTTTATAAGTCACGATCAAATGCTCTACCATGTGCTGTGGTGTCATTAATCCCCAAGCCGGTTTTGCATCAGCTTTTAATTGATCTAATAGTAAAGGTGCCTCTTCCTTAAAGAATTTCTGTGCCAAAAGGACTTCTTGTTGCATATGGCAATTTATAAATTCTCTAACCCCCCTACCCCCCTTTTCGAAAAAGGGGGATAAAAAAATCCGGTACCTCAATGAGATACCGGATTGTATATTATTCCAATAACTAGTCTTAGCCTCTCGCTAAGACTGATTCTAGGGTTTTAGCGAGACGCTAAAACCAGTGAAACTATTCTCCTAAGAAAGGATATCTATAGTCAGTTGGTGGAACGAAAGTCTCCTTGATTGTTCTTGGAGATACCCAACGCAACAAGTTGATCATTGAACCTGCTTTGTCATTTGTTCCAGAACCTCTAGCACCACCAAACGGCTGTTGACCTACAACAGCTCCTGTTGGCTTGTCATTGATGTAGAAGTTACCAGCCGATTGCTCTAATCTCTTAGTGGCCAATTCAACCGCATATCTGTCTCTTCCAAAGATAGAACCAGTCAATGCATAAGGAGAAGTACCATCTAATAGATCCATTGTTGCTTCAAACTCATCTTCCGGATACACATAAATTGTGATCACTGGGCCGAAGATCTCTTCGCACATAGTTGTATACTTAGGATCTGTAGTCAACAATACGGTTGGCTCAATGAAGTAACCTTTAGACTTGTCATAACCTCCACCTGCAATTACTTCAACATCAGAACTTGCTTTCGCATTGTCGATGTACTGAGCGATCTTATCAAAAGACTTCTCATCAATTACGGCATTGATGAAGTTGCCGAAATCTTCAGTTCCACCCATTTTGAATGAAGCCAGATCTTCCTGAACGTATTTCTTCACATCATCCCAAAGGTTTGAAGGAATATAAGCTCTTGAAGCTGCAGAACACTTCTGTCCTTGGAATTCAAACGCCCCTCTAGAAATAGCAGTTGCTACTTCTTTAGCATCTGAAGATTTATGTACCATGATAAAGTCTTTACCTCCAGTTTCTCCAACGATTCTAGGGTATGACTTGTACTTGTAAATATTTTCACCAATGGTCTTCCAAATGTGTTGGAAAACACCTGTTGAACCTGTAAAGTGGATGCCACCGAAATCAGGATGTGAGAAGATCACATCACCTGCAGTAGGACCATCAACAAATACTAAGTTGATCACACCATCAGGAACACCCGCTTCTCTGAAAACCTCCATCAATACATTGGCAGAATAGATCTGGGTATTTGATGGTTTCCAAACGATGGTATTACCCATCATAGCTGCAGATGTTGGTAGGTTACCAGCAATGGCAGTAAAGTTGAACGGAGTTAAGGCAAAAACGAATCCCTCCAAAGGTCTTTGCTCTACTCTATTCCAAATACCAGGTGCTGACTGAGGCTGCTGCTTGTAGATCTCAGTCATGTACTGCACATTAAAGCGCAAGAAGTCGATGAACTCACAAGCAGAATCGATCTCCGCTTGGAATGCATTCTTAGACTGACCTAGCATGGTAGCCGCATTGATCTTAGCTCTGTAAGGGCCAGCGATCAGCTCGGCAGCCTTTAAAAAGATAGATGCTCTGTGTTCCCAACCTAAGTTGGCCCAATCAGCTTTAGCAGCCATGGCAGCGTCAATGGCAGCTTGAACGTGAGAAGCATCTCCTTCACTAAAATGTCCTAAAACATGCTGGTGATCATGAGGAGGCGTCATTGCCTTCTTATTATCAGTTGTCACCAACTCAGAACCGATGTACATAGGCACATCAATTTGCTTAGATCTTGCATCAGCAAGTGCTGCTTCTAGCTCTGCCTTTTCAGGCGAACCCGGAGCATAAGATTTTACGGGTTCGTTGTGCGGAACTGGCACGTTGAAAAATCCTGTAGCCATAGTTTACTTTTTTAGAAATTTGGGCAAATATAAAGTTTTCAAGGCGCAAAAAACACCTTCTTATAAAAGGCTTTTTAGCTCAATTAAGTTCTGTATTTCGTGTTGAACTTTTACACTTGTAAAGGTTCTTTGAGGATTGAACCAGATATGGTCCATCCCCACATTGATCGCCCCTTGTATATCAGAACCTAAATTGTCTCCAATCATGATCGATTCTTCTACGGAAGCATCGGCTTGCTCCATGGCCAAATGAAAGATATCTGGATTAGGCTTTCTCTGATTGGCAGATTCTGAAGTGACAATCACATCAAAATGATGCTTGATACCGGAGCTGGTCATTTTAGTGTCTTGAATATCATCAAAACCATTGGTAATGATATGCAGATCATATTTTGCTCCTAAGTAATCCAAAACGTCATGTGCATGAGGAAAGGTCCTCGATTTTGTCGGACTAAGAGCGATATAATCCTTTTCAATGCTGTCAGGCATATCATGCGTACTCAAGCCCATTCTCTTAAATATGGTAGGAAAGCGCCTTTCACGAATATCCTTTCTCTGAATCTCATGCTTATTGTAAAGGTCCCAAAGGTCATAATTGACAGAGAAAAAAGTATCAATCAACAGGTCTGCTGAGATATTAGGATAGCGTATCAGCTCAAATCGTTCAAATAGCTCTCTTAATGCTTCCGAGGCATTGGCATCATAATCCCAAAGGGTATGATCAAGGTCGAAGAAAATATGTTTGTACTTCACTTAATGTCGAACTGTATTGAGCGCTTCTTGTTTAGGCGAAGTAGCCTCTACTTTGAATTCTGTTTTTGGCCAATTCCCGATTGGATGCTAGAATTTCGAAAACCTCTTGGTCTTTCTGCAAAACAGCGTCTTTATTCAAATAGCCAAATAATTGGGTCAGTACATCTTCCACCTCTTCTCGTATAGAATAGAAGACCCATTGATCTACCTTTTTGGCATTAATGATATTCGAATTCTTTAAATAGGTGATATGTCTTGAAGTTTTGGTCTGTGTGTAATCCAAGATATGCTCTAAATCTGAGATGGTCATTTCACCATTTTTGTAGAGCAAATGGAGTATTCGAACTCGCGCCTCTTCAGACATAGATTTGAAGATCTGAGTACCAAAATTGAGGCTAAAATTCTTGAGACGCATGAGGTTAATTAATGTTAAGCTCGAAAATATAAATGCCGGCTAAAATTAAAATCCGCTCTTATGGTGTTATTATTGTAGCCGTAAACGAAAATAGGCTATTTAAATCTATTTGCTTAGTTTTTCGTAGACAATGCAAGGGAGAAAGCACGTGAGGAAGCACATCACTAAATATTTTCTTGGATTCATCATCATGATGTTCTTCATGTTGAGTGGGCAAGATGCACTTGCTCAAGATGATCAGAAGATCGTACAGCTTTCTGGTTTGGTAATGAACGCAGACAGTACATTGATCATTCCTCGGGCTAATATCTACGACCCCGTTACCGGAAGAGGTACCCCAACTGATTATAAAGGATGGTTTAGCAAAGCTTTCTTAGCTGGCGATACACTTGTAGTCTCTGTTATCGGTTACAAAAACGTGAAATACGTTGTACCTACTGACCAAGGCGATAGAGTAACAGTCATCTTTGCACTTGAAGAAGAAGTAACTCAGTTGGCCGATGTAGAGATCAACCCATTCCCTACTGAAGAACTATTTAAGGAAGCTATTTTGGCTATGAGCCTGACGGATGATCAGGAACAGGTGCTGAACGCCTTCCAGCCTGAAACCATTCAAGAAATGGTGCGGACCGCTTCTATTGAAGGTTCTCCTGGTATGAATTATCGCTACATGATGAATCAGCAGTTCTATCAACTGCAACAGCGTGCCGGACCAGCAACTAACCCTTTATTGAACCCTTTTGCTTGGGCTCAATTCATCAATTCTCTCAAGAAGAAAAAGTAATTACTCGATTACTTTGAGGCTCATGAGCATATCTGCTCCGAGGAAACGAGCATCTTCATTGATATACCAATAACGGTTTTTAGGAATACGCATCCCATTTTGGATCTCCATACCATCGAGAATGATGTATTCTCCATCATTAATGCTTTCGTCATGGTAGAAGCGATAACCCACCATCGCATAAGTATTTGGGTGGAAATAGAAGTACCAAATATCATTACCTACTTCTGCTTCATAAGTAACTCGAATGGCTAATACCTCTTCACCATTGAAACTATCTTGGATGACCTCAGGATCAATGTTCGTCCCTGAATCCTTCAATTTCATGGGTAGCCCATAGAGGTAAGAATAGTAGTTTCTCCATCTCCGAGCTCTTGCTGCAGAAAGGTCTAATGAGTCAATATCTGTTCTTCCTGTGGCCTCTATAAAGTCGGAGAAGACAGTGGCTGAATCCAGCCCATCGACCTGATATTCTAATAAATGCCCTTTGCTGACGTATTGAAGAGCGAAAGTTCCTTTTTCATTATTGATTGTCACGAGGCTATTTCTAGTTGGCATTTCAGGTATTTCCATAGAAATCACCAATTCCATCTCACAGGTCTCCCATCTACCCATCGGATCATGAAATTGTATGCTCATATCAAGCAGTTCATCTGCCGTCATGGTTTGAGATTGTGCCATTGTAGTCAGCACCAGAAGCGAGAAAAATAGAAATGTTCGCATAAGAGGAAATTTAACCCAATTTATAAACCTGCGACAGTTATATCCAACCAATGTTTTTATTTTTGCCCAAGCTGATAGAAGGCAGACATTATGAATATTCCCATCTGGCAAGCAGAATACTTAGAGCCTTCATTGGCCATCATCTTGGTTACTTTAGGATTCAGTATTTATCACTTTGTGTCTATTTCGGACAAAGTAAAATCAAGATATCAGAGCAAATATGGTGAGCTGAAAGGCAACACGAAGTTCCTTTGGATGACTCGTTACTTGGGCTGCATGACCATTGGCGTTATCCCTTTCTTTTTAATGCTCCTCATATTGGATAAAAGACCGTCAGAATATGGTTTTGCTTTTCAGGAGCATACTACTTCGCTTTATTGGATTTTGGGTTTAGCAGTGATCATCATCCCAATGAATTTCTTCAACACCAAGAAGGAGAAGAACCTTGCTTTTTATCCGAATGTAAGAGAAACTGAATGGACTAAAGGTATGGTAGCACATAATGCCTTTACCTGGATGAGCTACCTTTTTGGCTATGAGCTTATGTTTAGAGGTGTTCTCCTTTTTGCAACAGTTCCTTTATTGGGGGAATGGCCTGCCATTATCCTAAATGCGGCCATTTATGCATTGGTCCATGTACCTAAAAACCTGGAAGAAACTATTGGTGCCGCACCCCTTGGTATAGTTTTATGCCTAGTTACACTCACCACAGGAACCATTTGGGTCGCTTTCTTCGTCCATATCACATTAGCCTTGTCAAACTTCTTCTTTTCGTTGAAGCATCACCCTGAAATGAAAGTGATCTAATGAGTAAAAAGATATTTATTACCGGCAGTACCGGATTTATTGGACAAAAACTAGCCAGACGCCTTGCAGATGAAGGCAATCAGGTGGTGGCTCTGATTCGTTCTAAAGGAAAAGCCAAGGACCTTCAGCATGAGAATATCTCATTTGTCGAAGGGGACCTTTTTAATATCGGTGCTCTTGAAGTGGGTATGCACGAAACGGATGAGGTCTATCATCTGGCTGCTTTTGCCAGTGTCTGGGCAAAGGATGACACTTTTTCTAAGGTCAATATTGACGGTACGCTAAATATCCTCAATGCGGCTAAGAAGAAAGGGGTAAAAAAGATAGTCGTCACTTCAACTGCAGGAGTCATTGGTCCGGCCATAGATGGGCCTGTTAATGAAGAAACACCAAGACAGGTAGACTTCTTTACAGACTATGAGAGCACCAAATACGAGTCTGAACTGAAGATCAAAGAATATGTAGCTGAAGGTCAGCATGTGGTAATTGTTAACCCAACTCGTGTTTACGGTCCTGGACCATTGAACGTAAGTAACTCTGTTACCAAACTCATTAAGCAGTACACCGAAGGGAAATGGAAATTTATCCCTGGCGATGGCTTGAGCACAGGTAACTATGTGTTTGTAGATGACGTGATCAACGGCCACATATTAGCCATGGAAAAAGGCAGAGCTGGCGAACGCTATCTATTGGGAGGAGAAGATGCTACTTACTACGAGCTCTTTGACACCATTGCTGAAGTAGGAGGTAAAAAATACAAGCTCTACAACATGCCGCTTGGAGTTCTATTAGCCTTCGGAAAGATTCAATTGTTCTTGGCCAATACTTTTGGCAGACAACCTTTGATCACTCCAGGATGGGTAAGAAAGTATTTGTACAAATGGTCGGTGAGTAGTGCCAAAGCCGAGAAGGAATTAGGCTATCAGATCACGTCATTAAAAGACGGTGTCCAAAAAACCGTAGATTGGGTCAGATCATGAGCAGTTCAAAAGCCTATACATTAGTTACCGGTGCTAGCAATGGCATAGGAAAAGCATTTGCCGAAGAAGCTGCCGCTAGAGGGTATAATGTACTACTTGTGGCCCTGCCAGAACCTGCCTTAGACGAGGCTACTCATTCGCTTCAAAGTCAATATCCCGATCAGCATTTTGATTCGATGGGAGTTAATCTCATGGAAAAAGAAGCTCCTCAATCCATCAAGGAATGGTGTCAAGCTCAAGGATACTCTGTGAATATATTGATCAATAATGCGGGCTTAGGTAATTCAGGGCCTTTTGAAAGCATGCCTGCTGAGTTCTACTACGGACAGATGCAGCTAAACATGGTTTCATTGGTCAGTTTGACACATCACTTTTTGCCTGAGTTAAAAAAGCATGATAAAGGATATGTTCTCAACGTAGCCAGTATGGCTGCTTTTTATGATATCCCGTTCAAAGGAATCTACTCTGCTAGTAAAAAGTTTGTTCTGTCTTTTACTCAGTCGTTGAATAAAGAGCTTGAACAGACCAATATTAGTATTTCGGCCCTTTGCCCGGCAGCAGTACCTACCAATGATGCCGTTAAGCAGCGTACACAAGAACTAGGATATTTTGCCAGATTAAGTGTAAAAATGCCTGAAGAAGTAGCTAAGTATTCTTTTGATCAGATGTTCAGTGGTAAGACTGTGATTATTCCGGGTTGGTTCTCTAGGTTTCTTAAGAATTTAGGGAAACTGATTCCTAATGGCATTCAACTCAATATGCTCGCCAATCAGTTTATTAAGAATAAGAAGTAAAGAAAAAGCCATCCCAAATATTCAGGACGGCTTCTCCGGATGTATTTATAGGTAACTTAGATTAATTATCCATCAGATAACGGTTAAATGAGCGACCGTTGATCTCAGTATACTTTGTATCCATATCCCATCTCACGTCCATATCTTTAATATCGAAGTCTCCTCTTACTTTGGTATACTTCATATCAACAGAACGGTCGAATTTGGCAGCAGCAAAGCTTACTCCTCTTTTAAATTCTGTGTACTTAAAGATGGCATCATCATCGAAATAAGTATTTGAGAAATCAGCCGATGCTTCGAATTCTGCATACTTGAATGTGTTCTCATCATTGAATTGTGACCTAGAAAAGTTTGCTCCATCTTCGAATGTTGAGTATTTGAACATAGCGTCTCTTTTAAAGGTGCAATTTTCAAACACTACCTCCTTTTCAAAGTCAGCAGTAAATGTGTATTCTGATCTTTTATCGTGAAAGTAAGCCAATACGTCATCTTCGAAAATGACATTCTTGAAAGAGATACGAGATTCGATGTATTCTTCTACTTCGTTATCTCCGTTTCTCCACCATCTGCTTCTTCTAGGCAGCTCATCTAGCTTTTCATCCATATAGGTGAAATCTAGTGTTCCGGTAACGGTGACATTCTCATAAGAAATGTCTTCGCCATTTTTCATGGCCTCCATAATATCAGAAGCTTTTACTTTGGTTTGACCTGATAAGCTCGTGGTGCATACCATTGCCAATAGCAACAGCACTAGTTGAAGTGATTTTTGAGTTTTCATGACCTTTAGTATTTATTATTTAGACTGCAAAAAACCAATAAGGTTACGTCTTTAGTGAAAGATGGCTTTTTAGGTCATTAGGTTGCATCATAAGCGAAAAGTAAACCCACTTTCTAACAGCCCATAGTTATAGCTTCTGAAAGCAGTACTCGTCAGGCTGCTGTTGTTCGATAGCCTCCTGATCACATTTCCTTCTATATACCAAGCCGATTTTTTTCCTATTGGAACAGTTAGCCTTGCATTAGCTCTTAGGTATTGATAGATCAAGGCATCAGCACTATCGTTCACTCTGACTGTGTTAAAGGTTCGGTACCGATAGCTTCCACCTAAAGACAAGCTTGCTTTTTTCAGAGGCAAGTTTAGTCTGATGCCTGGGCCAAATTCTATGTAACCAAACCTATTCTCCGCATCATGCCTGAAAGTACTATATAGGCCTACGGTATAGGAGACAGGTCTGTCTGCCAGCTTCACATCATATTCCAAATTCAATGTAGAATAAGTCCAATCCCTGTCATCTTCAATCAGATCAGATTCTTCATCTTCTTCGTCCTCTGCCTCAAGATCTGTATAGGCACGATACTCAATTCCAGGACTAAAGATCAGCTTTCCAATTTTTTGATCGTTCTCCCATTTCTTACTCAAGCTTACTCCAGAAAAGAAGGCATGGTAGCTTACTTTTTCACCAATATCATTCTCATCATAGGATTTAAATCGATATCCTAGATCAGTTTTCAACCAAGTCTTATCCTTCAAATAGAAATCAAAACTAAGCGGCAGAATGAGCTGTGTGTAGGACAGTGTCGTTCTTAAAATGTCATCAGATAGGTCTTGCCCTGCTCTCTGCTTTCGGTAAAACCCTGGGGCTACTTCAAAATACTTTCGTGTGCCGTATTTCACTCGATAAGAAGAGGAAAGTCCAAAGTCATAAAGGTTTGTGTTTTCTTCAGTATGGAAATTATTGGCTGAACCTCTGAAATTGATCTTGAAACGACCGTTTTCAAACTTGTTCTGGAATTGACCATTGAATGATAATCCCTCATAAAAGCCACTTGTGATCAAATCGCTTCCAATCAGAAAGTCATCTTCTTCATCTAGTGAATAGGGAGTCTTGAATATATTATACTCATATCCCCCTCTGACTCCGAGAGTAACGTTCTTAGTCCATTGGGCATGTACAGAATTAATCGCAAGGCAACAGGCCAGAGTAAAAATGATCTTTTTCATCGTCTAAAATATTTTGGTTGTTGATTGGATTAGCCACCATCTGATTCATCATATCTGTTGATTCGATGCTATAGCTGATGGTATTCTGATTTTGCTTTTGAATATCTAGCAAGGCCAAGGTGATAAGGCCTACCAGTATGCTCAAATACAATATTTTGGATCTTCTTATACTCATTTACTTAGGTTTTGGTGTAACACTTTCTTCAGTCCTTCTTGGTTGGCCAATTGTATCCCCAAGCCTGGCCTCACATTCACCTCCATTACCATTGGCCCTTTATGCGCATCAATGACGATATCTACTCCGAGATACTGCAGTGGAAATTCCTGGCTTACCTGAACAGATAAAGACAGAGGGTCTTGCCAATTAGGAACCGGTTTATCAAGAATTACCCCACCATCTGGGTGATGATTAATGTACTTTTTTCCATCATAGGCCTGCTTCAAAAGACCTCTTTCTATGTCAATACCAATGCCTAATCCTCCCTGATGGAGATTGGCTTTACCTCCAGATTTCTTAGTCGGCATTCTGAGCATAGCCATTAAAGGCTGCCCTTTCAATAAAATGATCCTTAGATCGGGCACTCCCGATGCATAGATCTCAGCAAAGAACGGATGAGGTACAACTAACTCTTCAATGAGTGCTTTGTCTGTATCTCCAAATGAGTAGAGACCAAAAATGACGTTCGCCAGATGGTCAAAAATCTGTCGCTCTGTTATCTTTTTCTTTCCATTAAACCACTCTTCTTCTACTCTATTTAAAATTAGAATTCCTTTCCCTCCAGAGCCTTTTGCCGGTTTTATCACCAGCCTCTCATTCTGCTTTACTTGATTCCAAACAGTTGAGATCTCAGTTAAATGACTGATCACACCAAAGGTCTTAGGACACGCCAAACCAGCCTTTTCCAAGATTTCTTTAGCCAAGCATTTATCATCAGCTAGAATGTAGTCTTGGCGCTTATTGTACTTATAGATCAACTCTTGATTGCGCTCATTAATACTGATCAATTCGCGCTCCATCTTCCTGAATTTTTGAATCAACTTTTTCATAAATCAAGAAGCAATTGCGTTAAAGAATCTCTTGTATTCAAGCACCCTCATACCTATCCATTTACCCAGCAAAAGATTCACTCCTGCTATGATCAGAATAGCTTCAGGAAAAGTGATCAGGAAAGTCTGAATCGCTTTTGAATTCAACACTACGAAGATGATCAGTGCAGCTATCAGCGTTTGTGCATAAACATCAAAAGCGACTTTCATTCCATCTTCTTCCATCATCCTAGCTACTTTCTCAGCCACTATGGTTAGCATAATCAAAGGGAAAAAAAGTGGAGCAGAAACTTCTAAAAGACCTGTTTGAGACAGGCCAAACATCAAAGCAAGAACCGACAGTACTACCACTGTCATCAGGGTAGTCAGTTTGGCTGTATGCTGTATACCCCAATAGGTCATCGGATAACTCATACAGGCTACCACAAGCACAATGAAAGTGAAGAGAATTAAACCTGAAACTACTCCTGTTTGTGTTAGTGAAAGGCTGATCAAAACAGGAAGAAACACACCAATGGTCTTCAGACCTACTACGCTTTTCAGAATTCCAATTAATAGAGCCCCAAGAGGTAAAAGGACCAAAATGGTGAGCATTCGCTTGTTGACCAAGCCCATATCGACCATATCCCAAAGATCAACCAAAGCCATTTTTGCATAGGTATTATCTCTCTTCTCTTTGATCTGATACTCGTAATCGAAATTGATTCCAGTGCTTCTTGTAATCAAAAAATGATCACCAGAATAGATCTTTAAATAGTTAGCTGGCAAGCTCGCGAAGTGGCCATTCAATGGATCGAAGGGTACCCATGTATCATTGATCAGTACCTCTGTCCAAGCATGAGACGTTTTCTTTTCTGTTTGCTGCAGAATGATTCCACCGACCATCCTAGCTGGGATCTTATGTGTTCTACACAATGCCACGAGCAAGCGACTTTTGCCATTACAAGAAGCTTCTTGCTCTTGATAGGCAGAGAGTGCATCTGTCAATTCATTTGTACCATTAGAGGGCAGATCATAGGTGTATTGGTAGAATTCATTAATGATATTGATCAACGCTCTTTCCTTTCCCCTCAATTGGTTCGAAAGATCAATCAATTCTTCACTGTCGGCTTGAATCAAGGTGGTTGCTTGATTGTATTCTATATGAGTTGGATCAAAATTGGGCCCATAGGGTATCGTTTCTGAAACGTGATATTCAACTGGTCTGCCTTTAAACTGAATAGTAAGGTCTAGCTTATCGATACCATCCACTTGGCTCGACCACGTCACTTTTTGATTGTCTCCCTCAGGTTCGACAAAATGATCGTCAAGTGCAGTGAGCACTGTGATCTTTTGTCTGTCACCAGATTGAGGGATAAAGGTTTTGATCCAGTATTCTGAATCGCCTCGAACAGTATAATTATAGTTAACTAGGTATTCGTTGTCAGTAGAGTTAACTGAAATTTCCCCATTGTTTTGAACGACTCTCGTGATGATCCATCCCAGAGGAATTAGGATCAATAATACAGAAATGATTTTGTGGCTTGGCATGGTCTACGTTTTGGTCATAAATACCATCTCATTGAAAATGCCCTACCCTAAAACAAAGAAGCCACTACCCAATGGGTAGTGGCTTCTTTCAAAACTTTGATTTCTTATTCTTCTCCTTCTTCTACATCGTAGATGAGAACTCCAGTTGCTTCAAAAGCTAACTCTTCTTTGGCTTCTGTAATGGCAAGAATCTCTTTCTCTGATTTTCCAGCATCTTGTGCATAGTGCTGAAGAGTGGCCACGTCAGTAACTGTTTTCATAACAGAACCTTCTATCACGGCTACATTTCCTTCCATTCCTTCTTTCGGCACGAAGAAAGCATAGTCTTTAAAAGTAACTCTCATTTCTTCGCCAGTTGGAAGCACAAGGTTCATCCAGCAACCTTTCATTGCGCAAGTAGCTGTAATCTCACCCTTTACTTTCACATTAATAGAATCTGATTCTGATAGCATCGCTACCATTTTCTCAGTTGAGATCATTCCATCAGTTGAAATTTCTTCTCCGTACTTTCCTACTAATTCACCATCAACTCCATCCGTTTTAGGGCTCGAACAAGCAACAATGGAAACTGCGATCAATGCAAAAAATATCTTTTTCATAAGTGTATGATTTGGTGCAAAATTAACCTCTAGATAGAGATAAACCTACTTTTTAGGCCCTTTTGACTGTAATTCCTTAATAGTTTTTGACAAATACTCAAGGGCCTGTTCTGGTGAATCAATTCCACTTGACTTAGCCAGCATTTCACCCTCACCCCTCATCAACCATTCTGCCGATATTCTTTCCCCATTAAGTTCTAAAGCCAAAATCTTCTCCAAAACAGGACCACTTGGATAACTCATCCTTCCCTTCGGATTAACGATGTTAAACATCACAGAGCTTGATACTTCAATTCTCTTAGCAAAGCCACTTTCGGAATCTCTGAAAGCCTTGATCAATTCTGAAATTCTTTGATTGATGGTCATTAAAAATAGCTTGGGCGCTTACTGGTAAAACCAGGTGCAGCAAAACAAAAAATACACTCCAAAGGAAGAATCTTTCGCTCAACAAGGCAAGCGACACATTCAAAAGGAACGCTTGTTACATCAACGAATTCGCGTGGTGTATTGATCTCACATGGATCTTCGAAAAAGATAGGAATGTCATCATTTGTAAGAAGAATTCGAGCCGTGTCCACTCCAATAGCCTCAAAAAAGCCTAAGACATTTTCTTCTGTATTTGTGCTACTAATATTACCCGGTATTCCGGCTGGTGGCACATCGAAAATCGATCCATTTCTAGCAATGATACTGTTGACCTGTGACCAATATTCATAGGTTTCTTTATTCAATGCTGACTGGATGAGGTTAAAATAATGCTTAACCGCAAAGCTATTATCAATCACTCTGCTCACTAGGTAACGGTCATTCAAGTTGGTGTTTCTCACTCTAGTGCCATCCAAAAGAAAGATATCTTGTTCGCTTAAGTCTTGAATCACATAGCACTGTGCAGGTGTGTATCTTGGAAAATGAGAAGAAGGAAGAGCAGTACCAATATGAGTGTAAGCTTCCTCAATGGTCCATCGTAAATAAAACTCTTCTGGAAGCTCATCTATCGTAGTTGTAGCGAATAACTGAACTACATCTCTTACCACTTCAGCTCCGGCCGGATTGATCTCTGTCTCTTCAGCTATCTGCCAGCTCAACTCGTCTCTGGCAATAACAGGGCTAATTTTTTGGAAAGGACTTGTATACGTTTCACCTAATAAATTGACTTCTAATCTGAAGGAATCGCCTACATTTCTTTCAAGAATGTCACCGATCAAAATATACCTACCCTGACTTTCAAGAACTAAACACTCTACATTGCCATCTTCATCGTAGATCTTTACCTCTGCCTCTGACACCGGCTCAGGCTCACCTCCATAATCAACCGTTCTGGAGATCTCTACATAATTTCCAATGTTGCTATTGCTGATTCTTCCAAAAATCACCAATTCACCACCTTCTTGATCCGTATCTAGATCAATGACCTCATTGCAGGTGACAACAAGCAGTGAAATAAGTACCAGTAAAAAGGATCTAAGTATCTTCATTAGAAATAGCTCGGTCGTTCAAATGAGCTGTTATTTACCTTTATGCAATCAACACATTCTTGTGGCATAATTCCCCTATCTACCAAACACTGTCGGCAGTCAAATGGAACACTTATTAATTGATAAAACCTTGCTGCACCAGTAACATAACAAGGGTCATCAAAGAAATACAAAATATCATCATTTGTTAAGAAAGTTCGTGCAGTATCTATTTGAACTACATCAAAAAAGCCCAAAACCACTTCATTGGGATCTGTGCTTTTGACATTACCCGGAATAGCCCCAGGAGGTGTGTCGAATATTGAACCCGTCAGAGTAGTCACAGAATTCACTTTTTCCCAATAGTCATGACTTTCTTTGGTTAAAGCCATTTGTATCAGATTGAAGTAATGTTTGTTGCTAAATGATCTGTCGACCCTTCTTGTTACTAATTCTCTATTATTCAATTCAAAATTTCTAATCTTCAGGCCGTTCAGCAAGAAAATCTCCTGCTCACTTAAGTCATTCCAAACGAAGCATTGAAATTGTCTTGTTATAAAATTCTGAGGAGGTAAATAGGCCTCCAGTATGGTGTAAACCTCCTCCACTTTCCATCTCAGATAAAACTCTTCAGGGAGCTCATCGAAAGTGGTATTGGCAAATACTCGCACTACCTCTTCTTCAAACTCTCCACCTTCTGGAGTTACGCCCCTTTCAATGGATACCTCCCATCTCAGCTCATCATTTGCAATTATTCTTTGCATGGTTTGTGGAGTTGATTGGTAGGTTTTTCCCGAAAATTCAAATTGGACCCAAATCGACCTACCAGGTTCTCTTGACACTTGATTGGCCTGCAGTTTATATACTCCAGGGGTGTCTTCAATAAGTCTTTCTGAATTGCCTGCATCATCATAAATGATAACCTCAAGGCCTTCCACAGGCTGTGGCACAACTCCGTCAATCTGAGTTTGAGTGATCACCACCTGATTGCCTTCAGTACCATTATTGATATGTCCATCAACTATGATCAGCCCAGCCTCCGAGGCAATTTCAAGATCAACCACTTCTGAACAAGTCATCATTAAACTTGCCAAGAGTAAAAGACATATGGTTCTTAATCCATCCATCAGAAATAACTAGGTCTTCTATACGAACTATTGATCAGGGTAAGACAATCGATACATCCTCTAGGCATAATACCTTCAGACACTACACACTCAGTACAGTTACGAGGCAGTGCTAATAGTCTATAAAAGATGGCGGCACCAACCGTATTACACGGGTCCTCAAAAAAGTAAAGAATGTCATCATTGGTGAGCAATGTTCTAGCCGTATCCATTTTCACTACATCGAAAATTCCTAACACCACCTCTTCGGGGTTTGAACTGACGATATTCCCTTCAATCTCTGCAGGTGGGGTGTCAAATACAGACCCTGATCTTGCAGTTAGAGAATTCACTTTTTCCCAATAATCATGACTCTCTTTGGTCATGGCCATTTGCACCAAATTGAAATAATGTTTCAAGCTAAACGATCGGTCTACTCTGCGGGTTACTAGCTCTCTATTATTGAGGTTGAGGTTCCGAACTTTCTCACCATTTAGAAGGAAGATCTCTTGCTCGCTCAGGTCATTATAAATGAAACACATGGCTTGCCCTGCAGTAAAATTCTGTGGAGGCAAATAAGCTTCAAGAACATTATAGACCTCTTCAATCTTCCACCTCAAATAAAACTCTTCTGGCAATTCGAAGAATGTGGTATTGGCATACACCCGAACCACTTCCTCCTCAAAAGCGGCACCATCTGGAGAGACCCCTTTTTCAATACTCACCTCCCACGAGATCGAGTCTTTTGCAATCAACTCTTGCATGGTCTGTGGATTGGATCGATAATAGGTGTCGCCAATATTGAACTCCATCCAAATACTTCTTCCTGCTTCCCTGACGATTTCATTATCTACCAGCTTGTAAACACCAGGTTGGACTTCATTCAGCAAAGAGCTATTCCCTAAATCATCGTAAACGAATACCGTTAAATCTTGTATAGGCTCAGGAACCACCCCGGAACGTTGAGTTCTGGAAATTCTAACTTCATTACCTTCTGTTCCATTATTGATGTTTCCATCAACTACCACTTGCCCTCCTTCCTCTTCCGTTTTAAGGTCGATCACTTCACTACAAGCAAAAGTGGCGAGAACACAAAGGATGATATAGTAGCAAGCCCTAGTCATCCCAGTAATACGGTTTTTGAAGTGAGCTATTCGGAATGGTCAGGCAGTCTAAGCAACGCTCAGAAAAATATCTTCCTAGTCTATTGAACCAGCTAGGAGGAAAGTTTTGCACTTCTAGAGGAATCACACATGGTTCATTATAGAAGAGATTGACATCATCTCTGTTGATCTCAATATGTGTTGTATCTACATGGGCTACTTCAAAAAAGCCTAAAACGACTTCATTCTCGTTTGAAATATTAGTGATATTACTATTCACAGCCCCTAGAGGTGGGTCGAAAATGGAGCCCGAAATGTTGGATACCTCATTAATTCCGGACCAAAAGTCATGGGCTTCTTTTGTGATGGTCGACTGAATAAGACTGTAGTACTGTTTACCATAAAAGGTCTCATCGATACGGTCGGTAACCAATAATCTTCTTGGAATTTTATCAGTGGTAATATCAGCTGTACTGAATAGTCTTACCTCCTGATCTTCTAGCTTATCTACTATGTAACAAACATCCCACATCCACCACCAAAATTGGCCTGGAAGAGCAGTCTCTTTAAAAAACCAAGTAGATTCAATATCCCATTTAACAAAGAGGTCCGCTCGATCTGTGGTTAATTGTGTTTCAGCAAAAAGGGATACCGCATATTCTTCATAGGTGATGGCATCTTCTCCGACCTGCTGAATGTTCCCTACCTCAAAGTCTAAAATATCAGTAGCTCCTTTAGTAGGAAGTGTCTGCCAATCAGATCGGTAAGTTCCTCCACCTGGGATCACAACCTCCAAATAATAGGCTTCACCCTTAACACCGTTCGATCCATTTACCTCCTTCTGATAAATACCCGAATTGAACTCCTCCTCTTTAAAGTTTATTTTTTCTCCTGCCTCAGAGTAGATAGATACATTCGCTCCTGAGATGGGGCGCGGTTCTCCTCCATAGGTAGTTGTTCTTTCGATAGTCACCTGATTACCCAAAGTGCCATCGTTAAAATGACCATAAATTGAAATGAACTCACGCTGCCCTGTGGTTTCAAAGTCAATCACCTCACTACAGCTCAAGACAAGAAGCGTGATCAAAGCCATATGTGTAACTCTCCTAGTCATCCCAGAAATACGGTTTTTCAGTAGAGCTATTAGGAATCACTAGGCAATCAAGGCACTCAGGTAGAAAAAAGGCTCCAAGTCTATCGAACCAACTTGAAGGAAAAGACTGAACAGCCAATGGCACCTTGCAAGGCTGGGCCAACTCAACATCAACAACTTGCTGGTTGAGTTCTACACGAGCAGTGTCTACATGATTAACTGCGAAATAGCCAATCACTTCCTCTTCAGGATTATCGACATTTTGCATATTACCGAGAATAGGACCAAATGGTGGATCGAAAATAGACCCTTTCAACTCAGATACTTGCTCTATTTGAGACCAATACCTGTAGGTATCTGCGTTTAATGTGGATTGAATGAGGCTGAAAAACTGCTTGCCAAAGAATGTATTATCGATGCGCTCTGAGATTAGAAATTCTCTTGGAATACCACTTTTCTGCAACCCTTCGGAGCTGTAAATCCTAATTTCCTCCACTTCCAATTGGGTGGTCATATAGCAAGTCTTAGGATTCCAGAACCAAAACTGACTCGGTAGTAATGCCTCTCGAAAGGACCAAGTGGTTTCAACATCCCATTTCAGATAAACTTCCTCATCTGGACTTAAAAACTCTGTCTCTTTATAAATGGTCACTCCTAAGAATTCAAATACTTGTCCTGTTTCAGTGGTTTTAATTACTTGTCCAATCTCAAAATCCAAATGATCGACAGCGGTTTTATAAGGCAACTTTTGCCAAGCCGATTGATATACTTCTCTGGTAGGCAGAACAACTTCTAGCTGATATTCTTCGCCTTCCTCTCCTAAAAATGGCTGCTCATAGATGAGATAAACCCCAGGGTTCTCGCGATCTTCTTTGAAGGAGATATACTCGCCATCCAACCTGTAGACTCTCACTTGGGCAGATGAAATAGGCCTGGGTACGATTCGATCATAAGCACTTGTTCTAGTCAATTCGACTTTATTGCCGAGAGTGCCATTATTGAAAACTGCATTGATGGTCACTAATGGGTCTCGATCATCGACTCTCAAATCGATCACCTCTGTACACGACATGACCAATAAGCATAGCATTATGGTCGCTATCCATCGCATTAGAACTGGAAGTTATAGGTGAGCGTTGGAAATGCAGAGCCAAGTACCGTGAGCCTATGTGGCTGTGGTAAGTTTCCGAAATCATCCGGCCTTTTGAAAAACACAGAGTAGGCATTCTTCCTACCCAATACGTTATAAACACCAATCGTTAAAGTTCCTTTGTATCTCTTATCTGCTCTCTTTTCTCGCAATTCCTGTTTGAGAATATCACGACCAAATGTGAAACTGAGGTCGAGTCTGAAATAATCCGGAATACGGTACTCATTCCTATTTGAGAAATGTGGCACAACAGTGCTACCAATTCTATAGCTAGAAACGATCGCATTGACAGGTCGTCCTGTTGAATAAGTGATGTTCCAGTTGAATGAACTTGAACCGCGCAATTTCAATGTGGAGACCCAACTCAGATTATGGGTTCTGTCAAAGTTGGCCGGGTACCATTCTCCATCATTAATAGTGGTATCATCTGTTTCACCATCAATTCTCACCTCTGTCCTTGACAAGGTGTAAGCGATCCAACCAGTTAATGTGCCCTTGGTTTTCTTGATGTACAGCTCCATCCCATATGCTCTGCCATCACCGGCAAGCACATCTGTTTCCAAATGATCATTTAAGAGAAGGTCAACAAAATCTTTGTAATCGAGCAAATTCTCCATGTTACGGTAATAGAGCTCAACTGAAGTCTCCCATTTATTGTCATTGAAATTCCTGAAGTAACCGAATGACACATTATTAGAAATAAGAGGCTCTATGTAGGTATTACTTAATTGAAGAATATCAGTTGGTGTAGCTGCCGTACTGTTTGAAAGTGTATGAATATATTGTCTCGTTCTGTTGACACTCGCTTTGATCGAGGTAGTCTCATTGAGTTTATATCTTAAGCCAATCCTTGGTTCAAAACCGCCATATTGTTTGATCACATCTCCACTTTGATAAGCTATGGTGTCGATGATATTCTCTACATCGCGAGGTTCTCCATCGGCATATTGATAAACATTATAAGGACCTACATTTCTGAAGAAAGAATACCTCAGGCCTAAAGAAATAGCCAGTTTGGGCGTGATATCAATATTATCATTCAAGTAGAACCCGAACTCTTGTCCTTGCTCCTTTTCAACTCTTTCTGGCAGAATTCCCGAATCCTCACCAATGGGCTCTGAGATCTCAGGGTGCGAATCATAATTGACAAAATCTACTCCAAAGGTCAGATTATTCTTCTCGTTCAAAGTGTAATAGAAAGTCTGATGCGCCTGCCAATAGCCCATTCCATTATCCACTTTTGCAGCATCTACACCGGAAGGATCGAACAATTGGCTTCTGTAATCGCCCCAAACTACTCTTGTTGAAGAGGCAAATCGCTCTGAAATATTTGCTCTCCAATTAAAGTTGACTAGGTCCGTCTTCCATTGGAAACCAAAATCATCAGCAAACTTGAAGTAGTCACCACTTTTATAATAGCTCAAGGTGACTTTATTCGAATTATTGATTCTTTGAGTGATTTTCAGATTGACATCATGAAATCTTGCATCACTATTGATCACATCAATGTTATTGGATTGCTGCAATACCCAATCAGAATAAGACACTCTACCTGCGGCTAATATTCTTGTTCTTCCTTGGTTTAATGGTCCTTCAATTGATAATCTACTAGCTACCATACCTAGACCTCCTCGTACATTGATTCTCTCAGAGTTACCTTCCTTCATTCTCACATCAAGCACCGAAGAAACCCTACCGCCATATTGGGCCGGCATGTTACCTTTATAAAGAGTGAAGGTTTCGGTGGCATCGGGATTGAAACTTGAGAAGAATCCCAATACATGATTAGCGTTAAATAGAATGGCTCCGTCTTGTAAAATGAGGTTTTGATCTGTACGACCCCCTCTTACATTAAAACCGCTAGCACCTTCTCCTACCGAAGACACCCCTGGTAATGTTTGTAAACTATTGATCACATCTACTTCGCCCAAAAAGGCAGGAAGACTTTCAATCTCCGCAACTCTCAGTTTATTGACCCCAGCACTGATCATTGCCACATTTCGGTCTTCGCCATCCGCCTCGATAGTGACCTGCTCAAGGTCCGTGATCTCATCTCTTAGGGTAAGATTAAATGTTCCGTTACCCACAACATTGACCGGAATGGTCCTTGTGATCTTGCCCAAGAATTGAACTATAAACTCGTATTGCCCAGTATTTAAAGTGAATTCAAAATTCCCATTTTGGTCTGTGATCGCTCCCGTATTGGTACCTTTTACAGCAACGGTTGCCGACATCAGGCCTGACCTTTCTTCTCTACCAGAAATTTTACCGGTGATTCTTACCCTACCTGTCGAGGTTTTTGTAGGGTCGCCTACTAGGACTTCTTTTTCAGAATTTTGTGCGAAACTATCTTGAGGCAAAAGCCAGATAGTCGCTGCAAAAAGGATAAATAAGGCTTTGCAAACCTTCATTATGTTATGAGTTTTTTGACCTAAGCATAATATAATTGAGAATCATTAAGAAAACGCAGATTGAGTCGAAAAATACAGGAACGGCAATAAAAAATGACCTTCTGCAGTCTTGTTTGGCACTATAAATGAATATTGAAATACATATATGCGAAATGACCGTTCTATTATTAATTTTGGGGGCTTAAAGAATTGATGGTGAGGGGCAAGCTAATTCTAACACTGACTGCATTGACACTTGTGCTCTTCGGAAGTATAGAGATTCCGAAAAGGGCATTTCGTATGTATGCCAAAGGCGATCTAGTCAAAACAGTTGATGCCTTGGAAAAATCCCTTTCTAAGGACACCCTGAATCCAGCATCTCATTATCTATATGCAGTTCTATATACCGATACAGCCTACGTTAATTACAATGTAGATTCTGCCTACAAATCAATTAATAGATCAATTGATCAACTAGGTTATGTCTTCGAGTCTAAAGACTTGGAGTCTTTGAGCGAGTACGGTGTGGATTCCCTGAACTTAGAAACTAAAAAAGATGAGATCGATAGCCTCAAGTTTGAACTCATAAAAGCACTCCATACTGTAGATGATTACAACAAATTCATGTCGGTGCATGCAGATGCTGACCAATTTCCCGAGGCACTGCAAAGAAGAGATCATTTAGCATTTGAGGAGGCCAGCGCCATGAACATCTGGCAAAGCTATAAATCTTACATGGAAGAATATCCTGAAGCTCAAGACTACCCTTTGGCTGACAGTCTTTACAAATTATTGATCTATCAGGACCTGACCGAAGACAAGACCTTAAAAAGCTATGAGGACTTTCTTGAGGGTTACCCTCAATCTCCCTATCGCCCGAAAGTTGAAGAGCAGATCTATCAATTCAGTACAGCCAAGAATACCATCGACTCATACGTTCAGTTTTTGAATAAGTATCCAAATGATACACTTGCCAAGAGAAGCTTGCCAAGAGTCTATCATATTTATAAGGAGCTTTACGGTTCAGAAGGCTTTTTAGAATCATTCAATGTTCCGAACAAAAGGGATTCTATCAAGAATGTTATTTCTATTGAAAAAGGTTATTGGGTGCCAAAACTCGAGAATGGCAGATATACCTTCATTGATGCTCAAGGTAAAGTCAAACTGATCTCATTCTTTAATGCCCTACCTATTGAGTACCTCTGCGACCCGATCGAGACTGATTTTATTTATGGAGCGATAGGTGAGACCAAGCAGATCCAAGGTAGAAATGGTCGAATCATCTATAAAGGACAATTCGACATTGCGGAAGATCTTGGCTATGGTTTTATCAAGCTTATATCAGATGAGGGTGAAAGACTGATCCATAAATCTGGCGAAATCATTATTGATGAATTTCAACAAGAGATCACCATCCTCTCTAATAGCCTGATCAGAGTTAAGAACAATGATTTTTACGGACTAACTAGCATTAATGGCATCCCCTACTTGAATACTGAATTCAGTGTAATCGAGTGGTTCAATGATTATTTATGGCTTCAAAAAGAGGAAGGTATTGCTCTCTTACAACCAGAAAGACTTTTCCCTGCTTTAACAGGAGAATATGTTGACATCATTTTTGAATACGATGACTTAGACCTTCTAGATAATGGCAGAATCTGGGCTGAAAGAAATGGTCAGGAAGGAGCACTTGATCTCAACTTGATGGAAGTGATCCCTTTTGGAAATTATGAGATCTATGATGAGTCGTACGGTTGGAGGCTCGAGTCTGAAAAAACCGTTGTCATGCATGACCGCTTTCCTGAGCTTCAGGAAGAAACTTACGATGAAGTCATTTCAAATGATCGATGGTTAGCCGTCATGAAGGATTCTACCTGGACACTTTATGACCAAGTAAGTAATGTGCCTACTGAGGAGTTTGAACAAGTAGAGCTATTAGGGCAAAACATGGTCATGATCAGCCGAAATGATAGCACTTGGGCCCAATTCAAAAATGGAATCCGATTGTTGATGGATGATGATTGGGAGGGCAGATTATTGATACCTCAGAATTACATTAAAACAGGACAACCGGCAGTCCATGACTTCTATATGCTATCAAATGCTAAGAAGTACAGAAACATCTACAACGAAAATGGTAAGGAGATTCTATCAGCCACCTATCAAGATGTTACTGCTGTAGACCCCAATATGCTTCGTCTTAAAAAGAGAAATACTGCCCTCGTTGATAGCTTAGGCGTATTCTTACTCAACTTCGTATATGATGGTGTAGGATCTAATGAAGATGGATACCTCAGTATCCTAGATGCAGGCAAGGTTGGTATCATCAACCCCGGAAAGCGTTTACTCATTGCACCGAGTTATACCAAGTTAATAGAGCCATACAGCGATACTGTACTCATCGCCAACGATGGAGACCTAAAAGGATTTATTAACAAACAGAACGAGGAGCTTTCTGCCTTTGATTTTGACGAGATCAAATATTGGAATGACACGGTGGCCCTAGTAAGAATTGAGAATGAATGGTTGTTCCATAACATCAAGAATGAAGAGACCATTTATGAAGGCATGCTAGATTATGATCTGATCTACCAAGATTCAGATGGGGCGTTATTCAAAGTGACCACTGAAACAGGTCAAGGAATATATCACACACAATCTGGTGAGGTCATAGAACCTACTTACAATGAGGTGAAAATTCTGGGTACTGCTGAAGAACCTCTATTTTTCACTCTCAAAATTGTTGAGGAAGCCGATCTCTATATCGTCATATACCATGACAGAAAGGGTAATAAACTCTTTACACAAAGCCTATCGAGAGAAGACTATTTTAAAATAGCTTGCGAGTAGTTTAGTATATTCGAGTATGAAAAGAACACTATTAGGGCTAACACTTTTTACCCTATTCTCTTATGCACTTAGTGCACAGGAAAAACCAAAACTTATTGTTGGCATTGTTGTCGATCAAATGAAGCAAGAGTATCTCTGGCGCTTTTACAACGATCTTGGAGAAGATGGTTTTAAAAGATTGGTAGAGGGTGGCTTTATGGCTAAAAACGGCCACTACAATTATGCGTCTACGAGTACCGGACCAGGACACGCCTCCATTTACACTGGTACAACACCTTCAGTTCACGGAATTGTAAATAATCAGTGGTACAGCCCAGTTTGGCGCAGATCAGTTTATTGTGCTGAAGACACTACGGTTACCAATGTTGGTGGAAGTGAAAAAGCTGGAAAGATCTCACCTTCCAACTTATACAGTAGCACCATTACAGATGAATTAAAATGGTCTACTCAAAAGAAAGGTAAAGTCATTGCGATGTCCATAAAAGACAGAGGCTCAGCCTTACCTGGTGGTCATTTTTCAGATGGTTCTTATTGGTACGATTCAGGCACAGGCCAGTTTATGACATCCACTTACTACATGGATAAATTACCAGGTTGGGTCAATCGATTCAACAACAGACAATTGCCAGCTCAATACTTGTCTGAAACCTGGGAATTGTACAAAGATGAAAAGGAATACACTGAAAGTGGTGAAGACAATTCACCCTATGAAAGAGGCTTCTCTGGTAAGGAGACTCCTACATTCCCATACAATTTAGCTGAGCTGAATGCATCAAACGGTGGTTTTGGTATGCTTCCGAGTACTCCATGGGGTAATACTATTTTGGCAGACCTTGCTATTGCGGCCATTGATGCTGAAAAGCTAGGAAAAGATGACATCACCGACTTTCTAGCAGTGAGCTTTTCTTCTCCAGATTACATTGGCCATAATTTTGGCCCACAATCAAAGGAAGTTCAAGACACCTATATACGTTTAGACCAAGAGCTAGCTCGTCTATTCGCTAAGTTAGACAAGGCTGTTGGCGAAGGGGAATATGTAGTTTTCCTAAGTGCTGATCATGGTGTTGCGGAGAATTCCCAGAGAATGAAAGATGAAGGCTTTAAAGCCGACAATTTTAGGAGCCGTGTATTCAATGCCTACATTCAAGCAACAGTTGGTCGTCAGTTTGGCGATGAAAAATGGTTCAAAGTTTCAGTGGGAAATGACCTTTTCTTAGATCATAACCTTATCAGAGAAAAGGGTAAGGACCTTTATGAAATGCAGCTCTTCACAGCAGAGGCGGCTATGAAATTCGATGGAGTTTATTTAGCCATGACTGGTACTGATCTTATCAGAAATAGTCAAACAGAACAACTTCGAAAACTGATGCAAAACTCTTATCACCCAAAAGAATCAGGAGATGTGAAGTTAATCTTTCAGCCAGCTTGGCAATTTGGTGGTGCCAAAGGAACTGGGCATGGCAATGCTTGGTCTTATGACACCCATATTCCCATTGTATTTTATGGCTGGGGAATTAAACAAGGCACCAGCGTTAGAGAGATCCATATTACGGATATTGCTCCGACCATTAGTATGCTTATGAATATGCGATTGACCAGTGGCAATACTGGACAGCCCATTTTTGAGGCATTAAAGGACTAAGTAAAAAGGCCACTCAAATGAGTGGCCTTTCTTTTTAATCTTCCGTATCAGAGACACGTTTTATATTATCGCTATAGACCCTTTCAATTAAGATCCTTCTTGGATCAATTGCGGCTTTAGCAGGCTTCTGATCAAGCTCAAATGATAAGGTGAAATTGGTAGTATCGAATTTCACTCTCTTCTCGAAAATCAACTCTTCTTCAGCATCATCTGCAAAGAACCCTACATCAACCCAATCCTTCCAAGCAACTCTTGTTTCGTTACCTAGCGTATCTGCTTCGATCTTGTAAGCCTCAATGTCCATACTTACTTCAAACTTTCCGTTGTCCAACTCGGTCACCTCAGCATTTTTTAGACGATTATCGTACAAGGTGATTTTCTTGAACCAATCATCGATCAGGAAATTCAAAGAGTCAGGTACCTGAGGCTCTAGATAAGTCAGAAAGTCTAATGATGTAGGATACGGTGTTGTATACTTAAAGTCATTCAAGAAATTCCTTAAAGCAGAATTGACAGCATCTTCTCCAATATAATCTTGTAGAGCATATAGAATGACTGCTCCTTTTCCATAATGGATGTAACCTTGGTTCTCCACTTTATATAAAGGAAGCTCTTTAACAGTTTCAGCACTTCTACCCTGCAGATAACGATTCATGTCATACTTCAAGAACTCTTTCATTCTGACCCTATCAGTGCTTTGTTTCATGACCATTAAAGCAGAATATTCAGAGAAACTCTCCGTAAGCATAGTGCCACCTTGCATATCTGCAGACACCTCTTGGTGGGCCCACCATTGATGCGCCATTTCGTGTGCAATAACTGCCTCAATGACATTATTATCTGTTTCATCTTCTAGGTTGATGATGAAGCCAAAGCTTTCTGAATACGGCATGGTACCAGGGAAGGCTTGTGCAAAAGTGGCATATCTCGGAAACTCAATGATTCTCGCCTGCTTATGATAGTATGGGCCGAAATTTTCGGTATAGTATTTCAGAGAATTTTCAACAGCATCTAACATCATGTCGATGTTGTAAGTGTGCTTTTGGTCATAGTAGATCTCTATATCGATACCATTCCATTTCTTTCTGGCTACTTCATATCTAGCTGAAATGAATGAGTAGAAATTTTGAGAAGGATGATCAACCACATATTTGAAATAGTTTCTATCACCTTCTTTCCATTCTTCTTTCAGTGAACCCGGAGCAATGGCTAACTGATCAGAAGAAGTTGAAATCACAGTCTCTACATTGACCCAATCAGAAGTACCTGCTGTTAAATAGTTCACGTCACAAAGTGGACCGCAGTCTTCAACCAAAAGAGGAGTTCTCACTTTTTCTGGAAGCTCAAATTCTTTCCTTTTGTCTTTATTGCTTAACTCAAATCTAGAAGAATAGCCTAGGGTTGGCAAGATGTCGAAATTATTCAAGAATGTGCCGTTTTCGATCACACTCAGATTGCTAACCTCATTCTCAAATCCTTTAGTAATGTACGCGGCTGTCACTTTCATTTCAAGTGTATCGCCTGGCTCCATTGGACTAGCTAATTGATAGATCTGATAACCCAATTCATCATCTGCAAAAACTTGCTCACTTCCGTCAATTAGGATTTGATGATTCCAAGTATCAGAAATGGTAAAATGGATAGAGTCGATTGCTACTTCATTGGTATTGACCAATAATATCTCAACCTCTGCCTCCACATTGCGCTCTTGAGGAAAGATATCTATGAAATAATTCGCGCCAGCCAATTTAGGCATGGCTACATTTTCGTACTTCTTGTATTTCTTCTCATAGTCAACTACCTGTTGTTCTTGTGTATCACTGTTAGTCGTTTCATTGAGAATGTGAACATTGTAAAAAACGAATACACCAATAGCTACCCACAAGGCACCAGCGCCAATGATGAATTTCTTGTAAGGGCCATTAAAGTTTTTACCCGCTACCTTCCAGATCTCCTTGCCAGACACCTTTCCTCGTCTCATAAAAATACCTGCTACAAGTAAGAGTAGAATTCCAAAAGCAGCCCAGTAAGCATTGAACCATAGACCACTTGTTACAGCAGGACCAAATCCATTCATATCAGAGTACTGCATGCTCGGTGTGCTTCCTACTGAAACCATGTTAGAATTGACATCGAAAACGAGCCATAGAAGATCTATCACAAAGAGATAAAGTACGGAAACAAAGTAGCCAATGTACTTATGGTTGACGATCACCTGAATAAATACAAGCAGCGTACAGGTTACTAGGTATAGCGGTAAGTAGTTGAACAAAAATTCACCCAGATAAACATCTAGCTCAAATTTGGTATAGCCATTCATGAGTTGATACCCCATTCCTACAAGAACATTAAATAAGTATAGGCCACATGCCAATACAAAGAGGGCCAATGTTTTGGCTATCAATGCAGGCATGGAACTATGAGGTGTTGCATCTATCACTTCAGAGACCTTGCTTTCGCGTGCTCTCCAAACCAATTCTCCACTAAAGAAAACCAGTACAATGATCACAAATAGCGAAGAACCAGCCCCCACGACATCTACCATCTTATACGTCACTGGATAAGATTGAAGTCCGAAATACTCAAACCCACCACTAAGATTCCCCATGGTAAGCACCAACATGAAGAAGAATAAAATGATGAACGTGGTGCTTCTGATCATGCTGACGAGGTCAACTATAAAGAAGCTCTTAAACTGCGCTATTGAGGTAGTTCTATTGAATGCCTGATGAAGCTGAGGCAAAACAAATGACTCTTTGGCTTTATCATCATTTTCTTTGACTGCCTTTTTCTTCTTCCCTGATGATTGAATAGAAAATGAAAAGCTGAAATAAGAGATCAGTAAGACAACAGCTGAGAAAGAAATATATATCAACCTGTTTGTAAGAAGTAGTCCTTCAAATGCAGGAATGACAGTATTCTTCTCTGCTGGAGTAAAATACTTAGTTACGATTGAGTAAGTACGGATACCGAATGGATCTGATAAAGCACCAATCACTTCATTTTCGATATCTGAAAGTAGGGTACCGGAAATGATGTATCCCATCATAACCACAATGATTCCTACGAAAGAAATAACCGTATTCTTCCACTTATTGGCCAAAGCAAAAGTGATGGCACCTGCCATTAGCATATTCGGAACTACAAATAGAAAGAAGGTATTGATGTAAGCCCCGAAATAAAGAGGGCCTACCTTATCGGGTTGGATCCAACCCAATGGAACGCCAAGGCCAATACCTACAAGCATTCCGAAATAAACACCCAAAAGAGGAACACAGGCTAAAACTAACGCACCACAAAAACGCCCAAAGAAATAACCAAACTTACTCAAGGGAGCAGTAAAAAGAATTTCGTTGAATTCATGTTTATAGTCTCTCAGAGCTGCATTATTGAAAAAGGCAGCCGCTATCAAAAGACCAAAAATGGAAAGAGTGGTCACATAATTGGCAAGCACAAACGGAGAGTTCTCCTTTACGTTACCAACAGCACCACCAATCTGTACAACATCACTAGCCACGGCACCAAACACTAATAGTGCCATCACCACAAAGAAGATGTAAACCATGGGCCTCTTAAACCCATTGATTACTTCATTTTTAAAGAAGGTTAAAAACATGGCTAATTGATTAAGCTACGGTTGAGGTTTGTTGAATTTTGGCGAAGAATACGTCTTCTAAACTCGGAGGAACTTGGGTAAAACCCTCTCCTGGGCTCGACTCACCTAAAACGTGAATAATAGGCTTACCACCGACCATCTTATTGGAAATAATATTGAATTCTGATTGGTACGTCTCCAATTCACTTCTTTCAATCACTCTTTCCCAAACCATACCTTTGAGGTCTTCCAACACACTAAATGGAGACCCTTTATAAACGATTTGACCCTCATTCATGATGGCCATATCGGTACAAAGCTCCTTCACATCATCTACAATATGAGTGGAAAGAATCACCACCACTTCTTCGCCTACTTCGGCCAAGAGATTATGGAACCTGTTTCTTTCTCCCGGATCAAGCCCTGCCGTTGGCTCATCCACAATAATAAGTTTTGGCTCACCTATTAGCGCTTGAGCAATTCCTACACGCTGTTTCATTCCTCCAGAAAAGCTTTTAACATTCTTATCGCGTTGACGATATAAATTCACCTTATCTAACAAGTATTTCACGAGCTGTTTCCTTTCTTTCGCATTACTCACTCCTTTGAGAATGGCCATGTGATCTAATAGCTGGCTTGCTGTGATTCTAGGGTACACACCAAATTCTTGAGGTAAATAGCCCAATACCTTTCTCAATTCTTTAGGTTCCTTGATGACATCAAGGTCGTCTAAGAAGATGCTTCCACTATCAGCTTCCTGAAGTGTAGCGATAGTTCGCATAAGAGAAGACTTTCCTGCTCCATTAGGGCCCAAAAGCCCAAACATGCCATTTCCTATTTCTAGTGAAACATCATCTAAGGCCTTTACGCCATTAGGATAGGTCTTATTTAGATTAGTGATTTTTAAACTTGCCATAAGAGGTTGATAATTTTATAGTTAGGAATTTACTCAGTGAAAGAACCATTGAATATAAGAAAAGTAGGAGAGGCTTAAAATGCGGATGACCTTGGCTAAATCCAGATGAACGTCAAAAGAAAAGGACATACATCGAAGCTAAATTTCCACAATTCGATAGAAGAATTATATTTGCAAGCCAAGGGGGATTAGCTCAGCTGGCTAGAGCGCTACACTGGCAGTGTAGAGGTCACCGGTTCGACTCCGGTATTCTCCACAAATTGTAGAGGTTTTTGAATTAGTTACCAACATTGTTACCAACATTTTGGAAATTCAGAAACCTCTTTTTTATACTCACTAGATTAATGGCATTCCAGATTCTATTGATATAACTAGCTATGGTTATATTCATTTATGAAACCACCTAACTGGCAAAGAGATGAGATCATCTTAGCACTTGATTTATATTTTGACTTAGAACCGAGAGAAATGGATAACGCTAACCCTAAGGTTATTGAATTGTCCCAAACCCTCAATAATCTCCCAATTCATAAAGGAGCAAAGTTGAATCAAAAGTTTAGAAACCCTAACGGTGTAGGATTGAAGCTTAGTAACTTTAAGGCAATTGATCCTGATTTTGACGGTAAGGGAATGGTACGTTACAGCATCTCTGATCTCAAAATATTTGAGGAATTCAAGGGTAGAAGAGATGAGCTAAAGAGACTTGCTAACAGGATTAAAGCGATTACCATAAAGGATGATTTGAATCATCAACTCTCGGTATTATCAGACAGCGAAGAAGATTTGACCTCGGTAAATGAAGGGAATGTAATTTACAAACTCCATAAGCTCCGGGAGAGAAACCCTTCTTTGGCTCGCCTTAAAAAGAAGAAGTATTTGGACAAATACGGAAAGTTAGACTGTGAGGTTTGTGGGTTTGATTTTTTTAATAAATATGGGCAGCTGGGAATGGGTTTTATTGAGTGTCACCACAGAACTCCTCTTGCAAATCTTGAAGAATCCACAAAAACGAAGCTTGAAGATTTAGCATTAGTATGCTCAAATTGCCACAGAATGCTTCATAAAGGAATAGATACTTTAAGCATCAAAGAGTTAAAAACTCTAATAGAAGAATTAGAATAAGTCTTTATTTATACAAGTATATGACCATCATCACCACAGTTCTATTCTTATCAAATTGATCTTTGCTCATTTAGATTATTGATTAATCCCTTCATTGGAATAACCAATCTCCTAGAGATTTAGTCTTTCCTTGAATGTTCGAGTATTTAAAATTAAGGAGACCCTCCTAAGATCTCCTCATGAATAAATTAATTTTAAATAAGATGATATGTTTAACATAAATACGACTGGAAGTACCATAAATCCTTATGGTGATGAAATAATTAATAATGCAAGTTTCACTACCACCTCAAATAGTGGGACTGAAAGTCCAAAGTACTGTTATACAGAAGATAAGAGCATTGAGAAAGGTGAAAAGGAGTATAGAAAATACTTACTCTTTTTAGACAAATTGACTCTTAGGTATAGCAGAACGATTCCAATCAATTTTAAAGAACTGAATTCTTCAAATAATGAATTTAGGTTTGCTCTTAAACAAGATAATAGTAATCCTAACTATGGAAATTGTTATGAAATTTATTATCGGACGACAGTCTTCGGTAAGATTTATACAAACCCCAAAAACATATCAATAGAGCATAATTCTGTTGCTATAACTATAAGTAATCAATATCTCTATAATCAATGGACTACTGTACTTAAAGAACTCCAATTAATACTAGGGCTTGACTTTTTGAGGATCAGTTACCTCGACCTTGCTCTGGATAGTCCATTAATAGCTAGAGTGATTAAACTCTGCAGAGAATATTTACAGAATCAAGTAATTATTATCAACAACGATAAAATTCTCATAGACCCTAAGGCATTCAAAAAGTCAAATAGATCATGGGGAGGATATTCGATAGGTTCAAGAAAAAGCAATAAGTGGTTTACATGCTATAATAAAACCAAAGAAATAAGCCAAAGAAGTGATAAGAAGTATATTCTGAAATCTTGGGAGGAACATGACCTTGAATTAGGTGACGATATATTTAGACTTGAGCTACATCTTAAAGGAAAGAATTTGGCAAAGTATAATTTATCTCTTGAAGATTTAACAGATTCAAATAAGCTAATATCATTATTCAAGTTTGAATGGGATGACTATATAATTTTCTATCAAGCAAAATTAAGCGATATAAAAACTGGTTTCAGAAAGGGCAGATTGATAGCTAAATCAAAAAGAAAAAAACCAATTAACTGGGAACAAATAGAATTTGAATATGAACCGCTATTGTCCCTTTCAATAAGTAACAGTGGTTTGTCAGAAGCAAAAAGGAATATTACTTATCAGATTAGATCAATTCTTCAAATCAGCAAAGCTGAGGCTACCGAGGCTTTAGTGTCCTCATTTCAATATTCTGAATGGGATTCTACTTTAGTTAAACATTTGGAAAGAAAAAGTGAGGTTATCCTCGGAAACAAAATAAGAGAGCCGGAATTTCTAATTCTAGGTTCCTTTATTGTAACAATGAAAAGGCACCATGATCTCCTTTAGTTATTGAAAGTTATAAATACTTTCCCTTCCTTTTTTATTCGTGGTTCAATTTGATTGATCATTCTATTGATTCTTTGGGGTGTGAATTCATCAATTAATCTAATAGTCTCTTTCTTATCCAAGAAGTGGGTAATTACTTCCTTATATCGACTTTCCAATAGGATATATGCTTCAGAAGTCCCATGAATAAGAGAGGTGAAAATAATTTCATTATTTGCATAATGCGGCTCACTCAGTTTTCTCATAGATTGGATTGTACGTGCAGAATTTTAAATCTGTTTTTATATTCAATAAATCTCGCACAATAGCATGATAAATAAAGAAGAACCAGAATTAAAGGGAAGGGTAATATTTTCTGACAACTACGTAAAAACCTTTGAAGAGCTACGTAGTCTAAATAAGGTTCAACCTGTATCTGTATCTTTTCTGAAATCAGATTTATTTGAACATTTAGACGGAGAGAGAGTGAGCCTTTTTGGTGAATCCAATGATCCTAAGAATGTATCATTTGATCTTCTGAAAAAAGTGAAAATCACTAACCTTGTAGCATATGACGAGTCAATACTTGAACTGCGTGCATTAGAAGGTAAACTTAGATGTATCGCACATTGTATTGTGCTTCAAAATGAAGATAAGTATGTACCAGCAGGGTATGTTACGCTCAAATTTTTTACGGAATCTTCATTAATTGAAGGAAACTCAACAGAGTATTCTGATATAGTATATTCAAATGATGTGTCTCATGATATATTAACTCATTATCTAGCTGAGAGAAAATTTATTGCAGAAAAAGCTATTCCCTCAAATTCACTTGTTTTTATTGACGGTTCTATGTTTTCTGGTGGTTCTACTGCACAAAATTTTGTGTTGGTGGATTATTTAAATTCAATTAATAGCCCACCCGTTTTTTTTGTAAAGAATAGTGACTCGAAAATCATCACCAACAACTTTCAATTTGCCAATGGATATAATTCAGATTTACATTGGGCACATACAGTTCTAAACGAAATGCAGTACACACCTTTTTTCAGATATGAATCCGATGATGGAAGAGCAAAACTTATGTCATTCCTGAAAATCTATAAGGACAGGAGTCCTATTAAAATTGAGCTTCCATTTAAGTCATATGAGGCTGGGTTATATCCTAATGATCTCTTTGAAAGGATTGTTTATCAATTCTTTGCAAATGGTTCTAAATCCAACGTACAACCACGAATTATACAAGTGGCTGAAATCTATGCACGTGAAATATTGAAATCAACAAACATTTATAGTGAGGTGGAAAAAATGGGTTTAACTAAAACAATGAACGAACAACGAGAAATGTTTCAATAGTCCATGTTAAGTGATGCTTCTATATATGGGTTTAATTCTATTGATTTGAGCTCTAAATCAAATTCATAATCATCCATGAAGTTGTATAAACATTCTCTATAATTCTGTCTTTGATCATATATCTTAGCTTGGCTCTCGAGATTAGAAAACAGTCTATTCATTAGAAAATCTGCCTTTACCTGATCGGTAATATCTAGGGCGTATCTACCTTGTATTGGACTTAGCCAAATATCTATATGCTTAATGTGATCTGTACCACTTAATATCCCTTTGAAGTTTTTAAATTTTGATGATGCACCCCATTTAATGCACTTATTCACACTTTTGGATAATGTTGAATCGAAGGAAACGGATTCTTCCAACCTATTGTCCATTTCTTGAACGATACTAAAATATAAATCCAATTGGTTGTCGGATAATATTGTCCAATCGAATAATTCAGACTCAGATAGAGCATTCTTAACAATCAAAAAAGTAATAAGAATAATCTCAGCCCTATTAAACTGAATATCCATCTCTTTGAAGACGTTTGCATCTAGTGCTTCGAAATAATAACTAAAATCATGATCGATCGATGATAAATAGGTCTGAACCCCTTTAAAACTAATATGATATGCGTTGTCCGATATTGATGTTGAGTTATATATTAATCCTTTATTCTTAAGGTCGTTAATAGCCTCTTCTACTTGGTTATGCGAGCGTTCTGTTTGAAAAGACATTTCTAGAATTGACACAGAACTATTGTTGAAAATTGAACGCATCTCTTTGGGTTTAATATTTGTCTTAACAAGAGTTGCGAGAACATCAATAGATGAATTATTGGTTCTAACTAATTGAACCTTCTTTCTTTTCAAAAGAACATCAGCCAGACTGTTGTGTAGAATTTCTAGTATCATTTAGTATTCAATAACTTCTACGCCTTCTTCAATAGGTTGAGTCAGCAATGCGATCAAAAGCTTACCTTGATTTTCTAAATCTTTAATCTCATTTATTACCTCTTTAAGGGTTTTAGGATCCATATTTCCTATTTCATCTAAGAGTACCACTGAATAATCTCCCGATAAATTTCTTATCCTCTGCTTGAGATAATTTGCACTGGCTAAACCAGTAGACAAATCATCCCTTTTAATAATACGACCATCAATTAAGTTGAATTCTTGCTTTACCAGATCATACGATTTTAAGTGAACATATTCTTGGTCTTTAAGAAGTAATTTGCTTCCCATAGTTTTAGCTATCTGTTCACCAATAAGGTCAATAAACTTCCTATCTTCCTCATGAAGATTTTTATCGCTTTTTGGGTTTTTCAGTAGGCTAGAGAATTCCTGAATGTTTCTTTTTAATAGTCCTAATTGCCTTTTTAAAGCATCAATCTTCTCTATTTGTTTAGCCGAATATATGTTCTTTTCTTTTCCCTCCTCGGTATCGATCTTTCTCTGAGACAGACTAATTTTATCTTCATTATTTTGAATTTCTGCTCGAGTTTTATTTATCAAGTTGGATATTTCCCCTGATGAAAAACTATTGTAATTGCCCAGCTGAGTAGAAATTGCCGAAATCATTTTTTCAATTTCTCGGACTGGTTTTGATTGGATAAAGACATCATACTGGGAAAGCTTACTTTCAATTTTTTTAAGCAAGTTTTCATCATCAGTAACTTGCTTCTTGAGCCTTCTTTTTCTCGAATCTAATTTTTCTATTAATAGGTCATTCTCACTCCTTTTTTGTTTCTCTTGTTCCTTGCTCAGAGCATTACTTGCTCGTTGGTATTCAGATAATATCCGTTTCACAGAACCCATATAACTGGTCATTTTACTCTTTATAGGTTTGAAATCGGTAATATGAACTTTTACAAGTACCCTGTCTAAAGAGTTCTTCAAGTCAAGAAAGTTAAACCCGGCAATTTGTTCAACAATGTCCTGTCTATTCAGATGTTCTAGTGACTCAAGTTGTTCTTTGATAGTCGAAAGTATTTCATAAACTTGGCGATCACTTTTCTTCTCTATTGTAGTAACCTCATCATGCAAGCACTGTAAGAACGTTTCAAGTTTTTTTTCAAATTCAGGACGATCCCGTGGAATTTTGGGACTTGATAATTCTGAATATGTCGTATGTAAATCCTTCCGTTTATTTACTTCAGCTAGTAATTCAGGATACTTGTTGATTATTAGAATTAGAGATCTACAATGATCAAACCATTCAGAGGAAGATGATTGTATCTGATCCCTGAGACCTTTAATAGTTCTTTCGTTCTTGTATGGTGACATTTTACGTGTACCTCCCAACTCACGAAGTTCTCTTTCGCATTTACTTAAAGCATCTAGGTTAGAATCTTGTGCCTTTCTAGCATTTGTGAAGTCAACAATAAGTTCCTTTTTTTCCGCTAGTTTTAAATATTGCTCAAGCTTGGTAAGTCTTTTCTGGATTTCAGAATTTGATTGATTATAATCTTCAATCTTTTTCCTCTCATCTTCAATTCTTTTATCATCTCTAACTTGTTTAACACTTCTAGAGAGTTCATTGAAGCGCATAGATAGTCTATCAGATTTGTTGATTAAATCAGAATTCCAGTCAATTAAATCTTTAACTATTGAATCAAGTCTTTTAGTTGGAGTGGTTGGTATATCGTACAAGACATTGATTTTACTATGGAGATTATCGATTCCATATACTTTGTTGTCGATTTCAATATGAGATAAATCAGAGGCTTGGTTCTCATCCTTTTTTAAAATCAATGAGACTGAGGAGTCAATAGGTAATTCAATTTCATAGGATAATCGATAAGATTCTATGTCATCATATCGACTAATTCTATCTTTTAATTCAACTAATGTTCTGGAGTTTTCATGTACGTCTAATTCGCTTTTGTGGTGCAAGCCCATTGCATAAGCAATCAAATCTAGTATGAATGTTTTTCCGTAGCCGTTACCAGCCTTTATTTCGAAAATTCTATTTTCTGATTTTTGGATTGAGCCAATTATTTCGTCATTCGGAGAATATGATACTTTTTGTTGTACTATCTCGTGCGTGTAGCTAATCTTCTTCATTAATCAATCTTTCAATTAACTCATCTAACTCAATTTCATCGTTCAAAAAACCCTTAATTATTTCCGTATCCTCGTTTGAAAATTGAACGCTGTTATTTTGTCTCAAAACCTCCAGTATGTGGTCTGTAAACTCTTTTCTAACTTTCGACATAGTCCTAAATTACTCCTGATTTACTGAGTGGAAATTTCGAAACTTTCAAATGTGGTAAGCCATGAAATTTAGATACACAATATCCTGCTCTCATACTTTGAAGGTCATCAATTGACACACCTCTATCTTTTCTATCAATTTCGTCTGTTTTAAATTTCAAAGAGGTATTTATAACTGATGACAAACCGTTAGGAATATCTGAAATATTTTGGGATGAAAATATCACGCCTATTTTCCTACTTCTACCTTGTCTACAAATTGTATCTAAAATACCAAGGGCATTCTTCGCTGCATTGGACTTATAGAACTGATGGACTTCGTCGATTACAATCAGTATTGGCACGTCATTAAGTCCCTGTGTTTTTAACTCGAATATTCTATTTAGCAGATAACTCAAAACAATTGAACCAAAATCGATATTGCTGGCAACGTCAATAACAGTAAACAAGCCTTCACTCAAAATCTCTTCAGCACTAACTGCTTTTCCTTTTTCATTGTCAAAATACTTAGCAGCTTCCCTGAGCCTTGCTTCCATTGCGTTTGCCGTATTGATATTTAGCTGCACATTAGATATTCTTCCATTTACATCTTCTGTAAAGAATCTTTCATTCGCCTTATTTCTCTCAAACTCTTCAAGAAAATCTGAAAAAGTTTCTCCTGAAGAATTATTCTTCCAATAGCGGAATATATCTGGAAGTGTTTGCTGAGCTAAGAGAGTTAAGTTCTCAACAATACCAAGTAAAGCTTGTGGATTAACATCTTTTGCCCTTAATGTTATTGGTCTACATAAATTGACATCAACACCTTGTGATTTTAAATTGGAAATTTCCTCATGTGCGCTGTAAAGAATTCTATACTTAGTTAGTCCTTCAGCGTTATAATCAATACTACCCCATTCTTCTTTAATAGAGTCATCTACAATTGACGTATTTTGATTCATCATTAAAAAATCAGTGTCCTTCACGTTTATAGCGAGAACACATCCGAATTTCTTTTCATTATTTACCTGAATTTTATTAGTGACAAAGTATTCGGATAAATACTTGGTTGCTACAGTTTTTCCTGATCCTGTTTTCCCTGTTACTTGCAATTGGTGCCAATAAATTTCCATCGGCAACCTAAGCTTGATCAATTGTTTGTCCTCACCTCTTAACTTAATGCTTCTAGAACCCTGAACTGACGCGGGAAAAATGTAAGGACCTGTATTGTTTTGAGATTCAGTAGATTTTTCAATTTCCTCTTGTGTAGATAGTCTGACTCTAGCCTGAGGCTTGATATAAGACATGTAAACCTCATCATCTGGATTTAAATCCAGTACTTTTCGTGCCTTTATGTTGTTCTTGCACTCTCGATCAGCTTGTTGTAAACTTAAATTGAGATCTGCAAGAATAGGGGTTGGATTATATAATGATATTTGTTCGCTTTCATCAACCCTAAGAACATAAGTTGGATTGCCTTGGTCATCAAGAACAGTCAAGTAGCAACCGGCAGGCACCAGTCCTTTATTTCCATCTCTGGCAGATGTTAGATTAATTAAACCTGCTTTTTCACCTAAGACTATCCATTCCATTATAATGCATGTTTATGTATTTAGAAATAATTATATAAAACAAAAGGATTAAAGTGAAGGGTATATTCACCAAGTTGAGGATTTAATTATTTGAATGGTCTTTAAATAAATCTGTTTGGATCTTATCATTCGAGTTGCTTAGTTTGCTATGAATTAACATTATTACCAAATAATGAATCGACTAAGAGTAATTGAATTGTTTGCTGGAGTAGGAGGCTTTAGACTCGGCTTTGATGAAGCTAATAAAACTCTTGATAATGTCTCAATAGAAACCATTTGGAGTAATCAATATGAACCTGCTACAAAAACAGTTCAACATGCCTCTAGGATATATCAAAAAAGATTTAATTGTGACGGTAATTCTCACTCTAACTCACCTATACAAGCCGTCAATATAGATGATATCCCTGATCACGATTTATTAGTTGGAGGGTTTCCTTGTCAAGATTATTCTGTAGCCGCTGGACTAAAAAATGCAAAAGGCTTAGTTGGTAAGAAAGGAGTCTTGTGGTGGCAGATTTACAGAATACTTCGTGATAAGGGAGATTCCAAGCCCAAGTTCATATTACTCGAAAATGTTGATAGACTTCTTAAATCTCCTTCCAAAAATCGAGGAAGGGACTTTTCGATAATGTTAAAAGCTCTCAATGACCTAGGATATCAAGTCGAATGGAGAATTATAAATGCTGCTGAGTATGGTTTTCCTCAAAAACGCAGGCGCGTATTTATTTTCGGAAGGCTTGATATCGAGAGTTCAATCGTTTTGAATCAATCTGAGGCAAGAGCTTTAATATTAAATGAAGGGATTCTAGCTAAATCTTTTAAAAATATTCCTGCATCTGAACTAGAAATAGACAAAACTTTATTAAGTAAATCGTTTCAGGAATTAAGTAATGATAGTGTTTCGATAAGGAATGAATCTCCATATAGGAACTCAGGTATCATGTCAAATGGGGTAATTTATACTATGAAAACTACCTCAGCTTTTAATGGAACAAGGCTTACCCTGAGAGATGCACTCGAACCTTTGGAAAGAGTAAAACCTGATTATTTAATTCAACCAGATGATATCGAAAAATGGGCGAGACTTAGAAGAAAACATAGAAAAGAGAGGATAGCTGAGAATGGTCACAAATACTATTGGTCAGTTGGCACTATGTCGTTTCCTGATTCTCTGTCCAAACCTTCACGAACAATTACTTCTTCAGAGGGAACTAAATCGCCTTCTAGAATTAGTCATGTGATTGAACAGGATGGAACATATCGAAGGCTTATGCCAATTGAGCTCGAAAGATTGAATGGATTTCCTGATAATCATACAAGACACGAAGGAGTTACTGATTCTAAAAGAGCTTTTTTAATGGGAAATGCGCTAGTGGTAGGATTGATCACCAAGATTGGGATTGTTCTGGGTAAAGAATTTTATAAGAGTTTTTCTGTTAAAATAGACCAAAAAAAAGAGTTAATAACTTCTTGAAAACCCCTTGAAAACCCCTTGAAAACCCCTAAGAATATCTAAAGTATCCTCCCCTCCTAAATATTAAAGAGCGTAAACCCAGGGGTGGGGGTGCTCCAGCAGGTCTTAAAAGCCTTAATATTTCTTTTCAGAGGTGATCCGTTTTTCGTAAAAGGCAATCAAAAAAAAATTCTGAAAAAATTTTCACTTTTTATACTCCGAATTCTATCTCTTGACTGATTTTGTATCAACTTTATTTAATAAATAAACCACAACATTTCTACCTGCTTTTCATCGATCTGGTAATTCCATTCGTACTGATTTAAGGATCAATATTAAATCGATACAGTATGCGAGTTAAATACAACAGAACTTCTACAATCCAACAACAAGGTGAACGCTTTAAGCTTGATCAAGACGACTATGATCTAACTTTATTCGATAAAGGTGTTAGTGGGAAAGTACCATTTGCTGAAAGGGAAAAAGGTGCTGAATTATTGCAATTAGTGTTTGGTGGTAGAGTAACAGAAATAGTTGTAGAAGAACTTTCTCGATTAGGAAGGAATACCGTTGATGTGTTGACTACACTGAAGGTGATGGAAGATCACAATGTCAATATTGTGGTAAAGAACATGGGTAATCTACAATCCATTGTCAATGGAAAGAAAAACCCTATCTGGGGATTGATTACATCCGTCATGAGTAGTATTTATGAGCTAGAGAGAGAAAGTATCTTAGAACGCACAGAAATGGGGCGTAGAGCTTATGTAATAAAGGGAGGAAAGTTAGGTAGGCGAGTTGGGACTGTTGAAGACCGTCAGAAGTTTTTGTCAAAACCTAAGAACCAACAAATCATCTCTCTTCTTCAGAAAGGTAAATCGATTAGAGATGTTGCTGGTAGATTGGGGTGTTCAACAAGTACAGTGGTTAAAGTTAAGAAGTACATGTTCTAGTATACGAGTGGAAATAATTATGCCTTTAAAATCCAACCTCGTTTATTTAGATTATACTTTTAATTTTTGGAGCTATCAGAAAATACTTATTTGGTTAATTTGTCTGATGTGTCTATTGTCGAAACTTAGTCAAAGTACCTTTTGAAACATCAATCCAAAAGAAGAATCAAAGATCGTTTAAGGGATTTGTGGACAAAAGTCTACCAGTTTGACTGGTTGCATGTACTAATCGTAGTTCTTTCCTTAGAGGTAGTTTTTGGAGTTTTCTTCCTTTTTCAATCTAATTCTCTTTATTCTATTGATTCAAAATTCGTTTTAAGTAACATACTTACCGTCAATGGAGTTTTTTCAGCAATACTCATAACGTACTTATTTTCTAGAATCACTTGGTCTAAAGAAAGAAAACTTGAAACTCTAAAGGAAGCGATAACTCTCTCGCAAAAAATCACTGATTTCCGAAGAATTCTAAATAAAATCACCTCCTATTTCAATATTTGGTATGAACAAGCATCAACAAAGTCTCTAATTGACAATGGGGATTTCGAAAACATCGATTATTACGACTTCAAGCTAACTCTAACAAGTGATTACGAACCAAAAAATAAAGACCTCATTGAACAGCTATTCAGGCATGAAAACTTCAAAGAGTCGCACTCTACTCTTTATCTAGCCATGGTTTCTTTAATCAGAAACAGAAAGAACCCAAGGAAGGAATACCCAGAAGAGTTATTTAATGATTTTGAGCATAATGGCTTGTATCATATTAAAGCAGTTGAAAAGTGGCTAGAGGTTGGCATTTTCGGTACAATATGGAATTTACTAGATAAGAATATCAACTACATAAGATATGCAAATCTCAGACGACATAAAGACTATATTTTAGAAGCTGCAGTCCGAATAAACCCTAAATATAAAGGTATGGACTTAGATAATACACTCATTAAAGAGCTGGCAAATGACTTCGAATCTCATTACCTCCAAGAGCTTTATATAAGATTAAAGGAACTTAAAAAGGGGGTAACGGATTTGAATTTCCTTATCCTTTCGCTAATCACTATAAGCTTATTTTTCGGGGTACTAGCTCCTATTATTTTGTTATTTATTAATTCAAATACACTTTGGTATCTATTATGTGTTGCCTTGTTAGCATCAATAAATACAGGAGTTATATTATACTTCGTTTTACGTTTTCCGACATTAATAAGAAATGAGCTAAAATGGCTATAGAGAGTCTGCTCAGTAATGATTTGATGAGAATTTCGGATTATTCCTCGGTATTCAGTTAGTCAACTTCCCCCTCTTCAGTTCATTCTCTTTCTCTCTTAATCTTGGAGCACCAGCATAGTGTTCCAAAGTCGCAATAGAACTATGTCCAGTATACTCTATTATTTGTCTATCAGTTAAATTGTATACCATTCTCATATAATGGACGAAGGTCTTTCGAGCGAACTTCTGGCTAATACAGTCTTTAAGTTCTTTCTTATTAAAGAAACTATCGTTTGCGTTTCTTTTAACAGATGTATTGATATAATTAATCTCTCTAGTCCAGTTTAGATTCTTTGCAATTGCCTTTAAATTCTTAGAGATATCATCTTCTTTCATTTCTGGTACTTCCCAATTATTTCTTTCCAAAACTAACTTGAGTTCTTCAGGTATTGGATTCTCAACTGGCAGTTTGGTTTTATGGTGAAGAACCAACATAAACCTTTTAGATTGGAAACTTACTTCACTGTTTTTTATCCCTCTTAAACCTCCAGAGAACACTAAGAAAAGAAAGACATCTCTTGTTACATTAAGATGGTCTTCCTGAAAAGTTGTATTCATTAGCTCATTAACCTCTTCTACCTCTAATCTTTCCTGTGCTCTAGCCCCAATTTTAGGTGTGCTTGACACAACAAAGTCTGATGCACGGAAATCATCAAAATTTAGGCTAAGATTGAGATGTATACGTGCCATTTTTACAAGCTTATTGATGGCTTTTACTTTTCCCTTAAAAGTATCATGAGAGCAGTCCTCTCTTTCAGATTCTAAAAATGTTGAGTCATATAGTCCACTTGATAATTCATGAGGAGTTCTATTCAGTGAACTTTTAATGATGCCCGCATCTCTTATGTATAACAACAGATCAACAAAAAACTGCCTATCTAATGATCCTAATCTGTTTGAATGGTTTGAGGCTAATAGAAAATCATAAAGCTCTTTTAAAATGCCTCTATATTGTTTAGAGTATTCAAAACTTCCATTTGGTTTTTTGATAAGAAAAAGGCTACCTACTTTGACTAGTAAATTGTTTTCGGTACTTCCTAAATGTTCATAGTCGGCAATAAGTCTTTTGGAAAAATCTGTCGATTTTTTACTCTGTAAATAGTTTAACTCTTTTTGTTCTTCATCTATTATTTTGACGTGATCTTCTAAAAATAATTCATAGGAATCATCTTCATCGTTCATCATTATATCACTTGCAATTGCATCTTCTATGAGATCAATTCTTTTGTGATCATCAGCTTTAGTTTTCAGTTCGTCAGAACGTATGAATTTATTATAATACCTGCTATAACTTTCATATCGATATTTGATATATTCTTCGAATATTGATTGTTTGGTGATTTTATATCCTCTCTTAATTATTCTTTCACAAAAAATTTCTAATTCATTTTTGCACTCTTTAATGTCACCGTAATATCCTGCTGATTTGAGGGTTTCATATTGTTCATCTGTGAGACTGATGCGATTAAACCGTATCAATGTAGGTAAGACATCCAGTGAAGTGCCGTCTAAATATTCTGATCTAATTCTAAAAGCAACCTGCCTTTGTCCGTTTCTTTTCTTGTGCCTTAGGCGAAATACTGATACCGTGTATGCTTTCAATAATTACCAACATTGTTACCAACACAATATAGTAAATAAGACTCAATTAGAGGGTTTTTTCTGCTAAAATAGGAAAACACTACACTGGCAGTGTAGAGGTCACCGGTTCGACTCCGGTATTCTCCACTAAAGCTTCACAGAATTGTGAGGCTTTTTTTATTCAAAGGGAATCTTAAGTCATCCAATCACGTTTCACCTTAACTTAAGAATTACCATGGAATCAATTCCGCTTATGAAAACAACTCTATTTTTTGCTCTCCTTCTCTTTTTAGGGCTGAGTCATCTTCAAGGTCAAGAAGATTTCACGAAAATTGAATCTCAAAACTTTAAAAATCTCTATCGAATTAGTGATGATGTTTATCGTTCTGAGCAACCCAATAAAAAAGGATTTAGAGAGTTAGAAAGCTTTGGGATTAAAACAGTCATCAATTTTAGGAGAAGACATGATGACACTAAAAAAGCCAAGGGAGTAGATCTGATATTTGAGAAAATTCCTCTCAAAGCCAAAGAACTGCAAGAATCAGATATCATTGAAGTTCTAAGAATGATACGTGATGCGAATAAACCTGTATTGATCCACTGTTTTCATGGTTCAGATAGAACGGGCGTAATCTCCGCCTCGTATCGAGTAGTCTTTGAAGACTGGCCAAAAAATAAAGCCATTGAAGAAATGAGATTTAAAGATTTTGGTTACCATGAAAAATGGTATCCGATGCTTGTCGACATCATAGAGAATTTAGATACTGAAAAAATAAAAAGGGAACTTAACCTCAAATAAAGAGGTGTTTAAAGCTGCTTTATAAGACCCTTTTAGCTTTTCTGAACCTCTTCTTGTAATATTCTGAACTAAGGCTGCTTTCCGTAACCCCTAAGGAAGTAGACGCATGGATAAAACGAATATCTCCTCCTTTGGCTGAAGAAACGATTCCGGCATGATTGATCTCTCGTTTCTTTTTTCCCGTAGCGAAGAAGACGATATCACCCACTTTCAGATTGCTCTTACTGATCTTTTCTCCTTCCTTGGATTGTTCTTTTGATGTTCGTGGTAAATTAATTTTAGCTGCCTTGTAAGAATGATAAACCAAAGCAGAGCAGTCTATACCGGCCCGAGTGGTTCCGCCATATTTATAGGGAGTACCAATGTAAGATTTAGCAGTTTGTACAGCCACATCCGCTCTTTTAACCCTGGACATACCAGAGCAACCACTTAATAAGAATACAATAAGAACACCAACGAGGAGTTGGTATTTGAAATGAGTTCGCATGATTGAGTAGTTAGGTTAAACAAAAATAAGCTTTTTTGGCGTTTTAGAAAGCTTCAACTAACTCTATCCATGGGATTTAACTAAATTCAAAACATGGTCAGAACACTTCTATTTTGCATTGGTCTCTCATTTTTGACCATCAATGTCTGTGAAGCACAGAAGAAGTGGAAGGATAAATACTACGAAGATCTGACAGATAATAACTTCCGAGACTTCAAAGGTTTTAGAAAACAGATCAACCTAAAGAATCCTGATTATAAAACCCTGAATGCGGCCGTTTTCTTTGTTACCAACGAAGTCAGGATTGAGCAAGGACTTCCAGTCCTCTCTTATCAGGAGAATCTTGAGATCATGGCATGGAATCATTCTATCAAAATGGGAAAGGATGACTTTTTTGACCATATCAATCCAAAGAGTAAAAAAAGGAAGAAACCCTATCAACGGGCTAAATTAGCTGGCATTAAGAATCCTCAGGTCTCAGAAAACATTACTGCTATTGGAGGTATCCAATACGGAACTTACCTAGAATTAGCCGATGCATTGGTAGATTCATGGATCGATTCACCACCACACAGAGCGACATTATATTCCCAAGATGCTATAGAATTGGGATGTGGAGTGTATTATTACGATGGCGTTTGGCAAAAGAATAAGAAGATTTACAAACAAGGGAACGGTTTTTGGTTAGCTACTCAAAACTTTCAATTGTTCACAAAGGTTGATGCTAAAGCGTCAAAGGACAAAAGACCTAATTAAAACATATGAGGAAATTGATCATACTGGTGTTCATGAGCTTTTCGATGATCAGCTTGGCACAGCAAATAACTAAACAGGATGAAGTAAATATTGAGAAGAGAGTAGATGCTTTCTTGAATGAAATGACTGCAAAGAATTATACCGCAGTAGCTGATTTCATGTATCCTAAAATCTTTGAGCACACCTCAAAACAGCAAATGTTTCAGGTGTTTCAATTATTAGAGCAAGCGGGTATAGAATTAAAATTCAATAACCTCGAGCTTTTGGAAACGACAGCTCTTCCTAAGGATAAAGATGTCCGTTATGCTTTGATCAGATACAAAATGGACATGGAGCTCCCTCTCAGCACGGATGACCTCAAGAGCATGGCTGGCTTTATGGTACCTACCCTAGAAAGTAATTTTGGTAAGGGTAATGTAGAGTACAATCAAAAAGAAAGCTATATCAAAGTGAAGGGCGAAAAATTTCTACTTGGAGTGGAAGACCCTCAATACGAAGATTGGCTCTTCTTGATCTATGACAAGAGTTTTAAAACAGCCCTCGATAAGACGCTTCCAGCTAGTGTTAATAAAGCAGCTGCGGCTAGCGCTTATTAATTTTAGAATTTGAATCAACAAAAAACCCTGAGCCTAAGGCTCAGGGTTTTCTTTTATATCTCAATTGAGACGAAGCTTACTTCACTTCTTCGTACTCTACATCTGATACATCATCAGCACCGCCTGCTTGCTCAGCTCCTGCTTCAGCACCAGCATCTGGACCTGGCTGCGCACCGCCTTCAGCACCTTGCTGTGCAGCATACATTTCCTGAGCAGCACCTTCCCAAGCTTTGTTCAATGCTTCAACAGCTGGGTCAATACCATCTAGGTCTTGACTACCGTGTACTGTTTTCAGATTAGCAAGTGCTTCTTCAATAGGCTTCTTATTCTCTTCAGAAAGCTTATCTCCGTAGTCTTTCAATTGCTTCTCAGTTTGGAAGATCAAAGAGTCAGCAGTATTCAATTTCTCTACTTTCTCTTTCTCTTTTTTATCCGCTTCAGCATTTGCTTCAGCTTCTTGCTTCATCTTTTCGATTTCCTCATCTGTCAATCCAGAAGAAGCCTCGATTCTGATGTTTTGCTCTTTACCAGTGCCTTTGTCTTTAGCCGACACATTCATAATACCATTCGCATCAATATCGAATGTTACTTCGATTTGAGGTACACCTCTTGGTGCTGGTGGAATATCACTTAGGTGGAATCTACCAATCGTTCTGTTATCCTTAGCCATCGGTCTTTCACCTTGAAGCACGTGGATCTCTACAGAAGGCTGGTTATCAGCAGCTGTTGAGAATACCTCAGACTTCTTAGCAGGAATAGTTGTATTCGACTCAATTAATTTAGTGAACACACCACCCATAGTTTCGATACCTAATGAAAGTGGAGTAACGTCAAGTAAAAGAACGTCTTTCACTTCACCAGTTAATACACCACCTTGAATGGCAGCACCCACTGCAACCACCTCATCTGGGTTAACCCCTTTAGAAGGTTTTTTACCGAAGAACTTCTCTACTTCTTCTTGGATCTTAGGGATACGAGTTGAACCTCCTACCAAGATCACTTCATCAATATCAGAAGTTGAGTAACCAGCATCAGAAAGTGCTTGCTTCACTGGATCCATTGATCTTTTGACCAAGTTATCAGCTAAGGCCTCGAAGTTGGCTCTAGATAATGTTCTTACCAAGTGCTTTGGCACACCATCAACAGGCATAATATATGGCAAGTTGATCTCAGTTGAGCTAGAAGAAGACAATTCAATCTTCGCTTTTTCAGCTGCCTCTTTCAATCTCTGAAGAGCCATTGGATCTTTTCTAAGATCAATTCCTTCGTCTTTGATGAATTCTTCTGCTAACCAATCAATGATAACTTGATCAAAGTCGTCACCACCAAGGTGCACATCACCATTAGTAGATTTCACCTCGAATACACCATCACCCAATTCAAGAATTGAGATATCGAAAGTACCACCTCCAAGGTCATACACTGCGATCTTTTGGTCTTGATCTTTCTTGTCTAAGCCATAAGCTAATGAAGCAGCTGTAGGCTCATTGATAATTCTTTTCACTTCTAAACCAGCGATCTGACCAGCTTCTTTAGTTGCTTGTCTTTCTGCATCGTTGAAGTAGGCAGGTACAGTAACTACTGCTTCTGTTACCTCTGTTCCTAAGTAGTCTTCAGCTGTCGACTTCATTTTCTGAAGGATCATCGCTGAAAGCTCTTGAGGAGTATAATTTCTGTCACCGATCTTTACGCGAACAGTGTCATTATTTCCTTTTTCTACATCATAAGCAATACCCCTCATCTCTTCAGTTACATTAGAGAATTTCTTCCCCATGAAACGCTTTACAGAGCTGATGGTATTAGTTGGGTTTGTGATCGCCTGACGTTTTGCCGGATCACCCACTTTTCTCTCTCCATTACCATTATCCAAGAATGCCACAATTGAAGGAGTAGTTCTTCTACCTTCGCTATTTGGAATAACGACAGGTTCATTACCTTCCATCACCGACACACATGAATTGGTAGTTCCTAAGTCAATGCCAATAATTTTTCCCATGATCTATTGCTAAATATTTTTAATTCAGTTTTACAACGACCATTTAACAACCAATGTGCCAATCGAATTTTAATGACATTTGGTGACACAATGTCAGAATTAGCAAGGAGTCAATGGCTTTTATCTGACATATTATACCTTTGTGACACAATAGAATGATTCAACTTTTTTATTACCTCCTGATAAAGCCGCTGTCGCTTTTACCCTTTTCCGCTTTATATGCGTTCTCCGACTTCCTCAATTTTGTGGTATTCAGAGTATTCCGATATAGACAGAAAGTAGTCACCAATAATCTCAAAAACTCATTTCCCGATAAATCATGGGAGGAGATCAAAGAAATAAGAGGCCTGTTCTACAGGCATTTTTTCGATCTAATAGTTGAAAGCATCAAATTATTTAGTGTCGATCCGGAAGACGTAAATCAAAGAATGCAGATCACAAACCCTGAAGTATTAGACAAATACTATCAACAAGGGAGAGGGGTCGTTATTTGCGGTGGACATTATTCTAATTGGGAATTTGTGACCCTTTCAGTAGAAACTCAATTAAAGCACCAAACCTCAGCTATTTATCATCAATTCAAGAATAAATTCCTTGAAAGAATCATGCTTGATTCGCGAAGTGCATCAGGAATGCTCATGGTCTCTAGAAAAGCTGCCAAAGAAGGGTTTTATGATACCATCACCGATCCTATCGCTATTATCTTCGCCACAGATCAGTCACCAACCATTGCGAAAAAAGTGTATTGGACTCAATTTTTGAACCAGGAGACAGCAGTCGCTTTTGGAGCAGAAAAGTTTGCCAAGGAAAGAGATTGCGTTGTGGTTTGGGGCGACAATGAAAAAATTGCTCGAGGCAAATTCAGACTCACATTCAAAGTACTGACAGAAAATCCGCTGGATGAGGAGCATGGCTTCATAACAGAAATGCATACTAAGGCATTAGAAGAGCAAATCCTTAGAAAGCCTGAGCATTGGCTTTGGACACACAAAAGATGGAAGAGAAAGCGAAGAGAAGACGAGCATTGAATGATCCGTCCTTCGTTGGCTAACATCCCTTATTTCAGTACTTTTGCACCTCAATTTATTCAAGGATGAATCTAGCAGAGCAGATAGATAAGAGAAGGACTTTCGGTATCATTAGTCACCCAGATGCTGGTAAAACCACTCTGACTGAAAAACTACTTCTTTTTGGTGGTGCCATTCAGAAGGCAGGCGCGGTAAAATCGAACAAGATCGATATGCATGCACGCTCTGACTGGATGGAAATTGAAAAACAAAGAGGTATCTCTGTGGCTACCTCTGTAATGGCCTTTGAATACGAAGGCTCAAAGATCAATTTACTCGATACTCCTGGTCACCAAGATTTTGCTGAAGATACTTACAGAACTTTGACAGCTGTCGATTCTGTGATCATGGTGATTGATTGTGTAAAAGGTGTTGAGATTCAAACTGAAAAATTGATGGAGGTATGTCGCATGCGTAAAACGCCTGTGATCACTTTTATCAATAAGCTCGATAGAGAAGGACGAGATCCTTATGATCTATTGGATGATATTGAAGCCAAGCTGAACATCAATGTTCACCCACTCAGTTGGCCAATCGGTATGGGTAAAGACTTTAGAGGAGTTTACAGTCTTTACGACAAAAGCTTAAGACTTTTCAGAGCAGGACAGCAGCAACTACATGAAGAAGCAACTAAATTCGAAGACATTAATAGCCCAGAACTAGAGAGCTTTGTAGGTGAAAGCTATGCAGATCAATTAAGAGAAGATGTTGAAATGCTAGATGACCTTTATGGTGATTTGGATGTTGAGGCTTATTTGAATGGTGACGTAGCACCGGTGTTTTTCGGTTCTGCTGTCAATAATTTCGGGGTAAAAGAACTTCTTGACACTTTCTTGAAAGTTTCTCCACAGCCTAAACCAAGGTTGTTGGACGAAACAATGATAGATCCGACTCATAAAGAATTCACAGGTTTCGTATTTAAGATCCATGCCAATATGGATCCTAAGCACAGAAACCGAATTGCTTTCTTAAGAATCTGCTCAGGCAAATTTGAAAGAGGCTCTAACTACTACCACACCCGCCAGGACAAAAAATTCAGAATTTCTCAGGCAACTGCCTTTATGGCGCAAGACAAAGAAACAGTTGATGAAGCATGGCCAGGGGATATCATCGGTCTTTACGATACCGGTAATTTTAAAATTGGTGACACCTTAACTCAGGGTGAAAAAGGAGTGTACAAAGGTATACCAAGTTTCTCGCCTGAAATCTTTAGAGAGGTAATCAATAAAGATGCAATGAAGACCAAGCAACTTGAGAAAGGTTTAGATCAATTAATGGACGAAGGGGTTGCACAGCTCTTCAGTTTCGAATTGGGAGCAAGAAAAGCAGTTGGTGTGGTTGGACAACTTCAATTTGAAGTAATTCAATACAGATTGAAAAATGAATATGGAGCAACCGTTGAGTTTGCTCCGATGCAATTATATAAGGCCTGCTGGATCAGCGCTAAGGATGATGCGAAATTGAATGAATTCATCAAATCAAAGCAAAGACATATTGCCAGAGATAAAGATGACAAACTCGTGTTTATGGCTGAGTCAAAAGGTTGGCTTCAAATGGTTCAGGATAATTTTCCTGATATTGAGTTCCACTTTACTAGTGAATTCTAATGGAGAACATCGTACAACCACTTTACGAAGACAATCATCTGCTTATCGTCAATAAGCCAGCCGGTGTATTGGTACAAGGCGATCACACGGGTGATAAAACCTTAACTGACTATTGTAAAGACTACATCAAAGAGAAATACAATAAGCCAGGTGCGGTTTTTCTTAATCCTGTTCACAGATTGGATAGACCAGTTTCTGGGATAGTTGTCTTTGGTAGAACATCCAAGGGGCTTGAAAGAATGAATAAGATCTTTGCCACCCGCAAAGTTCAAAAAACCTATTGGGCAGTAGTCAAAAACAGACCAAGCCAAAAGAAAGGTAAACTAGTCAGTTGGTTGAAAAAAGATGGCAGCAAGAACATAGTCACTGCCTATTCAGAGCCAGTTGATGGTGCACAAAAAGCAGAGACCAACTTCAGATTGCTTGGCAAACTGAACGATCACTATCTATTAGAAGTCGAACCATTAACAGGTCGCCCTCATCAAATCAGAGTGCATTTATCTGAGTTTGGCTGCCCGATCAAAGGTGACCTTCGCTATGGTTTTCCAAAGCCCAATCCGGATAAAAGTATCAACCTCCATGCGAGGAAGCTTTTCTTTGAACACCCTGTTAAGAAAGAACCACTCATTATTACAGCAGGTCTTCCTAATGATCAATTCTGGGAGCAGTTCTTGACCCTCGAAGAAATTAGAGTGAAGGACAAGAACATTGACAATATGTTCTAGAAGCAGGGTGCTGGGTGCTTGGTGCTTGGTGCTTGGTGCTTGGTGCTTGGTGCTTGGTGCTTGGTGCTTGGTGCTTGGTGCTTGGTGAAATTTGAGCAATCTACTTCTCTTGACAAGGTTTATTTGACGACTCAAGACCGGAGATAGAAGTTCGTCAAATTCTAAAATCCCTTCTTCACCTCCTCACTATTTACATAATCACTCATCACCCCATCACTTGATGTAGCAATCGTTTGATTTTCTTTTCGAGTTTGCTATTCCATTTTTAATGAGAATGAATGACCTTCATTTATGCGTCAGCCCATTGTCAGTCCTGGAGCTTCAGAGCTCTCATACGAGATCAGAGAGATCGTAAAAAAGGCAGACCAATTAGAAGAAATTGGGCAGAATATCTATTGGGAAAATATTGGCGACCCAATCCAAAAGAATTGGCAAATTCCGAGTTGGATCAAAGACATTATTTCAGACTTGGTTTATGATGACAAAACCTACGGCTATTCTCATTCAATGGGAGATAAAGCCGTGCGTCAGTTCATTGCAGATCAGAACAACAAATTACCCGGAGCACGAATTACTGCTGATGACATCATCTTTTTCAATGGCTTAGGTGATGGGATCTCTACCCTCTATCAATTCATCAAACCTGAATCTCGAATAATTGGGCCATCCCCTGCCTATTCGACACATAGTAGTGGTGAGGCGGCACATTCCAATTCGGCCCCTTTGACATACACACTTGACCCCACCAATCGATGGCTACCAGATATTGACAACCTTTATCGTCAAGTCGAAAACAATCCAAACATTGTGGGCATTCTAGTGATCAATCCGGATAACCCTACTGGCATGGTGTATCCACGGGAGACCCTTGTAGATATAGTGCAAATTGCTCGTCAGTTTGACCTTTTTCTCATATTCGATGAGATCTACGGGGCCATCACATATAATGGAGCAAAGCACATTTGGTTATCCGAAGTAATTGAAGACGTACCTGGTATATCCATGCAAGGCATGTCAAAAGATATGCCATGGCCTGGTTCGAGATGTGGCTGGATGGAATTCTACAATCGTGAATCAGATGAAAGCTTCAATAGGCTTTTCAATACCTTGGCAAGTGCTAAAATGCTTGAGGTCTGTTCTACAACACTACCTCAATTGGCATTGCCCAAAGTATATGCTCATGAGAAGTATCCGAGCTATAGAAAAGCCACAAATGAAAAGATTGGGAGAAGGAGTGCTTTGATCTCAGAAATACTGAAAGACAATCCTTATCTCTATTTCAACGAAACCTTTGGGGCCTTTTATAACACGATCATATTCAAGCCGGGCACTCTCCATTCGCAGCAAACGCTTCAAGTTGAAAACGAAGAGGTGAGAGCTCTCCTATCAGGCTGGCTCAATGAAGAGCCTAAAATGAAAGCTGACAAACGCTTTGTCTACTTTTTGCTAGCTGCGAAAGGTGTTTGTGTTGTTCCTATTTCTTCTTTCTGTTCAGATCTACTAGGCTTTAGGGTTACTCTTTTAGAAGAAGATGAAGAAACACTGCTTGAAACATTCAAAAGGATCAATGACGCTGTGATAGAGTATTGCGGGACACAAAGCTAGGGGACGGAAGACTGAAGACCATTATCTATGCTTGGTGCTTGGTGCTTGGTGCTTGGTGAATTCAATTCATTTTCAACTATCTTGTCTTTATGAAAAAACTTCTCAAGATCCTCGGCATCATTGTAGTCATCATTTTTTCTGCAATGATCATTGGTTATTTCGTACTCAATGAAAGTATGCCTGAAGGCCAAGCCGGACCAGAAGCTGATGCCATGGCAGAGCGCATGATGGCTGCCATGAATTTTCAAGCATGGGAGGACACGGAGACCGTAAGTTGGACCTTTAGAGGTGTGCATGATTATGAGTGGAATAAAGTCGAAGACCTAGTAACAGTCCGATGGGATGATCACGAAGTAATTATCAACACGGATACGCAATCAGGAATTGTAAGCAACGGCCAGAATTATAGTTTTGAAGAAGCCAATAATATGGTACAAACGGCCATTGATTTCTTCAACAATGATAGCTTTTGGCTGGCTGCTCCTTTCAAAGCTTTTGACCCCGGTACAGAACGCAGTATTGTCAATTTAAAAGATGGCAGAAAAGGCCTAATGGTCACCTACACAAGCGGTGGCACAACCCCTGGAGACACCTATGTTTGGATCTTAGATGAAAACGACCGTCCTACTTCAATTAAAATGTGGGTTCAAATCTTACCACTTGGCGGAATGGAATTCACTTGGGAAAATATAATGACCCTACCATCTGGAGCAATGATCGCACAAGACCATTTATTGTACGGAGGAATGAATGTGAATCTGACGAATATCAAATAAAAAACCCTGACACTTTCGCACCAGGGTTTATATCGAAACGATTAAACGTTTATTCTTCTATCACTGATTCAGCAAGTACAACAACTTTGTTGTTCAGCACTTCTACCACACCACCATCGATCACTACTGTCTCTTCTTTACCAGAAGAAACGATCTTCATCTTGCCTTTACCTAAGGCAGAGATCATAGGCGCGTGATTGCTCAATACTTGAAACTCACCATCACTACCAGGGAAAGTCACCGCAGTGGCTTCTCCTTCGAATACTTTCTGATCAGGTGTAACTACTTCTAATAACATAAGCTATTATTTAGCGGCCTCAGCCATCATCTTCTCACCTTTAGCTCTTGCTTCCTCGATAGTACCTACCAAGTTGAAAGCAGCTTCAGGAAGATCATCGTGCTTACCATCCATGATTTCATTGAAACCTTTGATGGTATCTTTGATGTCTACCAATACACCAGCTAAACCAGTAAACTGCTCAGCTACGTGGAATGGTTGAGACAAGAATCTCTGTACACGTCTAGCACGTGATACAACCAATTTATCTTCGTCAGACAATTCGTCCATACCCAAGATGGCAATGATGTCTTGAAGTTCTTTATATCTCTGAAGAGTTTCTTTAACTCTCTGAGCAGTGTTGTAGTGATCGTCACCAAGAATGTCTGGAGTCAAGATTCTTGAAGTGGAATCTAGTGGATCCACAGCTGGGTAAATACCTAGCTCAGCAATCTTTCTTGACAATACTGTAGTTGCATCCAAGTGAGCGAAAGTTGTCGCTGGAGCAGGGTCAGTCAAGTCATCCGCAGGTACGTAAACGGCCTGTACAGATGTAATTGATCCATTCTTAGTTGATGTAATTCTTTCCTGCATAGCACCCATCTCTGTTGCTAGCGTTGGCTGGTAACCTACCGCAGAAGGCATACGACCTAGAAGGGCTGATACCTCAGAACCTGCCTGCGTGAAACGGAAGATGTTATCAACGAAGAAAAGGATATCTTTTCCTTGGCCTTCGCCATCACCATCACGGAAGTACTCAGCAATTGTCAAACCTGAAAGGGCCACTCTTGCTCTCGCACCTGGAGGCTCATTCATCTGACCGAATACGAATGTTGCTTTTGATTCAGCAAGTTGTGCTTTATCTACTTTAGAAAGGTCCCATCCACCTGACTCCATAGACTCATTGAATTCTTCACCGTATGTTACGATACCTGATTCAATCATCTCACGAAGCAAGTCATTACCTTCCCTTGTTCTTTCACCTACACCGGCAAATACTGAAAGACCTGAATATGCTTTTGCAATGTTGTTGATCAACTCCTGGATCAATACAGTTTTACCTACACCGGCACCACCGAACAATCCAATTTTACCACCTTTTGCATAAGGCTCGATCAAGTCAATTACTTTGATACCTGTGAAAAGTACCTCAGTTGAAGTAGAAAGATCTTCGAACTTAGGAGCAGGTCTGTGAATAGGAAGTTTTTGCTCTCCTTTCGGTTGGTCGATACCATCGATCGCCTCACCTACTACGTTAAAAAGTCTACCCTTGATGTCGTCACCAATAGGCATTGTAATTGCGGAACCTGTATCAACTACGTCCATTCCTCTTCTAAGACCTTCAGAAGAATCCATCGCGATGGTTCTTACTCTGTCTTCACCAAGGTGTTGTTGACACTCTAGAATAACCACTTGGCCATTCTCTTTTGTTACTTCTAATGCATCTAGGATGTTAGGTAATTTGGCTCCTTCCGCGTCAAAGCTAACGTCTATAACCGGACCAATTACCTGAGTGATCTTTCCAATGTTTGCCATTTCGATTTATTTGTTCAGCGCAGATTGCGCTTGATTTTTCTGGGTGCAAAGGTAAGTTTAATAACAATTAAACCAAACCGTTAGCTAGAAAATGAAAGGTAAATTTCACCTAACTTTTAGACAGGCAAATTGATACGGAATGTAGTGCCTACATCTACCTGTGAAGATTTGACAAAAATGCGCCCTTGGTGGTAGTTTTCGATGATTCTTTTGGCCAGCGCAAGTCCTAATCCCCAGCCTCTTTTCTTGGTGGTAAATCCAGGTTTAAAAACTTCACTCACTTTGCTTTTCGGCATCCCTTTACCATCATCGGAAATATCTACAAAAACCTCACGCGAAGAGTCTTGTCCGAGGGTCACTGTGATGTTGCCAATACCACTCATGGCATCAATTCCATTCTTGACAATATTCTCTACCACCCAAATGAAAAGGGGCTTATTCAACTTGGCCATGATCTGGCCTTGAGTCGGGTTAACCATGAAGTTGACTTTAGAAGAAACTCTAGGTTTCAAATAGTCAATGCAGTCATTCATAGCTATCTCCAGATCTTGCTCCTCTAGCACAGGTACCGATCCAATATTGGAGAATCTGGCCGTTATCATCTCTAGCCTTTCTACATCTTTCTGAAGCTCATCAGTAATATCACCTCTGCCGGCCATTTCAGGCATTGATCTGATATACTCCAACCAAGCCATTAGAGAAGATAGAGGAGTCCCTAATTGATGGGCAGTTTCCTTTGCTAAGCCCACCCAAACCCTGTTCTGTTCTGCTTTGCGCGAATAATTGAAGGCTAAATAGGCAATGAAGGCAAAAATCCCGATGACACTTAATTGAATATATGGGTAAGCTCCAAGCTGTCTGAGTAAATAGGAATTGCGATAATACACGTATTGCACATCTGTTACCTCTCCATCCGGCCCATTACTCACTGAGATCATAAAAGGCTCATTTTCAGCTTTCATTTGCTCGAGCATTTCCTCTAGTTCATCATCATCCAAATTGTCTAAGTTTCTGCTTAAGAGAATCTCATTTGTTTTGGAGTCGGTAAGAATCACTGGAATAGAATTCTCAGGGGCAATGATATTGTTGGAAATGAAAGTCAAAGCTGGGTCATTCGCATCTAGCTCTCCTCTACTGGAAAACTCAACGGCTTGGGCCCAAAGGTTAATGTTTTCCCTCTCTCGCTCTTTTAATTCATCCACCAATCGGTTAGTATAAATGATTGACCCAACACCGATTAAGCCTGCTACAACCAAAATTACCCATTTAATGGTCGATTGATTAGTGTAAAAGTCAATATGAAAAGAACCTTTGAAAGGGTTTTGCATATGGAAATGTAATCAAAAACTCAGTTTAATGATGACTACTTAATCTCCATAACCGCGCATTCAGCTGAATTATTGTTAATACACGGTTGAGATTGACTATTCATCAAAACACTGGAATCCTTCGCTCAATAAAAAAGGAGGTAAGAAACTCGTTCCTACCTCCTCAATATCTTAATTAGATTATTCTATTAAACTTTCATTGTAAACCATTTGCTGATGGTTTTCCAATTTACTTTGGCTCCGTACATTAAGATACCGACACGGTAGACTCTACCAGCCATCCAAATAGTACCCACGAAACCTAATACAAGCAACACCATTGAAAGTGCTAGCTGCCAATCCGGAACTCCAAATGGTATCCTTGCCATCATAATGATTGGCGAAGTAAATGGAATCAAGGACATCGTAACGGCAAGCCCTCCATTAGGATCGTCCAACACAAAGAACATAGACATAATTGCCGCAAGTATTGGTAAAATGATAGGGAACATAAATTGCTGTGCATCCTGAATACTGTCTACCGCAGAACCGATAGCAGCGTATAACGCACCGTACAAGAAATATGCACCTAAGAAGAAGAAGAGGAAACATCCTAAAATCTTTACAACTGGTACAGACGCGATCATCTCTTGTATTTCGCCTACCATGGCCTGCTGCTGTGTAATTTCTACTGCTTCTGCAGGAACCTGTTGTTGGGCAGCCTCCATAACAGCCTCACTTCCGCCACCTGCCATAAAACTCAAGCCGGCCGTGGACAAGGTTCCGATCAATACGAACCAAATCAATAGTTGAGTAAATCCAACAGCACCAACACCAAGCACTTTACCCATCATTAGGTTAAATGGTCGTACAGACGATACGATCACTTCTACAATTCTACTCGTCTTTTCATCCAGCACCGACTGCATGATTTGAGAACCATAAATGAAGATGAACATGTATATTAAGAATCCAGTACCATAGCCGATAGCAAAACTCAATTGAGAATTACTCTTCTTGGCTTCTCCAGTATCAGATAGGTTGAAAGAATCTAAATTCACTCGAACTTGCAGGTTATCTATTACCTCCTTGTCTAAGCCTGAATTTTGAAGTTTAATACTCTCTAATCTACTGCGAATGGATCTTTCCATTCGATTTAAAGAGCTGACGCTGGCGTTCGTCTTCGTATATAATTCAAATCCTGAATAATTGATCTTAGCAGGATCAGTCACTTCGATCTGAGGGATGTAAAGCAAGCCAAAGGCACTTCTATCGCTCATTTCTTGTTTGGCCCCTTCCAAATCACCTTCTACAAATTGAAAATCAAATGTGGTGATATCGAAAGCATCAGTAAAAAGACCGCTTTCATCTAACACTAAAACTTCTTCACTTCTTGACTCTTTCTCCCGTGTAGCGAAATAGACAATGGTCAGAATGATCGCTGGAAAGATCAGTGGAGTCAAAATGGTAGCTAAAAGGAAAGTCTTCTTTTTAACTCGAGTTAAATACTCTCTTTTAAGGACTAAGAATACCTGTTTCATTTTTGACCTCCTTCTACTATTTGAATGAAAATATCATTGACTGAAGGAACCTCTTCTATAAAAGAATGAACCTCGACTTTATTAATTAACTCTTGCAAAACCTCATTTGGGCTTTGACCATTGCTGGCCTGAACGATTGAGTGATTCAACCCATCCAATTCTTTTGTCTCGTTCGTAGTGAAATTGGCACTAGCACCTACAATATCACCCTTGTAGCCCACACTGTATTTATGAGATTTAAATGAATCTTTGATCTCTTTCTTAGAGCCATCTAAGATCTTCTGAGACTTATTGATCAATGCGATATGATCACAGAGTTGTTCTACAGACTCCATGCGATGAGTTGAGAAAATCACTGTGGCTCCTTTTTCACGAAGCTCAAAGATCTCGTCTTTGATCAAGTTCGCATTTACCGGGTCAAACCCAGAGAAGGGTTCATCTAAAATCAAGAGATCTGGCTCATGAAGAACGGTGGCGATAAATTGAATCTTTTGAGCCATCCCTTTAGATAGATCTTCAACCTTTTTACCGGCCCATTCGGTAAGCCCCATTTTCTCGAGCCAGTGCTTAATTCTCTTGCGCGATTCAGAATTTGATAGTCCTTTTAGCTCTGCTAAATACATTAGCTGCTCACCGACCTTCATTTTCTTATACAAACCACGTTCTTCCGGTAAATAACCGATGACACCTATATGCTTCGGCTCAAGCTTTTCTCCATTGATGAAGATCTCTCCTGAGTCTGACATGATGATTTGATTAATGATTCGGATCAGAGTGGTTTTCCCAGCTCCATTAGGTCCGAGCAAACCAAATATGGACTGTTTTGGTATGCTGATACTTACATCGTCCAAAGCTTTATGCGCTGCATAATTCTTGGTGACATTGTTGGCTTCAAGAATATTCAATGTGTCGTGATTTAAGGTCTTTCTGAAATTTAAGCCATTCCTTTGAAAGGAAAGGCAGACAAAGATGAAAAAGCCATTAAATCAATAAGCAATAATCCTGCTGAGCGGATTATTGGACAAGGAAAAGGATTTTTTGGACGATAAAGAATTAATCTGCCTTAAATATGACGCTTCCCATAGATAAGTCAATATTGAAGGTCACAAGGTTTTCTGCTGCTTCGTCATAGCTAGAATTAACAAAAACATTCTCGCTCAATTGCTCAAAGCCTTTTGGCAGCTTAAACTTATTATAAGAAGTACCCTTCATTCGGATGATCATAGGCATTTCTTCTTCAGGAAGTTTGATGTATAAGGTTCCTGCACCTACACGAGCCCAAATATCAGAACCAATTTCGGGTGACTCATTAAAGTCCATTACCAATGTTCCGATACCTACCTCAGCCAGTATATTTTTTGCCCTTGCTAGATTAAGCTTTTCAATTTCTATATCTCCTAACTCCACAGAAACAACTAAGGTGTCCATATTGGTCAAATTCTCTACCATAGACAGATAGCCCACTTTGACATGTGCATTACCTGAGTAGATGCGACAACTTTCAACTGCTATGTCAGATAGGTCTACATAGGCTTTACCTACACCATAATTAAGATCGAGTTTGTAAGGCTTGGCATCTGTTAAATAGATATTCCAATAGTTATCCTCGTCAGTCTTTTTCTTACCAAAGATCTTAGAAAGCTTAGTGCCAAAATCTTCTTTCCCGTCATCCTTAAGAGTGAACCAAGCCTTATTGACATTGCCTTCTTTTTTAGTACCAAAATCACAGGTAGTCAGACCTTCATTATGGTGGCCCATGATGTTAATAGGATTCTCTCCTTTACGGGTCCTAATTTCATGGGTACCTGAAGCCGCCTTCAAGTAGAAGTAGATTTTGTCGACAGAATCTTTGTCTTCGACAGTGAAATGCTCTTTTGACTGTGCCAGCGCCTCTAATCCTGCAATCCCCACAATAGCCAGCAGCACAAATATTCTTTGCATGTGATTCCCTACGGTTTGTTTTACAAAAGGGTTACAATTCCCGAGAATAATTTGAATTGTACGAAATTCTTGTGACAAAGGATACATCCAAATAAAAAAAGGCCGTTTTCACGGCCTTCAGAATTTGATTTTATTATCCTTAAAAGAATTCTTTGATCTTATCGAAGAATCCTTTCTCTCCCTTACCTGGTTTGGGTTCAAAGTTTTCTGAGCCTCGCAAGCTTTCTAGCTGCTCCTGCTCCTCTTTACTTAGTTTCTTTGGAGTCCAGACGTTGACATGGATCAGCTGATCTCCTTTTCCATATCCGTTAATGTCTTTAACACCTTTGCCTCTCAATCTCAGAATTTTCCCGCTTTGTGTTCCTGGATCGATCTTAATGCGCACTTTACCCTCAATTGTAGGAACCTCCATACTTCCACCAAGGGCAGCATCTAGGAAACTTATATAAAGATCGTAAACCACATTATTACCGTCTCTCTTAAGGTTGTCATCTTCGATTTCTTCAATGACGATCAAAAGGTCACCTGGAATTCCTCCGCCCGGAGCCATGTTACCCTTACCTGACATTGAAAGCTGCATACCATCAGCAACACCAGCAGGAATCTTAATAGAGATGACTTCTTCTTTCATCTCTAAACCAGTACTATCAACACCTGGAGGGCGCTTATCGATCACTTTTCCTGAGCCATTACAAGTGCTACAAGTACTTGCCGACACCATTTGACCAAGCATAGTATTCACCACTTTTTTCATTTGGCCAGAACCACCACATGTAGGGCAAGTCTTAAAAGTGACACCGTCAGCCTCCAACAAGCGATTTACCTTGATCTTCTTTTCAACACCTTCAGCGATCTCCTGAAGATTCAATTTCAGCTTAATTCTAAGATTGGAACCTTTTCTTTGTCTACGGCCTCCGCCTCCTCCACCGAAGAAACTTTCAAATGGAGAACCTCCACCAAAGATATCTCCAAACTGAGAGAAGATGTCTTCCATGTTCATGCCGCCTCCGGCACCACCACCAAAGCCACCGCGCATGCCATCATGGCCAAAGCGATCATACTGAGCTCTCTTTTCAGAATTGCTCAAGACCTCATACGCCTCTGCCGCCTCTTTGAATTTATCTTCAGCTTCAGGGTTATCAGGATTCTTATCTGGGTGATACTTGATCGCTAGCTTTCGGTAAGCCTTTTTCAGCTCATCTTCAGAAGCGCCCTTACTAACACCTAATATTTCGTAATAATCTCTTTTTGCCATCTTATGCTCCTATCACCACTTTCGCAAAGCGAATCACTTTTTCATCGAGATAGTAGCCTTTCTCCACTGTGTCAATGATCTTACCTTTAAGTTCTTCCTCGGCAGGAAACTGCGTAACTGCCTCATGCAAATCTGCATCAAAGTCAGTTCCTTTTGGAGTATCCATTAGCTTTAAGCCTTTGGCCTCTAAAGTCTTCAATAATTTATTGCTAATCAGATCAAAGCCCTCTTTAATGGCTTCAACATCTTCTTGCTTTTCGTTGGCTTGTTTCGCTCTATCGAAATCATCAATAGTAGAAAGCATTTCAGTCATCAGATCAGCAGATGCTGTCTTAATCAACTCAACACGCTCTTTGGCATTTCTTCTTCTGAAATTCTCGAACTCAGAGTAAAGTCTTAAGTACTTGTCTTTTGCTTCAGACAATTCTATTTCAAGTTTCTCTTCAGCGCTTAACTCAGGCTCCTGAACTTCTTCCTGCTGCTCCTCAGCACCTTCCTGTGCTTCGTTTTCTTCTACTACTTGTTCTTCTGCCACTTTAGCTTCTTTTTCTTCCACTACCTCTTTTTGATCTTTATTCTTTGCCATTTTGACTAATTCAAAAACCTTCTGCTATTCAACAATTTTATTGCCAACCCAACATTAGTGTCATATTGGCAGATTTGTTTCTCTATTGATCTGAATTGATGAGCTTCCAGATCTCATCTTTTAATTCTTGAAGTCCGATTTGAGCTACGGACGATATAAATAACGATTTGACATCAGACGGAAGATCTTCTTTCATTTCTTGCATCAGCTCATCATCTAACATATCTGTTTTTGTAATGGCTAAAAGTCGATCTTTATCTAATAATTCAGGGTTATACTTGGTCAACTCGCTAAGGAGTATTTCATATTCCTTTTTGATGTCGTCAGCATCTGCCGGCACCATGAATAATAAGATGGAGTTTCTCTCAATGTGCCTAAGAAAACGCAAGCCAAGTCCTTTACCTTCAGAAGCCCCTTCAATGATTCCTGGAATATCTGCCACCACAAATGACCTATGGTCTCTGTAAGGCACGACACCTAGGTTTGGCACCAAAGTGGTAAAAGGATAATCAGCGATCTCAGGTTTGGCAGCTGAAATGACAGAAAGTAGAGTTGACTTACCCGCATTAGGAAAGCCTACCAAACCGACATCCGCTAATAGCTTTAATTCAAGAATACAAAGCTCTTCTTGCCCTTCTTCACCTGGTTGAGCAAATCGAGGAGTTTGGTTAGTTGCAGTTTTGAAATTCTCATTTCCTAAACCACCTCTACCCCCTGGAAGCAGGATCTTTTCTTGTCCATCTTCCGTGATCTCAAAAGCGATCTCATCAGATCCTTCAAACTTAGCTGTAGTACCTAAAGGCACCTCAAGAATAATATCTTGCCCGTCTGAACCAGAACTTCGCTGACCAGATCCATTCTCGCCATTATCTGCAAAAACGTGCTTCTTATATCTTAAGTGAAGTAAAGTCCAGAGTTGTGTACTCCCTCTTAGTATAATATGACCACCTCTACCGCCATTTCCTCCATCAGGACCACCTTTCGGCACGTGCTTTTCTCTTCTGAAATGCACAGCACCAGCTCCTCCATTACCAGAGCGGCAATAAAGTCTTACATGATCTATAAAGTTCGAACCTGCCATAACTAAAAAATGACCCGAAGGCCATTTTAATATTCTTAAAGATGGTTGTCTATCTCAGAAGCAATATCTTCAAATATTCCCTCGATAGTTCCTACACCATTAATCTTAGCTGCTTTTCCTTGTCCTTCATAGAAGGCAGCAACTGGTAATGTCTTATTTAAGTACTCCTGAATTCGAGTGTTGATCTTTTCTTCGTTCTGATCATCTGCTCTTCCTGAAGTTTTTCCTCTTTCTAGTAATCTTCTTTTCAGCTCTTCTTCTGGTACATCCAGCATCACCATACAATTGATTTTTGTAGAGTGGTTCTCAAGTAATGTATCCAAAGCTTCTGCTTGAGCTACTGTTCTAGGAAAGCCATCGAAGATGAATCCTTTTGCATCGGTATTGGCATTAAGAAAATCATCAACCATTCCGATCACTACTTCATCCGGAACAAGCTTACCGTTATCCATGAAAGACTGTGCTTTTTTACCAAGCTCAGTACCTTCTCCTAAATGTTTTCTGAATAAGTCTCCTGTAGAAATGTGTTTTAGCCCGTATTTTTCAATGATATTCTCACTCTGCGTACCTTTTCCTGCACCTGGAGGGCCAAATAATACTATGTTGTTCATAGAACGATTTCTGTTAATGAAGGCACAAATATAAGGATAATCCTTACTTGCGAGGCAGTTGATATATTTCTTTCAGGTTCCTTCCTTGGCCATCGTAGTCCAATCCATAACCGACTACAAATTCATCTGAAATTTCGAAGCATTTATACCTGATGTTTAAATCGACTTCCAAGCTATTCGGCTTGACCAGAAAACTGCAAATCTCAACAGATTTTGCTCCCCTTTCTTGAAAGTGATCTAATATAGATTCCATTGTTTTACCAGAATCTATAATGTCTTCAACAATGATCACGTGCCGCCTAAACACATTATCACTCAGACCTAGTATCTGCTTAATACTACCGGAGCTCTGAGTGCCTTCATAAGAGGCCATTCGAATAAAAGAAACTTCAGATGGAATCTTTACTTCTCTGCACAGGTCAGCGCAAAACATAAATGAACCATTCAGCACACCGATCAGCAAGGGGTTCTTTCCTTCAAAATCTTGGCTGATCTTTTCTCCTACTTCTTTTACTTTCTGCCGAATATTTTGCTCGCTGATAAGTACCTCGAATTCAAGGTCTTTGATCTTGATGGTGTCGGTAGTTTTGAGCATATCCAAAGATAGAGATTTAAAGTTTTTCTAACAGTGTTTGGTACAAGGCCAACATTGATTTTATATCATCCTTATGAACGATTTCATCAGGACTGTGGACGTTGTCTTCAGGTGCACCAACAAAGCACCAATCAAAAGGATAAGGACTCACTTGCAATTCTCTACCATCACTCGAGCCAGCACCTTCAACCTCTAATTGAAATGGTATTTGCGCTTGTTCTGCAATTTTTATGATCTTATTGACAAAGCTTCTTCGAGGAATATTTCTATCTCTCATCGAAATAGCCACTCCGCTTCCATGCACCACTCCTTCTGTTACCCAAGTAATATCTGAAATGAGAGCCTGTCTTACCCCCCATTGCTCGTAGATGTACTTGGCTAAATATGGAACTGAACCTCCACCGTGTTCTTCCCAGCAACTGAAAACGATTACTCCATTTTCCAGAGTTTCAGCCAACTTCAAAGCATTCCAAACGCCTAATCGATTGTCCATGTAGCAGCTCTGAACGTACTCTTCTGTTTCCCTGAAGTCGCTTTTAAATACTAGTTCTGTCCCTCTTTCTATGACTCTTCCGAATTTATAAGACAGATCTCCATCATTGTCGATAAGCTCGCATTCTATAGGACCCAAACTATCTTCACCTACCAACTGATAACCATTTTCAGTTTTTGGACCGCCAATTGCGACAAGCTGGTCGTGATATCTAACTGTAAACCCAATGCTATCCATGTGGGCAAAAACAGCCGTTCTTGGTTCTCCAAACTTTAGAATAATAGAATCTTGAAATAGCTCTCCTTCAATAATTTCAGGTTTTACACTCCAATTAGAAGCATTGCTCTCAATGTACTGGAGAATAAATTCCTTCAATTTGATTTCATTGCCGCTAGGCGCATGAATCTTACAAAGTGTTTTAAGTAATTCGAAGTCCATCATAGATATTTGCCACAAATTTAACCGAGTACATCAATTGGTCATGATAGAAATCGGGAATAGTATAACTTGCGCTCCATGACCGAGCCAAATGTTCTTAATCATAAGCCTTCAATAGTAGGCCAATACTTGTCCCAATTGAGGGATATCAATATTCAAGGTGACCCTGAAAAGTTCAGAAACAATCTTAGAAGAATTGGATGGTGCATGGGATATGAAATATCAAAGCAGTCGACATATCAAGAATCCTCCATTGCAACTCCTCTTGGCGTAGCAAAAGAACAAACACCAGCAGAACCGTTGGTAGTAATTTCTATTCTAAGAGCTGCCCTTCCATTTAGCGAAGGAATTCTAGATGTTCTGACTCATGCAGAAACCGGCTTTATTGGAGCTATGAGAACTGAGGGAGAACAAATTGAGATTGACCTGAGCTATGTGGCAATTCCAGATATTGAGGGCAAAAAAGTGATCATCGCTGACCCTATGCTGGCAACCGGTAAAAGCCTTGTTAAAACCGTTGATGCACTTTTAGCAAAAGGGCAACCATCTTCTTTAGATATTGCAACGATTATAAGCGCCCCTGAAGGAATAGAGTTTCTAAACAAAAAGATTGCTCAACCATTTACGCTCTGGACAGGTGCCATTGATGATCATTTAAATGATAAATCTTATATCGTTCCAGGACTTGGAGATGCCGGTGACCTCTCCTTTGGTCCTAAAGTTTAACTGAATGATTCTAAACATTCTTTTACTTCTTATTGGTTTGGGTGCTCTCATTGTGGGTGGAGATGTACTAGTAAAAGGAGCTACACGGCTGGCCTTGAGATTCAATATTCAACCGATGGTTGTTGGATTAACCATCGTTGCGTTTGGCACTTCTGCCCCAGAATTACTTGTCAGTTTAAATGCTGCATTTGACGAAGCACCAGACTTTGCCCTAGGCAATGTAGTTGGCTCAAATATCTCTAACCTTTCTCTTGTTTTAGGTGCAGCCTGTCTTTTTGGCTTTATACCTATCAATCGCTTCACGGCTAGTAGAGATTGGTTTGTTACCATGGCAGCTTCTGTTCTTTTGTTTGTGTTTGCCCGCAACGAATACTTGGGCTCAATGGAAGGCGCTATTCTTTTTGCAGGACTGATCATCTATATCCTTGTCCTCATCAGAGTCACCAGAAAAGAACAAGTCCAACTAGAGTACTCAATTGACAAGAGCAATGATACACCTCGAGAAAGAGTACAAGATGTCTTCTTCTTATTACTTGGTGGAGCCTGCCTTTACTTCGGTAGTGATTGGTTCATTGAAGGAGCATCTGATATTGCTACTACCTTAGGGATCTCACAAAGAATTATTGGGCTCACAGTCTTGGCCATTGGCACAAGTTTACCCGAATTATTTACCTCTATTATTGCGGCAAGAAAGGGAGAAACCGATTTAGCTTTGGGCAACCTTTTGGGGTCAAATATTTTTAATATCCTATCTATTATCGGGATCACAAGTATCGTTCATCCTCTGAACGTGAATAGAGATATTCTTAATTCTGACTTATGGTGGATGCTAGGTTTAACCTTCGGGATCTTGCCATTGATGCTAATCCGCAAAAAACTCGGAACACCTTCGGGTATCCTTTTGTTAGCGTTCTACGCTATATATATGTATAGTCTTCTCAAATCATGATCGAAGAAATACTCAAGTACTTGGGCATCTATTTATTAGCATGCCTTAAATCGATTTTACCACCTTTACTTGGGCCAGCTGCTGGTCTAGAAAGCTGGGAGATCATTCTTATCACTGTACTTGGTTTAATGACTAGCGTTGCCTTATTCACCTATTTAGGCGAGTATATCAAGCAACACCTCGTGCCTATATTTATCAAGCATCCTAAAAAGTTTACCAAGAAGAGCCGTCAAATGGTCAAGCTTTGGAAGAAGTACGGAATTATTGGAGTTTGCTTCCTTACTCCTTTGATATTGTCACCTCCTGGTGGCGCTCTATTGGTTTCCTCAGTCGGGGCGCCAAGAAAACAGGTTTTCCTCTACATGCTACTTTTCGGTATTATGTGGGCTACCATCTGGACCTTCTCTGTCGAGTGGTTGGTTGAAATGGGCTTGGTTAAAATGAGAGGCGATTAATCCTCATCCGGCAACATTTCTATATCCTGGATCAGCACTTTTTTAGAAATCGCCTGGCCTGTTTTAGTAGCAGCTAATCCTCCTAATGCTGTCTCCTTGTAACGAGTCTCCATACTTTGCCCGACCTCGCCCATAGCATCTACACATTCATCTACTGGAATTACTGCATCTACATCTGCCAAGGCAATTTGTGCTGAACTATTAGCAATTGCAGCCGCACTTGCGTTTCGCACCACACATGGAACTTCCACTAAGCCCGCTACTGGATCGCAAACCAATCCAAGCATACATTGAATAGTTATGGCCACTGCATTAAAGACCTGATCTATAGATCCGCCTAGACAATACACCATGGCACCTGCGCCCATGGCTGCAGCACTACCTGTTTCAGCTTGGCAACCTCCCACTGCACCTGCAATAGAAGCTCTCTTCTCCATGATCAAGGCGATGCCAGCTCCAACGAGTAGCCCTTCCATAATTTTGCGATCAGGCAGATCATGTAATTCTTGCAGCGTCACCATCACTCCCGGTAAAATACCTGATGCGCCTGCTGTGGGAGCGGCAACTACTCTACCCATACATGAATTAACTTCTTTAGCTGCTAGTGCTCTCGAAATCAATACCTGAAATTCTTTAGAAAGTACCGTCTGCGAATGGTTATAGACTTTTTTCGCACCATTATCGATCATTCCAGATCTTGAAGCCATATCTTCAGTCAATCCAGTCTTAACTGCATCTTTCATAACAGTATAGGCTTGCTCAAGACCAGACCAGATCAAATCTTCATCTCGCTCTTTCTGAACTACTTCATACTCAACAACTGGTTCATACAGTTTTAGCTCTTTTTCAAGACAGTATTGCTTCCAGCTTTCAAAATTTTCGAACAAAAGACACATGGCTCAATAATTTGGGCAAATGTACATGTTTTATGCAAACGATTGTATGCAAGATAAATTCATTGGTCAGAAAGCTTTATGATTATCTTTGCCGCATGGAATTACAAAATGATCTATTGATCCGAGCAGCAAAGGGAGAAAAAGTAGAAAGAACACCCGTTTGGTTAATGCGTCAAGCAGGAAGAATTTTACCTGAGTATCGTGCTGTTAGAAATAGCTTAAGTGGCTTTATTGAGCTAGCCCAAACTCCCGAACTCGCTGCTGAAGTAACCATTCAGCCAGTTGATATCTTGGGCGTTGATGCGGCTATTATATTCTCTGATATTCTTGTGATTCCTGAAGCGATGGGCCTACCCTATGAAATGGTGGAAAAGAAAGGACCAAGTTTTCCTAATGTAGTCAAAGGAGAAGAAGACCTTAAAAAACTGAAGGTCGCTGATCCAGAATCTGACTTAGGCTATGTGCTTGAAGCGATTAAGATCACAAAGAAAGAATTGAATGGTAGAGTGCCGTTAATTGGTTTCGCTGGAGCACCTTGGACCATATTTGCTTATATGATTGAAGGAGGAGGTAGCAAGACTTTCTCTAAAGCAAGAAGAATGCTATACAATGATCCATTCTTATCAGATCAGCTTCTTCAAATGATCACTGATTCTACCATTGCTTATTTAAAGGCACAGATCGCTGCGGGAGCAAATCTTCTGCAAGTTTTCGATTCTTGGGCAGGTATTCTTTCTCCTGAGCACTACAAAAGATACTCTCTCAAATACATTACACAAATCTGTGATGCTATTGATGAAGTACCAGTTACTGTTTTTGCGAAGGGCGCATTCTTTGCTCGCAATGAAATGAGACATTTGAATTGTGAAACAGTAGGATTAGACTGGAACATGAATGTCGCTGAATCAAGAAGACTAATTGGAGAGCAAAAGACACTGCAAGGAAATCTTGACCCTTGTGCCCTTTACGGTTCAGACAAGGAAGTGGAAAATGCCACTAAGCAAATGCTCGATCAATTCGGTACATCAAGGCACATTGCCAACCTAGGCCATGGAGTTTATCCGGACACCGATCCTGAGAAAGTAAAAGTGTTTATCAATACTGTAAAAGAATATAGCGCTCAGTTAAGGTCTGCAGTATAGTCTGCTATACTTCAAGTGTTTTTGTTTGACAAGGGATTAACTTATCTTCCTAGTTCAAACCTTACACTATGAAGAAACTAATGACACTATTAGGCTTATCTGTTTTAATGATTGGCCTGAGCTCTTTCAATTATGACGGTGACCCAAAAGCGAAATTGAAAGAAAGAGTACTTGATTTGGCGCAGGAGGTAGAACCCAAGGTAATTGAGTGGCGACATTGGGTACATCAAAATGCAGAGTTATCTAATCGAGAATTTAAAACGGCAGAATACGTTGCAAAGCATCTTGTAAGCCTAGGCATTGAAGTACAAACTGGTGTTGCTCATACCGGAGTTGTAGGTACATTAAAAGGTGGTAAACCAGGCCCTACTATCGGTTTGAGGGCAGATATGGACGGTCTTCCTGTCAAAGAAAGAGTTGATATTCCTTGGGCTTCAAAGCAAATCGGAGAATATCAAGGTCAGGAAGTACCGGTTATGCATGCCTGTGGACATGATACGCATGTGGCCATACTTATGGGTGTAGCTGAAGTGCTATCACAAGTAAAGGATGAATTACAAGGCACAGTAAAGTTTGTCTTTCAACCTGCAGAAGAAGGTGCGCCTCCTGGTGAAGAAGGTGGAGCCAAAATGATGGTTGAGGAAGGTGTCACCGAAGGCATGGATGCCATGTTTGGCTTGCACATCGCTTCTCAAGTAGAAGTGGGTAAAGTTGGATATCGCAAGGAAGGCATTATGGCTGCGGCGAACTCTTTCAATATCAAAGTAAAGGGAAAACAAAGTCATGGTGCTAATCCTTGGGCTAGTGTAGATCCAGTGGTGACTTCTGCCCAGATCATCACCAATTCTCAAACAATCGTAAGCAGGAATCTAGAATTGACGAAAGCACCAGCAGTCTTAACTTTTGGTAAAATTGATGGTGGTGTAAGAAGTAATATTATCCCTGAAGAAGTTAATATGGAGGGAACCATCAGGACGCTCGATCCAGGGATGAAAGTGAGACTCTTTGGGCGCTTTGAAGAAATCGTGAAGAAAACTGGTGAAGCCATGGGAGCAGAAGCAATTCTGACCATCAATGAAGGTTACCCAGTCACTTACAATGACCCTGAATTAACTGCTATGATGGATGATACCTTTATGGAAGTTGCTGGGGTAACCAATGTTTGGAATAATATGGACCCTGTAACAGGGGCTGAAGACTTTTCTTTCTTCCAAGAAAAAGTACCTGGTCTTTACTTCTTTATCGGTGGGATGCCAAAAGGTAGAAACCCTGCAGATGCTGCACCACACCACACACCAGATTTCTATGTGGATGATGAAGGCTTATTAACAGGTATCAGATTGATGAGTCGAATGGTGACCGATTATGCGGATAAGGTGAAGTAGTTTTTGGTATACGGTATATGGTATTTAGTACATAGCTTGCTACCATGTGCTAGGTACCATGTACTAGATATAGTCTTCACGAACGGGACTAAAAACATCTAGCAGCTGACAATCGGTAATGGCTCGACCTGAATGAACCACATTAGATGGAATAACAGCGATATCGCCCGCTTTCATCACTTTTGTTTCACCATCTAAGGTCAATTCAAAGCGACCCGAGAGTACTTGTGCTGCAACTTGTTCGTGCGGATGAGAATGTTCTGGTAAAATAGACCCTGCCTGAATCTCCCAATAAGCCAAAGTTATCTTTTCCGTATGGATCATTCTTGACTTAAAACCAGGCAGAAGTTCTTTTTGCTCGATGTCTTTTAGTTGAACAAATGGCATTTTATAGGATTTTTTGCTCTTCTAACTCCTTAGTCAACTCATCTTTATCGATAGGCACAACCCCAACATGCTCACAAACTAAGCCTCCGCCAAGGTTGGCCATTGCGGCCGTCTTCTTAGCTTCCAAACCTGCAGCCAAACCACAAGCGACAATACTGATCACAGTATCACCCGCACCCGAAACATCTGAAATTTGACGGACATGGGCAGGAATCAAATGAGATTCACCATTGTCTTTGATATAGACTCCATGCTCTGAGAGGGTAACCATTACCATCTGACAATCTAGGGCTTCTTGCAGCGCCTTTGCACCTGCTTGAATAGACTGTGTGTCTTCAGGATTAACTTCAATTTTCATCCCTTCACGCAGTTCTTTCAAATTAGGCTTGAAAAGCGTTGTTCCTTTATAGTCGAGGAAGTTGCGTTTCTTCGGATCAACTACTGTTGGAATATTCAGCTTATTAGCCTCCTCAATGGTCTCAGCGATGATCGTTTTATTGATCACACCTTTGTCATAATCTTCAAAAATGACCACATCGCATTCAGGAAGTAATTTCTTGATGTGCGCTAACATGGCCTTTTGTTCAATTGAGCTAAGGTCTTTAGTAGATTCTGTATCGACTCTCAGTAATTGATGAGCACCTGATAATACTCTTTCTTTTACTGTAGTCTCTCTTTCAGTGCTTGTAACAACTCCTTTGCTCGGAATGCCTCTCTCCTTTAATCTATTCAAGAAAAATTCTCCATCAATGTCGTCACCAACAATAGCACACGGAATTGGTGTTGCTCCTAAAGCTTGTACATTAAGAGCAACATTTGCAGCTCCACCCAAGCGCTTTTCTTTCTTTTCAGCCAGTACAACTGGTACTGGTGCCTCAGGAGATATTCGGCTAACCTGACCCCATATGTAGGAATCGACCATAACATCTCCTATTACAAGCACTTTAAGCTTAGAGAATGCTTCGAAAAGCTCCGATGAGTTTGAGTAATTCATTATGACAATTTAGCTAAAGCTTCTTTGATCTTAGCAATGGCTGTTCTTAAGTCTTCTTCAGAGGCCGCATATGATAATCTAATGCAGTTTGGATCGCCAAAAGCTTCACCAGTTACAACAGATACATGTGCATTATCCAATAAATACATCGATAAGTCGCTGGCATTGTTGATGGTATTCGTTCCGTCAGATTTACCAAAGTAGGCACTTACATCTGGGAAGAAATAAAATGCTCCTTGAGGTACGTTGGTCTTCACACCAGGAATCTCGTCAAGTAGTTCTTTTACAAAGACTCTTCTTCTGAGGTATTCCTTAGCCATCTCTTCGGTTGGCCCAAGGTCTGTGGTTAAAGCTGTCAAAGCAGCTCTTTGAGCAATAGAGCAGTTCGCAGATGTGAACTGGCCTTGTATTTTGTTACATGCCTTAGCTAACCAAAGTGGAGCACCGATGTATCCTACTCTCCAGCCCGTCATGGCAAAACCTTTAGCCATTCCATTGACAGTAACCGTACTTTCATTCATACCAGGTAAAGCACCAATACTTGCATGGGCTCCCGAGTAATTGATATGCTCATAGATCTCATCCGATACTACTACGATGTTATCGTGGCTGAGCACTACTTCAGAGATCTTTTCTAATTCTTCTTTGGTAAATACCGAACCTGTAGGGTTACATGGCGAGGAGAATATGATCGCTTTAGTTTTATCAGTAATTGCTCCTTTCAACTGCTCAGCGGTCACTTTAAAATCAGTATCAATACCACCACTGATATAAACTGGAATTCCTCCTGCTAATTCTATCAAGGCTGAATAACTCACCCAAAATGGAGCAAAGACGATCACTTCATCGCCTTCGTTGATCAAAGCCTGAAATACATTAGCAATAGACTGCTTAGCTCCATTTGATACAACGATTTGATCGGCTGAATAATCAAGACCATTCTCTCTTTTGAATTTATCTGAAATGGCCTGACGCAGATCTGCATAACCATTTACTGGCGGATAAGCGAAGTACTTTCCTTCATCAATAGCCGCCTTAGCTCCCTCTTGGATATGTTTAGGGGTCTTAAAATCAGGTTCACCTAAACTGAGACTGATAACGTTGATGCCTTTGGCCTTATACTCGCGCGCCTTGGCAGCCATAGCCAAAGTCGCTGACTCGGCCATGTTTTTGATGCGGTTGGAAAGAATGTCCATTGCCTTTTATTCGTAAATAGTTCTTGTAATTATACTTCTCCCGAGGGTCAATTCATCAGCATATTCTAGCTCACCACCAATTGGAATTCCTCTAGCGATCGAAGTCACTTTTACATTGAATTCCTTTAGCTTTTTGGTCAGATAAAAAGCCGTTGTATCACCCTCCATTGTCGGATTAAGAGCCAATATTACCTCTTCTATTTGAGGGTCGCTATTTTTAATTCGATTAATTAATGATTCAATATTGATATCCTCAGGACCAATCCCTTCAATAGGAGAAATTAATCCTCCCAAAACATGATAGAGACCTCGATATTGGTGGGTGTTTTCAATAGCGATAACGTCTGGTGTATCCTGTACAACGCAAACTACATTGAGGTCTCTCTTGATCGTTCTGCACGTACAATCTGTCGTATCTGAAATAATGTGACATGTACCGCAATACTTCACGTCTTCTCTTAGTCTAACGATGGAATCAGCCAATTCATTAGAGACTTTATTGTCTTGTTTGAGAAGGTGCAGTACTAACCTTAAAGCTGTCTTTTTACCAATTCCCGGGAGTTTGGAGATCTCCTCTATGGCTTGTTCAACGTTCTTGGGAGGAAAATTCAATGCTTAATTTAAATTGATCACATCACTGTAGCAGTGATACCTACTGATAAAATACTCTCACACATCGGTCTGAGCTCTTCGAAAGTACCGTTTTTAACGGTGCACTTCCCTTTGTAATGAATTAACAAAGTACATTGCTCAGCCTGCTCCATGCTGTGCTTACAGACTTTTACCAAGGTGTTGATCACATGCTCAAATGTATTAACATCATCATTGAACACTACAAGATCACATAAGTCATCAACTACTTCTTCCTCTAAAACTTCTACTGACTCTTGTTCTTGATAGCTTAATTGCATAACAGGATTTTTTACAAAAATATCAAAATTCAAAAGCATAACCATAGCTAAGGCATTTGGTTGTCAGAAATCGCTGAAACAATAGAAGCTAATTCTGTATGTTTGATAATTGTAGACTTTAGACTTTAACTCACATCATATGAGTCCTGAATTAGTAATAGGCCTGATCGGAGGTTACTTTTTGTTATTGGTCATTATTGCTCGATTTACCTCAAAAGGAGCCGACACACAAACCTTCTTTACTGCCAACAGGCAAAGCCCATGGTATTTAGTGGCTTTTGGAATGATCGGTGCTTCGCTTTCAGGTGTTACGTTCATCTCGGTGCCAGGAGAGGTAGGAAATAGTTTCTTCTATTACTTCCAAGTGGTCTTAGGATATCTATTGGGTTATTTAGTGATTGCCACAGTCTTAATGCCTCTATACTATCGCTTGAACCTAGTGACCATTTACACCTATTTGGAACAAAGATTCGGCTATTGGTCATACAAAACGGGTTCAGGATTCTTTTTATTAAGTAGAGCGATACAGGCTTCATTTAGGCTCTTTCTAGTGGCAATTGTGCTACAAACCGCCATTTTCGATCAATTGGGAGTTCCTTTTTGGGTCTCTGTTTTGATCACGATCCTTTTGATCTGGGTGTATACTTTCCAAGGTGGCATCAAGACCATCGTATGGACTGATTCTCTTCAGACCTTCTTTATGCTTACCGCTGTGGTGGTCACCATTTATCTGATCACAAAAGACCTTGGTTGGAGTTTAGGAGATGCAATTGATCAAATTAAAGCTTCAGAATTATCAACCACCTTTAATTGGGATTGGAGCAACGGACGATTCTTTCCAAAGCAGTTTTTATCTGGTGCTTTGATAGCCATTGTCATGACTGGCCTTGACCAAGATATGATGCAGAAGAATCTGACTTGTAAGAACCTCGGTGAAGCACAAAAGAATGTCTTTTGGTTTAGCGTAGTTTTGATCGTAGCCAATGTCCTTTTCTTAAGCATGGGTGCTCTACTTTATCTGTATGCAGCTGAAAATGGCATCGCCATACCAGAAAGAAGTGACAGGCTATTTCCATTACTTGCTCTCAACCATTTAGGCTTAGTGGCAGGTATCGTCTTTTTGCTCGGAATTACTGCAGCTGCTTACTCGAGTGCTGATTCTGCCCTCACAGCATTGACCACTTCTTTCTGTGTCGATTTCTTAGATTTTGATAATAAGACAGAAGAAGAAAGAAAGAAAACAAGATTGAAAGTGCACATTGGCTTTTCTCTATTGCTATTCGTCATCATTTTGATCTTTAGTGCCATAAATGACGATAGTGTGATCAACTCCATCTTCCGAGCAGCAGGATATACCTACGGCCCAATTCTCGGTCTGTTTAGTTTCGGTTTACTTACAAAAAGGAAAGTCAAGGATAAATATGTACTGGCAGTTTGCCTCATTTCTCCATTGCTGGCCTACATCATAGATATGAATACCAACTCGTGGTTTGGCTTTTTTGTATTAGCCCTAAACGGTGCTTTAACCTTCTTCGGGCTTTGGCTTATTTCTAGCAAATCTCAAAGCAATGACTAACCACTCAACCTTGACATACACCTATCACCGAAACAGGGAATTTTATGGGTAAAGAGGAGGTTAACTTTAAGTACAAATACTACTGCTTATGCAAGTCTCATTAAAGTCTAATCCTGCAAGATTTCTAACCTTTTTAATGACAGCAGCATTTGTAGCTGCCATTGGTTATTGGCTGATGAATTTTGGTTTTCAAGAGCAAAGAGATGCGCTTTCGATTGGTGTGTCCATCGATATTGCCTTACTCCTCCCGATCATCTACTTTTTGATCATTAGAAAAAGTACTATTCCGAAACTAACAGTAGTTCCCATATTCATATTAAGCTTGGTGCTGGCCTATCAGATCGTGCCAAAAGAATATCATAACACACTTACTTATATTGAGTACTTAGTGGCCCCAATTGAGCTGACAATTATTGGGCTTCTCATTTACTACGTAATCAAAATTGGTAGAGACCTAGATCAGTCAAAAGGAGGTCTCACTTCATTTCCTGAGATATTGAAAGGCATTTTGGAGAAAAGAGGTTTCAAAGGAATTCAGGCCAATGTTATTTCTTCAGAAGCATCACTTTTTTACTACACTTTTGCCGGCTGGAGTAAACCCAATGAACTAGCTACAAATGAATTTACTTACGACAAGTCTTCTGGCTACCGTAACGTATTTATACTTGTTCTCTTTTTGCTACCAGCAGAGACTTTTGCACTTCATTATTGGATCAGCAACTACAGCGAAACCATGGCATGGATTTTAACTGCCATCAGTATTTATAGCATATTCTTCATCTTTGGCGATAGAAACAGTATCAGACACAGACCAATTTCCATAGAAGAAAGTGGACTAAAATTACAGATCGGCATTAGATGGAATACTGAGATCTCTTTTGATCAAATAGAGAGAATCGAAGCTAGAGAAGGTGACGAAACATCTGAGAAATTCGCCAACCTTTCCACCTTTGGCTATGGTAACATCATGCTTATTCTTAAGGATAAAATGACCCTAAGAGGTATCTATGGAATTAAGAAAAAGACAGATCGAATCGCCCTATCAATTGATGACAAAGAGCGTTTTATTCAAATGATGAACGAGAAGTTAGTCGCTTGATCTAATTCGTTTCTTCAGCCTAAATGCTTTTTGATTCTTTCTTCTGCGCATGTTGAGCATCTCAACAGTTAGAGAGAAGAATACAGCAAAATAGATATAGCCTTTTTGGATATGCTCTCCGATTCCTTCGAGAACAAGCATAAAGCCTATCAAAATTAAGAAAGACATCGCCAACATCTGAAGAGATGGATGGCGGTTAATGAATTCACTAATTTTACCGGCAAAGCTCATCATCACTATCATCGCAATGGTCACTGCTACGATCATAATGATGATCTCCGGAGTCAAACCGATCGCAGTTAATATGGAGTCGAATGAGAAGACCACATCCAAAGCAACGATTTGAAATATCACTTTACCCAAAGTGGTGGTAACTTGATCTTTCTCGTGCTCTTCTTCGATTTCTAAAGACTCATGAATTTCAGTTGTACTCTTCCCGATCAAAAACAGTCCTCCAATGATCAGAATCAAGTCTTTGACACTTACATCATGTTCCATTACTGTAAACAGAGGCTCGGTAAATGTAATGATCCAGCTAATAGCTAGAAGCAATACAATTCTCATCACCAAGGCCAAGCTCAAACCCAAATTTCGAGCAAGCCTTTGTTGCTTTTGAGGTAAGCGATTAGAAATGATGGAGATAAAAATAATATTATCTACTCCAAGGACTATCTCCAAAAAAGTAAGGGTAAGAAGGGCAATAATACCCTCAGATGTCAGTAGTACTTCCATAATTGTCTGTGGCAAATATAGCCTTAAAGTGAAAGTTCATGATTAGGATCCCAAAAGAGATTTTTGAAATCCTGAACTTGGTCTTTCACAACTCTAACGCCTTCTGCCTCCAACCGTTCTTCCATAATGGTAGGCGTTTCGAAATGATGTTTACCGGTAAGAATACCTAAGCGGTTTATTACTCTGTGAGCAGGCACATCTTCTAGCCCATGTGCCGCATTCATGGCCCAACCCACCATTCTTGCGCTTCCTTTAGTGCCGAGATAATTGGCAATTGCTCCGTAGGTAGTGACCCTTCCTTTCGGAACGAGTTTTACCACTTCATATACATCATTGAAAAAGTTGGAATGATCTTTAGCCATAATTGAAGCTAATAAAAAAGTCCTGACCGTATAGCCAGGACTTCCAATTTCTTGAATCATTAATAGATTAACCTCCACCTGCAAATGCACCCAAGAAGCCCATCATGTTAAGCAATACTAAAGTGATTACAATAGGACATACATATTTAATGAATATTACGAACGCTTTAGAAGCAAAAGAACCAGGAGGCCAGTTTGGAGCTCCTTGGTGAATTTCATTTTCAATTTTGCTAATAGGCATTGCCCAAGCCACATAAATACAAGTAACCAAAGCAACAATGACAATAAAGAAGGTTCCGAACCAATAATCAATGATGTTGAACCAACCTACTGCATCTCCATCAAATGTCGGGAATGACATGGTAGCGAAGAAGTTTCCATCTACTGAAGATAATGCTGAAGGCACACCGAATAAGAATACCAATGCTCCAACAACCCATGCAGATTTCTTTCTAGACCATTTCTTCTCATCAACGAAGTAAGAAGCAGGAACTTCTAGCATAGATATAGAAGAAGTCAATGCAGCAACAGTTAATAACAAGAAGAACAAAGCTCCAATAATCGCTCCGCCAGGCATACCCGAGAATACTTCAGGAAGCACCTCAAATACTAAAGTAGCACCTGCTTCAGGAGATTTCCCGAAGGCAAATACTGCTGGGAAGATCATGAAACCGGCTAATAGAGCAACACCTGCATCCATGAAACCTACCCAAATACCACTGCTTACAATGTTGGATGATTTAGGCAGATATGAACCATAGGTGATCATAATACCCCAACCAATACTCATAGAGAAGAATGCTTGCCCTAGGGCAGCGAGGATTGTACCTGCCTTGATCTTACTGAAATCAGGATTCAAGTAGAAATCAACACCAGCCATAGCGCCATCAAGTGTTAAACTTCTGATAGCCACTACAAATATTAATACGAACAAAGCTGGCATTAAGACCTTTGCAGCCTTTTCAATACCACCTGAAATTCCTTTAGTAACGATAAAAATGGTTACCAAAGTAAATACCCCCATTAATGGGATGGTATTCATTGGGTTCGATGAAAATTCAGCGAATGATCCGGTACTTCCAGAAAGTGATTTTCCGATGTAACCTATCGTCCAGCCGGCAATAACACCATAGTAAGACAATACAAAAAAGCTTACCAAAAGAGCCAAAATTGCTCCTAACCCCATAAATAAAGGATTAGCCTTAGTGTCTTTAAAAGCTCCAATCGTAGATTTCTTGGTCATCCGACCAAAGCCCATTTCAGTAAAAAGTAAAGGAACACCAATTAGGATCACACAAGCGAGGTAAACCAATACGAAGGCTCCTCCACCATTTTGTCCTGTGATGTACGGGAAACGCCAAATGTTTCCTAGTCCGACTGCCGATCCTGCAGCTGCCATGATGAATCCAAATTTAGATCCCCATTCGCCACGATTATCGGACGGTGCACTCATTGCCATAAGCGAAGTTTTTAGTTAAAAGTTGAGTTGAAGATTTTTATAATCAGCCCAATATATCGAAAAAGGTCAAAACTACCATTTGGCTTTTTACGACTGGTTGGCCTCTACCTGCTGCTGAAGGATAGCTATCCCCTCTTCAAAACTATGCGGGTTATAGCCCAATTCGTTAATTGCTTTATCGATTATAAAACCTGTTTTCGGAGGCCTTTTTGCTGTTTGAGTAAATGTGGATGCATCAGCTCTATCCATTGTATCCGTACTTAAGCCAAAGAACTCAGCGGTTTTCAATGCCATTTCATGAGGAGTAAGCAAATCTTTGCCACTAATGTTAAATACCCCCTTGGCTTTCTTTTTAGCCATTAGGTAACAACCCATTGCTAAGTCTTCTGCCAATGTCGGGCTGCGTAATTGATCATCGACAACTTTGATCTCTTTCCCTTGCTCAAGACTTCCTTTAACCCAAAGGATGATATTGCTTCTACTCATGTCATGAGCAATTCCGTAGACCAATACAGTTCTAGCAATTGCATAATCGATTGTAGATACCTCTAAAAGCCTTTCAGCCGCTAACTTGCTTTCTCCATAGTAGCTGACAGGGTTCGGAATACCCTCTTCGTCATAGGGACCTTCTTCTCCATCAAAAATGAAGTCAGTAGAAAGATGCAATAGGAAGCTTCCACTTGTCTTACAAGCCTCGATCAAGTATTCAACAGAATCCACATTCTGCTTCCAACAGTTCTCACGATCAGTCTCACATTGATCAACATTGGTCATTGCAGCTGTATGAATAACTACTTCGGGCTGATGTTTAGCAACCACCTCAGCTACTTGATTCTGGTTAGTGATATCCATGATATCATATTGATAAGCAGATGATTCGAAAGGTAGCCTGTTTTCGCCTCTAGCGGTGGCTATTATCTCATCTTCTCCTTTATCGATCAGTAGTTTGACCAATTTTTGGCCTAGCAGTCCATTAGAACCAGTGATTAGGATTTTCATTTCTGGTATGTATGATTAAATCTCTCTTCTATTTCCGACTTAGGTAATTTAATAACTCTAACGGTCATTCTAATCTCCTCTACTGGCTTATCTCTCTCATCAGTTTCTACAGTTGCGATGGCATCAATTACCTCAATACCGTCAATCACCTTCCCAAAGACGGTGTATTCACCATCCAAATGAGGAGCACCTCCAACAGATGCATAAATGTCACGTGCCCAATCAGGAAAGCCTGGATCAGTTTGATCTCCAAATTGCTTCTCAATGACTGGTAGAGATTGGTAAATCAGATCTTTTTGAGCCTTTGCTATATCATAAGTAGAGTCCTCTTCATATAAGCCTATATGGTAATTATACTTTTCTGTCAGTTCTGGAAATCGTTTAGACTTCAGCATTCGTTCGAATAAACCATAGAGCTTTAGGTATTGCCTTCTATCTGCCCGTTCTACTAAACCCTCATCATCAAAAGTCTTTCCGTGAACAATATAGAATTGCGAACCGCTCGACTCCTTTAATGGGTTTACTGCATCACCTACTCTAGCAGCACCCAATGAGCCCTTATCATGAATGTATTTTTCTGGATGGAATTCTGCTGGCAATCTATAATCTACGGCCTCACCAAACTTACCCGTAGAGACATCACCGGTTTGGATCATAAAATCTTCAATTACCCTATGAAAGAGAACGGAATCAAACTGACCACTTTTGGCGAGTTTCAAAAAATTGGCCTTGTGCTCTGGCGTCTCATCATAAAGAACAGCGATCATTTGCCCCTTATCCGTTTCAAAAACGACTATTTCATCTTTCTCTGAACATGAAAAAGCTCCTATACACAAAATGCATAGGAGCTTTATCAATAGTTGGTTTGGCTTATTTGCCATACTCATATCCGTATTTCTCAGTGATTTCTTTCTTAGGCAGTTCTTCAACTGTCATAAACATCATTACATCCTCAACAGGTCTGTCGCCCGGAGCAGTTGTAACAGCAGCGATTACATCAATAATTTCAAGACCTGAAATGATCTCACCAAAAACAGTATACTGATCATCTAAGAATGGAGTGCCTCCAATTGTTGAGTAAGCCTGCATTTGAGCTTCAGACATACTCTTGATCGGCATACCTGTCAATTCTGAAAGGTCATCAACAGTTTCTATCACCTTCTGCTCGATAGCTTGGTTGTTACCAGGATTTTCTTCCATCACTTTTCTGTACTCTTGTGCCAATTCAGAATCAGGATGATTTCTCATACACTCCTGAAACGCAGCAATCATTTGTGATTGATTTGGTCCTGAACCAAGTGCCTCAATTGGGGTAACTTGACCTTGAACGATGTAGAACTGACTTCCACTAGAGGCTCTTTCAGGGTTTACCTGATCACCTTGTCTAGCAGCAGAAAGAGCACCTTTCTTGTGGAACAAGCCATCAACAAATTCTGCAGGAACTGTATAACCCGGGCCACCTGAGCCTAATCTTTGTCCTGGAGCAGCGCCTTTAGATTCAGGGTCTCCACCTTGGATCATAAAAGAGTTAATCACTCTATGGAATAGTAAACTATCATAAAATCCTTCGTTCACTAATTTCAAAAAGTTCTCTTTGTGCTTAGGCGTTTCATCATAAAGAATAGCCTTCATTTCACCAAGATCAGTCTTGATCGTAACGACAAAGTCACTCCCAGTAACTTCAGGTTCTTTATTTCCTTCTGCACATGCTGTGATCATCAAAGCGACCACAACAGCCAACATTCCCAATTTATTTTTCATTTATCTCTTTTTTAATCTCTTCTAAAATCTCTTTACCGCCCGAAGTTAACACCTCAGAGGCAAGTTCAAACCCCAATTTCAATGGATTGTCTTTAGACCCACTCTTTTTGCGTCTGATTTCTTTTGAACCGTCTAAACTAATAATTCCTGCCTCCATTTCGATCTGGTCATCTTTTAATGAAGCATATCCAAATACTGGAATGCTACATCCACCATCCATGGTTCTAAGAAAGGATCGCTCTGCCTTCAAACAAATAGCAGTATCAGGGTCATTCAACACTTTTCGTAATTCTTTCTTTTTCGATTGATCAATGGAAGAATGAATCTCAATGGCTACTGAACCTTGACCAACAGCAGGTGTAAACTCATTTAAAGAAAGGCGCTCAACAATTAGCTCATCTTGCTCCATTCGGTGGACACCTGCATAGGCTAGCAAAAGAGCATCGCAGGCTCCTTCTCGCATCTTTCTCATTCTAGTTTGAAGGTTGCCTCTAACCGGAACCGTATTCACATGAGGGTATTTTGCTTTGAGAGTAGCTATCCTTCTTGTTGAAGAGGTACCAAGTAGTAACTCTTTCGAATTGAGGCTAATTGATTTATCATCGCTGACAATTACATCATTGGGCGCCTCCCTTTCCATAAAGGCGATCAACTCAAATCCTTCTGGTAAAGTAGACTGCATGTCCTTAGCACTATGAACGGCAATATCTATTCTTCCATACGCTAGTTGCTCTTCGATTTCTTGTGTAAAGACCCCTTTACTGCCAATTTTAGCGATAGAAACATCAAGAATCTTGTCCCCTTTTGTTTCGATAGTTACAATTTCAGTTTCAAATCCAGCTCCTTGCAATTGCTTTTCAACATGATAAGCTTGCCATAAAGCCAATTTACTTCCTCTTGTTCCTATTCTTATTTTCATTACGCCTTCAATCTTGATTTGACCCCTCTTTTCTTCGGCTGATTCAACTCGATGTACTCAACAATTTTTGCGGCAATATCAATTCCTGTTGCTTGCTCAATGCCTTCGAGACCTGGAGAAGAATTCACCTCCAAAATTAATGGTCCTCTTTCAGATTGCAACATATCTACTCCAGCAACTGATAGACCCATTGCCTCTGCGGCCTTCAAAGCAACAGATCGCTCTTTTCTACTCAGTTTAACAATTTCGGCAGTCCCTCCTCTGTGAAGATTTGACCTGAACTCTCCGGCCTTTCCTGTTCTCTTCATGGCACCTACTACTTTGCCATCCACAACAAATACCCGAAGATCGGACGCCTTCGCTTCTTTAATAAATTCTTGAACAATGATTCTGGCCTTTAAACCATGAAATGCTTCGATAACACTTTGAGCAGCTTTGCGAGTCTCAGCCAAGACCACACCAAGACCTTGTGTTCCCTCAAGCAGTTTAATGATCACCGGACTACCTCCTACGTGATCTACTAGACTTTTCTCTTCTTTAGAATAATTAGTAAATGCAGTTTTCGGTAATGGAAGGCCCGCTCCACTCAGCAGCTGCATACTTCTTAACTTATCTCTAGATCGAACGATCGCCTGAGATTGGGTTGTACTAAACACCCCCATCATCTCGAATTGACGAACTACAGCCGTTCCATAAAAAGTGACACTCGCTCCAATTCTAGGAATAACGGCATCAATACCAGACACGGCTTCTCCCTCATAATAAACCGAGGGCCCTGCAGATTCAATAACTAAATCGCACTTCAAATGATCCAAAACTACAGCTTCATGCCCTTTGGACTCTATTGCCTCCACCAAACGTCTTGTTGAATAGAGGTTAGTATTTCTAGAGAGTACTGCTATTTTCATTTTTCAACTTAGCTAGGTAAGAAAGATTCTTCTTACTAACATCTACTATAAATCTATCCGTTAACACTTTTCTGCCAATCAAGACAGGAAATTTCATTTTACTCCTATCCGCCAAGGAAAACTCCACTTTTAGGCGTTTTTTGTAAAGCACCATGACTGCTTTTACTACATACCTCTCTTCGATCTGACCATTTGAACTTCTAATCTTTTTCTTTCTGAAGTCTGTTGTCTTAAATCTCCTCGACTTTTTCTCGTGAATTCTTGATCCTGATAAATAGAAAGACAGCTCCTGAACTCCATTTACTGTTTTGACTTTAACTCTTGAACAGTTTATAGATGAGGTATAAGCTCCAGTATCGATTTTAGCATCGATATCTTTTAGACCGAAATCAGGCAAGTCAATCTTGTCTTGCCTTCCAATAAGCCATACTTTTTTTGCCATTATCTATTTATGCTCTGGCAATTTGCGCAATGGCAAGAGATAAATCAAGAAAGAGAATTTTAGGGTTAGCATTTCTTTCTATGTGGTACATGGCCTCGTCTAATTTTGGACACAGGGCTCCGACTTTGTCGATCTCAAAAACACCACTAAACTTTTCTATAAAGGCCTGCTCTGATTCTGGCATTCTAGCCAACTCTTGTATCGGCACATTATGTACTAATGCCTCTCGAATAATTCGACCGGCAGAATTCAATAAATCAAGTTGAAACTCTTTTCCTTTCTTTTGAAAAGAATCTGCCATAGGCACTAAAGCTTCAAAATTGAAAGTGTAGCAATACCTAAACCATTCTTTAAAAAGCTCTTGAGTATCGTCTTCAACCCCTTCAGAGAGACTTAATGCTTTCCGAAGATTACCCTCAGCAAAGTAGGCCAATCTGCTGGCGTCTTCTTCAGAAATCCCTCTATCTTTTTTAAGCACTTCAATTACATCAGAATCTTCAAAAAGAGGAATATTCAATTTCTGTGTCCTTGATGTGATTGTAGTCAATAAGCTATTCGGGTTATTTGAAACCATTAAGAAAATGGTCTTTGCAGGTGGTTCTTCTAATATTTTTAAGATGCCATTGGCCGCATTTTGATGCATCAATTCAGGTTGCCAAATGATCATGATCTTAAACTGACCCTCAAAGGCTTTGAGTGAAAGCGCTTGAAGGATATTCGATTTTTCATGAGTAGGAATTGATAACAGCTTATTCTCCCAACCAAAGTGGGCAGACCAATCAGCTACGTTACCATATGGCTTTTCTAATAAGAATGTCCGCCACTCTTTTAGAAATTTCTCACTCGATGATTTATCACGAGCCAACTTGGCTGTAGCAGCTGTCGGATAAATAAACGATACATCTGGGTGAATGTATTTTGCATTCTTAACACATTGAGGACATTCTCCGCAGGCATCTTCTCCACGGTTTTCGCAATTGAGATAAGTAGCAAAAGCCAATGCCAAAGCAAGGTTAGCTGAACCATCTGCCCCTGCAAATAATTGTGCATGAGCCACATGGTCGTTCTTCACTGCTTCAACCAATTTTTGCTTGGTCGATTCTAAACCTTGAATGTCTTGAAATCTCACTCCTTCTTATCCCAGATTCTATAATCCGATGTCTGCTCAAATATATTCTTAATGATGTCTTTCTCCTCATCGTTATACTCTTTCTTTCTTCTGAGCATAACCGCTGTGGCTACTTCATCAAATTTCCTGATCTGAAAGGTCGACATACCTGCCGCACCACCCCATGAAAAAGAGGGGACAAAGTTTCTTGGGAAGCCAGAGCCAAAGATATTCGCTCCAACTCCAACAACTGTCCCTGTATTAAACATGGTATTAATTCCGCATTTAGCATGATCAGCCATCATTAATCCACAGAACTGTAATCCTGTTCTTGCAAACCTTCCTGTAGCATAGTCCCAAAGCTTTACCTCTGCATAGTTATTCTTGAGATTGGAGGTGTTCGAATCTGCTCCAATGTTGCACCATTCTCCAAGTACTGAATTTCCTAAATAGCCATCGTGTCCTTTGCTTGAGTAACCGAAGATGACCGAATTACCTACTTCTCCGCCCACTTTGCTGTATGGACCAACTGTCGTATCACCTCGCATTTTAGCCCCCATACTGAGTTGAGCTCCTTCGCAAAGTGCAAAAGCCCCATTGATGATTGCACCAGGTTGAATAGTAGCATCTTTTCCAATATAGATCGGACCGTGAGTAGCATCGAGAATAGCCGCTTTGATATTTGCACCTTCTTCAATGAATAAATTCTCTGCTCCGTAAACAATAGTGTGCTCATCCTTAACAGGAGCTGACTTTCTTCCTTTAGTGATCAATTCAAAATCAGCAATGATTTGATCTCTATTCAATCGGAATATGTCCCAAGTATGCTCAACAAAATTGATATCCTGACTAAATTCAATTTTGTCACCTTCAGCATTTCCAGCAATAAAAGTGTCATTACTCCATAGGCCTTGAGTTGCAGTTAGCCCTTTAATAGCTTCAACCAATTCAGAAGTTGGCAATACACTGCCTTCAACTCTTAAACCAGAATCAATTTTTGGAAATTTTGAACTCAGATAGTCTTTAGTTTCAAAGCCTACTTGGAATCCAAGTTTTCGCCATTTCTCACTCAATTTCAAGATACCTACCCTTATATCTCCAACAGGTCGGGTATAGGTAAAAGGCAATAGTTGTTGCCTGATTTTCGAAGAATCGAAAAGATTGATGTCCATGCACGAAAATAAAAAAAGTCTCCATCGTAAAATGGAGACTTTGAATTTCTTTTCCTGAAGGAGTAAAGCTTACTTCTTCTTGTATCTTCTGTTGAACTTCTCAACTCTACCAGCTGTATCCAAGAAAATATTCTTACCAGTGTAGAATGGGTGTGACGCAGAAGAAACTTCCACTTTGATCACAGGATACGTATTTCCATCTTCCCACTCGATGGTTTCACTCGAAGACATTGTTGACTTCGTTAAGAATTTGAATTCACTCTGAGTATCATAGAATACTACTGGCTTATAATCAGGATGAATATCTTTTTTCATGACTCTTCTATTTGCTTTCCCTAAAAAGGATTGCAAATGTAGTGACTTTGTTAATAATGCACAAACTTAATTGATTTATTATTGAATGATTCTGAATTATAAATTTCTTTCGGACAGAGTCGTTATCTTAGAGTTGATTCGATCTGATGAAAAAGCTTTATTTCACCCTACTACTCGCGCTTTTTGCAGTTGAACTGTCAGCTCAAAGCACTTTCATTCCTTATAACAGAGATTACTATCATTTAATTGATCGTTTTGATATCCTATACTCTAACAAAGAGAATAGACTTCAAACCACCTACAAGCCTATAAGACGTTCTGATTTAGCTCGTTTTTTACATAAGGTAGATTCATCAGATGTAACTCTTTCTAAAATCGATCAATTCAATCTTGAGTATTTATATAACGATAACTGGGAGTTCGCAGGTGACAAATACAATGAGAACGATAAGTCGTGGTGGAACTTAGTTTATAACAAGAAATCTGATCTACTCTATTTTGATGCGGACAACTTCACCATGAGAATTAATCCAGTTTTCCTCTTAGGTGGAGGAACAGATTCAGAAAACTCAGGCACTTTATACACCAATACAAGAGGCTTTGAGGCTCAGGGCACAATCGATAATAAGATCGGCTTCTATACATTCCTGACTACCACTCAAATGAGAGTTCCACAGTTTGTAGGGCGCTACGTAGCCGTCAATAGGGCATTTCCAAATGAAGGATTTTATAAAATTGATGATAGCGATAGAACCCTTTTTGATGTATTTCACGCACGGGGATATTTTACTTTTAATGTGACAAAAAGTATAGACGTACAAGCCGGCTATGACAAGAATTTTATTGGTAATGGTATCAGATCTATGGTCATGTCGGATTTCTCCAGTCCAATGTTATTTGGAAAAATCAATACCAGACTAGGCCCTTTTCAGTACACCAATTACTGGGCAGAATTGACCGAAGACATCATTTTTAGTACTGGTGGCAGTCCTGCGGATGGCGCCTACCCGAAAAAATTCTTTGCCATGCACAGGTTAGGTGTAGACATTACACACAACTTCAACTTAGGCGTGTATGAGGCCATCGTCACGGATAGTGCCAATATCAATTACTTCAATCCTATCATATTTTACAGAGCCATTGAACAGCAGCAAGGCAGCCCTGACAACATTTTGTTAGGAATGGACTTCCAATGGAACATCAAAAATACAGTTCAGGTCTATGGCCAATTTATGCTAGACGAATTTGTAATAGACGCCTGGAGATCTGGAAATGGTGATTGGAGAAATAAATTTGGTACTCAAATTGGTGCTAAATACATCAACGCACTTAATATCAACAACCTTGATCTTCGCCTAGAAGCCAACTTTGCTAGACCTTATTTCTATGCTTATGATAGACCTGCATTGAGCTACACCAATTATAGAAACCCACTAGCTCATCCATTGGGAGCAAACTTGCAAGAAATTCTCGTTGAGGCCCGCTATCAGCCATTTAGAAAACTGAATTTGATAGGTAAGATCTACTACTCACAATATGGTGAAGATGAGAACAATTTAAATTACGGTGGCGACTTATTGAAGAGCACGAATGACAGAGTTTCAGACACTGGGAACACAATCGGTCAAGGAGTTGAAACTACTAATACCTATTTAGAACTTATCGCTAGCTATAACATACTCCATAACCTTTATGTAGATTGGCAAACAACCTATAGAGATCTACAAAGTGAAATTGCCGCAAGGACCAACTCATCGTTCATTACCCAGGTATCTCTAAGATGGAACATTGCTAGAAGAGAACATGAATTCTAGTTATACGTAGATTAATGGCTAACTTGCGCCAGCAATTTATATGAGTACGTACGGACGAATAATTTCATTTGCGAAGCCCTACCATCGCTATTTTCCACAGTATACTGTTTTTGCCCTTCTAGCGATCATTTTTGGTTTAGCCAATTTGGCTCTGCTGCAGCCTCTTTTTACGGTGATCTTTAATACGAAAAGCGCCAACGAGTTAGCTGAATTAGCTTCAAATCCATGGACAGGTTTTAATCTCAGCTCATTGGAAGGGTTATTCTATTCCAAGATGCTTTCTTTCAAGGAAGCTTACGGTGAAAAGAGTATTCTCATCTATGTCAGTCTAATCATTGGAGCATCTGCGCTGCTTTCTAACGTTTTTACCTATCTCTCTAATGTGATCATGGGTTACATGAGAGCAGATGTGATTCAAAAGATCCGGAACAAGGTTTTTGAAAATACCACGGGTCTTCATTTAGGGTTCTTTGCAGGAGAGAGAAAAGGAGATATCATGTCTAGAATGACCAATGATATCCAAGAGATTGAAGTAACACTGATCAGTTCGATTAAGGTCTTCTTTAGAGAACCTGCTACTATCATCGTCTATTTGGTGTACCTTTTTGTTAGCTCAGCACAGCTAACTCTATTCACTCTGGTCTTCTTCCCAATCATGGGCTTCATCATCTCAGAGATTGTAAAAAGACTCAAAAAGAAAGCTATTCTGAGCCAGGAATCACTGGGAAGAATCGTGAATCTCATGGACGAATCATTTGGTGGGATGAGAGTCATCAAAGCTTTCAATGCCAAAAACTATGTGAATGACCTCTTCCAAAAAGAGACGAGTAACTATCAAAGAATCAATGTTTCTATGGCCAGAAAGAATGAACTGGCCTCTCCTACCTCTCAATTTTTAGGTATTCTAGTTGTGGCAACCCTTCTGGTAGTTGGCGGAAACCTTGTTTTGAATGAAGAGACAAGTCTCGATGCTGAAGGTCTTTTAACCTACCTAATTGTATTTAGCCAGATCTTAAATCCTGCCAAAAGTATCAGTCAATCCATTAGCAACATCCAAAGAGGTATTGCCAGTGCTGATAGAATCTTCAAACTAATTGATGAAAAACCTCAAATCGTCAATAAAGCCAATGCTAAATCATTGAATCAATTTGAGCAAGCCATTGAGTTCAAGAATGTGTCCTTTCAATATGAAAATGACCCCATTTTAAGTGATATCAATTTAACAGTTGAGAAAGGCAAAAGCGTAGCGCTGGTAGGTTCCTCAGGTGCTGGTAAATCGACATTAGCAGATCTTGTACCTCGCTTTTATGATGTAACTAATGGAAGCATCACTATTGATGGGCATGATATTAAGAACATTGAGATAGACTCATTAAGAGGATTAATGGGTGTGGTAACTCAAGAATCCATCTTATTTAATGATACCGTATCAAAAAACATCGCCTTTGCGATGCCAAACGCCAAGCAAGAGGACATTGAAAAGGCCGCCAAAATTGCAAATGCCCATGACTTCATCATGGAGTTAGAGCACGGATACGAAACAAATATTGGTGAAAGAGGAAGTAAACTCTCTGGAGGTCAAAGACAAAGACTCAGTATTGCAAGAGCGGTTATGAAAAACCCTCCTGTGCTGATTTTAGATGAAGCAACATCCGCTTTAGATACAGAATCAGAGAAATTGGTGCAGCAAGCATTAACCAACCTAATGAAGAGTAGAACTTCTATTGTCATTGCCCATAGACTTAGTACAATTCAAGATGCCGACTTAATCATTGTAATGGATAAGGGCCGAATAGTAGAAAGAGGAACGCATGAGCAACTAATGGGGCTCCAAGGCACTTATCACAAGCTCATTACTATGCAGTCTTTTTAGATTATATTTAGTTTAAATTGGCTTTTATATTAAAAAACATTTAATTCAATTTGACCAACAAAATGGAAAACCTTGATCTAATCAAATCTGAACTTGAAGAGGCAAGCAAAGTTTTAAATTCATTCTTAGCTGAAAAAGAGAATTTAGAAGCCATTGAGAAAGCTGCTTTGGCGATGGCAAACAGTATAAATCAAGGGGGTAAAATATTGAGTTGTGGAAATGGTGGTAGCCATTGCGATGCCATGCATTTTGCTGAAGAATTAACCGGGAGATACAGAGAGAACAGAAGGGCCTTACCGGCTATTGCCATCTCTGATCCAAGCCATATCTCTTGCGTTTCGAATGACTTCGGTTATGACTTTATCTTTTCAAGATACCTCGAAGGGTTGGGCAAGGAAGGTGATGTGCTTTTAGGGATTAGCACAAGTGGCAATTCAAAGAATATACTTCGAGCAGCTGAAGTCGCCAAGCAGAAAAAAATGACTGTTATTGTTCTCTCCGGTAAAAATGGTGGAGATCTAGCAGAATTAGCGGATATAGAAATTAGAGTGCCTCATTTTGGATATGCAGATCGAATACAAGAGATTCATATTAAAGTGATCCACATAATGATCCAATTAATAGAAAAACACACAATTGATACTATCTAAAGGATATGGAAGTGCCGTTTTTGGCGTAGATGCGATAATAATAGACATAGAGGTAAACATTGTAGATGGGACCAAATTCCATTTAACAGGCTTGCCAGATAGTGCCGTTAAGGAGTCAGAACATCGAATTGAATCTGTCTTTAAGTACTTAGAATTTCGCATGCCTCGAAAGAAGGTGGTGGTAAACCTTGCTCCTGCCGACATCAGAAAAGAAGGTTCTTCTTACGACCTCCCTATTGCATTGGGCTTACTCAAATCATCAGGTCAAATTTCTGCACCAGCCTTAGAACAATACATTGTCATGGGCGAATTGGCCTTAGACGGAAATCTTAGACCAATAAAAGGAGCTTTACCCATAGCCATTGAAGCTCGCAAAAGAGGTTTTAAAGGATTCATATTGCCTTCTCAAAATGCCACTGAGGCTGCAATTGTAAATGATCTTGATGTCATTGGAGTTGATAATCTCATTGAGGCAGTCGAATTTCTAGACGGTAAAAGAGATATAGCACCTCTTGATTATGATACAAGAGATCACTTCTACAATCAACTCAATGACTACGAAGCTGATTTTGCTAATGTTCAAGGCCAAGAAAATATTAAAAGAGCGCTAGAAATAGCAGCAGCAGGTGGTCACAATGTCATTATGATCGGTCCTCCAGGTGCAGGTAAAACGATGTTAGCCAAGAGACTGCCATCTATTTTACCACCTCTTAATTTGCATGAGGCACTTGAAACAACTAAGATCCATTCGGTAGCCGGCAAACTCGGATCTAATGCTGAATTGATCACTAAAAGGCCCTTCAGAAATCCTCATCATACAGTTTCTGATGTGGCTTTGGTAGGTGGTGGTGGTAACCCTCAACCGGGAGAAATATCTCTAGCACATAACGGAGTACTGTTTCTAGATGAACTTCCTGAATTTAAAAGGACCGTATTAGAAGTAATGCGACAGCCTTTAGAAGACAGAAAAGTAACTATCAGTCGAGCCAAGGTTTCGGTCGAGTTCCCTACCAATTTTATGCTTATTGCGAGCATGAACCCATGCCCTTGCGGATTTTATAATCACCCTGAAAAAGAATGCGTATGTGGTTCGAATCAAGTACAACGCTATCTCAATAAAGTCAGTGGCCCGTTACTCGATCGCATTGACTTACATGTCGAAGTGACTCCAGTATCTTTTGAACAAATGACTCAAAACCGCAAAACTGTCAGTAGTGAGGAAATTCGTGAGCGGGTGATCAAAGCAAGAGCCATTCAGGAAGAGCGATTTAAATCTTCATCTATTCATAGCAATTCGATGATGGGAAGCCAATTGGTTAAAGAGGTATGCCAAGTGAATGAAGCTGGCAAGATCTTATTGAAAACAGCCATGGAGCGATTAGGGCTATCAGCAAGAGCGTACGATAGAATTCTCAAAGTGAGTAGAACAATTGCTGATTTAGAAGGCAAAGAAGCCATTATGATAGAGCATTTAGCCGAAGCCATTCAGTACCGCAGCCTTGACAGAGAAGGCTGGTCTAGCAGTTAAATTCCGTTAATCCATAGTATCTAAAACCACTTTAGCCGAAATTTGAAGAATGCGTAAAGCGACTCTCCTCGTATTCTTATTAGCCTTAGCTATGGCCAGCTATGGGCAAAGTGAGTCCTTTTCGTTCGAAGGATTAGCATTAGATGTAGACACTAATGAACCCATAGCTTTTGCCACAGTGAGAGTTCTCAATCGCAATAAAGGGATGGCTACAACTAATACGGGTTCATTCCAATTTGACGCAATTGTTGGAGATGAAGTCAAAATCAGTTCAATCGGCTATCATGACTATATATTCGTAATCGCAGAGGAATTTAAGGACTTAAAAGAGCCCTTTAAGGCATACCTCATCCCTAGAACTTATGTACTCGATTCTGTAGAGGTAATTCAAATGAGGGATAACTTTTATCTCAAAAAACCGATTTGGGATACTCTCGAATTTCAAAATCCTTTTCTGAATACGACCAATCCAAGAGATTGGTCTAAGAGCAATATCGTGCCGAATACGGATGGTTCGGCTGGCTTTGCTATTACGGGATTCCTAAACAGCTTTGATAAAGATCTTCAGCAAAAGAGATATCTCGATAGATTCAAAAAAGCAGACAAATTCAGAGCTGATAGAAAGGCCGAACTTGAAAAGAAATTCAACAAAGAGTTCGTCAAAGAGATCACCAATATCGATGATCGGGTGATTGAAGAATTTATGGAGTTCTGCGACTTCCGTGATGGTCAAATTCTAAGAGCCACAGAATACGAACTGACTGTAATGATTCTGGCTCGATACAAAGAATTCTTAGTAAGATAATTAGTCCAAATAGGGAGAAATGTATTCCCAAACGGTTTCTGCGACAATCTTATGACCACTTTCATTAGGGTGAATTCCATCTGAAAGGTTCAGCTCCTTTTCACCTCCCACGTTGACCAGTAAAAAAGGAATCAATTCAACATCATTCTGCTTAGCCACTTCAGCAAAAAGGTTTTTAAAATCATCCGTATAAGCTTGTCCTAAATTAGGTGGTATTTGCATGCCAGCTAGTAAAATTTTGGTTTCACCACTGGCCGCTTTGATCTTGTTGATCATAGCAGTCAAATTCTTTCTTGTTTCTGCTAAACTAAGCCCTCTTAAACCATCATTTCCTCCTAATTCTAAGATGAAAATATCTGGTTTGGACCTCAGTATCCAATCAATTCTTTGCAGACCGCCTGCCGTTGTCTCACCACTTAGGCCGGCATTCATTACTTGATAAGATTTACCTAATGAGTCTATCCTATTTTGGATTAATGCAGGAAAAGCATTCTCCAATGAAATACCATAACCTGCTGTTATACTATCTCCAAAAAAGACAATGGTTTTAGTCGTGTCTTGACTATCAGAGACTGATAATGAATTTAAAAAGAGAAAAAGTGCAGCTAGAACTTTAAACATTCCGTTTACTTAAAGACTTAATTCAAATATAAACGAACTTATCTATCTTTCGTTCGTCCTAAAACTATCTCATTCTCTGTATGAATTCAATTTTAGAAGTTAGCAACCTTAGCAAAACTTATAACAGCGGCATTAAAGAATTGACAGTCTTGTCAGACATCAACTTCAATATCCAAGAAGGTGATAAGTTTAGTATTGTCGGATCGTCTGGTAGTGGTAAAACCACCTTGTTAGGACTCTGTGCTGGATTAGACCAAGCAAGCACTGGGCAAGTAATGCTCAATGGTATCGACCTTGGAAAGCTGACTGAAGACGAAAGAGCGAAAACCCGAAATGAATTGGTTGGCTTTGTTTTTCAGAACTTCCAATTGCTCCCCACATTAACTGCAATTGAAAATGTGATGGTACCCATGGAACTCAGAGGTGAAGGTAAAATTCGATCAAGAGCCATGGAATTGCTCGATAGAGTAGGATTAGCTGAAAGACACGATCATTATCCGACACAATTATCAGGTGGTGAACAACAACGTATCTCAATTGCTCGGGCATTCTCAAATGACCCTAAAATCTTGTTTGCAGATGAGCCTACAGGGAACTTAGATGAGGAAACTTCGGTAAAAGTGGAAGACCTTCTCTTCCAACTCAACATAGAAAATGGTACCACATTAGTAATGGTTACTCACGATTTAGATTTAGCCTCCAAGACTGATAGAATCCTTAGGTTAAAAGGTGGACAGATCATTAGTGATGAAGTTGTAGGTTCTCTAAGTGAAGTTTAAGATGAGTAGCAAATGGTACTTTTTAATGGCATGGAGAGATGCCAGACGAAGTAAATCGAGACTTCTACTATTCATCTCTTCTATTACATTAGGAATTGCAGCCTTAGTGGCTATCAATTCATTTAGTGAGAACCTCAAGGATGATATCAACTCACAGTCAAAAGAGTTATTAGGAGCTGATCTTGAGTTGGCAAGCAATGATCCTAATTTTCATTATGATTTAATGGACTCCTTGGAGTGGGATATCTCGTATGAGAATTCATTTGCTTCCATGATCTTCTTCCCGAAGAATCAGCAAAGTAGGCTTGTAGATGTACGTTCATTAGAAGGTGCATTCCCCTATTATGGCACCATTGAAACAGAACCATTAACTGCAGAAAGTACATTCAGATCTGGAGGCAAAAAAGCCTTGGTAGACAAATCAGTGCTTATTCAGTACGATATCAATGTTGGTGATTCGATTAAAATCGGACTATCCACTTTTGTCATAGAAGGAGCACTTATCAGTTCTCCATCACAATCATTGGGTGCTACCCTAGTTGCTCCAGCTGTATATATTCCCATGGAGTTCCTAGAGGAGACAGGACTGGTACAAAAAGGTAGTAGAGTATACTACAGGAGATTTTACAAGTTCAAGAACCTACCTGAAGGCTTCGATATTGATGAGCAGATCAGAGTAGACAGCGACTCTTTGCGTGTAGCAAGAATTAGTAGTGAAACCGTTGAAGAACGTAGAGAGGAGACTGGTGATACCTTTCAAGACTTAGCCAACTTCCTAAATCTCGTGGCATTTATTGCTCTTTTACTAGGCTGTGTGGGGGTAGCGAGCGCTGTCCATATCTACATGAAGGAGAAGATCAGATCTGTAGCCATTTTGCGCTGTTTAGGTGCTCAGGGAAGAGATTCATTCCTGATTTACCTTATTCAAATGACCATTGTTGGTTTGATTGGCTCTGTTTTAGGAGCTGTATTAGGAACTTTCATACAAAGAATATTACCTGAGATCTTCAAAGACTTTTTGCCAGTTGAAGTGTCCTTATCTCTCTCTTGGCCTTCCATCATCGGTGGTGTAATAACCGGTGTAATCATTTCAGTATTGTTCGCTCTAGCGCCACTTTTGAGTATAAGAAGGACTTCTCCTTTGGTTACCTTAAGAGGCATCTCAGACAATCAATCCAGTTTAAAAGACAGGCTTGTTTGGTTAGTTTATGCCGGGATATTCATTTTTGTTCTGGGATTTGCCTTTGTACAGATTGGCAATATTCGAGACAGTGTCTATTTCTCAATCTCCATTTTTATTGCTTTCGGATTTCTTGCACTAGCTGCCCGATTGCTGATGTGGACTGTTAAAAAATTCTTCCCTTCATCCGCTAGCTACTTATGGAGACAAAGCTTATCTAATTTATATCGCCCGAATAACCAAACATTAGTATTGATAGCCTCCATTGGCTTAGGGACAGCACTGATCACTACTCTCTATTTTGTGCAAAATCTACTAATCAATGAAGTAGAAATCACCACAGACAATGACAGGCCTAATTTGATGGTCTTTGATATTCAAACCTACCAAAAAGACAAGCTCGCTGAACTGACAGAGGAGAATAACCTACCCATACTGCAACAGGTACCTATTGTCACGATGAGACTAAGCCAAGTGAATGGCAATGATTACCAAGCGGTAATGGCCGACACTACTTTGGATCTGAGAGGTGGAATGTTTAGAAGAGAATGGAGGGTAACTTATAGGGATACTCTAATAGATTCTGAAACCATTACAGATGGCGAACTGAAAACAGTTGAAAGCATCAACGATTCCATCTTTGTGAGTTTGGAAGAGGGATATGCTAAAAGTGGCGGCCTCAAAATTGGTGACGAATTGACTTGGAACGTTCAAGGTGTACCGATCAAAACCTATTTAGGAAGCTTCAGAGAAGTGGATTGGGAACGTATACAAACCAATTTTCTAGCACTCTTTCCCGAAGGTGTTCTTGAACAAGCACCACAATTTCATGTGCTTATCACGAGAGTACCCGACAAAGAAACAGGTGCTCTATTCCAAAGAGAAGTGGTGAAGAACTTCCCTTCAGTTTCTGTTATTGATATCGGCTTAATCCTAGATACCGTAGATGAGATTCTTGCCAAAATTGCTTTTGTCATCAGGTTTATGGCGCTCTTCAGTATTTTCACAGGCATATTAGTACTAATCAGTTCGGTCATTTTATCCAAGTATCAGCGTATTAAAGAATCGGTACTATTAAAAACGATGGGAGGAAGTAAGCGACAGATCTTGATCATCAACGGACTTGAGTACTTCTTTTTAGGCAGTATGGCCTCTCTATCTGGGATTCTATTGGCTTTATTGGGAAGTTGGGGTTTAGCATTCTATTCCTTCGACTCGTCCTTTGTTCCAAATCCTGTTCCGATGCTATTGGTATTTCTAATTATAACTACTATCACTATCGTAATAGGGCTTATCAATAGCAACAGCGTCTTAAATAAGCCCCCTTTGGAAGTTCTTAGAAATGAAATCCAATAAGTGAATAGCTACGTTTAACTGAGGATTGAACCATTCATTAAGAAGGGTAAATCTATTTCTGGCACATTTTTCGTAATATCGATTATCAAAATCAAGAACTATGAAAACGCTGAGCATCATACTTTTTAGCTTATTTATTTTTCAAGCTAACGCCCAAAACGACTTAAATGAAGCCGCTGGTAATTGGGGTGGCAAGATTGAGGTCCCTGGCCAATCTTTAGAAGTGATTATTCATGTAAGTAATGATGGTACAGCTCTGTCTGCCAGTATGGACAGTCCTAGCCAAGGAGCATTTGGATTAAAATTCGACAAAGTCGAGTATAAAAACAGCGAAATCACCATGACCATGAATCAAATTCAAGGCACTTATAAAGGCACATTGAAAGATGGCGTTTTTGATGGAACATGGACACAATCAGGCCAAAGCTTCCCTCTAAAACTCGAAAGAATTAAAAGAGAAGGAAAAAGCTAAAAGACCGCTTTTAGAATAGCTTTTGTTAAAGGTTGACCTTTTACATATTTTGTAAATAGTCAACCTTTACTTTTATGCACATCTCACTAAGAAATACACTAATACTTTCTCTGTGCTTCTTTCTATCTTTTTCACTTACTGCGCAGATTGAAAAAGCACCCGATCGATCAGAAGGAGAAGGCCCTTTTAACAGAATGATCATTCGAGGGGTGACTCTCATTAATGGTAACGGAGCACCGCCAACCGGACCTGTAGACATCATTGTTGAGCAGAACATCATCAAAGGAATTTATAATGTAGGTTATCCTGGTATGCCTATTCGCGAACAGGACAGGCCAAAAGCCAAGGCTGGCGATAAGGAATATGACTTCGAAGGCATGTATCTATTGCCAGGTTTCATCGACATGCATGGGCACATTGGGGGTGTTGCTCAAGGCACCCCGTCTGAGTATGTTTTTAAGCTGTGGATGGCACATGGAATTACCAGTATTCGGGACCCAAGCGCAGGAAACGGCCTGGATTGGGTTTTAGAACATAAAGAGAAGTCTAACAAAAACGAGATTACAGCACCAAGGATATTTGCTTATACCAGCTTTGGGCAAGGCTCAGAAGAACCAATTTCTAGCCCTGAAATGGCCAGAGAATGGGTAAGACAAAATGCTAAGAACGGTGCTGACGGAATCAAATTCTTTGGGGCTGCTCCAGACATTATGCAAGCTGCTTTAGAGGAAAATAAAAAGCTCGGTTTACGTTCTGCTATGCACCATGCACAAATGGATGTAGTACGTTGGAATGTGCTCAATTCAGCTAGAGCTGGCCTAACCTCAATGGAGCACTGGTATGGACTTCCTGAAGCACTTTTTACTGATAGAAAGGTTCAGAATTACTCTCTTGACTACAATTATCGAAATGAACAAGACCGATTTGGTGAAGCCGGAAGACTTTGGAAACAAGCTGCTAAACCATATAGCGATCATTGGAATAATGTGATGAACGAATTGCTTGATCTTGATTTCACTATCGATCCAACATTCAATATCTACGAGGCTAGTCGCGATCTGATGCGAGCCTACTCAGCTGAATGGCATCAGCAATACACTTTGCCTTCTCTTTGGATCTTTTACCGTCCTAGCAGAAGATCTCATGGGTCCTATTGGTTCTACTGGGGTACTGAAGAAGAGGTGTCTTGGAAAGAGAATTACAAACTATGGATGACGTTTATCAATGAGTATAAAAACAGAGGTGGTAGAGTAACAGCAGGCTCTGACTCAGGCTTCATCTTTCAGCTCTATGGCTTTGGCTATATCAGAGAGCTAGAATTACTTAGAGAGGCTGGCTTTCATCCTTTAGAAGTGATAATGAGTGCTACATTGAACGGTGCCGAAGCCCTAGGTGCAGATGATATGCTTGGAACTGTTGAAGTAGGTAAATATGCTGATTTCGTAATTCTAGAGGAGAACCCTCTCCAAAACTTAAAAGTCTTATACGGCACTGGAGCACTCAAGCTTGACGACAATAATGAAGTAACCAGAGTTGGCGGTGTAAAATACACCGTAAAAGACGGTATTGTTTATGACGCTAAAAAGCTCCTTGAGGATGTGTCAAGGATGGTAGAAGAAAAGAAGAATGGCATGAGATTTAAAATGACGACCAAGTGAAAAAGATCATTTTCTCATTACTGTGCACATACCTAATTGTTTCTTGTGAGCAAAGCCAAGACGAATCATTCGAAATGAATGAATTTCAAACAGTCTCTCTTCTGGGTGACTCTTTGTTCATTCCCAAGAGAAATGAAGAAGCCAATAAGCGGCTTTTGCAAAACCTTAGTGATGCACAATATAGATTTAAAGAGGAAGCTACTGAGCTCAACTACATTTGGCTAGGAAGACGTTGGGCTTATCTTGGAGATTATCGTAAAGCTATTTCTATATATACTGAAGGACTGAGTGCATATCCAGATTCGTACAAACTCTATCGACATCGTGGACATCGCCATGTTAGTCTTAGAGAGTTCGATAAGGCCATAGATGATTTCAAAATGGCACATGAATTAATGCCCAAGGATGAGGTTGAGATTGAGCCAGATGGCATACCCAACAGACTTAATCAACCCTTATCAAATACCCAATTCAATGTAATGTATCATTGGGGTCTCGCATACTATCTTAAAGGTGATTTTGAAGCAGCCTTACCGATTTATCAAGAATGCATGGAGTATTCTGTCAATAATGATCTCCTAATTGCTACATCGGATTGGTTATATATGACTTTAAGAAGACTTGAAAAAGAAGAGGAGGCAAATCAAGTTCTAAATGCCATAACAGCTGATATGGAGATCATCGAGAATGCGAGTTACCATAAAAGGTTAATGATGTATAAAAAGGAACTGCCCATAGACTCCCTCTTTAGCACTAATGATTCAGATGCCCAGCTGAGTTTAACAACACAAGGTTATGGTGTGGCTAACTGGTTTTTATACAATCAGGATACCACTGCAGCATTGCGGCTTTATAGAGATATCTTAAATTCAGATTCTTGGTCTCCTTTTGGATATATAGCCGCAGAAAGCGATTTGGCTAGTTTAAACGAATGACCTTTTTGATAGCGAATGCATCATCAGAAAATACTCTAATGTAATTCAGACCTGAGCTCAAGTCTTGAGAATTCAGAGTAATCTTGGCTTCATTCACTAGAACCTCTTCTTGCCATTTTACTTGGCCTGTACCTGCGTCCACGACTTCCAAAGTGATTTTTTTGTTCACAAATCCAGCAGGCAATACACAATGGAATTGATCAATAACTGGGTTTGGATATACCTGAAGTCGATCTGAGAAATTATTCTCTTCTACTGAAGTCACCACATCAAGGCCCAATTCTTCCATCAAACCAAGTGAGGAAAGTGTTCTGCCTTCGAAGCCAGGAAACCCACGACTGTATCGCTCCATTCGAAAGGTCAGGTTATCATTTTCGACTAGCTCAGTTCCTTGCCTAGCGATTTCTCCTCGTAAAAGAGGAACTCGATAAGACCAAACTAATTCATTGGCTGGTGTCATTTCGTAACCAAAGCCTGTTCTACCAGCGAACATCATCACATTTCCGTTCGGAAGCACCTGTATGCTTGATAAGCCACGAGAGAATGACAGTGGCGAATTTTCAGGATGTCTTACTCTACGTCTTACTGCTTGTTCAGTTGAGAGAGCAAAAGATTGGTAAGCATCTCCTTGATCATTCAAGGTATTGATGATCAATCCTTCTGAAATATCTCCTGGAACTCTATTATTGAAGATAGCCATGACGCCATAATCATCATCACCTAATTCTGCCTTCGGATTGACCCAGTGCACATCATGCTGAAAGAACAAGACTTTATCTGAATCGTCTCCTGACTGGTATGCTTGAGGATTACCCCATCTGTAGATCAAATCACCACCTTTATTTGAATTACCGCCAGAAGAAGTTCTTGCCTCAGCGGTGGTGGTTGAATGATCTATAACCCATAGCTCATTGAAATAAGGAACAGAAACAACAATCTCATTTCTTACTTCATTATATGCAATTGCATTGATGTGCAACCAATCTGGGTGAGAGCCATGTTCCGTATAATTCACATCTATCTTCTCTGGTGATTCAGATACCACTCCAAAGTTCATTCTGTCACCAAAATGATCTTGAACTAAGTGATCCCAAGCGAACCACTCCCAAACGATCTCATCCGTAGTTGGATTCCACTCCAAAATCATTTCTGACCAGACAGCCCCTTCACTTATCAATTCTGGATTACGACCTGCCTGAACAGCATCGACAGAATCAATTTTATGCCATGCTAGTAATAAAATATTGCCGTTAGCCATAGGAGCTACATCATGATGTAGTCTTGCTGTATCATTGTTGATCTCTATAGAACTCAGGACATCACCTTCCCAATCAACTACATCAACGATAGCTCCACCGCCACCTGCAAAAATTGGATCTCCAGATGTATCCGTGTTTCTTTTGCACCTGATAAGGTTACCTTCTTCCGTGAGAAAGACGCTATTCCCCGGAACATACATGTCATTATCCTCCCAGAGATGCATCACCTGACCTCGTGTATCGACTAAATAAGTGGTGGATTGAAAGTGTGAATAAAAGAGGTTATATCCGAAACTAACCTCAGAAGAATTCTGACCTAAGAGACCTACAGTATTTTGTGCATATGCGCTGCACACACAAATACACAAAAGAATTTGAGCTACGACCTTTCTCATACCTGAAGGTATAACTCCAAAAACGAAAAAAGAGATTGCCAAATGACAATCTCTTTTAAAATTTATTTCAACGGTTGGCTTATGGTACCAATGTAATTGGCCAATCAGCACCGCCAGGGTAGTGTACTACACCTACACCAGACTCACCGAATGTATTAGTCCATCCGATTGTCCAGTCGTTACCAACAATGTTAGAAGTGTAAACCCAAGTATCACCGTAGATGTCAACGAAACCAGTGAAAGACACGTCAGTACAAACGTCAGTGAAAGTCAATGGATCGTTAGCAGCGATGAAACCACCATAACAAGCAGGGTATGCACCGAAACTCCAATCACTGAACCAGTAAACTCCACCGCCTTTAGCGTTGATAGTTACTGAACCACTTGCATCACCAGCACCACACCAGAATGATGAACCATCATAATCGTATGAACCAGTTAAATCAGAAGGACAAGCAGCAGGTAAAGTAAAGTTGAAGTGAGACTGGAACGCAGAACCTCTTACAGTTGCAGACGCATTCTCATAACCATATACATTACCATCATCTAACGTTACAAATCCTTCGAACAAGAAGTTGTCACCAGGACCTAAGTCAGAAGCGTTTAATCCAAGAGCTGCAAGCATCTCAGGAGCAGTAATTGTAATGTTCTCTAATGCTCTAAGACCATTAGGACCATCGCTTAAATCTGCTTGAGCATAGCTCAAGAAGTTTTCAGCAGTTCTAGTATCGCCACCAGCAGAAGTATAAGTAAGATTGATTGTATAATCAGTCATTAACTCACCATTCTGAAGGTCAACGAACTCTACAGAGTATGTATAAGAAGAAGCGTTGATAGTACTTTCATCAAGTACGTTGATCAACTTCGGACCTTCTTCGATTAGCTTAACATAACCACCTTTAATAGCGTCTTCAAACGTCAGGATTGGCTTCAAATCTTCATCAGCACAACTGAAAAGTCCGAATGTTGCCACTAAAAGGGCTAAAAATATATTCTTAGTTTTCATGATATTCTCTTTCCTCGTTTTAGTAAACATTTGCACTACCATTATCCCAGAATACCGGTAAGTCTACGCTAGACTTCTGGTTAACGTTAGGGTTTCTAGTTTCGTGTACCGCAGGGTAGAAGAACGATCTGATGAATGGACCCTGTCCAGACTCAAGTGCCGGCATCATGTTAGCAGGCTTACCAGTTCTTCTGTACATGTTGTACGCTTCAACACCATTACCCCATAGAGCAATGTAGTACTCTTTCATCATGATGTCCAATCTGTCATCATCGCTAGTTGCAGCATCATACTGACCTAAAACGAAGGCCACGTAATCATCTACATCATCACTCTGCATACCGTAAATCTCAGATACAGTACCAGTAGTACCATCTCTTAATTCTACTTGAGTTGAGAAAGTACCGTTATCTCTAGCTTCGAATGACTTCACTTTAGTGAAAGACGCTCTCATACCAGCCTCTAATTGAGCTCTAGCATCATCACTTGTACCTAAGGTCAAGGCAGCTTCAGCTCTTAAGAAGTGAGTATAAGAAGATAACATCATTGGCCATACACCTCTACCTAGAGCACCTGTAGTACCATTTTGCTGTTGTGAATCAAACTCATCGAAGTCAAACTGACCACCGAAAGGATAGATACCGTAAACAGTTCTCAAATCACCATCTGGTGGAATACCTTCGTTGTTCAAGTGATCTCTACCGAAGTAACCGTCACCATCGAAAGGAATACAGTAAGGCATTCTTGGATCTACGTCAGAATACCAAGTTGGTCTTGAAGACATTTCAGGGAAATCAGACCAGTGACAAGAGTACTCATTTCTGTCTAATGCACCTGCATCTTCAGTTTGTCTGTAGAAGTAGTATCTGATACGAGGATCAACAACAGCGATACCTGCATCTTCCTTCTCAGCTCTAAGTAACCACATGTAGTAAGTAGCCATGTAATCACCATCGTTGTTCTCATAAGAGTTGTTGTAACGAGGGTGTCTTGAATTAGGGTTCTCACGAGTTGAACCGTAAGAGAACTGCCAATCTTCAGACTGAGAATCGATCACACCGTTAGCCAAAGCAGCGTTAACTGCAGCAGCAGAAGCAGCTGGATCAACCAATCTTGTGGTTACAGCAGCTCTTAACAGTAATGTATTTGCAAGAGTAGTCCATGCAGCCTCGTCTCCATCGTAGAAGTTATCGTATCTCGGATCAGCAGCATTAGTATTTGCTAATAGAGCGATAGCGTCATTTAATAGAGTTCTAGCTTCATCATATACCTGAGCAGCTGGATCAGCTGTAGGAGCGATTACGTTCGTACCTTGAAGCGCTTGAGAGAAAGGAATATCTCCAAAAACGTCAACAAGTAGCATCATACTGTAAGCCTTCATGATCTTCACGTTAGCAACGTGCTTATCAAGTCCGATATCACCAGCAAGAGCTTCAACTACTTCAATATCTGACCACAAGTTTGCGTAAACGTTGTTCCAGATACCATCAAAAGAAGATGGGTTAGAAGCAGTAATGTAATCATATGCACTAGTATTGGCAGTCATTCTCACAAGAGAAGAAGGCCAGTACCACATGTTACCCATAATGCCAGCCATAGTTAACTGAACACTATTGTAAACATCTTCCACTTGGGCGTTCTCAGGAGTTACCTGAGTCGGGTTGTCCAAGTTCTCATCTATAGCGTCACAAGCACTAACAAAAAGTACTGCTAGAGCAAGTGCTAATAATCTATTTGTAAATTTCATATTAGTTCTTTCGTTTAGAATTTATAAAACTTCCGTTCGGACGATTAAAAAGTAAGGTTTAAAGAAACACCCCATCGTCTTGCTGTAGGAGCAGTACGGAAATCAAATCCTCTACCGTTACCAACACCCAAACTCAATACTTCAGGATCGAAATTCAACCCTTTAGGGAAGTTTGGAGCATTGAACCAAAGGTTCTCACCAGAAATTGTGATACCTGCGCTACCGAATGGAGTTTTGCTCAACATTGCAGCAGGGAAAGCATAAGAAAGAGAAACTTCTCTTAATCTAATCACAGTCGCATCGAAAGTTGCACCAGCATCAGCACCGAAGTACGCATCGAAACCAGCATCACCTAAGTAAGTTTGAACCGTATTCACATTACCTTCTCTAGTTACACCAGGAAGTACAATTGGAATAAATCTGTTCACGTCAGTATCAGAAGTATTACCACGTGCCATCAAAGCAGATACAGTTGAAGAGTAGATGTCTCCACCTGAAGTATATGACCACTGGAATCCAAATGAGAAACCTTTGTAGGTTAATGTGTTGATCCAGTTCATCATGTAATCAGGGTTAGGATTACCAATTGAAGTAATCTCAGCATCCTCGATGTAAGAACCTTGACCATCAACAACTAGGTTGCCGTCAGCATCTCTTACAAACTCAGTACCTCTCATTACACCGTAAGGCTCACCAGGAATAGCGAAGTTACCTAAAGTAGTGTAACCAGCGATTTGGATTTGATCCAAACCTTCAAGAATCTCTTCTACAACTGGCTTGTTCTTAGTGTAATTCAAAGTCATATTCCACTCGATCTGACCTCTAACAGGAGTCAAGTTCAAAGCAGCCTCGATACCTTTGTTAGAAACAACAGCACCGTTAGTAGTAGTAGACGTAAAACCTGTAGCTGGATCCAACGGTAAGTTGATGATCAAGTCTTCAGAAGTTTTGTCATATAAAGAAAGGTCTAAACCAATTCTGTTATCTAAGAACTGAGCCTCAAGACCAAGTTCCCACTCTTTGTGCAACTCAGGCTTCAAGTTAGGGTTACCCAAAACGTTTGATACTGAGTTAGTGTTCAACTGAGTTCCATCAGGACCGATGAATACGTTAGTAGAAGCACCAAGAATGTTTCTAGTTCTATAAGGGCTAGGATAACCAGCTGAAGTACCGTAACCAACACGGATCTTAGCGTAATCCAATACACCATTATTTTGTAGAGCTGGAATTGCCTCAACAGGCAAGAATGAAATACTACCAGATGGATAGAAGATTGATCTGTTAGCCTCCTCTAGAGTAGACGTCCAGTCATTTCTACCTTGGAAAGAAACATATAAGAAGTCTCTATAACCCAAAGAAGCAGTAGCATATAAACCAGCAACATATGAATCACTAACACCAGTAGAAGCAGTCTGAGCTACGAACTTGTCGTGAGCGAATAGACCGTATACCAATTGGTTAGTTGAATTAGTACTTGTTCTTTCAAGAGTAGTCTCTCTGTAGTTGAAACCAACTACACCATTTAAAGTGAAGTCAGAGTTGAATCTCTTGTTATAAAGTAAGTTAGCAACGTGATCTTTCCATACAGATTTTCTGTTTGAAGTGTTGAAGTAACCATCGTTGTCACCTCTACCTGATCCTCTGTTAACTTTTCTTTCGTTGATCTGAGTATAGTTATCTAAAGAGAATCTATACTGAGCTTTCAACCAGTCAGTGATATCGAAAGTCACTTGGATGTTTCCGTAGAAACGCTCAAGGAATTCTTCATCAGACTTGTTGTTTAAGTTCCAACGAGGGTTTTCAATAGCAGAACCTCTTCTGTAGTATACGTTAGATCCATCAATTGGAGACTGGAAAGGAAGACCCATCAAGTCAATTGATCTTGGAGTATAAAGAACAGAAGCGAATAGACCGTCACCAGTACCACCGAAAGATGGGTTAGTTAATGGTCTTCTGATATGAGAAGAAACGTAGTTGAAGTTACCTTGAACACTGATACCATTGTCTAGCTCAGTTTTCATACCTATACCGAAGTTACTTTTCTTCTGGAAGTTAGAGGCTCCACCACCGTTCATTTCGTCTAATGCAGGAGTAAAACCTGAATCATCTAAATAAGAGTAAGTAGCACTAACTGAAGATCCGTTACCTAAATTCTTAGCAACTGACAACGAAGTGTTGAAAGTGTAAGCAGGATCAGCGAAGAAATCTTCTACTGAAGAATAAGGTTGGTAAGCATAATCAGCTCCGATGAATTCTGGGAAGTCATCATTGTACTGAGGCTGATCATAAGGGTGGTCAATAGTACCATCCTCACCAATACCGTTAGAACCTCTAGTATCGAATGAAGGACCCCAGTTAGAGAAGAACCAACCGAAGTTTCCGTTAAATCCGTTACCGTAAGAATCTTGGTAATCAGGAAGGTTAGCTACTTTAGTTGATGATACCTGCTGAGTGAATGATACTTCAAAACCTTTAGAAGCATTTTCACCAGCGTTACCATTCTTAGTAGTAATCAAGATTACACCGTTTCTACCAGCCTCACCGTAAAGTACAGTTGCTGAAAGACCCTTAAGAATTGAAACGTTCTCGATAGTCTGTGGATCAAGATCCAAGAAACGAGAAGAAGCAGCACCACCACCAGCAGCGAAGCTACCGTCATTGTTGGTATCTGAGTTGAAAGGAACACCATCCACAACGAATAAAGGCTGGTTAGAACCTGTAATAGAAGAGTAACCTCTAATAATTACGTTGGTACCAGAACCTGCCAAACCCGAAGTTTGAGTAATGTCCACACCAGTTGCTTTACCTCTTAAAAGCTTAGCAACATCTTTCTGCGTTCTTGCTTGCAGTTGACTCTTGTCAAGAGAAGCTACACCATAACCTAACGATGCCTTTTCCTGAGTAACACCTAATGCCGTCACAACGACTTCACCAGCATCTGTTACGTCCGGAAGCATCTCCACGTTAATGGTCGTTTGGCTTCCAACAGTGATTTCCTGAGATGTATATCCCAAGAATCTGAAAACCAAAACTGCGTCATCTCCAGGAACAGAGATTCGATAAGTACCATCTACATTGGTGGGAACACCAGTAGTAGTACCCTTGAGCAATACGTTCACTCCAGGCAGTCCCTGACCGGTTTCGTCAGTGACTGTACCAGAGACAGTACGCTCTTGTGCCTGCGCAAATACGCTCACAAGCACTGACATGAGAATTGTCAGTAATACTCTCTTCATAGTAAGTAGTTTTAGTAAATAATTAAATTATTTGTAAAAAATTAACTCGGTTGAACCACCAAAACTAAGAGAAATAAACACTAATGAAAACAATACCCTCAAAAAATAGATATTGCCAAAACCGCTTTCAAACAGAATTTTCATACACTTTTCTATCGTTTGACATCAGCAAATTACTGTATAGGTATGGCTACCAAAATTAACTTTTGTTAACATTTGCTTAACACTCGTTTGCACAGAATATCATTTGGTAGCAAAAAAAAAGGAGGGACAAACGCCCCTCCTCTTAAAATCAATTTTATTACAGGAATTATCCTTTTCTCTTTTTTGCCTCGATTTGATCGGCTAAAAGAAGCAAACTTTCCTTTAAATAGGTGTCTTTTAGATCGTTTAACGACCTGTCTTGCACCTTATTAGCTTCTAATTCACTGAGTGAGCTTCCAATCTTAACTCTTGCTGCTCTTTCTTCTTCTGCCTTGGTCTGCTCAGCTAGCCTTTTGTTATAATTAAGCGAAACTGTAGTGATTTCCCTGTTTTTCTTGGCCTGCTCAATATCGTATTGTAAATCGACCAACTCTTGATCGGTTTTCATTCTATCGTTATGAATCTTATTTAAAGTGTTGATCAAATCCTGATCTACGTAGTCTAATGGCTCAAAAGCAGCTGAAGCGATCTTATCCCATGGCATTGCACTTGGTTTTGAGCTTTCTCCAAACTCTTTCGCACCAAAAGCAGAAGGATAGGCCACATCTGGGCTTACACCTAAATGCTGGGTACTACTGCCTGTCACTCTATAGAATTTGGCCATTGTGAATTTTATTAGGCCTAATTCTTCATCCTCAGGCCCTCTTAAAAAGGCATTCAGTTCATTTACTCTTTGTACAGTGCCTTTGCCATAAGTTTGCTCACCGACAATAACACCTCTTTTATAGTCTTGAATGGCTCCTGCGAATATTTCAGATGCTGAAGCAGAGAACCTATTGATAAGAACATTCATTGGTCCTGTATAGAACATGCTCTTATTGTCATCATTTAGCTTCTCGATCTTATTACCGCTATACTTTACTTGCACGACTGTTCCACCAGGTAAAAAGAGCCCAGAAAGGTTAATCGCTTCAAATAGCGCTCCTCCTCCATTATTTCTAAGATCAAGCATGATCCCGTCAGCACCTTGCTCTTCTAATTCAGTGATCAGTCGTTTTACATCATTAGTAGTACTCGTATAATCAAGAGGGTTCTCCTCCATCTCTTCTGCATTGATGTAGAAATCAGGAATAGTGATCACTCCTATATTATATGTACTTCCATTTTCAGTAAACTGTACAATCTTACTTTTGGCAACTGCATCCTCCAATTTGATTTTGTCTCTCACCAAATTCACTTCTTTGGTTGGAGCTCCTGGGCTTGAACCTGCCGGTAATAATTCTAATCTAACAAGAGTTCCTTTTGGCCCTCTGATCTGACCTGCCACTTCATCGCTTCTCCAGCCAACAACATTGACCATGTCGCCTTCTGCACCTTGCGCAACGCCTACTACGCGGTCATCTTTTCCAATTTCACCACTTAAGAAGGCCGGTCCACCTGGCCTCAAATCAACGATCTTTGTGAAATCTTTGTCTTGTTGTAGTGTAGCACCAATCCCTTCTAAAGACTTCTTGCTTTGCATTTCGAAGTCTTCCGCATTTAACGGAGTGAAATAATTGGTATGCGGATCGAATGCCTCAGTTACTGAGTTCATGAAGATCTCGAAGACATCGTTATTGTTATACTTGTCTACGTTGCTCTGAAAACGCTCGTAACGACTGACTAGCACCTCCTCGATCTTCTCGTCATCCGAACCACTTAATTTTAAGTTCAAAGCCTGACTCTTGATATTCTTTCTCCAGAATTCGTCCAATTGCTCTTCCGATTCTGCATAAGGCATATCATCTCTATCGAAGTGATAATCTTCTTCTCTGTCAAAATTGAAAGGCTCTTTAGATCTTTCAAGAGCATACTCCAATCGATTATCTAATCGCTTCTTGTAAATATTAAAGATGTAAAATGGTGTTACCAGATTACCATTCTTAAGATCATCATCTAGTTTGAATCTGTATTTCTGGAAAGACTGAATATCTGAAGCCAAGAAGTAATTCTTGTTCCCATCAATTGCATCAATGAAATTATCGAATATGGCCGATGACAATGAATCATCTAGATCTATGTCTCTATAGTGGTAATAATCTAGGATCTGGACAATGATCCTCGCCTCTTTCATGTGTGAGGCTGTTGGTTGAAAATATTTGGCCGAGTCGTACTCAGCTATTGCCGCACTTACCCCTAAAAAGAGTAAGAGATTGATCCATATTAATTTTCTCATTGCTTTCTTCACTTGACTTTAGGCAATCGATTTATAGCCCAGAAGGACATTAAAGGTAACAAAAAACCGATTTGTTCGACTTTTCAATACGCTTTAGTTCAATTATTATACCGATTATAGACGATTGTGTTACAATCGATTTAACATGAGCTGTTAAAAAATGTAAAATCACTCATATCGAAGTGCTCTAACAGGGTTCGCAGTTGCTGCCTTAACAGACTGGAAGGTCACTGTGATTATCGCAATGCCAAATGCTACTAAGGCAGATAAACCAAACCACAATGGATTGATATCTACTCTGTACTCAAAGTCGCCCAGCCAGACATTCATGGTATAATAGGCAATTGGCGCTGCTAAGACCATAGCTATCAGAATAAGCATTGAAAACTGCTTAGATAAAAGCACCACAATACCACCGATACTAGCACCAAGCACTTTCCTCACTCCTATTTCTTTGGTTTTCTGCTCCGCTGTAAAAGCAGAAAGTCCAAATAGCCCGAGGCAGGCAATAAAAATGGCCAACCAGGTGAAGCTGAAAACCAATCTTCCGAACCTTTCATCAGAGGCGTATTGCTGACCAAATTCTTCATCGAAGAATCGATATTCTAATGGACTGTTAGGAAACACCTGATCCCATGCGCCTTGAATGAATTCAATAGTCTGGGCAGTATTTTGGGCATTGAACTTAACCGCTAGATTTCCACCTCCATTAGGATTATAGAACATGGCTAATGGTTCGATCTTGTGGCGCATGTTGGTAAAATGAAAATCCTTTACCACACCGATCACTCTTCTTTCTTGCTGACCCATTGTGATCGTTTTTCCAATTGCCTGATCCCAATTGAGCTCTTTAGCCATGGCTTCATTGATTAAAATAGCTTCATTTTGGTCAGTGGCCATATCTTTATCATATCCTCTGCCTTCAACTACCTCCATGTTCATCAGCTCCATGAATTCATCATCGAAGCCAAATACTGAAATGATCCATGTATCGTTCTCAGAAGCACCTTCAGGCCTCACTCCCCTTCTTCCAAAAGTTCTTCCCGGCATACCTTGAGTACGTGCTGTCTTTAATATATTAGGGTTCTGCTCTAAGTTATTGATCAAGACTGGAAGCTGTTCCTGTAAACCTGGGTCTCCTACATTAAGAGTTAACACTTGCTCCGGATCAAAGCCCTTGTCGATATTCCTCTGGTGTTGCAATTGATCATAAACGATTGCCGTACCAATGATCATCACAGCCGAAATGGTGAATTGGAAAATGACCAGTCCTTTTCTTAGTGCTACACCTTTCGAGCTTGTTTTGAATGCTCCTCTTAGAGTAGCAATTGGATTAAAGGCTGATAACATAAATGCCGGGTAGCTCCCTGATAAAACTCCCAAGAATATAGCAAATCCTACGCCTCCGAGAACCCAGTTTGGTTTAGAGAGTAAGTAAATGGCCAAGTTTCCTTCAATAGGAAGGTTGATCAATGAACCTGTTAAAGCCACAAAAGCTAAGGCTACTAGCAACGAAACAAGACATAGGACAACTGACTCAATAATAAATTGAATGATGAGCTGGGTCCTGAATGCACCAAAAACCTTTCTTACGCCAACTTCTTGTGCTCTGTTGGCAGATCGAGCAGTTGATAGATTCATGAAATTGAAGGAGGCAATAAGGATGACGAAAATCCCTACAGCCGCTAACGTATAGACATAACCTGAATCTGTTTTATTCAAATTATAATTCTCAAAAAGGATTCCGCTAGATTGTAAATGGACATCCGAAAGCGGTTGTAGAGTGACCTTGAAATTCTCACCTACATCATTGGCTCTAATTAATGGCTCCATTTTGTCTTCAACAGCGGTTTCTGAAACATTGTCTGCCATCTGAACATAGGTGACCATTGAGATACTTCTCCAAGAATTGATAAATCTGTAGAAACCTGATGTAGTATCAGCCTGCTCCATTGAAACAATGACATCAAAGTTCAAATGAGAGTTCTGAGGTACATCTTCCATCAAGGCTACCACCTCTAAACCGGACTGATTACCTAAATCAATTCTTTGACCTATGGGATCTGTATCTCCAAATGTTCTTTTCGCCATCGACTCTGAGAACACCACTGTGTTGGGCTGCGATAACGCATTTTCAGTATCCCCGTCAATTAATTTGAAATCAAACACTTCGAATAATGAGGGCTCAGCATAAGCAAAATGCTCAGTATAATATCCTTGCTGATTATGAGAAATAAGTTGTCTTCCTTGTGGAAGCATTCTCACCTTGTTCACTACTTCAGGAAATTCAGTTTCCATGGCAGCGCCCATCATTGGCATAGTTATGCCTACCAAATTACTACTTACCCCAAGCGCTTCGTCAATGGTGAGCACCCGATAAATATTATCAGCATTTTGATGGAACTTGTCATAGCTGGTTTCATTCTGAACGAATAAAAAAATGAGCATGCAACAGGCAAAACCTATTGACAAACCGACAATATTAATAATTGATGTGTTTCGGCTTTTCAAAAGACTTCGAAAAGCAATTTTCAGATAGTTTTTAAACATGACCTTTGTTTTTGACTAGATGAATCTAAAAAGTAAAAAGTTCGAATGAATTGAAATTTATGTAAGTGGTTTCTTATTTCAATCCAAGTGCCTCTTGTGCAAGAGTAATGGCTTTATCTAAAGCCTCTTCTTTTGAGGTAGCAATATGAGGTGCAATGCCTACCCCTTCCCAATTGGTTTTGGTGATAGGATTAATCGCCTTGCCTTGAGGAACGTTGACGAAAAAACCTTGATTGATCACCATTGGACCTCCTGGATGTGCACCACCGCCAGTGGTTTCACCGATAATGGTGGCTCGCTTCAAGTTTTTCAAATTGTAAGTGAATTCTTCAGCTGCCGAAAAAGTATAATCGCTTGTAAGTACATAGACAGGAATGTCAGGCTTGTGCATGCTTACCTCTTCGGGCATGGTCCAACTTTCCTCGTATCTATCAGTTGGTCGCCAATAAAAAGTATTTAAATGGACTGGCTCTTCACCAAAAAGATAGCTAGAGATAAAACGGATCATGGAAGGAGAACCGCCTCCATTTTGCCTCAAATCAAATATGATAGCGTCCGTTTGGATCAAAACATCCATGGCTTCTCTGGCGGTTTCTTCGGCATTCTGAATCCCGGCAAAGCCTCTTAAATCAAGATATCCGATATTCCCTTCTAGCACCAGTACCTCTTCAAAACCGTAGTTTGATGGTCCTTGTCTGCCACCAGAAGAACTCCCTTTTTTTATCGCTTCTACCCTTTCCGGACTATATCTTACTCTGATATGTTTGTCGTTCTGTACAAAGCGCAAATCTCTATTCAAGACACGGGCAAACTCCTCTTGAGTTTGAATATCATCATAAGATCCACCTTCATATTTACGCTTAATAAGATCATGCATCTCCTTGCCTTTCTCAGGAAACACATAGTTGCGGTTCATTAGATCAGCTAGCCTATTAACTACCTTTTCTTTGTCGAAATCTTGTGCTTGAACCCCGATGACCAAGAGGAGTAGCAAAAGTATGTGAGTGAGTTTTCTAACCATAAATCAAATTTAGTAAGTACTTACGGTTATTTATTAATGAAGTTAGAAATGATAACAATCGTTAACAGAAATCATCCCTTGATACGATCATACATAGAGGCACTGTCGAGTGAGGACTCCACCTTTTCAAGGACAGATAATAGATCGCCTGACTCCTGGATCAAATCGTCATTCGCTTGTTTGATTTGCTCCCAAAGCGGATTCATTTGCTCAATTAGCTTAAGCCCCTTGGCAGTCAATTGGAGCAATCTTTTTCTCTGATCTTCTTTATCCTTCCGTTCTGACACCAAGCCCTTTTCAACCAAAACATTGGCCACCTGATTAACAGCAGGATGTGTTTGATTGAGCATAGCAGCAACCTCAGTTACTGCCAACTCTTCACCTTCTTTCAAAGCATAGATCAAAGTGAACCATCTGGGCTCAAACTCAAATGATGATTCTTTATAAATCTGAGCGACATCTTTTGCCAGTCTGTCACTCAGATTCTTTAAACGAGTAGCCAAAGCCAGGCTACCCAATTCTTCTATAATATTTCTAGACAATTAATCTCTCTTTTTTGGTGCTATGAAAGGAACACCTTCATCGCGCATATGTTGCATCAATTCATCAAGTTGTTCCATAGCCTGAGAAGTATCAGCCATTGTCGCATCGAATTTGGTCTTCATGTCAGCTACTCTCGCTTTCTGACCATCCGTTACAGGTGGCTCAATTCCATCGATAGTGCCATAAATATGATATAGTTCTACCTGAAGCTTATTCGGGAAGTTGATCACATCTTGGAAAGTCTTCTGCTTAGGCTGTACCATTTGATCCTCAACACCATTTAAGGTTTTAATGATCTCATCTGCCATTTCATGCACCTTGGGATAGTCATTCTTTGAGATTCTACTTTTCAAATCTTTTACTTGTGCACGAACAGATCTTACATCATTAGCAGCATCATTCAAGGCATCAATCATTTCTCTTAATTCTGAAAGTATCTCAGCTTGCTCGTCATATTGCGCTTGAGAAGCTGACAATCTAGGATCAGCATTCATAACCAAATCCTTGGTCACTTCTGTATCTCCATAAGTGAATTTGACTGAATATTTACCAGGAGCTAATCGGTGACCGCCCGCTCCTAATCCGACAAATACTCCGTCAACTCCAGAAGGATTAGGCTCAGAGAAACTCCAGTTGATCCTATTCATTCCGGACTTCTTACTGATCTTTTCTTGACGGTCTTTAGCATCTGTTGCAAAATGTCTAACCACTTCACCAGAAGCATTCTTGAATTCAACTTTCAGGTCAATTGAATCTACATCCTCTTTGATATAATACATGATATTGAAGCCAGGATACGGATTCTGACCAACAGATCTGTTACCTGTTCTGAAAGCATTATCTCTTACTCCTTCTTCCGGTTTGTAAACATAAAAGTCAGCACTCGCAGCTTCACTGAGTTCATAAAGTGGATTCAAATCGTCCATTACCCAGAATGCTCTTCCTTGGGTTGCGATAATTAGATCATTGTAATTCACCATTAAATCCGTGATCGGAACAACTGGGAGATTATGCTGGAATTCATTCCACTTCACACCGCCATCAAATGAGACATACAATCCAGTTTCAGTACCTGCATATAACAAGTCTTTCTTATTTGGATCTTCTCTTACCACTCTAACATGGGCTTCATCTTTGATGCCATTTACTACCCTTGTCCATGATAGACCGTAATCTGTAGACTTGAAAATGTGAGGCGTAAAGTCATTGAATTTATATCTGTTATAGGCAACATATACCGTTCCGGGTGTATGCGGGGAGACTTCGATCTGATTGATCATTCCCTCACCTACACCTGGTAAAGTCAACTCTGACCAATTGTTGCCACCATCTCTGGTGATGTGCAACATACCATCATCAGCACCAGTATAAAGTACGTTTTGGTCATGCGGAGATTCAGCTAAATAATAAATGGCGTGATAGATCTCTCCACCAGCTGCTTCGTTGGTAATGGGCCCTCCACCCCAATCAATCTTGGTGCTATCATTTCTCGTCAAATCAGGACTGATCTCTTCCCAGGTAATGCCACGATTTGTAGTTCTTAGTACCTTATTTCCTGCATGATAAATAACCGAAGGGTTGTGTTTTGAAGCGATGATCGGAGCATTCCAATTGAATCGATACTTTACATCTTTTGGATTAGTACCCAAGCCTAAGAAAGGATAAGCCATCACGTCTTTGGTTTGACGAGTCTCTTTGTTCCATTCGTCAATGATACCTTGGTAACAGCCAGAATACACATATTTCGGATCATCTGGATCGAAAGCCGAGTAAGCAGACTCGCAACCACCCACAGGATAAAACTGATCCCAGCCAATTCCGCCACCATTAGCCCTAGAAGCTACGGATACTGAGCTATTGTCTTGCTGGCCACCATATATTCTGTAAGGGAATTGTCTATCGGCATTTACACGATAGAATTGCGCTGTAGGCTGATTGTCTTGCCTCGACCAATTCTTACCGCCATCAATTGAAACATTCGCTCCTCCATCATTGGCATTGATCAAGTATTGAGGATGTTCCGGGTTGATCCAAACTTGGTGATTATCACCATGTCGGGTTCTTAAGTTGACAAATGTCTTTCCTCCATCAGTCGATTGAACAAGAGGTGCATTCATCACATACACTGACTCTGGATCAGTTGGATGCGCTTGGATGTGCATGTAGTACCAAGAACGTGCTCTTAGTAGTCTGTCTGGATTGATCAATCTCCAGTTATTTCCACCATCGTCAGATCGATAAAGCCCTCCATTATCAGCTTCTATGATGGCCCAAACACGATTAGGCATGGCGCGCGACACCGAAATACCCATCTTACCTAAGGTACCTTTTGGAAGACCTTTCTTCATTTGAGTCCAAGTGTCTCCACCATCCGTAGATTTCCATAGTCCACTACCTGGCCCTCCACTTTGAACCTTCCAAGGATATCTTCTATGGTCCCAATAAGCAGCATAGATTACTCTCGGATTGGTCATGTCCATACTCAGGTCACTCACACCAGAGTTCTCATCTACATAGTGTACTTTTTCCCAGTTGGCACCACCATCAGTAGTTCTATAGATTCCTCTATCGGCAGTTGCTCCATACGGACTTCCTTGAGCAGCAACAAAGACCACATTTGGATTGCGAGGATCTACAGCAATTTTAGAAATCTGGCGGGTTCTATCGAGCCCAATATGAGACCATGTCTTTCCACCATCAGTCGATTTATACATACCATCGCCATGTGAGGTCATCACTCCACGAACGGGAGCTTCGCCCATTCCAACGTAAACTACATTTGGATCAGATTCGGCAACAGCAATGGCTCCAACTGAAGCCGTATTGAAAAAACCATCCGACACCACATTCCAGCTTTCTCCCGCATCGGTAGTTTTCCAAACACCACCAGTCGCTCCCATAAAATAGGTCATAGGATCTTGCACAACACCTGCTACTGCAGTGGCTCTACCACCACGAAAAGGGCCAACAAGCCTGAATTCCATGGCATTGTAAAGCGCTGTGTCATAACTAAGGCCTTGCGGTTCTTGATTCTTTTTTCTTCTGCGTTGGGCTTCAGCATCAGGGACAAAGATCAAAGCTGTGATCAACAAGATGCCTAGCAATCGGAAGGTCTTCATAATTTTCATTTTAAGGTTGATTCTTAAGATAGGCAATGCCGCTTCTAAAAACCAAGTGAATTTGACGAGTGAACTTTTGTATATTTCAATCAAATCAATCGACCATGAAAACTAAGATCATTCTTACCCTTCTTATCGCTTGTTTTGTTATGGCATGTGAGCACCATCATGATGACCATGAACATCAATCACAAGAGGTGATCAGATTCGATAGAGAAGACTCTTCCATTCTAAAAGGAGTGAAGATTCCTGCAGACAAGGCCATGTATTTTGCCAGTGGCATTGTTGCCAACCCTAAGGACGAATCTAAACCAGCAGGTGATCGAGGCAGATTCGGAGACACTTATGATCAATCTGTCAGCGCGCTTCAAAGAATTGACTCTTATTTAGCCGAAGAAGGCTTAAGCCTAAAGGATGTGGTAGCGATGAAGGTGTATGTTGCCCCTGACCCTGAGAATGGAGGCAAGCCAGATTTTCAGGCTTGGTTCAAGGCATATGGCGAATACTTTAACAATGCAGATAACCCAAACAAGGTCGCTCGTTCGACAATTGGAGTTTATCAATTAGTTGATCCAAATAAGTTTATTGAAATTGAGGTGAGAGCTGTATACCCTTAGGCTCGTTGAAAAAGGATGAAGAGAATATCATGAAAAGACTATCCCTATTTACTTTGATCATTTGTTTCACAATGGCTTGTGAGACCCACCAAGAGAATATCGAAGAGTATCAGGAGGTACAGGAGATTCCAAAACCTCAATACAGCCTGGGAGCAGATGATACTCATAATCGATGGAGCTCGACAATAGAACCTAGACTTAGCGTACCTAATGGTGCCGTGATAGAAGTAAAAACAGAAGATGCATCTGACAAACAGCTCAATATTAATTCTACTTCAGAAGATGTACCTAATGTAAGTTTTGACCCTATCCACCCGATTACTGGACCTGTTTATGTAGAAGGAGCTGAGCCTGGTGATGTATTAGCGGTTAAGCTTTTAAAAATTGAAGTTGGCGACTGGGGCTGGTCAGGAATTTTCCCTGGCTTTGGCTTTTTAGCAGAAGAGTTTGACGAAGCCTATCTGAGAACATTTGCTTTAGATAATGATAAAGGGAGCATCGACTTTACTGATAAGATCAAACTTCCACTAAACCCATTCCCTGGAGTAATGGGTGTCGCACCCGCCACAGATTCTTTGCTTTCTACCATTCCGCCAAGAGCCAACGGGGGCAATATGGATGACCCTAATTTGGTTGAAGGCACAACTGTATACTTCCCGGTATTTGTTGAAGGTGCACTCTTCTCAATTGGTGATGCCCATGCAGTTCAAGGATTGGGTGAAGTGAGCGGCACTGCCATTGAAGCTCCTATGCGGATTATTTATCAGGTAGAAGTGATCAAGGGTAAGCAATATTTAAAGGAGCCTCAATACGAAACGGATGACTATTATGCTGTTACTGGCTTTGGCACCACGATAGACGAAGCAAGTAAAAAAGCGGTAGAATATATGGTAGACTACTTATCTGCTGAACACAATTTGGACAGAAGAGATGCCTATATGTTATGCTCGCTTGCCGGAGACCTTCATATTGCTGAAGTGGTGGACGTTCCCCATATGCTAGTGACTATGCATATCAGCAAAGAAGTATTGGGGATGAAAGACTAGTTGTCAATCAGGATAAATCCGCCATTCATCAAATTACCCAAACATTGTGCGTCAACAATAGTATAGGTATGCGTGAGTATTATCAAAAACCGTTCTGACGCTAAAGGAATTCAAATTGTTCTTTTGATTCCTATACTGCTATGCCTGTGGTTTGCATGGAGTGGTTTCACCGGAATGCTCAGTGCAGATCCTTTTAGTTGGGAATGGCTGGCTAGACTCATGGGAGGAGTTGCCTCTTTGGTTATTATTTCAGCAGCGGCTTATGGTATTTACCTCAATCGAGCCAAAAAGATCCGCTTTAATTCCAAGTCATAAAAAAAGAGCCCGAAAGCTCCTTTTACTATTTATCTATTCACTCTTCCACCTCTTCAGGTGCTACCACATTGACGAATTCTATTTCCTTGTCAGCATTCATTTCTATGCTCACCACTGAATCCTTATCAATTTGACCTGCTAAGATCTGCTTCGATAATTCATTAAGCACTTTACGCTGAATCACTCGCTTCAATGGTCTTGCTCCGAATTGCGGATCATAGCCGATCTCGCCTAAGTAATCCATTACTTCATCTGTTGCCTCAATCTCAATTCCATTCTCATGTAATTGCTTTTGAATCAACCCGAATTGAATTCGTACGATCTGCTGAATATTGTCCTTGTTCAATGGCATGAACATGATGGTCTCATCAATACGGTTCAAGAATTCTGGTCTTACTGACTTCTTCAGCATTTCGAACACTTGCGCTTTCGTATCATCGATCACATCAAAGACATTCTCTTCATTGATCTTCTCAAAATTCTCTTGAATCAAGTGAGCACCAATGTTGGTCGTCATGATGATGATCGTATTTTTGAAGTTCGCCACTCGACCTTTGTTATCAGTCAATCTACCATCGTCCAATACTTGCAATAAGATATTGAATGCATCAGGGTGAGCCTTTTCGATCTCATCTAAAAGAATGACAGAGTAAGGCTTTCTACGAACTGCCTCAGTCAATTGACCACCCTCATCATATCCAACATAGCCTGGAGGCGCTCCGATCAAACGAGATACCGCATGACGTTCTTGATATTCTGACATATCGATTCTCACCATCGAGTTCTCATCGTTGAAGAGATATTCAGCCAAAGCTTTGGCTAACTCCGTTTTACCAACACCAGTTGTACCCGCAAAAATGAACGAGCCAATTGGTCTCTTCGGATCTTGCAGCCCAGCACGAGATCTTCTCACCGCATCAGACAAGGCAGCAATCGCTTCTTTCTGACCCGCCACACGTTTTCCTAACTCCTCCTCTAGATGAAGTAGTTTTTCACGCTCTGATTGAATCATTTTAGATACCGGAATCCCAGTCCATTTGGCCACCACTTCAGCAATATCCTCTGAATCAACCTCCTCTTTCAACAAAGACTTCTCTCCTTGCATCTCAGCCATTTTGGCTTTGAAATCTTCCAACTTCTGCTCAGCCTCGGTGATCTTACCGTATCTGATCTCAGCTACCAAACCGAAGTCTCCTTCACGTTCAGCCTTCTCAGCTTCCATCTTATATCGATCGATGTTTTCTTTCTCAGCTCTAATACCTGTGATCACATCTTTCTCCTCTTGCCATTTAGCCTTCAAAGCATCTCGCTTCTCAGCCAACTCTGCGATCTCCTTGGAAAGCACCGCCTCTTTATCCTTATTCTTTTCTCTTCGGATAGCTTCACGTTCGATTTCCAATTGCATGATCTTACGATTTAATTCATCCAATTCTTCAGGAAGAGAATCGATCTCAATTCTCAATTTAGAAGCCGCCTCATCCATTAAGTCAATGGCTTTATCTGGCAAGAAACGATCTGATATATATCGTGTAGATAATTCAACCGCAGCAATCACTGCATCATCTTGAATTCGCACACCATGGTGTACCTCATACTTCTCTTTAATACCTCTCAAGATCGATACGGCATCTTCTTGACTAGGCTCATCCACCATTACCGCTTGGAACCTACGCTCTAGCGCTTTGTCTTTCTCAATGTACTTTTGATACTCTTTTAAAGTAGTGGCACCAATCGCATGAAGCTCACCTCTGGCCAATGCTGGCTTCAGCAAGTTCGCAGCATCCATGGCTCCTTCACCTCCACCACCTGCACCGATCAAAGTGTGGATCTCATCAATAAAGAGAATGATCTCACCATCTGAATCTTGCACTTCTTTGATGACCGCTTTTAATCTCTCTTCGAACTCTCCTTTGTACTTGGCACCAGCTACCAAAAGCCCCATATCCAAAGAAATCAGGGTTTTTGTTTTTAAGTTTTCAGGAACATCGCCATCTACAATACGCTGAGCCATTCCTTCTACAATAGCTGTTTTACCCACACCAGGTTCACCCAAAAGAATTGGGTTGTTCTTAGTTCTTCTCGATAAGATCTGTAAAACCCTTCTTACCTCTTCATCTCTACCGATCACTGGATCTATCTTACCATCGCGCGCCATTTGGTTTAGGTTCTTAGAATACCTCTCCAATGACTGATATTTTGATTCAGCATTTGGATCCGTAACACTATTTCCACCACGCAATTCTTTAATAGCTGCTATCAATTCCTTCTTAGAAAAACCTACTTCTTTCATTAAAGCAGCAGTCTTCTCTTTGCCCTCGAGCAATCCTAATATGATGTGTTCGACAGCAACGTATTCATCTTTAAATTCTTTAAGGAAGTCTAATGATTTGGTCAAAGCTGCATGTGCCTCATTAGACAGGTAAGGTTGTTGTCCGCTTACCTTCGGATATCCCTGTACAATCTCATCCAGCTTAGAATCAAGCTGGCCCCCATTAACGCCCAACTTCTTTATCAAGAATGAGAATACATTCTCATCTGATAAAAGGATAGCCTTCAAAATATGCCCTGGCTCAATGGCCTGCTGCTGATTACCAGCAGCGATCTCAGCGGCTTTTTGAATCGCTTCCTGTGACTTGATTGTATATTTCTTAAAATCCATCGTTTGTATTTTCTATTCTATGCTTTCGCTGAGATGGATTAGTCAAAGACCAATCCAAGGCCATTTTTCGGAAATTTTGTCTTGTTTTTGGCCCCTAAACCTAAAAATCACGCCATTTTGGCAATATTCTTGTGCCTTCTTTAAACTGTAAACCCAACATTATTGTCTAATTTGAGTATACTTTTTCAACCTCTATGAAATACACACTAAGCCTTATCCTACTCTTCTTTTGCTTGCTAGCCAAAGGGCAAAGCTTCGATGTAGTCGGCACCATAAAAAACGAAAGCAATGAACCCATAGAACTGGTCAATGTCTATGTATCAGGTTCAACCATAGGTACAGCCACCAATTCAAAAGGGCAGTTCAAACTCTCAGGAATTAAACCGGGACAGTACGATCTGATCATCAGTCATATCAATTACGATGTGGCCTACTTACCCCTTGCTGTAACAGATAGGTCAGTAGATATCGGCACTGTCAAACTAAAGGAAACCTCTTATGATCTTATCACGGTTGAGGTCAATCAAAAGCAAGACAAGAAATGGAATAAACACTTTAAGCAGTTCAAAACCTTCTTACTCGGAGAGCACTATAAAAACAAGAGAATTGCCATTCCTGACTCTTACAATGCAGATTTCACAGTCGAGGATAAAATGATCAAAGAGTCCTACCCTTTTCAATTGCAGATCATCAATACCTATACGGGGTTTGAGATCTATTATGCAGTAGAGTCTTTTCAAATTGGCAAAAAAGGGCCTCAATACATTTTGGGTTACCCTAGATTTACCGAATTACAAGCCAATGATACTGAGCAACAGGCAGAATGGGATCAGAACAGATTTGATTCTTATAGAGGATCGCTAAGACACTTTTTCAAGGCACTACTAGATGATCAGCTGAGTGAAAACGGATTTAAGGCTCAGCTGACCAACACCATCATTGCAGATAAAGACGAAACTGTTAGTGAAACTAATCGCTATACGATCAGTAACTCAGACGATCGGTTTAAAGACATGATCTCCATTGAACAGGGAGAAAATCCGGGAGTCTTGAGAATCAAATTTGATAACTACCTGCGTATCCACTACGAAAACGAAATGGGAACGGATAGACTAGGTCAGTTTAGTATGGTGCATTCACCAGAGGGCTATATTGATGTCTACAAAACAGGTATACCCGTTAATCCTGCGGCCTTCTACACCTATGGCTATTTAGCCACTGAAGGCTTGTATGAAATGCTCCCAACTGATTATTCATTCTCAGATGCAAAAGAACAAGGACTGTCTGAGGTTGATCCGTTGGCCGAAACCGCTGATAAACTCTTCAATCACATCACACAAACCCCAGTTGAGAAAGTGTATCTGCATTTAGCCAAGCCTTACCTGACCTATAATGAAGTGATGTGGTATCAGGCTTATGTAGTTGCGGGTCCAGAACATATTCCAACAACACTGAGTCAGAATTTGACAGTTGAGCTGTTAGATGAAAACCTGAACAAGATTGTTCAGCAAGAACTCTTTGTGGAGAATGGTATGGCAGTTGGCGATTTCCTTATCTCTGACACTCTGAAATCAGAGACATTCTTCTTGAAAGCCTACACCGATTGGATGCTCAATTTCGATGAAAAATTCATTGAACTTAGAAAATTCGAGATTGTTGACAGACAGGAAAAAGAAGATCAAGTACCACCCAAAGCACAGTTAAAGTTTTACCCAGAAGGAGGCGACTTAGTAACTGGAATAAGATCTACGCTAGCCTTTGAATATAATTTAGGTAAAGAAGCCTTCGAGGGCGAAATCTTCAATAGTCAAAATGAAGTAATCACTCAATTCAAGGGAAGAGATTATATCGGGAAAACTTCATTTCTACCGAAAAAGGGAGAAACTTATTATGCTAAGATCACTGGTCTCGACCAACGATTTGAATTACCCGTTGCAAAAGAGAGCGGTACTGTACTTTCTGTTAGAAACGACTTAGAATACGGTCAACTCTATATGGCGCTCAATACGAATGAGTCTATCAAAAACAAGAAAGGTCATTTGCTCATCCATACGAGGGGCCTGATTCAATACTATGAGAAAATAAGTTGGAACGATCAGGCAATTAGCCTTAGTGTGCCTACGGACGTAATCAAAGATGGGCTGAGCCATATCACCTATTTTGACGAGGACATGACCCCTCAAGCAGAAAGATTGTTTTTCAAAAAAGGTGAAGAGAATCTCAAGGTCAGAATTGACTTGAATGACACCGAATTTGGCAAACGTGAAAGAACCGATGTTTTTGTCAGTGTTGAGAATCTTGAAAATCAAGGTAAGCTCGCTTCGGCTTCAATTAGCACCATAGACATTAATCAAATAGATCCTGATGCTTTTGGACAGAATATCACTTCCAATTTACTCCTCTCATCTGACCTAATGAGTGGCCTAGAAAACGCTTTAAATTACTTGTCAGGTGATAGAGAAAATTTGGAAGAGCTAGATCTTATTCTACTGACCAAAGGTTGGAGAAGGTTCAACTGGGAGGATATCCAAGAAAATGATTTCGATATTAAATATGCTCCAAAGGCCGGATTCGCAGTTGAAGGAATTGTATCGAGTAAAAAGGGGAAAAGGCCTTTGGCGGATCAAGTCATCCTTCACCTTTCACAATTCAATAATGAGAACTCATTTAAAGAGGCGATAACAGGTGCTGATGGAAGTTTTGGTTTTCAAGAATTGAAATATTTCGAAGGCAATTCCTACCTACAAATGAACGGAATCAAAGCAGGCACAAGGATGAATTACGCACCTGTTTCTTACAACTTAGCAGGCGTATCAACTTATATCCCACCCTATTCGCCCATTAAAAAGAATCAGGAAGAAGTCGAGAAACAACAGCGATTAGTTAATGTACAAGAGCTTCAAGCCATACTAGACAGCACTTATTACAGAGATCTAGGCACCGTAGTGGTTGAAGCTACTCGATATGACGAGGTCATAGCGAACCAAGAAAGAGGTCAACTTTACAGGGCCGGACGATACAGTTACAGTGTAACAGACATGATGAAAAGAGGCTCGTTTTTTAGAACCCCTATGCATGTCTTGCTCGGTAGACTTCCGGGCTTTACCATGATCAACAGAATTGACGACCCTCTAAACCCCTACATCAAAATGGACCGAAGGGATGAGGGAATTGTAGCAAATACTGACCCAGCCATCTTATATATGATCAACGATGGAATCGTGTCCTTACAAGATGTGATGATGATGAGTCCAGCTTTGATCGATAGAATCGAAGTAATGAAGGCAACACAAGCCTTCCACATGTACGGTGATGCCGCAGGTGGCGGACTCATTGCCATCTATACCAAGACTCCAGAAGAATTAGAGGACTATAATCGCTTTATGAGTAACAAAGGCCAAGCCGCTAAGAATTTTGATCAGTTCATTCTACCAGGTGGCTACTACTCTTCTAGAGAATTCTACAGCCCTGATTATAGCACCCAAGAACCTGAGCACATCAAGGCAGATTATCGCAATGTCGTTCACTGGGAAACCAAGATCCGAACTGATGAAAATGGTCAATACGCCTTCTCATTTTACAACGGAGATATACCAACTGAAGTAATGATCATGCTTGAAGGGGTGACAGATAATGGAGAAGTTTTCACGGCTACTCAAACCTATACCGTGAAGGAGAAAGCAAATTAACCCTCAATTTCATAAGTTTGGCGCATGAACAGAGTGAGGATCCAACTACCAGAGACAAAGCTATTCTCAACAGAACTTAGTATCCGTGTTTCTGATATTAATTATGGCGGGCATTTAGGCAATGACTCTGTTCTTAGTCTAATGCATGAGACTCGATATAGAATGTTCAATTCTTGGGGGTATAAAAGTGATCTTGAGATTGAAGGTGTGGGCACCATTCAGCTAGACACTGCTATTCAATACAAAGGAGAAGGATTTCACGGAGATGTGCTGACGGTGGCAGTTTTTGCCGGTGAAGTGGGCTCAAGAACCTTTGAGTTATACTATGAGGTAAAGGCAGGCGAAAAGCTAGTTGCGCTAGGAAAAACCGGACTGGGCATATTTGATTATGAAGCAAAAAAGATGGTCAGTCTTCCAGAACCTTTCGCGAATAGATTGAAAGGCTGACTGCTAAAGAAGTATTCTTTACCTTTGCGCCATGGCAAGTACTTTAGAGAAAAAAGACATCCGACAGCTCGATCTAGAACAGATCAAAGAGTTCTTTATTTCTATTGGAGAAAAGCCTTTCAGAGCCAAACAAGTCTATGAATGGCTTTGGAAAAAGTCTGCTAAAGACTTTGATCAAATGACTAACATTTCTCTGAGTACCAGAGAAAAACTAAAAGAGCATTTCGACATCAAGCATATCCTTGTTGATGATATGCAACGCAGCACGGATGGCACTATCAAAAATGCTGTCAAACTGCACGATGGTTTAGTGGTAGAATCTGTCCTGATCCCTACAGAGTCGAGGATTACGGCATGTATCTCTTCTCAAGTAGGCTGTAGCCTTGACTGCAATTTTTGCGCTACTGCCCGACTCAAACGTATGCGAAATCTGAACCCTGATGAGATCTATGATCAGGTGGTAGCTATCAAAGAACAAGGCGATACTTATTTCGATAGACCCCTAACCAATATTGTCTATATGGGAATGGGCGAGCCGCTTTTGAATTACAAAAATGTACTGGCTTCGATAGATAAGATCACATCTCCGGAAGGCTTGGGTATGTCCCCGCGAAGGATAACGCTTTCAACTGTAGGCATTCCTAAAATGATCAAACAATTAGCAGACGATGAGGTGAAATTCAATTTGGCAGTTTCACTACACTCTGCCATCAATGAATCTAGGTCTCGCATGATGCCCATCAATGACAAAAGTGATCTGGAGGAATTGGCCGATGCACTTCAATACTGGTACAACAAAACTAAGAGAACCATCACGTTTGAATACGTGGTTTGGAAAGGCATCAATGATGATGAGCGACACGCCAAAGCCTTAGCCAAGTATTGTGGCAAGGTAGTCTCCAAAGTGAACATTATTGAATACAATCCAATTGATGATGGAGAGTATCAACAAGCCGCACCAGAATCTTTAGACATGTACAAACGCATTCTTGAATCTAGGGGTATCGTTGTCAATGTAAGAAGAAGTAGAGGAAAGGATATTGATGCAGCCTGCGGTCAGCTAGCTAATAAATCCTAATTCACGAAGTAATAAGCTCTCTTGGAGGCTGTCACCCCTTTGTCAGTAAAACCCTGAAAATCGAGCATAACTGTGCTTGGTAAACTGGTATTCCAAAAGACTACTTTGGCCTTACCGTTTTCGTCTGTCCTGATCATAGGAGCCCAATGAATGATACTTCTCACATCTTGCTCCTTAGGAGGTTCGTTTTCATAAGATGGGCTATAGAATTCTTTAGGTCTATCAAATCCTAAGTCACTTACGGGATAGACCTTTTTACCTCCTTGGTAAGTAATGTCTGGCATTCTGGTTGTCAGAGCGATCACTCCTTGTGCTCCTCTCGCGCCAAATTGTGCAGTATTGCTACCCATATAGACCTCAATACTCTCAAAATCTCTAGCGCTAAAAGAAGCGAGTGTCTCAAGCTCCACCTGCACACCATCGATAAGGATTAAGGGAGTGGTATTTCCGCTTAGAGAGCTCCTATCTGAGCCTCTAATGATCAAGTTGGGCTTACCTAGTCTATCACTTACCTGAACACTTGGAATCACTCCTGGCAAAACACTTAGAATTGATCCGCCAGCAGTGGTGGCCAGAACATCCTGATCAAACTCATGCGTGTAAGTTCCTTTGCCATAGGCGCGAACCGTACTATTGACAACCTCTTTTTCAGCTACTACTTCGATGTCATCTAATTGAGTGTATTCACCTCCTAAGATCAAAGGATTGAAAAAACTACTCTTCAAAGCAGTTTCCTTTTTCTCAACTTCAGACTGAACAAAATAAACACCTTCATCCACAGGAATGATCTTTTGTAATGAGTCGGAATCGACTTTTACATCATAGCCTCTTTTAAGGTTTTCAACCCGCAAATACACTTCATCATCCGCATTGAATTCAACCTCTCCCATATCAAATCTTCCATTCGCATCAGTCGTTTCTTGACCGATCAAAGGGTCAGGACTTGATTGATTGACCAGGCTAACCACTACATCTTCCAACGGCTTATCTCTTCCTTCTCGTTTTACTTGACCTTTGATCGTGACGACATCAGCCATGGCTTCATCCTGAGGACGATTGCCTTTTTTCGAGGTTTCAGTCCATTGATACCTGCGCCAGCCATTGGTGAGCATAACCAAATCTAGTGCCTCATCATTTTTTAGAACTGCTGCTGGACTAGCCACCTTTCCTTTTAATTCACTCGAAAGAAGAAAGTATGAACTGATATCATCCGCAGTAGAATCAGACTCTACCTGACCCATATCATAGGCATACATGGAGAACCAGCCTTCCGCAGGGCTTCCATCTTCTAATTGAGCAGTGATCTCCACCTTCACTTTTGATTTTCTCTCATATTCCATTTGAGGTACACTGATCTCAACGTTAGCAAAAGCGTTGTCTCTATTGAAATAAAGCCTTTCGGCTAATGGATTGAATTCTGAATCCGTTAATGTCACCACCGATATGCCTCCAGGAAAAATGGAAGGATCCAAATACACATCATTGACATTCTTATTGGCTTCCACCTTTTTGATAAATGTGGTATAACCCCTAAAATGGACAATTAGAATGGCCTCTTTGATCTGAGTAGTATCTGCATTTCTCACAGCTACTTTCACTGGTCCTTTTCCTGAGCGCGTAACAGCTAAACTGATCTTTGAAAGAGGAAGAGCAATCTCAGAGGTATCTCCATCAATCACTGCATAATAAGTCTCATTTTCATTGGGTTTTAATTCAAAAGCACCCATACCAAAATGACTTGATCCAAAAGAGCTAATGGAGTCCTTAGCGCTATTAAGTATTACCCCTTTGACACTTCTTTCATTGCCTTTCTCATCCGTGGCTTTAAAAGCCACTTTGTTTTTGAATCCAGGAACAAGGCTTCCGCCTTCAGGGAAAAAATCGAGCATTACTTTGCCTGAAATACTCGCTGCATCCGAAGGTACTCCTTGGTTATGAAGTACTCTGATGCGCTTTTCAAATAGTATTTCTGGATCATGTTTTTGTTGGTATTGTGTATAGGCTCTTAAGGCATATGAACCTTCTTCTAAGCCAAGTTCTATCTCAATTGAGCCATGAGCCTGACCATCTTCAATGGTATATTTCTGCTGCTCGACCAAAAAGCCATTTTCATTAACCAGGTCTACATAAAGAATTTTACTAATTGGCGAAGGAACTAATAAAGCACCAGCCCCTAAATAGGCTTTGAACCAGATCGTTTCGCCAGGGTAATAGACTTCTTTTTCTAGATGTAAATAGATCTTTTCTTCAGCATAATTTTCAGTATATGCTTGTACATTTCTAACCCTCTGATTTTGACTTTGACCTTGGAGACTTAGAATTGATAATAATCCACAAAGAATACCAATGAAGATTCTGACCATTTTGTTGTTTTCAGTAAGTAGACTAGAAACTAAGCCCATAGGTTTAGCCTGCTGCCTTAATTTCTATTAACGGTAGTTACTGAATTCGAAACGAGACTTTACGAATCTAAAGGATCAGTCCTTGCTGGCATTGAAGAGCTTCTGCTTTTCATCTTTAGACAAAGCATCATAACCTTTGTCAGAGATCTTATCTAAGATGGCATCGATCTCGTCCTGGCTGGTAGTTGAAGAAGTGGTTTTAGCAGCAGATTGAGTAGCTTTTGAAGCTTTCTTAGTCCGAGCCTTTTCTTTTCTTTCACTTCTATAACTGACCTTGATTTTTGGTTGAGGCTGAAATAAACTCTTCACCCAAGTGATCACATTGACAATTGGTTTACTCCAATCGTTGCCTCTTTGTAATTGAGTGATCATTAAGTATCCCATCAGCGCTCCACCCAAATGAGCAATTTCACCACCTGCATTGGCTCCTGTAGATTGTAAAAATGAAGTGACCACATAAAATGCTGCAATGTATTTCATTTTAACTGGACCTAAAAACATCAAATGCACTGCATAATTAGGCTGGAATGTAGCCGCTCCTACCACAATAGCCACAACACCTCCTGATGCACCTAGCAGTACAGAGTATTCCACTACTGAAGAAAAATAAGGGAGCACATTGTAGATCAATAGATAGAATAATCCTCCACCAAGTCCGCCCCAAACATATAGGCCTAATAATTTATTCTGACCTAGGTACTCTGTGATCAATCTTCCAAACCAATACATAAAGAGCATATTCCAAAGAATGTGGAAAAAGCCTTTATGAAAGAAAAAGTAAGTGATCAGAGACCATGGCTGGCGAATGACTTGAGCCGGGTCAGCTGGTAACATTAAATACCTTGTGGCGGCATTAAATGTTTCCGCCTGACCAGATAGCGTAAAAAAGACTCCTAAAACTCCAACAACCACAAAAACCACCACATTGATCACAATGATCTGGTTCATGATGTTGCCCGTTTTAAAGGCTAGCTTGAAATCTTCAAGAATGCTTTTCATGATCTAATAGAAATCGTTTCGTTGTGCTTTCCAATAACGTACCAAAAAGAAGGCGATCAGTGCTCCTCCGATATGGGCCAAATGGGCCACATTATCTCCCGGTGCCTGCTGTAACTCAGAATAGATCTCATACAATATGTAAAAGCCTACTAAGTACTTCGCTTTGATAGGGAAAGGGATAAACAGTAGAAATAGTTCTGTATTAGGGAAGAATAAGGCAAAAGCAGCCAATATGCCAAACACAGCTCCTGAGGCTCCTACCATGTTATATCGACCATATAAGTTGTAGAGTTCATTAGCCAATCTCACCGATTGTGCTTTCAACTGAGGATTATTCTCGTTTCTAGAATAATCATCCACAAAATCGTAGATCTGCGGATTAAGGTTCGACCCATGCTCGATCAATAGCCTATTGAACTCATCTGAACTTGGGTTAGCCACATATGCCTCAACATCGCGCTTTACATCCATCACCTCAATGTAGTTCACACCAGTATAGAAGAGACCCGCTCCGATTCCTGTAACCATATATAAGATCAAGAATTTCTTTTGCCCCAAGAATTGCTCCAATAATGGCCCAAAAATGAATAGGGCGAACATATTACCGAAGATGTGCATCATGCTTACCGTAGAGTGTAAGAACATGTAGGTCACAAATTGGTAGGGTTTAAACTCTGGCGCTAGAATAAAGTGCAGCCCAAAATACTGCCCAAGGTCCATCTTAAAGAAAGCTTGGATCAGCGCAATTGCTATATTGATGATTAAGAGGTTCTTAACTAAAGGCGTAAGTCTTCCGAACATAAATGCTAATTAAAAATCTGGTCTATCTTTTCCAACTCTAATATGTGTGTGGTTTTATCACCGTTTGGCGCGTAACCAGGTTGCTTACAAGCAAACAGTTGGTCAATTAACGAAGACATCTCCTCTTGTGTTAACACTACGCCTGATTTTAATGCAGATCTTTGAGCAATTGCTCGTGCTATGCGTTCATCTGTTGAGATACTCAAGCTGTTTTGGAAATGCTTAAACTGTTCTATAAAGCCTTCTAGCAACTGCTTTTCATTGGCCATTTTCAAATCGGCCGGAATACCATCAATAATCACTGCCGTTTTTCCAAAAGGAGAAAATTTGAAACCAATTGCATGCAGTTCATCAGTCATATCATTGATCAAGGCAAAGTCAGCTGCATTTAATTCGAGTGTTTGAGGAAAAAGTGATTGCTGAGAAGCTCCATTCCTTTTTTCCAGCTGTCGCAAGAATCGCTCGAAGAGAATTCTTTCGTGTGCTCTGTGCTGATCGATCAGCATAAGTCCAGATTTCACCTGTGTAGCGATATACTTCTGATGAATCTGAAAATAAGATTTTTTAACTGGCGTCTCATTGGTAAGCGAACTTGGACTGCTTGCCGCAGAACTAAGGGTGATGGTTTTAGGAGCTTCGGGGTGAATGGTCATTTGCGCATTCTCTTCCTCCTCCTTTTTCAAATCAGATTTGAGGCCTTCATAAAGCTTCTCCCAAGAACCACTTGATTGTTTCTTCTCTACCGTTTTGAACTGCCCATACCCACGATCAGCTTGGCTTTGTTTCGCTGCAGGATTTACCTCAGCCCTAAAAGAAGCGAAGTTCACATCCTGACTAAAATCAATGGCGGGAGCAATATTATGGGTACCTAAAGCTTGTTTAACAGCAGCTTTAATGATGGCATAGACTGTTCGTTCATCGTCAAACTTGATCTCAGTCTTGGTAGGATGAACATTGATATCAATATGCTTTGGGTCGATTTCTATGAAAAGCGTGTAGAATGGAAAAGTGCCTTCTTGAAGCAATCCTTCAAATGCTGTTGTTACGGCATGATTCAAATAGCCACTTTTGATATATCTGTTATTAGCGAAAAAGAATTGTTCGCCCCTAGTCTTCTTGGCTGATTCAGGCTTACCTACATAACCCCAAACCTTGATGACATCCGTCTCTTCCTCACAAGAAGCCATCTGGTCTTGATACTTCCGACCGAATATATTGACTATCCGCTTACTCAATTTGGAAGGCGGCAAAGCATACATTTCCAAGTCATTCTGATATAATGACATGTTAACGTTCGGATTAGCCAATGCCACATGATGAAATTCGTCAACGATGTGACGCATTTCCACCGCATTAGACTTCAGAAAGTTTCTACGAGCAGGAACATTGAAAAACAGGTTCTTCACGCAAATTGAAGTGCCCTTAGGATGAGAAGCAGGTTCTTGACTCTTTACTTCACTGCCTTCGATATTGATCAAAACACCAAGTTCGTCCTCTTCTCTTCTACTCTTCAGCTCAACCTGAGCAACAGCAGCAATAGAAGCCATAGCCTCACCTCGGAACCCCATCGTCCTGATAGAAAATAGGTCTTCAGTTGTTTGAATCTTGGAAGTTGCATGCCTTTCGAAGCACATGCGGGCATCAGTCATGGACATCCCTTTGCCATTGTCCACCACTTGAATAAGGCTCTTGCCTGATTCCTTTATGATTAAAATGATTTCAGTGGCTCCGGCATCAATTGAATTCTCGAGTAATTCCTTTACCACAGACGCAGGTCTTTGCACCACCTCTCCGGCTGCTATCTGGTTGGCCAGATGGTCAGGTAATAATCGAATGATGTCGGACATGTACTACTTTGGAATTACTTTCTGAATTTCTTCCAAAGGTAGAAAGGAATGTATAATAAGGCGATATAAAAAACATCTGTTCCGATATAAACAAAGCCACCAGCAAATAATACCAGTACGATCAGGATGATCAGCCTCAGCATCATGGTTTGATCAACCCCTCCACCTTTGGCGTGCTTCATGTTTTTACGGAAAGAACCTGTGATCTTGGAGCTATATCCAGCATCAACCTGCGCATCAGTCATTCCCAACTCAGATTTTATTCTGGCCGTACGAAGTTCAATGTCCTCTTTTATAGGGTCATAGTACCTCGGCTCGATGTGGAATCGTTGATATTTAGGTTTTTTCGTTAAGCTCGGCAATTTCATCATATCAGTTCTGCCTTATTCTCGTTCTAATTATATGTAAAATTATGGTTTATTTGTTGTTTGTAAAATCCTTACGCTTCTATGATCAAAAAAGTTCTTTGCCTAAGCATACTTAGTCTTTTACTATCAACTAAACTTATAGGTCAAAAGATCTACAATAAAATTGACACTACCAAACAAGAGGCTTGGGCAGACAGCATTTTTAACGTTTTAACTCCAGAAGAACGTCTAGGTCAGCTATTTATGGTGGCTGCCTACTCTAATAGAAACGAAGAGCACTACCAAGAAATCGATGAGCTCATTAAAGAGTATAACATCGGAGGGTTGATTTTCTTTCAAGGCGGACCTTATAGACAAGCCAAGCTCAATAACCGGTACCAATCAGAAGCTAAAGTTCCTTTGATGATCGCTATGGATGCCGAATGGGGTATAGGCATGCGATTAGACTCAGTTTATGACTTTCCTAAACAAATGACCTTAGGTGCTATCCAAGACGACAAATGGGTCTACGAAATGGGTAAGGAGGTTGCCAACCAATTCAAATTGATGAATATGCACATCAATTTCGCCCCAGTTGTAGATGTGAACGTCAACCCGAACAACCCAGTAATTGGCTACAGATCTTTTGGAGAGAATAAATTCAATGTGGCCGATAAAGGCATCGCCTATATGAAAGGCATGCAAGACCAAGGCATTATGGCGAATGCCAAGCACTTCCCTGGCCATGGAGATACTGATGCAGATTCGCATTATGCGCTACCAGTAATCAAACACGATCAGGCGAGAATGAATGAAATTGAGCTCTACCCTTTCAAAAGACTGATGGAGGATAGCCTATTATCCGTGATGGTAGCGCACCTTCAAATACCCGCCTATGACGATCGTAAAAACACACCCACCACACTTTCCGAGAAAGTGGTGACTGATCTACTAAAAAACGATTTAAGTTTTGATGGCTTGGCCTTCACTGATGCCATGAATATGCAAGGCGTGGCCAAGTATTATGATCCGGGAGAAGCTGATGTAAAAGCATTGCAAGCCGGAAATGATGTCATTCTATTTCCTCTAGATGTACCAAAAGCCATCAAGCAAGTCAAAAAAGCTTTGAAGAAAGGTAGGCTTGACCAAGCATCGATTGACCAAAGAGTAAAAAACGTTCTTAGAGCGAAGTATTGGTTAGGATTGGAGAACGATCAACAAATCAATACAACGAACTTAAACCAACGCATCAATAACGATTATGCCCTCATGCTGAATAAGCTTTTATATCAAAAAGCCATTACAGTAGTCGATAATCAGCAAGAAACTATTCCGGTGCTTGAAGTAGCCGAAAAGAAATTTGCCAGCTTGAGCTTTGGCGAAGGCGATCCAAGAATATTCAACAACTATCTGGAGAAATATACGCCATTCGAGCATATCAGACTCGATACATTAACGGATGAAAGTCTAGATTATCTCGGCAATTTCGACCTCGTGGTCATTCCTTTTCAAGGGATTAAAAACTCGCCTCGCAACCAACATGGTGTAAAAAATGACCAAGTAGATTTCATTCGCCAATTACAAGAAAAAACCAACACGATAACAGTGGTGCTGGGTAATGCCTATTCGCTACAGTACTTCTCAGGAGTTGAAAATGTGATCTGTACTTATGAGGACAACCCAATCACTCAAGAATTAGTACCTCAAGTCATTTTTGGAGCCATAAAAGCAGAGGGAAAACTACCAATAACAGCTGGAGAAAGTTTTAAACAAGGCATGGGCATTGAAACGCTAACTACTTCTAGGCTGAGCTATGGTTTACCAGAAGAAGCTGGTATGTCCTCAGATAGTCTCCGTCAGATCGATAGGATCGTGGAAGAAGCCATTCAAAACAAAGCTATTCCAGGTGCGCAGGTATTGGTAGCTAGAAAAGGCCAAGTGGTCTACAAAAGAAATTTTGGTTTTCAGACCTATAACAAGGATAAGCCGGTTAATGATCAGACCATTTACGACATTGCTTCTGTCACTAAAATTGCCGCTACCACACAGATCATAATGAGACTCTATGACGAAGGTAAAATCAATGTCAACGCGACTTTAGGAGATTACCTTCCTGAATTAGCCGGCACCAATAAAGAAGCCTTGATCATTAGAGAAGTACTGACACATCAGGCGGGCCTTAAACCTTACATTCCTTTTTGGGAAAAAACAGTAGATAATGGAGCTTTAAAAGCTGAATTCTTTACTGATGCTATTGGTCCAAACCATAGCTATCAAATACAAGAAACACCCCTACCTCTTGCCTTGGAAGATTCTTTATGGACATGGACAGTCAACTCAGATTTAAGAAAGCTACCTAAGAAAGAGAAGAGATATGATTACCTATACTCTGATCTAGGCTATACCTTGATGTTCAAGGTGGTGGAAGAGATCATTCAAGAACCTATCGAATCTTATCTAGATCGAGAATTTTATGGTCCTCTAGGCTTGAATCGTACCACATTTTTACCTCTTGAAAAGGGCTTTTACTCGGATATAGCACCAACTGAAGTAGATAATTATTTTAGAAATGCTGTAGTCTGCGGAAATGTACATGACCAAAACGCAACGCTCATGGGAGGCATTGCCGGTCATGCAGGATTATTCAGTACAGCCAACGACCTGGCCATTATGATGCAAATGAATATGAACATGGGTCAATATGCTGGTCAGAAATATTTTCAGGATTGGACCATCCCCATTTTCACTACTGCTCAATCCATTGACAACAGAAGAGGCTTAGGCTGGGATAAACCCATTACAGGCACTGATGACGGACCTACGAGCATTTATGCTTCGGCTAGTACATTCGGACACACAGGTTTCACGGGTGCTTCCGTTTGGGCTGACCCTTCTGAAGAACTAGTATTCATCTTCCTGTGCAACAGGACATATCCGGATAGCGAGAATTTCAAATTGCTAGAAGATAATGTTAGAACTAGGATCCATGATGTGGTGTATCAATCAATCTTGGAACCATAAGGGGACTTTCGTAGTTAAAACATTGCACAGCTGTAATTTACTTTCATGAAAATTGGAATTGTTTGCTACCCAACCTTCGGTGGTTCTGGAGTAGTTGCCACGGAATTAGGAAAAGGATTGGCGAAAAAAGGCCATGAAGTACACTTTATCACCTATTCCCAACCAACTCGTTTAGATTACTTCAATGAGAACCTCTTTTATCATGAGGTAGACATTCGAACTTATCCGCTTTTCAAATACCCTCCTTACGAACTTGCACTCGCTAGTAAAATGGTGGATGTAGTGAAATACGAGAAATTAGACGTTTTGCACGTGCATTATGCAATCCCTCACGCGTCTGCAGCGGTAGTAGCTAAGCAAATTCTGAAGACAGAAGGAATCGAAATTCCAGTGGTAACCACTCTACACGGTACAGACATTACACTAGTAGGAAAAGACCCATCTTACGAACCAGTAGTAACCTTCAGTATTAATCAATCTGATGGAGTAACTGCCGTTTCCGAAGACCTAAAAAAAGACACTTACAAACACTTCAATATCACCAGAGAGATCAATGTCATTCCCAATTTCATTGATCTAGAGAAATTCCAAAAACAACAAAAGAACCACTTCAAAACTGCTATCTGCCCTAATGGTGAAAAGCTATTGGTACACACCTCAAATTTTAGAGGAGTAAAAAGAGTGGATGACGTGGTAAGAATTTTCCATCAGGTAAATGAAACTGTACCATCCAAGCTTCTATTGGTTGGAGATGGTCCGGAAAGAGGCCATATCGAATCTCTTACAAGAGAGTTAGGCATTCATGATGATGTTAGATTCTTGGGAAAACTTGAAGCAGTAGAAGAAGTACTTTCAGTAGCTGATTTGTTCATTATGCCTTCTGAAAAAGAGAGTTTCGGTTTAGCTGCTCTTGAAGCTATGGCATGCGAAGTACCAGTGATATCATCTAATGCTGGTGGTATTCCTGAATTGAACATCAATGGTGTGACTGGCTTTACTTCGAACATTGGTGACATCAAAGAAATGACTCAGAATGCGCTTCACATATTAAGTGAAGACAACTTAGAGGGTTTCAAAACTAGGGCTTTGGAGCAAGCCAAAAAGTTCGATATCTACACGGTGATGCCGATCTACGAAGATTTCTATAATCGAGTATCAGAATCTGTTTTAGCTGCACAATCTTAGCCCTGTGAAAATTAGTGTGGTTGGATGCGGTTGGCTTGGGCTTCCTTTAGCAGTCAAATTGGTTAAGGAAGGTCATGAGGTGCTTGGATCTACCACAACTACAGAAAAGCTGACTCTGCTAGCCGAAAAAGGTATCAAACCCTTTCTGATGAAGCTCAACCCAATGCCCGAAGGCAAAGACTTCAATCAGCTATTTGACGCAGAGATCATGGTTATCAATATTCCGCCAAGGAGTAAATCACGCGAACCTGAATTTCATCGCGAGCAGATCAAATACCTCAAGTATCAGCTGAGCAGTTCCAAGATCAAAAAAGTCATTTTCATTAGTTCCACCTCGTATTACCCCAATACCAATGGACTTGTCAATGAAGAAACTGCACCTAATGTATTGAAAGGCTCAAATCAGGCGGTGGTATGGGCAGAGCAAGAAATAAGTCAAATTAATCAAGAGTTGACCATCCTGCGTTGCGGTGGATTAATGGGCGAAAATCGAATTCCAGGAAGGTGGTTTGCAGGCAAGGATACCAAAGGTGCCAATACGCCTATCAATTATGTCCATCAAGAAGACGTGATAAATAAGATCTCGGAATTGGTAAATTCAGACAACTGGCAAAAAGTTGTCAATTTGGTTAGCCCTGAGCACTTGACTAGAAAAGAAATGCATGAAGCAATGGCTCACAAATACAGTTTCGAGCCACCCATTTGGATTGAACCATCATTGAATCAGCATAAAGTAGTTGAGAGTTTATATGCTGAAGAGTCAAGCTTTAAGAAGCTACTTAGTTATTAAGCAGCTTCTATGCTATCAATAAAGGTTTGCCCCTTCTTTAATTTTTGGATGGCCTCGCGGCTTTTCACATTGTACTGAGCTTGCAAGTAAGACTCAAACTCCTTTTGTGCTTTCTCCCATCCCGACTTGTAAGTCATAGGGTCAATTGCACGGCTATTGTTGATAATCATAGTATTGTCCTTTTAATAACTAATACGGCAAACGCATTTTTACCCTACTTTAGTTCATATTAATCTAAAGACGATCCAACTTTGATTTACACTTACTTGTTCAAAGATATTTTAACGCTTTTTATAAAATAAAGGCTAAAAACAGCCTATTGCCACACACCAAGGATGATTCCGACAATGGTATAAGCAACGATATGATAGCCCGAATCAATTAGCATTAAAGCAGAACTTTTTCTAGCAAAAAGGTAATTCATACTAATTGAAGGGAACAAGAAGAATATACCTGTCATCAACCCCATAGTTGCTCCGTACGTGGCGCTCATATCCGGATTTTCTCCAAAACCATAAAAGAACATGGCCATACCAAATGAGATGATTAAGGCAAATACGAAGGCAGATCCGAATAGCTTGCCCATGTTGGCATTCTTGATTTCTTCATCTGAAAGACCTACTCCTTTTTGCCAGGCTTTACCGAAGATCGGTCCATACCAAACTGCTCCTAAACCGAAAAATGCTACAGCAGCTACAATGACTGCTAACCAATTGATTGATGATAAATCCATAGTTGATGATTTTAAAAAGTTGAGAACCAGAAGTTAAGAAAAATCTAACAACTACTCTTCTAGTATAGGAAGCAGGTCTTCTATCTCAGGGATGAGAAGCACATTGTCTGGATACTCCAACTCCTCCATAAAGTATGGGTTTCCTGTAATCAGGATGTTCTTATTGACGAAATTCTCTGACAATTCGTAAACATAAGCCTGTGTATCAATTTTAGATGCTGGAGCCTTTACAAAGGTAAAAAGTACATCAGGCTTAGTGATCTCTGTGACTTGCTTAAGGTCCTTAAATGGAATGTCAGCTCCCAAATAGATGCACTGTTTCCCTCTATTCTTGAGGATGTAAGTGAAAAGCAAAATCAACAAATCGTGAAACTCAGATTTTGGTAAGAAAAGTAAGTACTTCTCTGCGTCTTTAGGTGGCATTAAAATTCCATCAATAGCCACAATGATCTTTTGTCTGATCAGCTGATAGATAAAATGCTCTTGAGCTGTTGAAACCTCGCCCGTTCTCCACATCACCCCTATCCTCTTCAGAAAAGGATAGATAACCTCTTGCAATACCTCCTCAAATGTTCTTTGCAACAGAGCAGAGCTCAAAATTTTTTCAAAGCGTCTTTCATCTAGATCAAGCATGGAAATCACCAGCTCATTGACTGCACTATTGACTTGCTGATCTCTTTTTGAAGTTTTATCTCGCGATATGATCTCCTTGAGCTGCTCTTGGAATTCCTCAGGCGTGAATTTGCAGACCTGCGATATCTTAAAGCCATTGTCAAGAAGAAGAGTGACGTTGAGCAAGTACTTTAATTGCTCTTCGTCATAGTATCGAATATTGGTGCTGGTTCTTTTGGGTACAAGCAGTTGATACCGTTGTTCCCAAATTCTAATGGTATGGGCCTTTACACCCGAGTATTTTTCAAGATCCTTGATTGAATATTTGACCATTAGCTGTAATCTACTTCAATAAAATAGACAATCAGCACGGCAATCACAATTAATTCCCTTTGGTTGGATTGCTAGGGTCTAAACGCTCGTACTTGAACTGAATTTTAATGGTAAAATAGCTATCAACGGCTTGACCATTAAAACTGGCAGGTTCCCAATCTTGGTGAGATTTAAGTACTCGAATGGCTTCATTATCGAAAGCTTCGCCTAAAGACTTATTGATTTTAAAGTCTTGAGCAATGCCTTGTTTATCTACTTTGAAGAACACACGTACAAAACCTTCAACACTATCTTTAATACCTTCTTTAGGATATTCAAGATCACTATCAATGATCTGCATGAATGACTCTAGGTCAGGTAGTGGATAAGCCTTGATCAACACATCCTTATTCTCAATGGCCTGCTGATTTTCAATTTCTGGCTCTTCTTCTGGCTCAGGAGTATTTTCTACAACTGGCTGAGCTTTCTTAACTATCGGCTGACTAGCAGGCTTTTGTGGCTGAATCTCTTCGACAGGTTCATCTATTGAAGTTGACTCAATAGCTAAAGTATCTACAGCCTCAGGTTCAGCAACCAACTCAATGGTTTGTTCTTTAGGCTCTGGTGTGTTGAATTCACCATTGATCAGGTCAGGACCAACAATGGCCGCAGTGGTAATGACAGCTGCTGTTCCAATGGTGCCTACTGTTGCTACAGTTGACGAGCCAAACCCAGACTTCAACAATACAGAGGTCAATTTAACCCCGGCAAAAACCTTGGCGGCTTTCGCAACATTATCAAAGCTCATGTGCGACTTGATATCGTCTGAACTTATTTTCTTACTATTTCTGCCAAATTGATACTTCACGATACTTCCCTTCTAAAATTCTTCTTCAATCTATTCAGTACGCGGTAGGTCCTAGTTTTGGCATTCCCTTCTGTAATATCCAGAAGATAACCTATCTCCGCGAAGCTCTTTCCTTCAAAAAATCTCAATTCAATGAGTTCCAAATCTCTGGGTTTCAAGTGTTCTAATGCTGTTGGCAAATGTGCCAACCACAGCTCCTTTTGATTTTCTTCTAACTCAATTTCGAAAGCCAAATCATGTGTCACATAATTTTCCAAGGACACATATCGCTGCTTTTTCTGAGCACGAAAATAATCATAACAGCTATTTAATGTAATTCTTGCTAACCAAGCTGAAAAAGGGAACCCTTGATGCTTGTACTTTCCTAAATTAGAAATCGCCTTACAAAAGGCATTAGCAGTGATGTCGGCCGTTAATTCCTCATCCTGAACTCTGGTAAAAACAAGTCTGAACATTTGTTCATAGTACTTGACATACAGAGGCTCAAAATATCTAGAATCGGACTTTGCCTTTTCTATCAATTCAATCTCAGTGAATTCAGAATATTTCGATGTGGCCAATTTTTGCATTAAATAATTAAAATACTTGCACCGAAAACGCCCTTTTAAAACAAAAGGAACAATTCTAATGCAAAATATCCGGCATTATAATGATCTTCTTCTGAATAGTTAAACCAATTTTATACAAATCGCGTTGAGAAGAAACCCATGAAAGGATACCGTTTCTCCAAATTCATTCCACAGCCAAAACAGGGCGACTCCACATTTGATAATCTTCTGGATATTTTCCTTCAGCTGGTAAGTATCACCGGAGGTGATGTGAGTGAAGCATTGTCCTGGCTAACCAATTTAGATAACCAGTACAACATCACTAACGATGGCTATGGTATTGGCGATTTCATTGATGAATTAAAAGAGAAAGGCTACCTCTCAGAGGAAAATCAAGAAGGCAATTTTGAAGTAACAGGCAAAACTGGTCAAGCTATTCGCAGATCAGCATTGGAAGAGATCTTTGGTAAGCTTAAAAAGTCTGGTAAAGGCCAGCACAAAACGAACTTAACAGGTACTGGAGACGAAACTGGTACAGATAGAAGACCTTTTGAATTTGGCGATTCTCTGCAGCAAATTGCCATGACCGACTCGATCCGAAACGCGCAGATCAATCATGGTTTTGGCGATTTCATGATGACAGAAAACGATCTTGAGGTGGTAGAAACTGAGTATAAAACTCAAACCTCAACTGTTCTAATGATCGATATCTCTCACTCCATGATCCTTTATGGTGAGGATAGAATTACTCCTGCCAAAAAAGTGGCCATGGCCTTAGCTGAGCTAATCACTACCAAATACCCGAAAGACACACTAGACGTGATCGTATTTGGCAATGATGCCTGGCAAATTGAAATAAAAGACTTGCCATTTCTACAAGTTGGTCCTTACCATACTAATACCATAGCCGGTTTAGAATTGGCGATGGATATTCTGAGAAGAAGAAAGAATGCGAATAAGCAGATCTTCATGATCACTGATGGTAAGCCTACCTGTATGAAAGTGGGTATCAAATACTACAAGAATGCTTTCGGCTTAGACCCTAAGATTCTAAATAAGACATTAAACCTAGCGACACAATGTAGAAGACTGGGCATTCCAGTGACCACATTTATGATTGCTTCTGATCCATACTTGAAGCAATTCGTCCAAGAATTTACACAAGCTAATAATGGGAATGCCTATTACAGTAGCTTGAAGGGCCTAGGCCATCTCATTTTTGAGGATTACAAACGGAATAGAAGAAAAAAATTCTAGCAATGAACTACAGCGAATTGAGCTCTGAACAAATATTACAAATTCAAACCCTCGGAGAATTGAAAGCTTCGGGTTATGTCAGTCGATCTGTCAAACAAGAACTCAGAGATAACCTGATTTCGAAACTGCAAAAGGGAGAACCTACCTTTGAAGGAATCTGGGGCTATGAAGATACCGTTATTCCGGATATTGAAAGGGCCATTCTTTCAATGCACAATATGAACTTATTGGGCTTAAGAGGACAGGCTAAAACTAGAATTGCTCGTCAAATGACCGAATTATTGGACGAATACATCCCAGTAATTTCAAGTTCTGAATTGAATGACGATCCTTTGAATCCAATTACAAGATTCGGAAGAGAAGAAATTGAGCAACATGGCGATCAAACTAAGATCGAATGGATGCACAGATCAGAGCGTTATGCAGAGAAGCTGGCTACACCTGACGTATCAATTGCCGATCTTATTGGTGATGTAGACCCAATCAAAGCAGCCTCTTTGAAGCTTCCTTATTCAGACGAAAGAGTGATACACTATGGTCTAGTACCACATTCTCACAGAAGCATTTTCGTGATCAACGAGTTGCCCGATCTTCAAGCGAGAATTCAGGTAGCCTTATTCAATATTCTACAAGAAGGTGATATTCAGATCAGAGGTTTCAAACTGAGATTGCCTTTAGATATTCAGTTTGTCTTTACGGCTAACCCTGAAGACTACACGAATAGAGGTAGTATCGTAACTCCACTTAAGGATAGAATCGATAGTCAGATCATAACGCATTATCCGAAAACTAGAGACATCAGTAAGCAAATCACTACACAAGAAGCTCAAATCAAAGAGCCTCAAAAAGAGAAAGTGATCGTGGATAATATCGCCCAAGATCTGATTGAACAAATTGCTATTGAAGCTAGAGAAAGTGAGTATGTAGATGAGAAAAGTGGTGTATCTGCCAGACTTACCATTGCTGCTTATGAGAACCTGTTGAGCTCAGCTGAAAGAAGAACATTGATCAACGGAGAGAGTCAAACTTATATCCGGATTTCAGATTTTATAGGGGTTATTCCTGCCATCACAGGTAAGGTAGAATTAGTCTATGAAGGCGAGCAAGAAGGAGCTGGCATTGTAGCACATACATTGGTGGGAAAAGGGATCAGAACCATGTTTACTGACTACTTCCCTAAACCTGATGACAAAAAGAGCGAATCTTCAGAAAATCCATATCAAGAGATCATCAAATGGTTTGGAGAAGGGTACACCATTGATCTATTGAATGACCTTTCTAACGAAGCATATAAAGATGCTCTCCATATTATCCCTGGACTTTCGACTTTAGTGAAGAAGCTGCACCCTGCGGCCAAAGAGCATGAGCAATTGTTCTTGATGGAATTTGCTCTTCATGGTCTGGCTGAATACAGTAAACTGAGCAAATCTCCTTTAGATACTGGCACTAGATTTAAAGATCTTTTGAGCAGCATGTTCACTATGCCGGACATGGATAATTTAGATGAAGAAGATCTAATGTAATCGTCTTACTTTTACTTGTCTCATATTTGGCAAGATGGATTTAAGAGAAGTCAAGGTTTTAGCTAGCCGGGGAGAAGGCCAACATCTAGAGTTTAAGAAAAAAGCGAATTACCCTGAGAAGATCGTAAAGGAATTGGTGGCTTTTGCCAATTCTGAAGGAGGCCAACTTCTATTGGGAGTAGACGATGATGGAACAGCTTCTGGTGTCAGATCTGTAGAGGGTGAGTTATTTCTAGTTGAAGAAGCTATCCAAAAATTCATAAGACCTAAACTTCTTTACACCTCTGAGATCATTAAAGTCAATGAGAAAAAAGGAATAGCAGTTATTTCTATTGAAGCCGATCAAGGCAAGCTGTTCTACGTAAAAGATAACCCCGAAAGAAAATTCGGGACTGCCTACATCAGAAAATATGATGAAAGTCTTCAGGCTTCCAAAGAAATGCGGGAGATCATTGAAAGGCGCTATAAAAGGAAAGACATCCAGTTTACCTATGACGAAAAGATTAGAACAGCGCTTGGTTATTGTGAGGCTAATCAGTCAATTACAGTAGCCGACTTTGTAAGAGAAGCCAAAATTTCTAAATTCATTGCGAGTAGAATATTGATCAGATTGGTATTGGCCAATGTTTTAGAAATTGAGCCGATGCCCCTAGAAGATCGATATTATCTAAAGACCGAATTATGAAAAAACTTACACTAACACTATCGCTCCTTGCCTTCTTATTCATGGGTAATGAAGCACTAGCTCAGAAAAAGAAAAAACAAGATCCAGCTGAAGCTGCTGAAACAATTGCGCTTTACAAGAAAACCGATGAAGGTATGGCCAATTGGTTCAATACTGCCTATGGTTATGCTGTATTCCCATCTGTAGGTAAAGGTGGACTAGGAGTTGGCGGAGCACTTGGCCACGGTGTGGTATACCAAGGCGGTGCTGTAACTGGCGGTGTTAAGCTATCACAAGTTTCAGTTGGTTTCCAGTGGGGTGGCCAAGCCTTTAGTGAGGTGATCTTTTTTGAGAATGCTGAAGCCTACACGAGATTTGTAGAGAGTAAAGCAGAATTTGCAGCTCAAGTTTCTGCTGTTGCTTTAACTGCAGGTGTATCTGCTGATGCGGAGTATAGAGATGGCGTAGCTGTTTTTACTCAGGCCATCGGAGGATTGATGTATCAGGCTTCTGTAGGAGGCCAGAAATTCAAATTCTACCCACCAGGTGAAATGAAATAAAAAACCATCCTCCTAAAAGGAGAATGGCTTGGGTAGAAAACATTTGTATGTCATTAAACCATGACCACAAATTATTTTTGATAGGTCACTGCTGTTCCACTGGCGGTGACCATTAGCATACTGCTAGACTGACCTATCGTTTCATAATCCAAATCAATGCCGATAATTGCATTTGCTCCAAGTGCTTGCGCATTGTATTGTAGCTCTTTGAGCGCATTGTCTTTCGCTTCTCTTAGCACCCTTTCATAGGCATTTGAACGACCACCTACTAAGTCCGTAATACTTGCGAAAATGTCTTTAAATAGGTTAGCACCGATGATAGCCTCTCCTGTGATTACTCCGTGATATTCCAGAATTGGATGGCCATCAATGTTGTTAGTTGTTGATAATAGCATCTAAATGAATGTTTTGAGTTAAGCCCAATGGGCACATTCATTTGTTCGTAAATCTTTCAATTAAAGTTTGATGCTCAGGATAAGCGGATGATAATTCTTGCCGATCGGCCAATTCAAAGTCCTCAAATTCAAAACCAGGAGCAACTGTACAACCTACTAGAATGTAGTCTTCTTTAGTCACTTCTGCCGCAAACCAGCTTCCTTGAGGAATAACCACCTGAAATGATTCCTCTGACTCAAGTTCATTTCCAATGAGTTGATAACTGTAATTGCCCTCTGAATCAATGAAATGAATTTTACCGGTTCCTCCATAGTGAAAGTGCCAGATCTCATCAGAATTCAACCGATGAAAATTCGAAACTGACTCAGTTGTTAATAAGAAATATATGGAAGTACCGAAGACTCGCTTCGAATTGTACCTTTCAGGCAGTGATTGTGTCGAAATGATTTCTTCACTTCTATAAGTTTCTACAAAATATCCTCCTTCAGGGTGCTGAATAAGGCCAAGTTTGTCAATCCAATATTGCGTGTTTTTCATCATGAATTAATACCAAAGTAAGAAGATAAAAGGTCAAGTACATAGAACTGATTTCTGGCTCTTATATAATTGTCATCGGACTGATTGATTCTGTAATAGACATCCCCTTCTAAAAAATCAGTCAACATTCGAATTCCAGTGAAATAGGTCATGTAGAGGCTGCCGAAAGAAAGTGAATCCATCTCCTCCGTGGTCAATAAATCTCCACATGAGGTGAGATATCCTTTCCTATTGGCATCTATCAAATCTTTCTGGAGCTCATATTCGAGGGCATCTCTATCCCCTTCATTGGCATGGGTAGCAATGGACCTGATCATATCACCAAATTCAAACAAAGCGTAACCCGGGCCGACTGTGTCCAAGTCGATTATTTTCAAAAATCCTCCCGAATCTGCATCTAATAGGATATTGGTGGATTTCGCATCATTATGGCACACCCTTTTTGGCAAACCACCCTCTACTAACTGCGTAAAGTGTTTTTGTATCCAGGTATAGTCAAAGGCCTTACCAACTAATTCCTCGCATTGACCCTTTCTATTCATCGGATCTTGCTCAGACACTTGCTTAAATTTTTCAATTCGAGGCTCCAGATTATGAAAATGAGGAATAGCCTCGCTGATCGAAGAAGGAGCTATTTGACTCATTTCTTGAGTAAACTTGCCGAAACCCAGTCCTAACTGAAAAGCCATTTCTGAACTTTTGACAGATGAAGGAGCTATGCTATGAGCAACGAAGCTTTGGGCCCTCCATACTTCTCCATCTTGAACAAGATGATACTGCCCTTTTTTAGTTCTATGATGTAGTGGGAATAATGAGGGAGAAGTCTTTAAAATCAAAGACAGATTAGTCTCGAGAGCCTCCGCATCTTTGAAGATAGAGGTATTGATCTTTTGCAGAAGTAAGGAATTTCCTTCAAGATCAACTTTAAACGTATCATTGATATGGCCTAAACCAAAAGGAGCAATCGACTTGACTGCTCCCTGAATATCATATTGAACTAAAGCCTCTTCTGGCTTCATTATTTTACTTCTTCTGGATATTTACCATCAGCGATCATCTGCTTGATGCCTTCAACCACAAATGGTTTGTCTTCTTTGTAAGTAACCCCTAACCAAGACGCACTGGTTGGCACTACTTTAACTGAAGCCTTGCCTTCGGCCATTAAGTTGTCAACCTCCACAGGAATAAAACATTCTGATTTAGGATCTTCATTATTCTGAGCAACAAACTCGATGAATTTCTCTTCAAATAAAGGAAGAACTGATGGAGGGAAACCCCAGAAATTCATTGAAACATATGTATCTGGAGTTAATGTGTGCTTAACACCATCTTCTTCATAAGAGATCTCATCTCCAGATTTACCAATGGCTAAAGTTTCTTTAATACCGGTCAGATTCATTTGATCATCGACTTGACAAACACCTCTATTTACAGTACCATGATCAGAAAGAGTATTAACCAACTCATAACCCATAATCAGGTATTCATTATCTTTCAGACCTTTAATGGCATCTACTGCTTCGCTGAATGACTCTTGTCCGTAATAGTCATCTGCATTGATGACCAAAAATGGCTCGTTGATATACTCTTTAGCAGAGAGTACTGCATGCGTAGTACCCCAAGGCTTTTTTCTCATTCCTTCGTACTCAGCAGTATGCTCGGTGTAGGCATTCTGATAAGCAAATTCCATCTTAATCTTACCCTTGAATCGCTCTGCATAGTGGTTTTCGAATGCTTCCTGAAGATCCGTTCTGATGATAAAGACTACTTTATTGAAACCAGCTTTGATCGCATCATGAATAGAATAATCCATAATGATCTCTCCATTAGGTCCAATACCGTCTAATTGCTTGTTTCCTCCATAACGGCTGCCCATCCCGGCTGCCAATACCACTAAGGTCAAATCCATAATTTCCTCTTAAAAAGTTTTTCTATCTTTTCGGACCGAAGTTTATAAAAACTTCTGACAAGTCCATTTAACTTTTCGTTAAGTATGCAATTATCTTCGCTCGACTGGGGTATTATCGCCTTATTTTTTCTCGTCTTTCTCATTATTGGTCTTCGTGTATCTAAAAAAGCAGGCTCTAGTTCCAAAGAGTTTTTCCTTTCTGGACGAAACATGCCTTGGTGGCTTTTAGGAGTTTCAATGGTAGCCACTACGTTTAGTGCGGATACACCAAACCTTGTGACAGACATTGTAAGGCAAAATGGAGTATCAGGTAACTGGGTCTGGTGGGCATTCCTAATTACAGGCATGCTAACTGTTTTTGTTTATGCGAAGCTCTGGAGAAAATCTGGCGTACTCACTGACTTAGAGTTTTATGAAACTAGATATAGCGGTAAAGAAGCTGCCTTTCTCAGAGGCTTCAGAGCGATTTACTTAGGCGTATTTTTCAATGTCATGATCATGGCATCTGTCTCCTTGGCTGCTATTAAGATAGGTGAAGTAATGTTTGGTTTAGAACCATGGAAAACCGTAGTATACGCCTCAGTCATCACTGTGGCTTATTCTTCACTAGGAGGGCTAAGAGGTGTAATTCTTACCGACTTTTTGCAGTTCATTGTAGCCATGATCGGATCGGTGGCAGCTGCCATATATGTAGTCAATCTTCCGGAAGTGGGTGGACTTACTCAGTTGATGGAGCATCCGGTAGTTTCGACCAAGCTCGACATCATTCCTGACATCTCTAATAGAGAAATGTTCATCACTCTATTGGTGATTCCATTAGCAGTCCAATGGTGGTCTGTATGGTATCCTGGAGCTGAACCAGGTGGTGGAGGCTACATTGCTCAAAGGATGTTATCTGCTAAAAACGAAAAGCATGCGGTTTCAGCGACCTTTCTATTTAATATTACACACTACGCATTAAGACCTTGGCCTTGGATATTAATCGCTTTGGCATCTTTAGTAGTCTACCCTGACCTAGCCTCCATTCAAGAAGCATTTCCTAATGTTTCAGAAAGTAAGCTTGGCAACGATTTAGGCTACTCCGCCATGCTGTTGACCTTACCTAAGGGTTTATTGGGCATAGTGGTCGCTTCTTTGATCGCAGCTTATATGTCTACCATTTCAACACACCTTAATTGGGGATCTTCTTATGTGGCCTATGATTTTTATCAACGGTTTATCAATAAAGAAGCTAATGAAAAGCAATTGGTGAATGTGGGAAGAATCTCTACAGTGGTACTAATGATTTTAGCTGGGCTTTTCGCTTTAGTTTTAACCAATGCCCTTGATGCCTTTCAAATTCTACTTTCAATTGGTGCAGGAACAGGTTCCATATTTATCCTAAGATGGTTGTGGTGGCGCATCAACGCCTATTCAGAAATTACTGGTATGGTAGTCTCATTCGTATTGGCCTTGCTTTATAAGTTTGGACCTGAGTCCATCACAAGCATTCCTACCGAATACCAATTGCTGTGGAGTGTTGGCATAACTACTGTTTCATGGGTGCTGGTCACCCTTTTGACCAAGCCTACTGATTATAAAACGCTTCAAACCTTTTTCAATTCTGTTAAACCATATGGTAATGGATGGAATGGATTTAAAAAGATCGCTCAGAATGAAGGGCTAGCTCTTGAGAAGTCTATCGGTAAATTCTCCGTAGACCTCATTGCCATGTTTGCGGGGATCTTTATTGTGTATGGATTGCTCTTCTCTATTGGTCAATTCGTTTATGGAAATACTGGCTTTGGCTTACTCTTCCTTGGTATTGCTGCAGTATCTACTCTTGGATTGACACGAGTTTGGCGCAAGCTTAGTTTCTAGTTTGACTTGTCCTAAATCAGTTTAAAAGTCTTCTATTTTGAAGATCTAATTCCTCTTTTCATAATGAATCTAGAGGGTTAAAAGACTGGCTTTCAAACAGCTGAATTTAGAAGTAATATTAATTATTCAATAAGAGTTCTATGACCTCTTGTTTAGCTCAAATATTTGCTAAATTAAATCAACGTTCTACTTAATTATTGATCTACATATGCCGAGAGCAAAGAAGACTGACCGGAAGATATTCGTACTCGACACCTCAGTAATCCTTTTTGAACATAATGCCATCATGAATTTCGAGGAGCATGACATTGGACTCCCTATTACTGTGCTCGAAGAACTCGATCAATTCAAAAAAGGAAATGATACTAAGAATTTTGAAGCTAGAGAGTTTACAAGACTCTTAGACAAACTAGCAAAAGATAAGTCTTTGCAAGATTGGATACCTCTCAATGGCAAAACAAGAGGGAACTTCAAAGTGGTGATGGAGGCCGGTTCAGGTGACCATGAACATGATGCCAACAAAGTATTTGGTGAGCGTAAAAATGATCACCGAATTCTGAATGCGGCTCTTAGGCTTAAAGAGGAGAACCCTTCTCGCAATGTCATCTTAGTTTCAAAAGACATTAACCTTCGTATGAAGGCTAAATCGATGGGTCTTCCTGCTGAGGATTATGAAACTGGAAAGATCAAGAATGTCGAATCCTTAAGAAAAGGAAAGATCGAGATTGAGAAAGTCGATTCAGACATCATCAATCACCTTTATGAGGATGGCACATTAGATCCTAAGGAAGTATTGAAAAGAAAGAAGGCTCAGCCGAACCAGTATTTCATTTTAAAGAGTGATAAAAACTCTGTGCTTTCTTATTACAATGCCATAGATGAGAGCATAGAAAAAGTAGATAAAAGGCCTGTTTCAGGAGTAAAACCTCGAAATGCCGAACAGACATTCGCTATTCATGCAGTAATGAATCCTGAGGTCAAATTAGTGACTATTCAGGGCGTGGCAGGTACGGGTAAAACATTACTTACGCTAGCAGGGGCCCTAGAGCAAAGAAGAGACTTTAAGCAGATCTATTTGGCGCGCCCTATTGTGCCATTAAGTAATAAAGATATTGGTTATTTGCCAGGTGATATCAAATCGAAGCTGAACCCCTACATGGAACCGCTTTGGGATAACCTCAAATTCATCCAAAACCAGTACAAGGAAACCGATAAAGAGTTCAAGGCTATCACAGAAATGGTGAATAAAGAAAAGCTCCTGATCACTCCTCTGGCATACATCAGAGGTAGAAGTTTGTCTAACATCTTCTTTATAGTCGATGAGGCTCAGAACCTAACACCACATGAGATCAAAACGATCATTACTCGAGCTGGAGAGAATACTAAAATTGTGTTTACTGGCGATGTTCATCAGATCGATACGCCTTATTTAGATTCACAATCTAATGGATTATCATATTTGATTGACAGGGTTAAAGATCACCCATTATATGCCCACATTACACTCGAAAAAGGTGAAAGGTCAGAATTGGCTAACTTAGCTAACGAACTTCTGTAATTATGAAAGCCGGATTAAAGAAAGTACTACTTGTCCTTGGAGGACTCTTTATCTTATTTATGCTCTTTGCGTACTATGGCAATTTTAGTAGCGGATTCCGAGTAGGAGTACCCGTGAAATTGAGTAAGAAAGGAGTATTGGTGAAAACCTATGAAGGTCAATTGAATATTGGCGGACTTACTTCGGGTGAACAGGGAGTTATCCCTACCCAATGGGATTTCACCGTTACACGAACAAATGAGGATGTATTCCATGGCATCGAATCGGCAATGGAACAAGGAGTAAGAGCTAAACTCTACTATAAAGAGAAGTACATCAAACTGCCATGGCGTGGAGACACCAAATACTTTGTGTATAAGGTGGAGCTCATGGAAGAGTAGAAAAGCTTAATACAAATTCTGATCCCTGATCTGAGGCAATCAAATTCAGATCTCCCCCATGTGCTTTCATAATTTGCTTAGAGAGACTCAGTCCTATGCCACTTCCTTCTTTTTTCGTAGTGAAAAATGGTACGAATATGTCATTCCTTATATCGCCCGGAACTCCAGGTCCATTATCTGAAATTGATAATTGAAAAGAAGGTTCAGACTTCATCACAATGTTGATCTCTGGATTAGAAGTAGCCTGCAATGCTTGTGAAGCATTCTTAAGCAAGTTGATGAGGACTTGAGAAATGAGTTTCTCATCCAGCCTCAACACATCATCATTTTGAGTATCAAATTGAAGTTGAATTCCATCTAGATCAGAACGGCAAAGCTGAATAACATTATCTAAAAGCTGACTCAAACGAACTTCAGTCAGATCCAATTCAATAGGCTTGGTATAATTCCTATAGGCTTTAACAAAGCCCATAAGTCCTTGCCCTCTTTTTTCAATAGATAATACACTCTTATAGAGGTCTTCTAGCTCTTCTTTCTCGAATGTATCCTCTCTCATACCTCCATTTTCTTCCATCATCATTCTCATGGCAGTGGTAAGAGAAACTACAGGAGTGACCGAGTTCATGATCTCATGTGTAAGCACTCTTATCAACTTTTGAAAAGCATCAATTTCTCGCTCTTCTAACTCTGAACTGATGTCTTGAATGGTGATCAGTTGTAAGGATTGGCCAGATAATTCAAAGGTCCTTTTCTTAACTGAGTATTGTGCTGTCCTGGCTTGGGGATTAAATACCCATTGCTCTTTATCTCCAGACATTAGCGCATTGGCCAATTCTGGTTCGAACTTATTGAGCTGGTTCAATTGACCTAAAACAGGGGTTCCGAGTAATCTACACAACTCCGGATTATATAGATCGATCTTCCCTTTCTCATCAAAGCTCATGATGCCAATGGGAGCTTCATTATTTACTAACTGCAGATATTGGTATTGCTCTTCTTTTTCTAAAGTGAGTTTTCTGAAAGTCTCTAATACTCTATTGAATTCTGACTTCAATTCATCCTGACTTCCTCCGAAGTGCTCTTGATAGTTTTTTGAAAAGTCTCTGAGATCAACTCCTCTGAAGAATTTGAGCAACTCATTTCTTGAACTATTGATGAAATAAATGAGAGCCACTATCTGAATCAACGTCACTACCCCAAATCCAATAGGTGATACAATAAATGCCGTTTCGAAGTAAGACCAAATACCACCAAACATGGTAAGTCCAATTCCAATTACCCTTAATGATATGCTAAGAAAGAACTTATTGGAACCCATATTTCTCAAGCTTTCTATACAATGTGGTTCTTCCTATGCCTAATTCTTTAGCCACCTTACTCATATTTCCGTCATGTTTTTGAATAACCTTTTCAACTGTCATTCTTTCTAATTCCTCAAGATTGGTGGTTTGAAGTGCCATTGAGTTAGCCTTCTTCTTGAATGAAAAGTCTTCTGGTGTGAGTTCGTCATCCGTAGCTAAAATGACTGCTCTTTCTACGGCATGCTCCAATTCTCGAATGTTTCCTGGCCAGCCATAAGCTTCTAATTTCTCGAGGGTAGACTTAGAAATGGAAGGCATCGATTGATTGTACTTTTTACAAAACCGCTCTAGAAAGTGATTGACCATAGGCTTTAGGTCCGCCACTCTTTCACGAAGTGGAGGTAAATTCAATTCAATGGTATTCAGTCTATAATAGAGGTCTTCTCTAAAAGTACCTTCAGCTATCTTCTCTTCTAAATTGGCATTGGTAGCGGCAATAATGCGTACATCAAATAATCTGATTTTTGAATCACCTACCCTGTTCAATTCTCTGTTTTGAATGACCGTGAGCAACTTGGATTGCATACCCATCGACAGATTGCCTATCTCATCTAAGAAAATGGTCCCCTTATCTGCGGCCTCAAATCTTCCTATTCTATCTTCCTTTGCATCTGTAAAAGCTCCTTTCTTATGCCCGAATAGCTCAGACTCAAAAAGACTTTCGGTAATTGAGCCTAAGTCGACTTGAATAAATACTTCATTGGCTCTAGGCGAAGATTGGTGAATATATTTCGCTAATAACCCCTTCCCTGTACCATTCTCTCCAAGTAGAAGCACATTCGCATCTGTTTGACTGACTTTCTGCGCCACTTTTAAGGTCTTTTGCATTTCTGCAGATTCGGCAATTACCTCACCGAACTTGGGAATCAGATTTTGCTTCAAACCGAGTTCCTTCTTTTTTAAGGTCCTGACTTCCTTTTCAGTCCGGGCCAATCTCAATGCATTAGACACGGAGATCTGTATTTTTTCATATTCCCAAGGCTTAGTGACAAAATCAGCTGCACCAAGCTTCATGGCCTCCACTGCAAGAGATAGCTCTCCATAAGCTGTAATAATGATGAACTTGACCTTAGAATATTCTTGCGAAAGCTTTTCAAGCCACATGAGCCCCTCTTTACCGTCATTCAAACCTGGGCTATAATTCATATCTAACAGCACCACCTCAACATCTCCAGTTTGAAGAAAAGCATTTGCCTCTTTAGGATGATCAACTGCTGAGACCTTGGAAAAACGTTGTTTTAGTACTACCTCACCTGTAAGTCTGATATCATCATCATCATCGATGATCAAAATATGAGCGGATTCTTTGACCTTCATTTGTCTAGTTTAAAAAATGTTCCTGACTGAAACAGAAAACTGTTCCGTAATGGAACACAAACAAAGAAGCTTTGTTTGGATGATAATTTTAACCACTGACTATCAGTTAGTTATAAACTTGGCATGGCGCTGGTATAAAAGGAGGCCAAAGAGCCCTAGAGGCAAAAACTTAAACAAAAAGAGATCTAAACCCTTAACTTATAAGACCATGCTCAAGATATTATTCAAAACATCGTTCAGAAACATCTGGAGAAACAGAGCAAACTCAGCAATTAATCTGCTAAGCTTAATAATTGGTATTACGGTCAGTATTGTGATCTACACAATTATTCAATACCAATATTCATTCGATCATTTTCATACCAATGCGGATAGAGTTTACAGAGTGAACTTTGTCCAACAACAGTCTTGGGGTATGGACTATGGTAGTCAGACTCCGGAACCACTTCATAAAGTCCTTCGCAATGATTACCCACAAATTGAGGCTGTCTCGAGAACAGTAGGCCCTATGGAAGTAAGACTTTTTGTAGGTGAGGAAAAATTCGATCAGCAAAATATTTTATTCGCAGATGAGCACTATTTCAAAATGTTCGATCAGGAATGGGTTCGAGGAGATAAAGAGACTGCATTTGATGATCCAAAAGCTGTAGTGCTTACAGAGTCAATTGCTCAAAAACTTTTTGGAGATGCTGACCCAATGGGTCAAACCATCGACTTTCAAAGAAGAGATATGGGTACTGTAAGGGGAATCGTCAAAGACCCTAAAATGAACACCAATCTACCTTACAGAATGATCGCCCATGTTGACATGATGAAGCAAATAGAGGAATTCTATGTGCGCGATCTATGGTTTGCCATGAGCATTGGTACCACTTGGGTGATGTTACCAGAAAATGTGAACCCCAATGATCTAGAAGTGCAATTCGAAGACATTATTGTTGACAACCTTAGTCAAGATTATGCAGACATCATAGATTTCAAACTCGGACCTCTTAAAGAGATCCATACTGATGATAGATATGGAAATGGGGTGAATTATACCATTCCGAATGAGACCATTTATGGCCTTTCCATTGTAGCCTTGATCATTTTAACCACTTGCGTTATCAACTTTGTCAATTTAAGTACTGCTCAGGCTTTAAAAAGAAGCCAGGAAGTAGGTATCAAAAAGGTATTAGGAAGTAGCAAGAGTCATTTAGCTACACAGTTCTTTATAGAGTTGGCCTTGTTAACTACCATTGCCGGATTCTTCAGTCTTTGGTTTGCAGAGATCTTACTTCACGAGGTAAATCAATTGTTATCTATCATCTCAATTGATCTTCAAATTGAATGGTACTCAGTGGTTTTCACAGGTATTATCATTGTACTTGTTACCTTCTTGGCTGGTATATACCCAGCAGGACTATTACTCAGATTTAAGCCATTAGAAGTAATTCGATCAAAATTCACGCAAGTAAGAGGTTCAAAAGCCATGGTCAGAAATGGACTATTGATCACTCAATTTGTCTTCGCTCAAATCCTGATCATCATATTATTAGTCTTCAATGCCCAATTCAGCTATATCAAGAATAAAGACCTTGGATATAATGTGGATGACATTGTCATGTTCAGAGACTTTATGAAGAGTAGATACATGGTAGACGAGGCTCAATTGAACACAGTTAAATCTCTTCTTATGGAGAGCCCATATATAGAGAAGGTGTCTTACGGAACGGGAGGACCCAATGCGAATTTTGCTTGGAATACCACCGTATACAACTCAAATACTGGAAGTGGAAATGAAATTGAAGCAGACTATAAACATGTTGATATAGACTATTTAGACATGTTTGGTTTGGAAATGGTAGCAGGGAATTGGTTCACTTACAGCAATTACAAAGACACTGTTCAAAAGGTAGTAGTATCTGAGCTAATGGCGAGAAAACTTGGTTTCGAAAACCCAGCTGATGCAGTAGGCAGTGCGCTGAGAGTTAATGGAAGCAAAGGCAATGTCATTGGTGTAGTTGCAGACTTCCATAGTGATAATCTAAAAGCTGAGATCAGACCTTCTATCTTTGAAGGAGACTTTGAAGGATACAATCAAGGCTTTATGAAGGTCAAGGATGGTGCATATACTGAAGCAATTGCTCATTTCGAAAAAGTGAGTCAGAATTACAATGCTGACTATACGCCTATCTATATCTCGTACACAGATGAGCTAGCCAAAGACTATCAATTGGATCAGGTGATTTTTAGGTTCATCAACTTTACTGCTCTGCTAGCTTTGTTAATTGGAAGTTTAGGACTCTACAGTCTAATCTCATTTATCGTACAGCAGAAGACCAAGGAGCTAGGTATCAGAAAAGTAATTGGCGCCAATACCTCCGGTCTGATCGCCTTGCTATCTTCTAAGTACATACTGTTTATACTTTTAGCAACTGTGCTTGCAGCTCCAATAGGATACCTAGGGGCGAATGTATGGCTAGAAAGCTTCAGTTATCAAACAGGTATTGGACCGATGATCTTTATACTCGCCTTCATTGGCACTACACTAATCGCCTTTGCTTCAATCGGATACAGAGCTTATAAAGCCGCTACCATGAATCCTGTGAAGTCGCTGAGATACGAATAAAACTGTTCTAAAATTGATCAAGAGGTGTACGTTTTTAGTACACCTTTTTTTGTACATATTCGTACAATAAATTATAACTATTTGATTTTCAGATATTTGATAGTTTTGGCACAGCTATTGGCTATAGTATGGCAGGTCAAACAACAAACAATTAATTTAAAACAACACGGTCATGAATAGCCCAAAAAACAAAACTCAACAACAACGCACAAAGGTTAAGAATTTAAGCGCACTACTTGCAATTGGTCTTGCAGTAGTTACGCTCCTACAAGCCGGAACAGTTAAATCTGAGAAAGCTGCAATGGAGATGTCAATCATGGAAGCTGAGCTTATCGCTGAAGTTGATCAGTGGTTTGCTGAGGAAGAAATGACTGTAGAAGAAGAAATGTTCTTCGAAGCTGAAGCTGAAGAAGAAACTTTCAAAGTATTTGATACTGAAGGCAACTTGCTTGCTGAAGGTAATCCCCAAGAAAATGAAGAATTGAGAAAGCTGGTAAACCAATCAGAATTCATGAGTGAGTTTGCTGGTGAGCAGTATTACTCTCTCACAAAATAGTCTAGCATATACTAGTCTTAAATTAGGGTTAATTTTGGTTGAAGCCGGCCTCGAGTAATCGGGATCGGCTTTCTCTATTCATAGAGGTCTTCGAATAGGTCTACTTCAGGCCAGGTTTTTACTAATTTGATACCTTCCCTTATCGCCCAACGGCTCGTACCTGGAAAGCTTCCTCTTCGAGGAGTCGTATTTGAGACGATCACCCATGAAAAACCTTTGGTGTCTCTTGTCAATAATGCTGATGTACCTGACAGTGTACCTGTCCTCCACCAATGGTCACCCTTGGTTGTTCTCCAACCTAGTGGTCGATTGATGCCTCCTACTCCTTTCACCATCTGGTCGATCCGCTTTTGACTAAGAATGTCCGGATATCTTTTAGAATATCCATCCACCATCACCAAGACCCTCATCAGATCAGAACCGGTGGCTAGCCAACCTCCCGCAGGTCCTAACATCTCAATGTCATCCGCACCATATGGTTTGTATGCCATTTTACCTGAACCATCGAAAGACAATTGCTCATTATCAGGACTGTAATCGTAATATTTTACTTCTTTTCTTAGTCTATCATCTTCAAAGTTCCCGGCAATCTCCATGTCTTCGATTCCCGATGGTTCAAGGATCTCATCCTGAATCCAATCTTCGTAATCATCACCAGTTACTTCTTCAATCACCCGACCTAGTAGACAATAACCAAAATTGGAGTAATTGAATCGTGTGCCCGGCTTGTATGGTAAATGCCTTTTCAGAACAAATTCTACAACCTCATCAAAATCGATAGGGTATCTCACCTTATCCATCTTATGGATCTTATGGGGGATGAACATAGGATCACCATAAGTAATTAAACTCCAACCAGCAGTGTGATTCAAAAGATGTTTAACCTTGATCTGGTAAACGTTTCTATTCTTAATATTATCGTATGGATCACCCTTAAGAATGCCTCTTTCTCCAAAAACATAATCATCCAATGTGATCTCTCCATCGTCTACCAATTTCATTACAGCAATAGCAGTAATCAGTTTCGAGACAGACCCAATTCTGAAAAGACTCTCCTCGGTTACCGGAACCTTGTTTTCCTTATCTGCATACCCAAAGCCTTTAACGTAGACCAGCTTTTCATCCTTTACAATAGCCACTGTTGCTCCGGCTAGGCGCAAACTTTTCATTACACGATTTACCATAGAATCAATAGGTTCCATGGCTTTATCATAATCGATAGGATCAGTTGGGATAGGTTCTTTGAATTGCGAAGTAGCTGTCAATAAAAGACAACAAAGAATAACTGAAAAAAGACTTATCGCTTTAAAGCGAAACTGCATAGTAAGTTGACCCTGATGAAGGCACAAGTATACTAAAAAAATGCACTTAGAATAAAGCTAAACGACTTTAAGATCAATTCGCTCCTTTTGCATCATTCAAGGCCCAGTTATAATCTAAAAAGCGCAGACGTGTTTTAGAGTCAATTTGAACCTCCGTATACTGATTGATAAACTCTACAACCGACTGGCCATTAGTAAAGTCGCCTGTGAACCAAGAAAAAATCTTGGAGACTCGTGGTTTTTCAGGATCGATCAGGTTTCTAGTCTCATCATTTAAGAAAAGTCGGGCTTGCTCATCTAATTGACTGTCTAAACGATCGGGTTCATAGGCCTCAGCCCTAAGTACAGGACAAGAAATTGAGGCACAATTGACAGCAAAATGGATCCTTGGCTCGTCAAAGTCTTTCCTTAAGATCTTATGCTCAATCCGATCGAGACTAAAGTCTTCGCCACCAATTTGAAACCATTCTTTGGTCCAAATACTCCTAACAGTAGGAATTGATAAACTCGGATTGAGGTCCTTTATGCTCTCTACAGGATAGTTCTCAACTATCAACTTCACTGTAAAGACATTGTAGGCATTGATCCAATAGGCGATCTGCTCATCATCAGTCCAGTTGGATGCTGGTGGGTTATCTGATAATAACTGAGCATAAGCATCAAGCATGGCTTTATCAGAAATAAACCCCTGATAATCTACCAATCCATCTTCTTTTACATGTCTTTCCAGAAGGCTGGTCCAACCTTCATGATCAGGCACAGCGCTTCCTTGCGCCCAAGCCTTTTCAGATTTGGTACATGAAAAAAATAAAAAAGCAGATAATAGAATGAGCTGAAATCTTTTCATAATCCATTGATTCAATCATTTAACCTCATCCACTAGCAGTAAGTTGCGTAGCAGACGAAATAGATGGGTCAAAAGTCTTTGACTTGACTATTTGGGTATAAGATCTTGAAAATAATAAGTAACCGTTTCGTCAGAGTCCTTGGATAATTGGTAGTCTTTCGAAACCACTTCAGCTCTTTCAAACGAAATCGGATTTTCGAAGATAGGTCCTTCGAAGACAAAGGTGTGAAACTCACCATTTTCACCACATGGATCAACATTCGAAGGTAAGTCATTCAAAAAATCTATATCAAGCTCTCTCCCTGCAAAAGAACTATCTAGCTTACTACCATCAATAGATACTACAATGGTTCGAAATCCAAGTTCTATGAATTCTTTTACTAATTCTGTCGTGTTTCTCTTCCATAAAGGAAATAGGCCCTTTAAACCCACTTCAGCAAGTTTGCCTTCCCTATACTTTTTTAGATCTTCTAAAAATGATGTCTCCAAAAATCGAATATTGATTTCCTTCAACCACTAAGGGCTCAAGCGTAGACTTCATCAGCTCGTCATATTTTGCCATATCTGTTTCAGGTGGCAATTCGAGTATACTCGATGGCATATTGAGCGCATTTACTTGAACCTCAAGTAGTGATCTTCTGACTCCATGCATAGAAATTCTTTGATGCTCTTGACTAATACTTGTGAGAAGTCTATTGATTTGAATAGACGGATCATTATGAGCATAATAGAATGCTAAAGCACTATCTTTTCCGCCAGACCAGTTAAAGATGGATGGTTTGATCATATCAGTCTTTCAAATCTAAAAATGAATAATTGTTATGAGTAAGCACATCTCCATAACCAAATTTAGTTACCTGTTGATGGAGTGGTCCATCTATCACAAGACTATGATATTCCCCATTCTCACCACAAGCATCAATGTTTAAATCGTCAAAAACCTCCAATAGGTTTTGGTCTATTGTTTTTCCAAGTATGGCTTCAGCAAAAGAAGATTGACATGACACAATGAGACACTTCATTCCGATTTCAATCATTTCTTCGACTAATGCCCTTCGATCATTTTGCCAAATTGGTAACAAAGCTTTGAGACCTGCTGCATCAGAGACTTTTTCCTCCCACTCTCGATGACTTTCTATGTCTATATCTCCATAAACAGCCCCCTCCACCTTATATGCTACTCTTAAGCTGACAAGATTCTCTATGAATTTACTCTCATAATCTTGCCAAGAGGTAACATTAAAATGTATGGGTAAGCCTAAGCACTTGGCTTGATTTTGTAGAATGGTTTTTGGTATTCTATGAGATCTAGAATACTCTCCTTCTTCATTGAGATTATTTAGAAGAACTACTGGTTCATGACCAACTTGCTGTGCTTTGAAACAGGCCAAATAAGAATCCTTCCCACCACTCCAAGAGCAGAGAAAAGGATTACCCATATCTTTATTCTTGCCGATCAATTAAAACTTTGCTGTTAAGCCGATCATGAAATTCACTGGTCTTGTTGAGAACCCATAAACGCCTACAAAATCCTCATCGAGTACATTGTAAACCGCTCCGTTAAAGATCAGGTCACCATCAAACAATTCATGCGAAATGGTGAAGTCTAGAACACCGTAACTCTCTAGTGTCACTAAGAATGGATCTGAGAAAATTGGAGATTGTCTTTCACCAAAGTGATTATAGATCAAACCTACATTAGTGCCCGTGCTCAAGGTATACTGAACTGTTGCACCGTATTTTTCGCTTGGGATTCTATAGAACTGAGTAGGATCACCAAAATTATAATCTGCATAATTGGCGGTAAGTTTAAAATTCTCAGTCGGCTGGTAAGTTAGGTCAATCTCGATGCCATCGATCTCTCGAGTACCTTCCACATTTCTGTATTCTCCACCTATAAAATTCCCCATGTCGTCAAAAAGCGAAACAAAGTCAATGGCATTGGTCTCTTCTCTTTCGAAGTATTCAGCATTAATTGTCAATTTATTTGACAAGTAGAAAGAAACTCCTCCTTCTAAAGACTCAGTTTCTTCAGCTTCTAAGTTAGGGTTGCCATACAGGCTAGAAAATAACTGGAACAAACTTGGTGCAACAAAGGCAGTTGAATAACTACCAAATACTTTCAATCTATTCTGATTACCTAAATCGAATAAATAAGAAGGATTGATTGAGTAGACCAAGTTAGAACCATACTCACTATTGTTGTTCAATCTTAAACCTCCATTCAAGGTTAATCCTGCTACTACGTCCCACGAAACATGCACATATGGATCAAAGTTATTTTGGCTTGGCTCTTCATCTCCTTGATCAAAGCTGAACTCCTGATATTGTACACCAATAATTGTCTTGATGTTGTCACCAAAGACATAAGAGTTACTCAAATCTGCTTGTAGGTTACGTCCTTTTGAAACTGACGGGAAAGAAGAAATAAACTCTCTTCTGATTCTGTTAAAGTTGAATTTTAACTGGAGGTTACCACCTTCATAATCCAGTTTAGGGTTTAAGCCGAAGCTGACTTGTCGAATGTCGAACTGATTGTCTTGATCAAAGAAAGCTCCTCCATCATAGTCTGAGACAAAATTCTCATAGCTCAAATTACCTCCTAATGAGAATTGCTCTGAAAAATCATACGATAGCTTCGTTCTACCTGTATATCTATGAAAACCATCGTTTCCGAATTCAGTAGTTGGGTCTGTGTCTTCAGCTGCTGAAATTCCTTCACTGATCGAGAAAGATCCACCTGCTAAGTAATTCAAATTACCCGTCTTGCCTTGTACATCAGCACTGGTGTTCAATGATTTAAACGATCCAACTTCTTGAGAGAAAGTTAACTGAGGCTCTTCAGTTCTTGCTTCTTTCAGTTTGATATTAATCACACCTGCCGCAGCGTTAGTACCATAAAGTGTGCTCGACCCGCCTTTTAGTACTTCTATGTACTCAATCTCACGAGCATTGATCAATCTTAAATCATAGTCATTAGCGATAGATGAAGGGTCATTAACCGGAAGCCCATCAATTAAAATAAGCGTATGTCTATTTCTACCGCCTCTAATGTTATAGCTCAGGTTTGTACCTGGAGTTCCGTAAACTCCATCGATGTTCACTCCTGGTAATGTGTTCAGAATATCAGCAACAGTTCTTCCAGCAGTTTTTTCGATCTCCGCAGCAGTAACTTTATAAATAACTTTTCCTGATTTCTCAATTGGGGTTTCAAAGCGATTACCGCTCACCACCACCTGACCTAAATCGCGCATTTGCTCTTCCTCTTGAGCTATTGCAATTGTTGAGATAAGAAGCAATACTAAGCTTCCTAACGAGAGTCTAATTTTCTCCATTATTTAGTTGAATAAGTAGTTTTTCTATTGTTTTATAAGTGTTGTCTTTTCCTATTATTTCAAATGTTGGATCAGTCATTTCACCTGAACATTTGATTTGAATTGAAGCATTATTGGTCACCTCAAATCCATTTCTTTCTAATGCGTTTTTGAGCCAAATAGACAGCTCTTCATTTCCGACCACCGATACATCGGTTCTGTTTTCTGTTGAAATTTTGCGGAACTGGCCTTTGGTATAATCAAAGTGTAAACCATCATGATAAAAGGCAGATTCAAGCTCTCCTTGGATGACTAAATCTTCAGGTAGGCCTGAAATAATGGTATGATCTTTTACTAACCATAGTTGGTCAGCATAGTGTAGCGCGGTATCAATATCATGAGTAGACACCAAAATTGCCCTGCCTGATATTGATACTAGCTCTTTCAATAAATGAAAGATTTCAAGTCTATTTGGAGAGTCTAAATGGGCCGTAGGTTCATCTAATATGATGAGGTCTGTTTGCTGTGCTAGAGCACGTGCAATCATGACTTTTTGCCTTTCGCCATCACTTAATTCCCCAATATGGCGATTGGCAAAATCCAGCATACCAGTAGACTCTAGTGCCCATTGGATGATTTCCTTGTCCTCTTTAGATAGTTTCCCCATCCATGAAGTGTATGGGAATCGCCCCAAGGCCACTAATGCAAATACAGTAAGATTACCCGGTGCTTGATTATCTGTTAAAACAAGGCTGAGTTCTTTGGCCAGTTCTTTCTGACTAAAGTTGGCTAAGGGTTTCCCTCGTAATTGTACAGAACCTCCAAGTGCCTTTTGAACCCCTGAAATAGACCTAATCAATGTAGATTTACCAGAGCCATTTCTTCCCAAAAGACAAGTCAATTGATTGGCTCTCAATTCAAGACTTAGATCTTTCAATACTACTTTTTGATCATAGCCTACTGCCAAATTATCGATATGGATCATTCGCTGCTGCATTAAAAACTCGCTTTTAAGTTTCTCCTTTTCACTATGACCCAAATAACAATTGGCGAACCTACCATGGCGGTGATGGCATTCACCGGAAGTACTGTTGAGCTTCCTGGCACCTGAGAAATGATATCACAGAACAAGAGTAGTGCAGCACCAAATAGCAAACAGCTTGGCACTAAGATCTTATGGTCAGAGGTGTTTAATAAACTTCTTGTTAAGTGAGGCACGGCTATTCCGATAAATCCAATGGGACCACAAAAGCCAGTGATAGCCCCTGCGAGGATACTAGTAGTGAAAATGATTGCCAATCGGGCTCTTTTCACGTTTAGACCCATGCTCGCTGCATACTGCTCCCCTAACAACAACACATTGAGGGATTTAGAGAGGAAAAAGGTGAATAAGGCTCCTACTAATACGACTATTCCAAGAACTTGTAATTGATAATTAGTTACACCGCCTAAGCTTCCAAATGTCCATAAAATGTATTCTTGAATCTGTTCAGGATTTGAGAAGTATTGCCAGATACTAACTATGGCAATGGTGATATTGGCCACCATCAAACCCACAATGAGCATGACCACATTATCCGTAATTCTATATGAAATAGCGAGAATAATGAACAGTACTGCTAAGGCTCCTAAAGAAGAAGCACTAACGATCAACCAGCTTCCTCCAATTCCTAGATTCCTAATAGCAAAGGCAGTAGCAGCACTTCCTGATGCGAGCATTACAGCCGCAACTCCGAGACTAGCCCCAGCTGTGATCCCCAATACAGATGGACCAGCTAATGGGTTTCTAAACAAGGTCTGCATTTGAAGGCCTCCCAATGCCAAAGCAGCTCCAGCCAAAATAGCAGTTAAAGATCTCGGCAAACGAATCTTTAAAATGATGTTTTCCCAAGCCTGATTTTCAGAAGCCCCTGTAGTGAGTATTCTTAAAACTTCGTCCACAGGGATCCTTACCGACCCTAAGAAAAGATCTAATACTAGTAAAACTGAAACGAGAATAATCAGAAAGACCATACCCTTCCACCTTCTGCCGGAGTCTATATGATTGATGGGGTTACTCAATTCAACTGATTGTAATACACCAATTCGTGCTCTGGCAACAATTCTGGATGAAAGATTTTCACCATGTCCTTCAAGACAATATGCGGGGCAACTATGGCTGATTCGTAGTAATCATTTCCTCCACCTGAAGTAAATCTTCCATAGATGTTATAAATCTTTTTTTCTTGGTAGGATTTGAAATCTGCATACCTACTATCAGCTTGAATGATCTCTTCTAAAGTTTTTGCGGTGCTTGGAACCAACCAGTACTCAGCTGTTAAACCTTGTTCGTAGACAGTCTCAAAATCAAGACGAATGCTACCTGTCTCAGCTGTTTCAGACCATGGATAATCCACTTTAACAACCTTCAGTAAGTTATTGGCAAAACTATTACCACCTGATACATACCAAGAGTCTCCATTTGCTAAACCAGTGATTGTTTTTGGTCCTTTAGAAACATTCTCTTCAACCAATTTCAGCGTTTGGTTATAGTCTTGCTCAATCTGGTTAAAGATTTTATTCGCCTCTACCTCTTTGTTCAATAATACTGCGACCAATTTGATCCACTCGGCTCTACCTAACAAAGAGGTTTCTTGCCAATCTGCGTTTAGAATCACAGGAAGACCGGTATTCTGCAAGGTCTGATAATCATCGTTCTGAGAATTAGGATACCCGACACCCATTAGCACTTCGATACCTGATGCAATTGTTGTCTCAAGATTTAGCTTACCTGCTGGAGCTAATTCCGATATTTGACCAGCCTCTACTCTATTAATAATCTCTTGATTGTGTACGTACCTTTTCACTTCAATAGCTTTGAGTTGATCAAGTGCATCCAATAGATCAAACATGCCTAATTGAGTAGTCGAGAGGGCTCCAATTCCTTTTACAGGAACTTCGATTGTATGACTTTCGTCAAAGCCTACTTTGTTAGATCCATTCGAAACCAAAGCAAAACGGACCGTGTCGGCAAAATCGTTGTAGTGCCTGAATAAAAGCAACTCCTTCCAGTTGGAATGATATACCACATCAAAACCAATTGCATGGTCAATGGTAATCTGATCTTGAAATACTGAAGTTGAATTCTCGGTAGATTGAGAACTTTCTGAAGATGCACTCTGACAACCTGTAATAAGTAGCCAAAGTAGTGGCCAAACGAATATATTCTTCGTTTGACGAATACATAATTGTCGTCTTTTCATAACTATTGGCTTTTCCTCAGAAAGCGGTTTAGTGAACATATTCAAAGGCAGGTCTTCTGACTTTCCCTGTTTACTGAGCCTTCCCGATCCGATTGGAGCAGTGGCATATGTCAGTAAACCTAAAAGTGGGATTACAGCAGCTGGGACTGTTCAGGACTTACACCTGATTCCCTTTTAATCCATCTCAAATAAGCAAGATGAAACCCTTGAGGCACCGCAAAGGTAGCTAAATTCTCTTCTAGAGAAAAGAATATGGGAAAATGAGGCGATTCCAGTATCTTAAACTACCTAAGCTCTTCCAATATGAAACGGAAATCATTTTTAGATTTAATGGGGTTGGCAGCCGCTTCGGCTTACATTCCTTCATTCAGTTTTAAGTCGTCACAAAGTCAATTAGACTTAGAAGAATCCATTGAAGGAGAAGATATTTTTGAATTCATTAATAGAACATCCAATCAATGGAATCAATCACTTTACCAACAGATTATTGGTTCGGCCAATCCATTTAAAGAAGGTGATGCTACTTTGGGAGTAGCGGCAAAAGACGACAAAGCAAGACAGCAAGCAAGAGCATTATTGTCTGAAACACGCATAAAAGACCTACATGAGCATTCCTTATTCACTGATGAAATTAAAGAGCTCATTAATCAAACGACAGATCAGAAATCCTTCGATCATGTGAAAGAATGGAAGATGAAAGAGCTCAAATCCTTCATCTTTGAGGCTAGCGAAGAAGAGGTAAAAGACATCATGCCGGGCCTAACAAGCGACATCATAGCATGTGCGGTCAAATTAATGGACAATGAGGAATTGATCACTGTCGGTCAGAAGGTCTTCAACCCGCTTCCTGGAAGCAAGATCGGAAGCAAAGGATACATGAGTGCAAGGGTTCAACCTAACTCTCCAACCGATAATGTCGATGACATTTCCTGGCAAGTATTCTGTGCTTGGTCCTATGCAGTGGGCGATTTAGTTCTAGGTACTAATCCTGTATCTAGCGAACCTGAATCAGTAGCAGCTATTGAAAAGGCCCTAAATGATATTCTAGTCACATTTGAATTAGAAGACGTAATGCCTAATTGCGTGCTCTCACATATCGATATTCAATCTAGAGTTGAAGAAATGCAGCCCGGAACTACAGGGATATGGTTCCAAAGTCTGGCGGGCACGGTTGACGCTAACCAGACATTCGATGTGACCATTGATAAGATGTTCAGACATGCTCGAGAAAGAAAAGGCAAATACGGACTTTATGCGGAAACGGGGCAAGGTGCGGATTTCACCAATGGCCACGGTGAGGGCTTTGACATGGTTGTCCATGAAGCAAGAAAATATGGCTTCCTAAGAGCGCTCAAATTGGAGTTGGCGAAGGGAAAAAATGAGGAAGATATTCCATGGGTGCATGTAAACGATGTAGCGGGTTTTATCGGTCCTGAGGTTTTTAAAACAAAAGAACAATTAGTGAGAACTTGCCTTGAAGACACTGCAATGGGCAAGTTACATGGCCTTCCTATTGGGCTCGATATCTGCTCAACTCTACATATGGATGTCACCTTAGAAGATCTTGATTGGTGTATTGAAAAGGTGATGCCAGCCAATCCTGCCTATCTGATGGCCCTTCCGACCAAAAATGATCCAATGCTTAGCTACTTGACAACAGCATTTAATAATCATGTCAAGGTGAGAGAAAAGTTTGGATACAAAATCAATGATCAAATGTGGGATTTCTTTAAGTCCATAGAGGTAATTGACGAGAATGGTCAACCTACAGAACACTTTGGCGATCCTATTTGGGTTTATTCTAAATTTTTGAAAAAGAAAGGAGACAGTAGATCTCAGGATGACATTTATAAAGAAGGTCGGGAAAAGATCGAAGAGATCACCAAAAGAGGAGTCCCAATTGCAGAAGGTTACGGGGATAGTTATTCTGATTTACCAAAGGAGTTAGAGGTGGAGGTTAATCGTCTCTATGAAGATGCTAAAGAAAGCCTTTGGACAGAAATGACACCTGCCTTTGTAGCTTCAGTAGGCAGTAAAGTAGAGTTAAGTACAAGATCAAAAAATCGTCAAGATTATGTCTACCATCCTGAATCAGGGGAAGAATTGACAGCTCTTTCGAAGTTAAAACTAGAGAACATAAAGGCCAATTGGCAACAGAATACACCAGATGTGCAGATCATTATTTCAGATGGACTAAATGCTCGTGCAATTATGGATGATGATCATTTAACTCCTTTCTTAATTGAGCTTAAGAAAGAATTAAAATCTCAAGGACTAACCATCTCCAATCAAAAGGCTTTGATTACCAATGGCAGAGTAAGAGCTGGTTATCAATGTGGCGAACTTCTCTTCGGGAAAGCCAATTTGGAGAGCAGCCATGGCATAATTCACATTATCGGAGAAAGACCCGGTTCTGGACATCATAACTTTTCCGCCTATTTAACCGCTGCACCAGCACGCATTTGGGCCAATAAAGGCAAGGTGGATCATGATATCTCCAGAGTGATTTCAGGAATTAGTGATACCGCATTGGACCCTACTAAGGCGGCTCAAGAAACAGTGGAGATCTTTGCCTCTTTATTTAATGAGGAGATTTAAAAGCTTTGTATTAATCTCTTACCAACACCTTAAACTGGAATACTTTTTCTTCAATATTGAAGCGAACCACGTGCATACCTGTTAAGGCTTGGGGCATTTGAATGAAGATGCGAGTTGAGCTGAGCTCATGTTTGATTGGAATTCGAATTCCTCTCATGTCTATCACATGAAGGTTCTCAACTGAGGCTCCAAAAGGAATATCAATAGTGAGTTGGTCTGATTTTCTAATAGGATTCGGGTAAGGACTAGAAACTTCAAGAGAAGATTCAATAAAGACCCTAACCACTTCAGATGAATTCTCATCACCATTAGTGGCTACATCTATCAACCTGTAGTAATTCAATCCATTAAAAGGATTTTCATCTGTATAGGTATAAGAATTGATTTCAGATGTAGTACCTGCACCATCCAAGTAAGCAAATGGTTCAAAGTCAAATCCGTTCTTCGACTTCTCCAATCTGAAGAAACTATTATTGGTTTCAGAAGCAGTTTTCCAGTTGAGGACAACCGAAGACTCCTCTGGAGTAGCATCAAATGAAAGTAAAACGATCGGAAGAGCACCCGGCTCAGAAGAACCCAAGGTGAAGTAAGTACCATCTGGAAAAGTGGATAGAATAAATGTAACGGTGCCATCATCATTGACCACCAATGATTGATTAACCAAATTGGCGCCTGAGGTAAAATCTCCATCAGCATCAGTTAGCAAGACAATTTGCTGTTCATCGTTTGTTCCAACACCCGTAGGCCCAAGAAGGCTGCTTACATCAAAGCTTATTGTCACCTGTTCTGACCCTGAACCAGTTCTTTGAACTCTCCACTCTCTATTCAGTCTACTATTTACTTGGATAGGATCGTAGTCAATATTCTCACTATTATCATATAAGTCTTCACCATCGTGCCCCCAGATCAAGGCAGATAAATCATTATCAAAACTACTTTCATTCGCTGCATTCGAACCTTCAAGACCATCCCCATTATCATCCACACCTATGGTTACAATCGCATCTGAATTAATACTCTTTGATTGTAATTGATTGAGGCATGATGCATCGTCTCTTCCAATTCCTGCTATGTTATTTTGGAATCCAGCCACCTCATCAGCATCCCAAACTGTACTACCATCAGAGAATAGGTAATCTCCGGTAGTTGCACCAGCCATAGTGATTCCGTATTTAATGGCTAAATAACTCTCGATTTGTCTGAGGTCGTTAGAAGAAGCCAATAGTTGGTTGTAAACAATGATCTCAGCTAAATCTCCAGTAAATGGATTTGTGTCATCTCCAATAGCTCCAATTTGGAAGTTATTTGCAGCTTGACCGTCTTGATTAGCAGTAAAGGTCAATGCGTTTTCACCATTGATTCTAACACTTGATCCATTGGATTGATCCTCATCGAAAATGACACTAGCAAGAGTCACCTGTCCACTCTCGAAAAGACCAGAAATATCGCTTTCGCTCATAGGCGTACCATTACTAACGGATGAGTTGTCACCTCCTGATCCATCAAGAATATACCTTGAAAAACTACCTCCGTTAGATTCACCCCATACTGCGCCTGCATCAGTACTACTTGGTCTGTATACAGCAATAACCGCTAAATCAGAGTTTGAAGAGGCATCAACTGCTAGATTGGTAGTGTAGTAATTCGAGCCTCCAAAAGCGACTGTTGGATTAAAATTAATCGATGAGCCGGTGAATAGAGAACCAGTACCTGTCAGACTACTATAGTTATTTGAGATATCTCGCCAATTGGCTCCGCCATCATCTGCTCTTAACCAGAACAGTAGATTTGAATTCACATCTCCAGGTTCGCAATCTGTAAAATTAGATTCTCTCCAATCTCTTTCAGTTGTATTACCAACTGTTGAAACATCTGGGAATGAATTGGCGGTTTGACCATTTGAAACATTTAGAGTAGGCAAAAGGGAGCTCAAGTTGTCATAAGCATCATCAAGACCGTCACCATCAGTATCAGTTCCTGAAGGACTTACATCGACCGTATAATCGCCATTATTATCCCATCCTTCCATGCTATCTAGAAGACCATCATTATCTGAATCTGTATCTAAATAATCAGGATTATCTGTACCATCCGTATTGACAGGGTTGGTTGGTGTGCCACCGCTATCTATGTCAAATACATTATCTATTCCATCTCCATCATCATCGTTTCCAAGCGGCCTATTCGGACTCCCTGAAGTAACTTGCGATTCTATCAGATCAACAATTCCATCACCGTCACTATCAATATCAATTCGATCTTGGAAACTATCTCCATCAGAATTTGGATCAGCTAAAGCCGTACCTCCATTATCAGAATCAAATGTGTTGGCCCAACCATCGTTATCACCATCAGTGTCATCGTCAACTCTTCCGTCCTGATCTGTATCAATGCCACCAGCCTCGATGATGTCTAAGATACCGTCATTATCAGAGTCTAAGTCTAAATGATTAGGTACTCCATCACCATCAGTATCATTGCCAGGACAGAATGTAAAGCCTGCATAGCTTACTTCGAATAGTCGAATATCGCCATCATAGTTAATGGCTTGAATTCTAATGTCTATAGCATTTGAAGAGAGTAAATGAATGAAATTTTCTGTCACTCTTCTATCAGCGAATGAATAGGTTACCGCATTCGTAAATGTGATTCCATCTATGGATTCAGTAACAATAAACTGAGTATCATCCTCTCTTCTTTGAGCCCTAATTGTGATTGCAGTACCAGATCCAACAATATTTCCAGATCGCAATTCAATTTCTAATGTGGCATTGTTGTTATTGAAATCAGCTCTAGTTCCATCATCACCATCTATGGCATTAGCAATATTAGCTACATCTGAAACAACTACTGAAGCAGCAGTTGCCGTTCCACCGGCTACTACCTCATCAATGCAGCCTTCATTAATATCCAGAATACCGTCATTATCATCATCGATATCAATATTATCTGGGACACCATCTCCATCTGTATCAGTTGCATTAACCTCTCTCCAGTCTCTTTCAGAGGTATCACTTGAGGTGGTCACGTCAGGAAAATCATTGGCGTCTTGGTTATTGTAAACATTCGTAGTCGAATTAGGTCCTGAAACAGTATCGTAGGCGTCATCCAATCCATCACCATCCGTATCAGTTCCAACAGGTACAGTTTCAGCGTCAAAATCACCATCGGTATCCCATCCTTCCAAGGTATCAGAGAAACTGTCATTATCTGAATTGGTATCTAGGTAATCTGGTATGGTATCATTATCCGTATCAACTGGAGTCGTAAGGCTGTTACCACTATCCGGATCGAAATTGTTATCAATACCATCATTATCCGAATCGGTACCAGATGGAATGATAGGAGTACCCGTTGTAGCCTGTGATTCAATCAAATCCACTATACCGTCACCATCAGAATCAATATCAATTCTATTAGGTAAGCCATCGCTGTCTGTATCAGTATCGACCAATACTGAGCCACCATTAGCGCTATCGAAAGTATTAGCCCAGCCATTATTATTGGTGTCTGTGTTGTCATCTACGACACCATTGCCATCTGCATCAACACCACCTGCTTCTATGATATCTTGAATACCATCATTGTCTGAGTCTAAATCAAGATTATCTCTAATACCATCGTTATCAGAATCTGTAAGTGGTTGATTAGATTGATCTGCTATTCCTGTTTCAAATACTTCTGCGAGTCCATCATTGAAAGCACCCTCTGTATAATTATCTACGCGTCCATTATTGTCAGTGTCTACACCACCAGCTTCAATGATATCAGAAATACCATCGTTATCAGAGTCAAGATCTAATCTATCTGGAATTCCATCGCCATCTGTGTCATCACAAATAAAGCCAGAGAAGGCTGCATAAGAGACATTATCAACCCTTAGATCTCCACCATCTCTTAAGTAAATAATCCGAATATGTGTAGCATCTATTGAAAGGGTGTAGACTTTATTTTCATAGGTATCCTCATCAGTAAATGAAAATGTTACAGCATTGGTGAAATCCGTGCCATTAGTAGATTCAAGAACTTGCATTCTATTAAGGGCATCAGCATTCCTTTTTTGTGCCCTAACTGTTATCTCAGTACCAGAAGCCACTACTGCTCCTCCTCTTAAAGTAACATCCATGGTGGCTCCATCATCTCTGAACCTAGCAAAATTCCCATTTTCACCGTCAATACCGTCTGCCTCATCTTCTACTCTAGCCACTACTTCAATTGCACTTGTTGCATTACCTGCTGCAATACTCTGAGTGGCACAGCCTTCATCTACATCAAGAATTCCATCATTATCATCATCGATATCGTCAACATCTGGAACACCATCAAAATCTGAGTCCTCTGCTAATGTCTCTCTGAAATCATACTCTCCATTGCTGTCTTCATCTGGTAGGCTCACATTTGTTGAACATACTGTGGTGGCCATCCCATTTGATTCAGTAATGACAAGAGTTGGATTATTTTCAGCTGTTCTTCTACCAGCGCCTGTAGCTCCTGAAAAGATCAATACAAGATCATTTCCATTTACCCAGCCTGCTTGTCCGATGATTTCTTCAATGATGGCTGATATATCGACAGTTCTTTGATCTTCATTGGCCTGACCAACAGTTGGCCAATCAACTGGATTCCAAGTAGCCGAAACAGTAGTTCTTGAACGTCCCACTACATCATTCAAGGCATCAAAATCTTGAGCGTCATTTGTTAAATGACCTTCAATAGTTATCGTCACCGCACCAGACTGACTTTCGTCAACTTGAAATTGGACATAAGCGCTTCCGACATCTGCCCCTTGGTCGAGTGTGATATTCGGAAAGTAAACGCCTACCTCTTGGTTGGTTCCACCATCGTCATTGAATTCTAGATCGCTACTCCCTGTATTCACTGAGCCGCCCTCCTCTGCATAATCTCCAGAGGCGAAAAATGAAGATGTACCACCCACACAATTAGTGTCAAAGGCATCATCGATTCCATTATTGTTATCATCAAGCCCAGAATTCGCAGTATCAGCTATACCATCAAAATTGGCATCATTCCCCTCTATAAAATCAGATTCTGTATCATTATCAGAGTTTTCATCTATATAATCAGGTAATCCGTCAGAGTCATTATCGTATGGAGTAATTGGCGTTTGGCCGGAAGATGTATCCCAAAAATCTATGATACCATCCTGATCAACATCTTCAATTACTGAAGGAAAGAGGTAACCTGTAGTTGAATATCCTTCGCGAGTATCGTCTATACCATCTGCATCAGAATCCTGATCGATGTAATTAGGCCTTAGCGTTAATCCATTGGCTGTTTCATAGCTAGAATCAGTATTCGGTATTGGCAATGGACTGGTTTCTAAATTATCATCATAACCGTTGCCATTAGCGTCTACAAATGCATCAATTTGGCCATCATTATCCGCATCAGTCGAAGCCCCCGCTTCACGGATATCAAGAATACCATCATTATCAGAATCTAGATCTAATACATCATTGAAACCATCATTATCAGAATCTGGGTTGGCAGCAATAGTAGTACCATCTAGGGCAAGACTCTCGCGCGAATCAACAATACCATTCGAATTCGTATCAACACCTGCGACATTACCTTGAGAAGCCACATATTCTGGAGGAGCAGAACCGCCTTCTGCTTCGATGGCATCTGGGATACCGTCATCGTCAGAATCTCTATCTAGGTAGTTTGGAATACCGTCATCATCGAAATCACTTGGCCCTTCTACGCTATCAAGAATACCGTCATTATCTGAGTCAAGATCACACTGATCAAGGATACCGTCACCATCAGAATCACCAAAGCCTTCTTCAAAATCACTTAGACCATCTCCATCACAATCGACACCTGTGGCAAGACCGAAATTATTATTGGTATCGGACTCACCGAAATTCACTGCATCTGTAAATGCGGCCAATTCCACATTATCTGTAGTCAATGAAAAACCTGAAGGGTATGATGTAAACTCTGTTGTTGTTAGAAGAGTACCTGTAGTTGCATAGAAGAAAGCGTAATCTCCATTAACATCAGTTACTGTACTCTGAATTCGAGTATCTTCTGGATCCACCTGGCCGTCTCCATTAGCATCTAGGTATAAGTAAACTGTTACTCCCTGAATCCCAGTCTCTCCTCCATCACGAACTCCATCTGTATCTAAATCATTGTAAACGGTACCAGAAAGTTCATTGGCATCTGCTACTAGAGCTGCTAATCCTTCTACATCACTACCTGATGTAAACTCGAATCTATTCAAAACAGCACCGGTAGTAATATCGAATTCAATTAAGTCTTCATCTCCTGATCCTTTAGAGCCATACAACCTTCCGTCATTGCTAAAAGACAAGCCTTCGATGTCAGAATCGCCAAGAGTAGCCACAAATTCGAATATTCCAGTAGCCTTATTCACCCTAAAGAGCGCATCTCCAGAACCACCGCTATTAGTAACTCCATAAATCTCCCCTGAAGAAGGGTCAACTGCCAAGTCATCGACATCCACATTGATACTTTCTCCGGTGATCTCTAGATAATCAACTCCTGAACCGAAAGCATCCGCTACAAATAGTCCTGTAGTAATATCAATCTGGAATAAAAGATCAGGTGCACCACTATTTCTTTCTACAGCCCACATGATGAGAGACTGAGCATCAAGCATTAAACCATCCACATCATTTAAGCTTTGAGCACCTGCTGAACCGTTAGCAGTCCCTCCGCCATCAATCTCTCCTATTTGGGTGTAAACACCTGTAGTTCTGTTCAGTGTTCCGAATGTACTTGCATTTGCCGCATATAGAGTCCGGTTGGTAGGTATTGGATAATAAGCAATGGCCTCAATGACTCCCACTCCAGTTGCGCCAATAGTTGTGATAGCACCAGTATTTCTATTGATGGTATAAAGTGTATTGTTACCGTCAGAAATGTAATAGAACAGATTGGGGTCTTGGGCTTTAAGTTCAAATGATTGAGATAGTCCCGCAATCAGCACAACTAGGGTAAAAAGTCGTTTAAAAACCTTAAGAAAGTTTAGAGAATAGTGTGCCGTAGGAACATACCTCCCGTATGAACCCAATGAATTGGACACAGTATTACTCTTTAATTCTCTCAATTATTCTCGTGAGATTAAAACAATAAGGTTTGGAGGTTGAAGCGGTTGATATTCGATGAATCGAGTAAATCTTTAGACGAATGGAAACCTTTCGGTAGGCATTCGGACCGTTCGATTTTTTGTTGTTGGATGTTATACAGTAAGGCTGTGAAGTACCCTACTTGCGGGCGCAAAAAAATTCATTTTTTTTCACTTCTCAAAGCACTGATAGTCAAATCATATGCCAGACTGAATTCTAGCTTCAGAATAAAGGTCATAAATGGCTACAATTGTCTCCGAATTGACAGATTCTCCAAAGTGTTCATACTCCTTGAATTTAGCTCTGTCTTCTACGTAAACTGGTGCATACTTCTCTTCGAATGAGTCCCAAATAATGAGCATATAGTCATAGTTGATTTTCAACTCTCTCCCCTCTGCTAGCCATTGATCGAATTGATCTTCTTCAAGGGGTTTAGGATAATCTGGACCTTCGAACATTCTGAATTTTAAATATGCCTGAATTTAAATGCTTAACTTTTGGTATGAAAAAATTCTTTGCCCTTCTCGTACTGCTATTGATTCCTTCATTTGTATTTGCTCAGTTACCTCCTCACCTCGATGGTAGAGTAGATTATCCAGTTTTCGATTTTCATCCTTGGGTGGGTGTTGTAAAAACAAAAACTAAAGTGTTGAAATACGATAAAAGCCTCAGTTATAAAATGGCTATTGACGTAACAGACGGTGTCAAAGATTCCACTGAAATAATGGGTCCTCTTTTGGAGGTGGCCAGATCCTACAATCTTAATATTGCGAACGGAGTACCAAAGAGAAAACTTGAAACTGCCGTTGTCATACACGGCAGTGCCATTTGGGGCATTTTGAACAACGAGGTTTATAAGGAGAAATATGGAGTTGACAATCCTAACCTCGAAGCCATCAAGATCATGAAGAAGCAGGGAGTAGAATTTTACGTCTGTGCCCAGGTTCTAGCTTTTAGAAATGTGCCATTTGATCAGGTGTCTAAAGAAATTGACTTAGCAGTTTCCGCTAAAACTGCTTTAATGACGCTAGATCAGATGGGCTACTCTTATATGAATGTAAATGAGAATTAGTAGCCCCGGCAGGAATCGAACCTGCATCTAAAGTTTAGGAAACTTCTATTCTATCCATTGAACTACGGGGCCAAAGGCCTAGTAATAGCTGTCTTGGAGATAATTAGGGAAAATCTGATAATGCCTTTTCTTCACTCTCTCCATCAATACTTGACGAAATTCATCCATGTTCTGTTTCTCGGTTGCCGAGATAAATACAGCGTCATGTTCACCTTTACTGAAATAAGTCTTTTTCAAGTCTTGCAAGGTTGGAGGAGGGTTGTCCATTTCTTCTAAGAGCTCCTCATCAAACTCTTTGAATTGGTCGATCTTGTTGAAAACAAGTATGGTTGGTTTCTCTCCTGCACCAATGTCTTGGAGTGTCTGATTAACCGTCTCCATTTGATCCTGAAAGTAGGGATGAGAGACATCCACCACATGTAATAAGATATCTGCCTCAAGTGATTCTGCCAATGTGCTTTTAAACGACTCGATCAAGTTAGTCGGCAGTTTACGAATAAAACCTACTGTGTCAGATAACAAGAAAGGTATCTGTTCTAAAACAACCTTTCTTACCGTAGCATCTACAGTTGCAAAGAGCTTGTCTTCTGCTAATACATCAGCCTTGGTCAATAAGCGCATTAAAGTAGACTTACCCACATTAGTATAACCCACTAATGCCACTCTAACTACATTTTTACGAGACTTTCGCTGTACTTCATTTTGCTTCTCGATCTTTTCGAGTTTCTTTTTCAGAACAGTGATCTGATTACGGATCATACGCCTATCCGTCTCAATTTCTTTCTCACCGGCACCACCCCGAGTACCAGTACCGCCACGTTGCCTTTCAAGGTGAGTCCACATTCTAGTTAATCTCGGAAGAAGATATTCTGATCTGGCTAATTCAACCTGTGTCTTAGCTTGCGCAGTCTGAGCTCTTTGAAGGAAAATGTCGAGGATTAATAAACTCCTATCGTAGATCTTTACTTTTAGCTCCTTCTCCAAATTACGGAGTTGAGAGGGAGATAAATCATCATCAAAAATGATCACCTGTACTTCTTCTGCTTTAATGTAAGTCTGTATCTCCTCTAGCTTTCCCTTACCTACAAAAGATCGAATATCAGGTTTGTCAAGCCTCTGTGTAAATGACTTCACCACGTTGAGATCAAGTGTTTGAGCTAAAAAGGCAAGCTCATCGAGATACTCTACCACTTTTTCTTCTGGTTGTTCTCGATTAATAAGCGCCACCATTACCGCCTTATCCTTAGTCAAATTTCTGGTTTCGTATCCTCCCATAAAGACCACAAATTTACAATGAATCATCTTAACAACATGATTTTGAATTGATTCATCATGGGAGTTCTTCCAGAGTTGAGAATTAGAAGAACTTTTCGATACATTTGAGCAGTCTAATACTGATCTGATTTGAGTCTATTTTCATTTTTCAAAAAGAAGCCTGATTTACCTCCTCTTTCAGAATTAAAAGTCGATATCCATTCACATTTAGTTCCTGCCATTGATGATGGGATTCAAAGTGTGCAAGAAGGACTTGATATTCTAAGAGAATTTGAGGCGATGGGCTATGAGAAGATCATTACAACTCCGCATACCATGTGGGGTTCTTACGACAACACTCCTGAAACCATTCTTGGCGGTCTCAAGAAAATGCAGAAAGCCATTGCTGATAATGGAATCTCGTTGAAAATGGAAGCAGCCACTGAATACTATCTCGATGAGCATTTTATGCAAAAGCTGAAAGATGGAGAGGAGCTGCTAACATTTGGCGATAACTACGTGCTTGTTGAAACAGGATTTATCAATGAACCTCCTGAATTGAAAGAAGCTTCTTTTCATTTGAGCATGAAGGGCTACAAAATGGTCTATGCACACCCGGAGAGATATCTGTATCTTCAAGAGAACAAACAGCTTGTTGAAGAGCTTATAGACAGAGACATCATTCTTCAATTAAACGCAGTTTCGCTAACAGGTTGTTATTCGAAGCCAGTCCAAAAATTTGCTGAAAGACTGATTGATATGGGTGTTGTTAAAATGGTAGGGACTGATTGTCACAATATGGGACACATAGACCTTCTGAAACAGGCTAAAACCACCAAATACTGGGATAAATTACTGAGAATGGAGCTCTTGAATAATTCACTTTAATATGAAAGTACTTGTTACAGGAGCAACAGGATTAGTTGGAAGTTACGTCTGCCGAGAGCTTCTGTCCAACGGTCATTCAGTGAGAGCTACTAAAAGAGCTACTTCTAGCTTTCAGCTCTTGGAAGATATTCAAGATCAAATTGAATGGGTGGATGGAGAAATTGGGAATGCGATCTTTTGGGATGATATACTCAATGGAATTGACGCTGTAGTTCATGCTGCCGCCATCATCTCATTCGATAAACGTTGGGAAAAAAGAATGTATGAAACCAACGTTTTGGGAACTGCCGATCTAATCAATGCCGTATTGAGGTCTGAAGTGAAGAATTTTCTACATGTAAGCTCCATTGCAGCCATAGGTAGAAACCCAGATAAAGAAAGCCTTACTGAGGAGGACAGATGGGAAGGAAATTCATTCGATTCTATTTACGCCCGTTCTAAGTACTATCAGGAATTAGAAGTATGGCGTGGGTCAGAAGAAGGACTCAATGTCAAGATTATTAATCCATCACTTGTTCTAGGTCCAGGGGAATGGTCAAATACAGGAAGCACTTCTGTTTTCAAGTATGCGTATGATCAAAAGTCATTCTGCCCGGCAGGCAGTGCCAATTATGTCGATGTTCGTGATTTGGCTTCTATTGTACTACAGCTATTAGAAAGTGATGTTCAAAATGAGCGATTTATTGTCAATGCAGACTCAACTTCGTACAAAAAGTTCTTTGGCGCCATTGCACAACGATTCGATAAAAAAGGTCCTTCAAAAGTGCCATCAGCCTGGATGTTGAAAATGGCCGTTTTCTTTGAATGGATCCGATCAAGAATCACCAGAAGTCAAGCTATGATCACGAAGGAAACTGCCCTCATTTCTATGACCAATTTTCACTTCGACAATCAGAAAATCGTGAAGGCTCTTCAATTCAAATTTAGAGCACTTGACGAAACATTAGACTGGGCTGCATCAGAGCTTAAAAAAGCTCATTCACTTTAACTTTCTGTTTTTCAATAGAATAACTACATTTGCCGCCCGCATAAGTTGTGGGAGTAAAAAGGATAATTGAAATTTTATCTGGAACCAGAAGGTTTTGGTATTGGATTTCACTATTTTGAATAAACCTATTATTGTCAATGCACGAAGATTATCCGAGCAGGGAAGAGGAACGCGGGCTGATTAAGAAATTCGAAGAACAACTCAAGAACAATAGTTTCCAGTTTTTTGACGTCTCAGAGTTTGAGACCATCGTTCAGCACTACATAGAACATTTTAATTTCGCAAAAGGAATCAAAGCTGGTAAAATGGCTTTAGGGCAATATCCTTTTAGCTCTGAGATCAGTATTCTACTAGCCCAATGCTACATTGGCAAGGAAGAATACCCGAAAGCACTCAAGGTGATTGAAGACGCTCAAAACCTCAATCCGAGCGACCTTGACTTGATCACTATCAAAGGAAATATCTACTCTATATTAGGAGAATATCAAAAAGCCGTAGAGCTCTTAGAAAGCACCTTAGAAATGGCTGAGGACAAATCTGAAGTCCTATATAATATAGGTCTTACATATCAGACCAATGCCAAATACATTGAGGCAATTGAATACTACAAGGAAGCCATTGAAGAAAACATCAACCACGAAAATGCGCTGTACGAACTAGCCTATTGTTTAGATGTTACTGGTAAGCTTGAAGATAGTGTGGCTTACTACCAACAGTTTATTGATAAAGATCCTTATTCAGCTTACGCTTGGTATAACTTGGGAATTGTACTCAACAAACTCGAAAGATTTGAAGAAGCCTTGAAAGCATATGACTATGCCTTGGTAATTGACGATACGTTTGCTTCTGCCTGGTTCAATCTAGGTAATAGTTTAATGAACCTTGAAAGGTATCAAGATGCCCTCGAGGCCTATAAAAATACTCAGACAAATGAAGGCCCTTCTGCTGAAGTATTCTGCTGCATTGGTGCTGCCTACGAAAAGATGGAAGAGTATGATTACGCCATCAAATACTATCGTAAAGCAGCCAAGGTAGATCAGTTTTATGAAGATGCTTGGTATGGAGTTGGGTGCTGCTTAGCTGCCCAGGAGAAATACTATGAAGCCATTCATTTTCTGAATAAAGCCTTAAAGCTTGATCCTGAAAACACCAATTATTGGTTAGCTATAGCAGGAGCTGAATTCAATACAGGAAATATTGTTTCAGCGAAAGAAGCTTATCAAGAAGCCGCTTTACTAGAGCCAGAGCAAAAAGAAATTTGGTTGGACTGGTCTATGATCTACTTCGACCAAGGAGATTATTCAAGAGCCATTGAGCTGATTGAGAACGGTTTAGAGGAAAGTCCTGATGATTCTGACCTGCTTTATCGCATGGTAGTTTATCAAATCACAGCAGGACATTACAAAGAAGCCTTCACATTTTTAGAAAATGCACTAATTTTGGACTTCGATAATCATGAGGTGCTATTCGAGTTCTTTCCTAAACTCGAAACTCAAAAGGCTCTTTTCAAGATCATCGATCAATTCAGAAAAAACGACTAGATGCACTACTTTTTGACTGACGTACCTGAGAGAACTGAAAAACCTCGGGACAAAGGATTTACCATGGCCATGGACAAAGGCCTAAGTGTAAGACAAGCAGAAGACTTTATCAGTGTTTGTGGCGATTATGTAGATATCGTCAAATTGGGATGGGCTACTTCTTATGTAACGCCAAATCTCGATGAAAAACTTAATGTATATAGAGAAGCAGGTATCCCATTCTATTTTGGTGGTACTCTTTTCGAAGCATTCATTGTTCGAAATCAATTTGACGACTATAGAAAAGTACTCGATAAGTACGACATGCCTTTTGCTGAGGTCTCTGACGGTTCAATCGAATTAGATCATGACTTAAAATGTGAGTACATCACGAAATTGAAAGACCAAGTAACAGTTCTTTCGGAAGTTGGATCTAAGGATGCCGAGAAGATCATTCCTCCATATAAATGGATCGAGTTAATGCAAAAAGAGCTTGATGCTGGTGCTTGGAAAGTAATCGGTGAAGCACGAGAAGCGGGTAATGTTGGCCTCTTTAGATCTTCAGGCGAAGTGCGCTCAGGTTTGGTTCAGGAAATTTTGACAAAGATTCCTTTTGAAAAAATCATCTGGGAAGCTCCTCAGAAAGCGCAACAAGTATTCTTTATCAAGTTGATGGGTGCTAATGTGAATCTAGGAAACATTGGTCCTGAAGAAGTTATTCCTCTTGAAACACTTAGACTTGGTCTTAGAGGTGATACTTTCGATCACTTCTTGAATCAGAAATAATGAAGAATCTAGCAGGCTATATACTGCTATACCTGAAGGGTATTGCCATGGGCGGTGCTGACGTGGTACCTGGAGTTTCGGGTGGCACCATTGCCTTTATTACTGGTATCTACGAGAAACTGCTCAACTCCATTAAAAGCATTGACCTCGAAGCCCTTCAGTTACTAAGAAGGTTTGAGATCAAAGCCTTGTGGGAACACGTAAATGGAACATTCCTTTTAGTACTATTTGGAGGCATTGCCACAAGTGTGTTATCGCTTGCTAAGCTGATTACTTTCCTACTAGAAAGTTACCCTATTCAAGTCTGGTCATTCTTTTTTGGATTGATCATTATATCCGCCTTGATCATTCTGAGAGAAATCAAGAAATGGAATTTCGGAGTAGTTATAGCCATGTTTATTGGTGTTGCCATCGCTTATTTTATTACGGCTACCACTCCTGCTGAGACCCCTGATGCTCCTTGGTTCATGTTCATTGCCGGATCCGTAGCTATTTGTGCTATGATTCTTCCGGGCATATCAGGTTCTTTCATTCTGTTACTTTTCGGTAAGTACGAATATGTCATGTCGGCCTTAAAGGACTTTAGAATTGCGGACTTGATCTTTCTAGCGCTCGGCTGTATCGTTGGCATTTTGAGTTTTGCCCGATTGGTCAGTTGGCTCTTTAATAAGTACCATAATCTCACTGTAGGCTTGCTATCTGGCTTTATGATTGGTTCGTTGAACAAGGTTTGGCCTTGGAAAGAAACCATAGAAACCTACATTGATAGACATGGTGAAATCAAACCGCTTTTTCAGGTGAATGTACTTCCAAATGAATTTTTGGAGAAGTCTGGCTCAGAACCTTTCTTTTTAGAGGCAATAGCCTTTGCTGCGTTTGGTTTTTTACTCGTATTAGGAATTGATAGATTAGCAGCATATATCAGTCCTAAAGAATCATGAGAGCATTCGGCCTGATCGGCTATCCTTTATCACATTCCTTTTCTGAAAGATACTTTACTCAAAAGTTCGAGAAAGAAGGTATATCAGATGCTTCTTACAAGGCACACCCGCTTGAGTCAATTGAACAGTTAAAAGGCTTATTAGAATCAAACCCCGACTTAGTGGGTCTCAATGTCACTATTCCTTACAAAGAACAGGTAATGGAATACTTAGATGATATCGAACCAACAGCAAAAGATATTGGTGCTGTCAATACGATTAGAATTGATGGAGGAAAATTAACCGGTTACAACACCGACTATTACGGCTTTAAAGACTCACTGGTCAAATTCATAGGACCAAACCCAATACCAGAAAGAGCACTTATTCTAGGTACAGGCGGTGCTTCTAAAGCAGTAGAACACGTTTTGAAAGACGTAGGTATAAAGTATCAATTCGTATCACGAAAAGTTTCCGAAGCTGCCATTTCATACGATGACCTCACCTCATCACCTCATCACTTTATCACCTCGTCACTAATTATTAACACCACACCGCTCGGCACACACCCAAAAGTTGAAGGGCTCCCTAACCTACCCTTCGAGCATCTTACTCCAAACCACTACTTATTTGATCTAGTATACAATCCTTTAATTACTGCATTTATGCAAAAAGGAATTGATGCTGGTTGTTGGGTAAAGAATGGATTAGAAATGCTACATGGCCAAGCTGAAAAAGCTTGGGAGATTTGGAATCAATAAGCTGAACTATTTTTTCTTTGAACCAGTCTATATACTTTGGAGAATAGACTATGGATTTCAAACTCACTTCACAATTTGAGCCAATGGGCGACCAGCCCAAAGCCATTGAACAATTAGCAGCAAGTGTAGAAGCAGGTGAGCCTGGGCAAGTGCTATTAGGCGCTACGGGTACTGGTAAAACATTTACAGTGGCTAACCTGATAGAAAAGGTTCAAAAGCCTACATTGATCTTAAGCCATAACAAAACCTTGGCCGCTCAATTGTATGGAGAGTTTAAACAGTTCTTTCCTGAAAATGCTGTCGAGTACTTTATTTCCTATTACGACTATTATCAGCCCGAAGCATTTATTCCTACCTCCAATCTCTACATAGAAAAGGATCTTTCCATCAATGATGAGATTGAAAAACTCAGGCTGAGTGCTACTTCTTCATTGCTTACAGGTAGAAGAGACGTTATTGTCATTGCGTCTGTATCGTGCATATATGGTATAGGTAACCCAGAGGAGTTTGGTAAAAATGTGGTGAGACTCCAGGTTGGAGATATTGTTGCCAGAAATCAATTACTCTTCGCTCTTGTCGATATCCTTTATTCGAGAACCGAGGCAGAATTCAAGCGAGGAACATTTAGAGTAAAAGGAGATACAGTAGACATATTCATTGCTTATGGAGATTTTGCTTATCGCATTTATTTCTGGGGCGATGAAATTGAGGCCATTCAAAGGATCGACCCTATAACTGGAAAGAAAATCTCAAATGAGAAAATCATCACCATTTTCCCAGCTAATTTATTCGTAACAGGTAAAGACCAATTACACCAGGCCATTCATGAAATTCAAGACGATTTGGTAGAGAGGCTAAATCAATTCGAGGATGATAGGCGATTCTTAGAAGCCAAAAGATTAAAAGAGCGTACTGAGTTCGATATGGAAATGATGCGCGAGCTCGGTTATTGCTCTGGTGTAGAGAACTACTCTCGCTATTTTGATAGAAGACAGAAAGGACAGAGACCATTCTGTCTGCTTGATTATTTCCCAGAAGACTATTTGATGGTCATTGATGAAAGTCACGTAACTGTTCCTCAGGTGAGAGCTATGTGGGGAGGTGATAGATCTAGAAAAGAAAATCTGGTCGAATACGGTTTCAGGCTTCCTTCTGCATTAGACAATAGACCTTTGAAGTTCGATGAGTTCGAGGGGCTTACAAATCAAGTCATCTATGTGTCAGCAACTCCTGCAGATTATGAATTGACGTTAACGGGCGGAGAGGTTGTTGAACAGATCATTCGACCAACTGGCCTCCTCGACCCTGAAATTGATGTGAGACCTTCTGCCAATCAGATTGATGATCTTCTGGAAGAGATTGACGATCGAGTCAAAAAAGAAGAGCGTGTTTTAGTTACCACACTTACTAAGAGAATGGCCGAGGAACTCACCAAATTCATGGAAAGAGCAGGAGTTAAAGTGCGCTATATTCACTCAGAGGTAAACACTCTTGATAGAGTCGAGATTCTTCGTGAGCTTCGATTAGGATTTTTTGATGTCTTGGTTGGTGTAAACCTTTTAAGAGAAGGACTCGATTTACCGGAAGTTTCACTTGTTGCCATTCTAGACGCAGATAAAGAAGGTTTCTTGAGAAATCAAAGGTCATTGATTCAGACCATCGGCCGTGCAGCGCGAAATGAAAACGGTCGTGTGATCATGTATGCAGATGTGGTTACTGATTCTATGAGAACAGCTATTGATGAAACCAATCGAAGACGCAGTATTCAAATGGCCTACAATGAAGAACATGGTATTGTTCCTACAACGGTGAAGAAATCTAAAGAAGCCATTATGGATCAGACCTCAGTAGCTGACTCCAAGAAAGGTGCTAAAAATTACTATGTAGAATCTGAAGAGACTTCATTGGCGGCAGACCCTGTTGTGGCATATATGGAAAAACCTGCCTTAGAGAAAATGCTGCAGAAGACTCAAAAATCAATGGAAAAAGCAGCCAAAGAGCTGGACTTTATAGAAGCTGCTCGTTTGCGAGATGAACTAAATGAGTTAAAGGAACTTTTAGCCTCGAAGGAATAGACTTCTTTTCAATCGTTTTCATAGATTTATTTGATATCAGGGTAATTTTTAATCCTATATTCTTCTATTTTATGTAATACTTAACTTTTTAAGCTATTCAATTAGCTATAGTCGAACCAAATTACATAAAATGAGAAAACAATGGATTCCAGGATTCTCCATCCTGATCATCGTGGCTCTTGTGAGCTTACTCGATGTTTCATCAGGAGGAGAGGTCACCGTTGATCCGAACTTAAGCGGTGCCGATACGGCTTGGATGCTAGCAGCAACAGGTCTTGTTCTTTTAATGACCCCAGGTCTTTCCTTCTTCTATGGAGGAATGGTAAACAAGAAAAGTGTCATTTCCACCATGCTTCAAAGTTTCATCTGTATGGGGGTAATTACCCTTGTTTGGGTCCTTTGCGGATTTAGCTTGGCATTCGGAGATTCTATTGGCGGTTTCATCGGAGACCCGCGCACTTTTGCCTTCTTCAAAGGCGTTGGAGGTGCAACGCAAGCAGACCTAGCTCCAACCATACCGTTCGTGCTGTTTGCACTATTTCAGATGAAATTTGCCATTATCACACCAGCACTCATAACTGGTAGTTTTGCAGAGAGAGTACGCTTCTCAAGTTTCCTATTATTCATCATCCTTTTCAGTATTGTCATCTATAGCCCATTGGCGCACATGACTTGGCACCCGGATGGTTTCCTTAGACAATGGGGTGTCCTAGATTTTGCTGGAGGAACAGTAGTACACATGTCGGCTGGTTTTGCTGCAATTGCTGCTGCCATCATTTTAGGGAAAAGAAAAAATCATGGTGCAACGGCTCACCAACCAGCCAATGTACCTTATGTATTGCTCGGGACGGGCCTGCTTTGGTTCGGTTGGTTCGGCTTTAATGCAGGCTCCGCCCTTGGCGCTAATTCTGATGCTGCTTTAGCATTTGCTACAACTACAGTTGCCTCTGCAGCTGCCATGCTCGCTTGGGTATTCTATGATGCCTTGATGGGAAGAAAAATTTCTGGTATGGGCGCCTCAATTGGAGCCGTAGTAGGATTAGTAGCCATTACACCTGCTGCGGGTTTTGTAACGATTGGCCAATCTGTATTTATAGGTGTTGCGGGAGCAATCGTTTCTAATATTGTTGTTTACTATAAGAATAAAACTGGTATTGACGATACATTAGATGTATTCCCATGTCATGGTGTTGGTGGAATCGTAGGGATGATTCTTACTGGTGTATTTGCTAAAGAAGTAGGTCTGATCTATGGTGACACTACAACCTTCTTAAGACATATCGCGGCTATCTTCCTTGTAGGTGGATTTACATTTGGCCTATCATATGTACTTTTTAAAGTGACTGACCTCATTATTCCAATGAGAGTTACCGAAGAAGCAGAAGAAGTTGGGCTCGACATTAGTCAACATGGCGAAAGCATTGTAACTGAGGATATCGAAGGCGAGCTTGAATCAGCAATGAAGAAAGCCTCTTAGAAATTAATACTAAACTACTAACTAATAAAAAAGCCCTGGAGCAATGCTTCAGGGCTTTTGTTTTCTTCAAGATTCAAGGAATTATTTTCCTTCTGAATATCTTCTGCTTACTTCTTCCCAGTTGATCACATTAAAGAACGCATTGATGTAATCAGGTCTTCTGTTTTGGTAGTTTAGGTAATATGCATGTTCCCAAACGTCTAATCCTAAAATCGGATGTCCACCACAGCCTACATTCGGCATTAAAGTGTTGTCTTGGTTAGCAGAAGAACAAACTTCTACTTTACCACCTGGGTGCACACATAGCCAAGCCCAGCCAGAACCAAATCTTGTAGCTGCCGCATTAGCAAAAGCATCTTTAAATGCATCGAACGACCCGTAAGCTGCATTAATAGCGTCTGCCAATTCTCCAGAAGGCTCGCCTCCACCATTTGGTGACATCACTGCCCAGAAAAGATTGTGGTTGTAGAATCCACCACCATTATTTCTTACAGCTCCATTATCACTGTGGTTAGCTAAGATATCTTCAATACTCTTTCCCTCCATTTCAGTCCCTGCAATGGCAGCATTTAGCTTAGATGTATATGCTGCGTGATGCTTGTCATGGTGAATCTCCATAGTTTTTGCATCAATGTGTGGTTCCAATGCATCAAAAGCATATGGAAGATCAGGTAATTCAAAAGCCATAATTGATTGAGTTTATATGATTAAAATTTCAATTTCTAAGTTTATTAAAAAACTTCTTAAGTAAGTCTTCACTGTCCTGAGATAACAAACCAGACGTAATTTCTGTTCGTGGATGCAGTAAATTTCTACCAACGGTCATAAATCCACGTTTCTCATCACTTGCCCCATAGACTACACGTCCAAGTTGAGACCAATAAGCTGCACCTGCACACATAACACATGGTTCGAGGGTTACAAACAACTCGCAATCGGATAGATACTTACCTCCTATTGCATTTGCTGCAGCCGTTATTGCTAGCATTTCAGCATGGGCAGTGACATCATTCAATTGCTCAGTTTGATTATGCGCTCGGGCAATAATTCTTTTCTCTGCCACAACCACAGCCCCAACCGGTATTTCTCCAGCATCAAAAGCCAACTGCGCTTGTTTCAGAGCTTCACCCATAAAGTATTCATCTTTGTGAATAGACAGCTCCATTTACTGGCAATATTAAACCCATTTGCTAAAACAATTGCTAAATTTGCCACTCATTTTTAAGCGCATAGATCATGTTGAGAACGCATACTTGTGGAGAATTAAGATCCGGTGATGTTGGAAAAGAAGTAACTCTATCTGGTTGGGTACAAAAAGTACGCGATAAGGGTGGTTTGCTATGGGTCGATTTGAGAGACCGGTATGGTGTTACACAATTGACTTTTGAAGAAGGCAGAAGTAATGCTGAAGCTCTTGAAACAGCTAGAAAGCTTGGTAGAGAATTCGTGATCACTGTCAAAGGGAAAGTTGTAGAGCGCTATTCAAAAAATGACAAGATCCCAACCGGTGATATAGAGATTGATGTGGATGAACTAATCATTCAAAATGCATCTAACGTTCCTCCTTTTGTAATTGAAGATGACACAGACGGTGGAGAAGACCTCAGAATGAAATATCGCTATCTCGACTTGAGAAGAAATGAAGTGCGACAAAAACTAGAACTGAGATCTAAGATGGCTAACGGGGTAAGAAATTACTTAGCAGATCAAGATTTCATAGAGGTTGAAACTCCTGTATTGATCAAATCTACACCAGAAGGAGCCCGTGATTTTGTGGTACCATCTAGAATGAACCCAGGAGAATTTTATGCTCTACCCCAATCACCTCAGACCTTCAAACAATTATTGATGGTATCAGGCTTTGACAGATACTTTCAGATTGTGAAGTGTTTTAGAGATGAAGACTTAAGAGCTGATAGACAACCTGAGTTTACTCAAATAGATTGTGAAATGTCATTTGTTGAGCGTGATGACGTGCTTAACATGTTTGAAGGAATGACTAAACATCTCTTCAAAACACTTCGAGGTGTAGAACTTCCTGATTTCCCTAAAATGGAATATTCTGAAGCCATGGAAAAATATGGTTCGGATAAGCCGGATGTTCGCTTTGGAATGGAGTTCATTGAGTTAAATGATGTTGCTCAGAACAAAGATTTCAACGTATTTAATTCTGCTGAGCTAGTAGTTGGAATCTGCGCAAAGGGCTGTGTTTCTTATACTCGAAAGCAATTAGATGCACTTACTGATTTTGTCAAGCGCCCTCAAGTTGGTGCTAAAGGCCTAGTATATGTCAAGTGTAACGAAGACGGAACATTTAAATCTTCAGTTGATAAATTCTATGATCAGGATGATCTGAAAGCATGGGCCGAAAAAGCAGGTGCTGAAGCAGGAGATTTGATCCTAGTTCTTTCAGGTCCAAAAGACCAGACCAGAAAGCAGATGAACGAATTGCGTTTGCATATGGGCTCTGAGCTTGGCTTAAGAGATAAAAATGAGTTCAAACCTCTTTGGGTGGTTAACTTCCCTCTTCTAGAATGGGATGAAGAAACCGAGAGATACCACGCTATGCACCACCCTTTCACTTCTCCTTTGAAAGAAGATATGTCAAAATTGGATAGTGCACCTGGAGAAGTAAGAGCGAATGCATATGATTTGGTGATCAACGGAGTTGAAATTGGTGGTGGTTCGATTAGAATCCATGACAAGGAAACTCAGTCATTGATGTTCAAGCATTTAGGTTTTACTGAAGCCGAAGCTAAGGCTCAGTTTGGCTTTTTAATGGATGCATTTGAGTATGGAGCGCCACCTCATGGAGGTATAGCCTTTGGTTTCGACAGACTTTGTGCCATGTTTGGTGGTTCGGATAGTATTAGAGACTATATCGCCTTCCCTAAAAATACTTCGGGCAGAGATGTGATGATCGACTCACCATCAGCTGTGGACAATACTCAATTAGACGAGCTCGGTATAAAGCTCAACCCACAGACTTCATAAGATAGCAGCACGTCCATTTTTGTAGGAATGGACGAAAGCTTATCTTGTGACTTCGGAATTTCAAAAACTCAATGAAAATCACTCTTACACCGAAGTTTTATATGCGTCTCAGCTTAGTGTTGGCCGTATTGCTTTGGTTGATTGATACCCTCATTGACATCCTGCAAATTCTTGCTGTAAAAAGTGAAGTGGACCTAGGGATTAGTCCTCTAGTGCACAAACTGATAGAGGCTGTCTTCTTGATCTTTGTGATCATTTTTTACCGTTACCGGATTCGAACTGTTGAAGGTGGAAACTTTGTAGATCTGCTTTGGAGAGTTTTTGCAACTGGTTTGATCACCACCATCATCTCATTAGTGATCAGACTTTTTTACAGCACCATCGAGGGTACTCCCCTTGCTGAGAACGAACTGCTCGAAAAGTTCTTTACTGATTTAAATGCAGCATTGATTAGCGTATTCCTGATTAGCACCTTCACTGTCTGGAAAAGGTTAATTCTTTATCAGAAGTCAAAAAGGCTAATCTACTATTGGAATATTTTTGAGAGTGCAGTTATCCTGTCCATTTTCTTTGGCCTGTCAGGTTTAAATCTGCTCGACCATCTCTTATTTGAGCTGCTGTACTTAGTTATGGCCATTATGGCTATTATGCTTTCAGGTAACCTCAAATGGGTTGCTTATCTAAATTTTAAACAGAAATGGAAAAGTGTACTCTTGATCATTCTGATCACCATCTATATTTTCTATTTCTTCAATTACTTGTATGTAGCTCCGGCTGAGTCTGAGCAAATGTTCGAGACAATTGACAGCCTCTTTGTGATTGTCATTTTCACTTTCATTCTATTCTACAGCATCTTCTCATTATTGGTTATTCTCTTCAATCTGCCAACCTCCTCCGTATTCGAAAAGAAAATGGAAGAGGCATTGAATTTTCAGCGATTGAGTCAATCAATTAATGAGGGAGAAAATGAAGAAGAGATCTTCGACATTCTCTTGACCTCTTCTATGAGTGCAGTATATGCCGATGCGGGTTGGATAGAAATTAATCAAGAAGAGCAAGACACTAAATTCCTCGCTAAGCATATAAGCCGCGAAGATATTAATAGAATAAAGGAGCATGTTCTTAGCTCGAAAAGCAGGACTGTTCTTAAAAATCCATTTACCTCTCAAGTAGATAGCGATCGAGTCATTGTCAACTTGAAAAGGTCTTTCTATAAGTCTGTATTCATCGTTCCGATTACACTTCAGAACGAAGTGGCAGGATTCATGTACTTATTAAACGAAGTGAGTGATGGATTCAACAGAGAAATGATCAACATCATCAATACCTTCGCTAGTCAGGCGAGTGTATCAGTTGAAAATGTAAGATTGGTTGGTCAAGCAATTGAGAACGAACGGTACAAAGAAGAGTTGAATATTGCCAAGAGTGTTCAGAGAGCACTCCTACCTGAAAAATTAGATCATAACGATTCATTTGAGATCCATGCCTTTACTGAGGCCGCTGCTGAAGTGGGAGGTGATTACTATGATACATTCAAATTAAGTGACGATCGATTTGTCATCGTAATTGGTGATGTTTCAGGCAAAGGAACCTCAGCTGCCTTTCACATGTCTCAAATGAAAGGAATCTTCCAAAGTTTGGTGCAATTAGATCTTGATCCGAAATCATTTCTGATTCACGCCAATACTGCCTTGAGTAAATGTTTAGAAAGAACATCATTCATTACTCTCACTTATTACGTGATCGATACAAAGAATAAAAAGATCGATTTTGCTAGAGCAGGACATTGCCCAACGCTCTATTATCATAAGGCCGACAAAAAAGCCAAATTCCTAGAAAACAAAGGTCTGGGATTAGGTATTATGAGGAATGACACATACCAAAACTTCATTGAAACGTCTTCTATGCCGTATGAAAGAGAAGACATTTTGGTGTTGTATACTGATGGAATCTCAGAGGCAAAGAACGAAGAAAATGAAGAGTTTGGATTTGATAGGATGTGTAGCTTGTTAGAGCAGAATGCGCATTATGACCCAGTAATGATTCAAAAAGTATTTATAAGCAAACTTTACGAATTCTGTAAAAATGTTGATTTGGATGATGATTACACCATGATGGTGATCAAGTTCAAATAATTGACGTAGAAATAAATAGTCATGATTGAAATAAATAAAACCAACGAAAACAATTATCTGCTAATTACCGTAAGTGGAGAAGCAGACGCAAGTTCATCGATTCATCTTGACAAAGCCATAAGAGAGGCAATGGATGATAATGGACCTCATATTTTAATCGACTGCACCAATCTGGAATACATATCTTCGGCCGGACTTGGAGTATTTATGTCATACATAGAAGAGATCTCACGTAAAGGAATCACATTCATCATTTTTGGGCTTTCAGATAAGGTCTTAAAGGTGTTTGGCATCTTAGGTCTCGACCAACTTCTAACCATTAAAGCGAATAAAGAAGAAGCAATTGAAGTAATCAATGCCGTATAATTTCGACATACCGAGTAGTAAGAATAAACTCCGCCTCATGCGTAAGTATGTGACGGAAGTTTTGACTGATCATCATGTGTCAGAGATTGAAACCAATATGATCGTATTGGCGGTAGATGAAGTATGCGCGAATATTATTATCCATGGTCATGAAGGTAAGAATAAGCACAAGGTGAGCTTAAGTATCGATTTCAGTGACAAAGGAGTATCATTCGAAATCATTGATTACGGACATGCCTTTGACATTGTAAGCTATAAAGCCCCTGCCATTGATGACTTAATCAAAAATCAACACAAGGGCGGCATTGGCATCATGCTTGTCAAAAAGATCATGGACGAAATTCATTTCTCTTCAACCTCAGACCAGAATAAGCTTAAATTATTCAAGAAAGTCTCCTACGAGAACTAAAAAGCAAAGCATTGAAAAGGATTACCCTTCTGCTCTTACTGATCAGCCAAATGGCTTTTGGTCAGAATGCTGATCTAAGTCGAAGCGTAGCTACAATTGATGGCAGTCCCATCAGTGCTGCAGAATTGAAGTATGCTTTTTCAAAAAACAGACAAGAAGGAGAATCTGTCACTTTAGATTCACTAGCCTCTTATTTAGAGGTTTATATCAATTTCAAATTAAAAGTTCAGGAGGCCTATAAACGAGAGATAGATCAATCAGATCAATTCCAAGAAGAGCTAAACGGTTACTTATCACAGCTAAAAAAGCCCTACTTAGAAGGTTTTGATAAAAAAGAAGAATTAGCCAATGAAGCATATGAAAGAATGCAATGGCAAGTCAATGCTTCTCATATTCTCATTAAAGTAGACACAGATGCTTCACCTACAGATACCTTGGTAGCATTTCAGACTCTAGATTCATTGAGAACCAGAATTAATTCACAATCTGAATTTGAAGAAGCCGCCAAAAAGTATTCTCAAGATGGTTCTGCTAGAAATGGAGGAAAACTAGGATGGTTCACTGTCTTTTCAATGGTTTATCCATTTGAATCTGCAGCTTATGAAACTCCAAAAGGTCAAGTCTCTGAAGTAGTAAGAAGTCAATTTGGTTATCATATCGTGTTTGTCAATGATAGAAGAAAGGCCATTGGAAAAGTGCAGACTTCTCACATATTTTTCTCAAATCGATTAAGGTCAGATGCTGATTGCGAACGTTTAGCTATGGGAGCTATAGATTCTTTGAAAGCTGGAAAAGATTGGAACGAGATTGCAAAGGAATTATCAGACGATACCCAGACCAAAATGAAAGGTGGTGCACTACCTTTTGCAGGATTGCGCCAATTACCTGATGATTTTCTAACTGCAGCCTATGAATTAGAAATTGGTGAGATTAGCCCTCCTGTGAAAACTGAATATGGCTGGCATGTTATCCGTCTAGACCAGATACAAGCTATTCCTGAATTAGGAAGAATTCAATCTCAAATTGAAGATCAAATCAAACGATCTGGTAGAAATCAACTTTCGACCGAAGCGGTAATCAAAAAACTAAAAAAGGACTACCAATACAGAGAAGCTTCTGAGATAAGTTCCATAATTGACAATTTTGAAGGTGATATTGAGCTTTTTAGCATAAGTGAAAAATCATTTTCACTAAATGATTATAAGTTCTATAAAGCATCTAATCCAAGGAGCTCTTTTAAGGAATTTGCAGATCGAGCTTTAATCAAATATGCTGATTCCATTGCACCATTCGACTATCCAGAATATGGCTTTCTAATGAAGGAGTATGAAGAAGGCTTATTGTTATTTGAGATCATGCAAGCTGAAGTCTGGAATAAAGCTGTCGAAGATTCTGTTGGTCAAGTATCCTACTACGAGAATAATCTCGAAAATTACACATCACCAAAAAGATTTAACATTTATGAAGTCAGCTCATTAATAGGTCAGCAAGATTCCGTTTTAACCTCTTTTCAAGTCACGGATACTGAAGAGTTGTTAAGAACCCTCGAGAAAGGCACAACTGAGGAGTTAAAAATTGTAAAAAGAAGAAGAGAGGCGAGTGAATTAGCTAGTTTTGAAGGCTTTAAATCTCAAAGAGGCAGTGTATTTAAAAAAGATGGTCTTTTAATTGTCATTGATAAAGAAGTACCTGCTGGTTACTTTGAACTTGATGAAATTAGAGGCCGTGTAATTTCTGATTATCAAGAAGAGCTTGATTCGGAATTCATCACAGCACTTCGAGATCAAGCAAAAATTAAAATAAGTAGATCTTCATTGAAGAAGCTATTGAATGAATTGGACTAAGCTACATATCATATTACTGGGTGCTCTCCTTGTTTCGGGTTGCGATACTTTAACATCGAATCCACAAGGGACCACTGAGGAATCTACCTATGTTGCAGCCAGAGTGGGAAACAACGTACTCAACAAAGCAGACATTGCCAGCCTTGGAGCTTCCCGAGAAGATAGTGCGGCAGTAGCCGAAAAATTCATTTTGAATTGGGTCAAAAAGGAGCTGCTCGTTCAAAGAGCAACAGAAGAATATAATATCGATTTGTCTGAGATTGAGCAGAAAGTAGCTGACTATCGATACGCTCTTATATCTTTCGAGTATCAAAAATTCATTATTCAGCAAAAGCTAGACATCGAAGTATCTGATGAAGAAATTGCTCAGTATTACGAGGAAAATAAAAACAGCTTTATCCTCCGCCAGAATATTCTGAGAGGCAGATATATGAAGCTGAATCAGGAAGCTCAAAAGATCAGATCAGTTAAAAGATGGATCAAATCCGATAGACCAAAAGACAAAGAGTCTTTACAAGAATATGCCTTTCAATTTGCTGATAATTACTCTTTAGAAGATTCTACTTGGTTGAGGTTCGATGATATTATTAAGAATTCGCCTTTTTCCACCATAACTAATAAGGTGCAGTTCTTAAAAACCAATAGATATGTTGAAGAGGAAGATTCTCTATATCTTTACCTCCTCAAAATCAACGAGTATAAAATTTCTGAAGAAATATCACCGTTAGAGTTTGTAAAAGACGACATTCGCAACATTATCATTAATAAGCGAAAGGTCGCATTGGTAAAGGAGTTGGAAAATGAAATTTTTGAAGAAGCCAAGAAGGATGAGGATTACCAAATTTATCGTTAGTTCAGTTATTCTACTTTTTGTTGCAGTTCAGTTTGCGTCTGCACAGCAAGGACAAGTGGTTGATAAGATCATCGCCAAAGTTGATGATAAGATCATTCTCAAAAGTGAATTAGAATCTTCTTATATCAGTTTCTTACAATCACCTCAGGCTCGTGAATATCAAGGAGATGCTAGATGTCTGATATTGAACAACTTTGTTGAAAGCAAGGTGATGCTTGTAATGAGTGAGATTGACTCTGTTCAACTAGATCCTGGAAGAGTTGACTATGAGCTTCAAGGAAGGATGCAAAGAATCATCCAGCAGTTTGGTTCGGAAAGAGCGATTCAAGAGGCTTATGGTAAATCCATTGACCAATTCATGGAGGAACTCAGACCTCAAGTGGAGGAGCAAATCCTTATAAAAGAACAAGAAAACAACGTGCTTTCGGGAGTTACCGTTACTCCTAATGAAGTAAGAAGATTCTACAATCGCATTCCAAAAGATAGTTTACCCCTTTACTCAGTAGAATACGAAATTGGCTTGATCATGAAAGAGCCGGATGTTAGTAGAGAAGTAAAAGATAAGATCAAAGAAAGAATGGTGGGCATCCGTGAAAGAGCCCTAAAAGGTGAATCATTTGAAATATTAGCCACTACCTATTCTGAAGGACCATCTGCAGGTAATGGTGGTAATTTAGGATTTGCTTCAAGGGGCACAATGGATCCTGCATATGAAGCTGGTGCTTTGGCTTTGAAGCCAGGAGAAATTTCAATGCCGGTTGAATCTGCTTTTGGATTTCACTTGATCCAACTTATTGAGAAGCGTGGTAACGAGTACAATAGCCGTCATATTTTAATTGTACCTAAACCAACAGATGATGATACTAAAAGAGCTATGGGCTTCCTAGATAGTATCAGAACAGAAATCGTAGAGGAAAACATGACATTTGAAGAAGCAGCTAAAGAGTATTCTGATGACAAGAATACAAATGCGAATGGAGGCTTCATCCAAGGTCAATATGGATCACTAAGAGTACCTGCAGCCGGCTTAGATCCAGAATTGTTCTTTACCATTGATCAAATGGATGAGGGTGATATTTCAAATGCTTCTAAAGTTAAAATGGGTGCTGACATTGAAGTTGCAAGAATCATCTATTACAAAAAACGCATCCCTCCTCACCGCGCAAATATGTCTGACGACTACGAAAAACTGAAGGCGGCAACCCTTCAAATGAAAAAAGCGTTGAAGCGTCAAGAATATTTGGAAGAAAAGCTCGCAGAAGTTTATCTTGAGGTGGACCCTGAGTATAAACGCTGCAATATCGTTAACAATTAATCCTTATGACTGATAAGACATCTGATGTGGCCTTGGCCGATCAGTTTTTTGAAGACTTCAAAAAACTAAAAGCTGAAATTTCTAAAGTAATCATAGGCCAAGAAGATGTTGTCAACCTTATGTTGACCAGTATATTTTGTCAAGGTCATAGCCTTTTAGTGGGTGTTCCTGGTCTTGCAAAAACACTTTTGATCCAGACTATTGCTTCTGCTTTAGATCTTAGCTTTAAAAGAATTCAGTTTACTCCTGACTTAATGCCTTCTGACATTCTAGGAGCTGAAACGATTGACAAGGATAGAAACTTCCAATTTGTACAAGGTCCTATTTTCGCTAACATCATTTTGGCAGATGAAATCAATAGAACTCCTCCTAAAACTCAGGCTGCACTTCTGGAAGCTATGCAGGAGTATTCAGTGACTGTTGCAGGTAAGCATTTTCCTTTGGAGAAACCATTCTTCGTTCTTGCAACCCAAAATCCGATTGAACAGGAAGGTACTTATCCACTACCTGAAGCACAATTAGATAGATTTTTATTCAATATCTCTTTGAGCTACCCAAGCTTTCAATCAGAGATTGACATTGTCAAAAATACTACCACCGACACTCAACCTAAAGTAGGACATGTTTTAGGTGCAGAAGAGGTGAAGGCATATCAGCATTTAGTACGAAGAGTTCCTGTTGCTGATAATGTCATTGAATATGCCGTAGAATTGGTGCACAAGACAAGGTTTGAAAGCGATAAGGCACCAGATATCACGAAAGAATTTATTGAATGGGGTGCAGGCCCTAGAGCTTCCCAAAGTTTGATCATTGCAGCCAAGTGCAATGCATTAGTCAATGGTAAATATTCCCCAGATATTGAGGATGTCAAAGCAGTTGCTAAACCAATCTTGAGACACAGAATTCTTAGAAACTTTAAGGCAGAAGCAGAAGGAGTTACAATTGATCAATTGATTGATCAACTCCTCTAATTGTAATCATAAAATCCTTTGCCTGACTTTCGGCCATGATGCCCAGCATCAACCTTTTGTTGTTGAATTCTGGAAGGTCTAAATTTCGAATCTTTATGAAATGATTCAAACATGGCTTCTGTAACAGAGTAATTTGTATCAACACCAATTAGATCCATTAGAGCAAAAGGTCCCATTCTAAATCCTGAAGATTGAATCAAATGATCGATGGTTTCGTGGTCAGCTACTCCTTCCTCAAGCACCTTTAAGGATTCCACATAAAAATGCCTAGCTACTCTATTGACAATGAATCCTGGCGCGTCTTTAGCCATCACCGCCACTTTACCCAACTTCTCAGCGAGATCGTACACAGTTTGAGCCACTTGAGGATCAGTATCTGCCCCAGATATTACTTCCACCAATTTCATAATGTGGGCAGGATTAAAGAAATGCATTCCAACAAACCTCTCAGGATGCTTTAATCCATTGGCAATTCTAGTAATTGGAATGGATGAGGTGTTCGAAGCTAATATTGTCTCAGAAGAATTAATCTCCTCTAATCTTTTAAACAAGTCTTGCTTCGCATCTAATTTCTCAATGATCGCTTCAACAATTAAATCTACCTTTAGATGATCAATCTCATCACTAAACTCAATTTTAGACAAAGCTGATGTCTTTTGAGCTTCGGTTAATTTTCCTCTCTCAATTCCCTTATCTAGATTCTTTTCAACAATACTTCTAGCCTTAACCAAACTAGAATTATGAATATCAAACAAGATCACTTGAAAGTCATTTAAAGCTGCCACCTGAGCGATTCCTTGGCCCATGGTTCCGGCCCCAACAACACCGATCTTTTTGATTTCAGATAATTCCATTAGATAGATTTAAATTGATTTAAGAAGCGGATGTCATTCTCGGTAAAAAGTCTAAGATCTTTGATACCATATTTCAACATTGCGATTCTCTCGATACCCATTCCAAAAGCAAATCCTGTATATTTCTTTGAATCAATACCGCAGTTCTCAAGAACATTAGGATCAACCATTCCAGAGCCTCCGATTTCAACCCAGCCCGTGTACTTACAAATATTGCAACCCTCACCATGGCAAATTTGACAAGAGATATCAATTTCGGCACTTGGTTCTGTGAACGGGAAGTATGACGGCCTAAACCTAATCTTAGTGTCAGGAGCAAACATCTCTTTGACGAAATGATAAAGCGTTTGCTTTAAATCAGCAAAGGACACATTTTGATCAACATACAATCCTTCCATCTGATGGAACACGCAGTGTGCTCTTGCAGAGATAGCCTCATTCCTAAATACTCTTCCTGGAGAAAGGGTTCTAATTGGAGGCTTCTCATTTTCCATTACTCTAATTTGAACACTAGAGGTATGAGTTCTCAAAGCTATGTCAGGGTTCTTCTCAATAAAGAAGGTATCCTGCATTTCTCTAGCTGGATGATTCTCAGGGAAATTCAGTGCAGTGAAATTGTGCCAATCATCTTCTATTTCAGGTCCTTCTGAAACATTGAAACCAATTCTCTCAAATATTTCGATGAATCTTTGTCGAGTAGCAGTTAATGGATGAATTGTTCCGAATGACTCATTCACCGGAGGCAAAGTCAGATCAATATTTGAAGAAGCACTATCATTTTGACTTTTTGAGGAGTCAATTAGTTCTTGAAACTTCTCTTGAGCAAGCTGCTTCAATTCATTGACAGATTGTCCAAAAGCCTTTTTTTGTTCATTCGGAACATTCTTGATTTCCGAAAATAAATCAACCAAAACGTTCTTGCGCCCAATAAATTTCAATCTGTAAGCCTCTAACTCTTCCTCAGTATTTGAGACCCAGTTCTGAATTTCAGCCTTTAGTTCTTCTATCTTATTTGCCATTGGATAATAATTCGAGACAAAAATAACAGTCCTCTCTATTATTTGTCCTAAACAGCGCTAATTTTGATATATATGAAAAATATTCTGGTTACAGGCGGGGCAGGTTATATAGGTTCTCATGTAGTTGTTAGACTTCACGAAGAAGGCTATAATCCAATCATCCTCGACAATTTTTCAAACTCTGATAAATCAGTTTTAAATGGCCTGAAAAATATCACGGGTAAGTCATTTAAGGTTTATGAAGCTGATTGTCTAGATTCAGGAATCTTCCAAAAGATTTTTAGTGAGCAACCAATCACTGGAGTGATTCATTTCGCTGCTAAAAAAGCAGTAGGAGAATCAGTAGAAAAACCACTCTATTATTATGAAAATAATGTTGTCACTCTAGTCAATCTGTTAAAGGCAATGAATGAGTGTAGTGTAAAGAGCTTAGTATTCTCATCGTCTTGCACTGTATATGGGCAACCTGATCAACTTCCTGTTGACGAATCAGCACCTAAAAAAGAAGCCAACTCTCCTTACGGTAACACTAAGCAGATTTGTGAAGAAATTATTGTAGATACTGTCAATAGTGGTGTCTCTTTAAAAGCTATTTCTTTGAGATACTTCAACCCTATCGGAGCTCATTCATCTTCAGAAATTGGAGAATTACCAATTGGTGTGCCTAACAACCTAGTTCCCTTTATTACCCAAACTGCAATTGGAAAGCGAGATGCGCTTACTGTTTTCGGAGATGACTACGATACGCCTGATGGCACTTGTATTAGAGATTATATCCATGTAGTCGATCTAGCTGATGCTCATGTCAAAGCATTGTCTTTCCTAGACAGACAAGATGAAGAATCCCTTTCAGAGGTAGTCAATATTGGAACAGGTAGAGGAAATACTGTCCTTGAAGTGATTAATAGTTTTGAAAAAGTAACTAAATCAAAACTGAACTATATCATCGGCCCTAGGAGGCCTGGAGATGTAGAAAAGGTTTTTGCTGGATCTAATAAAGGCAAAGAAGTTCTGGGTTGGGAAGCTCAATTAGGTTTAGACCAATCCATGCTAGATGCATGGAATTGGGAGAAGAAAATCAATAATCGAAAGAAAGTGTAAATTCATCCTAAGGATTTACACATATGACGAACATCATTTCAATAATTTCAAGAACTGTAGACATTTGAGAAAATTCAAATTATGAAAATTACTATTGTAGGAACTGGATATGTCGGATTAGTAACTGGAACCTGTTTTTCAGAAGTAGGTATAGATGTTACCTGTGTTGATATCGACCAAAAGAAAATTGATGGACTCAAAGAAGGGATCATGCCAATTTATGAGCCTGGCTTAGAGTCTATGGTGAAAAGAAATTACGACAAGGAAAGATTACATTTCTCAACTAGTCTTTCAGAGAGTGTTAAAGGTTCTCAAGCTGCATTTATAGCAGTTGGAACACCTCCTGGTGAAGACGGCAGTGCAGACTTGAAATATGTACTTGCCGTAGCTAGAGAAATTGGCCAAAATATTGATGATTACACAGTTGTTGTCACTAAAAGCACTGTTCCGGTTGGTACTGCCAAAAAGGTGAAAGCGGCAGTTGCAGAAGAGTTAGAAAAAAGAGGAGTCAATATTCCTTTTGATGTTGCCTCAAATCCAGAGTTTTTAAAAGAAGGAGCTGCTATTGAAGACTTCTTAAAGCCTGACAGAATTGTTGTTGGAGTTGAATCAGATGAAGCAAAGAAAACCATGGAGCGTCTTTATAAACCATTCTTGCTAAATGGACACCCAACCATATTTATGGATATTCCTTCCGCAGAAATGACAAAATATGCTGCTAACTCAATGTTAGCTACTAAGATTAGCTTCATGAATGACATTGCGAATCTATGCGAGATCATGGGTGCAGATGTGAATATGGTTAGAAAAGGTATAGGAAGTGACAATAGAATTGGAACAAAATTCATTTACCCTGGAGTAGGATATGGAGGTTCTTGTTTCCCTAAAGATGTCAAAGCACTTATCAAAACAGCCGATGAAAATGGCTATGAAATGCAAGTATTGAAAGCAGTTGAAGAAGTGAATGATGCGCAAAAATCTGTATTGGTTAACAAAGTCAAAAAACATTTTGGAGACAATTTATCTGGGATGACATTCGCCATTTGGGGTCTTTCATTCAAACCAAAAACTGACGATATGAGAGAGGCTCCTTCAATTGTCATTATTAATCAGTTAATTGAAGCCGGAGCAAAAGTGAAAGCTTTTGATCCTGTTGCCATGCACGAGGCCACGCGAGATTTGGGTGATACAATCACTTATGCCAAAGATGAATATGATGCATTAGTGGATACAGATGCTTTACTTTTAGTTACAGAATGGCCTGAATTTAGAGTACCCAACTTTAATGTTGTAGGTAAGCTTCTCAAAAATAAAGTCATCTTCGATGGTAGAAATATCTATGACAGAGAAGAATTAAAAGAAAGCGGGTTTGAATATTACGGAATAGGACTTCAATAACATGAAAAAGAGGGTTTTAATTACTGGAGCCGCAGGTTTTCTCGGCTCGCACCTGTCTGACAGATTTATTGCTGAAGGATTTCAGGTTATCGGTATGGATAACTTGATAACGGGCAATATGGAGAACATTGAACACTTGATGCATTTAGACTCTTTCGAGTTCTACCATCAAGATGTTTCAAACTTCGTGCACGTATCTGGTAAGTTAGATTATATCCTGCATTTTGCCTCTCCAGCAAGTCCTATCGATTATTTAAAAATACCCATTCAGACCTTAAAGGTAGGGTCATTAGGAACTCATAATCTCCTAGGACTAGCGAGAGCTAAAGGAGCGAGAATGCTCATTGCCTCAACTTCTGAAGTTTATGGCGATCCATTGGTGCATCCTCAAACAGAAGAATATTACGGTAATGTAAACCCGGTGGGTCCAAGAGGCGTTTATGATGAAGCAAAGAGGTTTCAAGAAGCCATAACCATGGCTTATCACACATATCATGGTCTAGAAACAAGAATCCTTCGAATTTTTAACACTTATGGACCCAGAATGAGATTAAATGACGGAAGGGTTTTACCTGCTTTTATTGGCCAGGCATTGAGAGGTGAAGACCTTACGGTATTTGGAGATGGAAGTCAGACGAGATCCTTCTGTTATGTAGACGATCAAGTAGATGGCATATTTAGACTATTGATGTCTGATTATCCTTATCCTGTTAATATTGGCAACCCTGATGAAATTACCATTGCTCAATTTGCTGAGGAGATTATAAAATTGACGGGCACAGATCAGAAAGTAATTTATAAAGACCTGCCTAAAGATGACCCAATGCAAAGGCAACCAAATATTGAAAAAGCAAAAGAAATTCTTGGCTGGGAACCAAAAGTTACGCGAGAGGAAGGGTTAAAAATCACATACGAATATTTCAAATCTCTACCTGAAGAGAAATTATACAAAAAAGATCACAAGGATTTCAAAGGATATATTAGGTAAACTAATAAGCATAATCTTGTCCTTTGTATAATGATATTAATGTCATGATGATGATCTTGATATCTAAAACAAAAGACCAGTTCTGTAAATAAAACCTGTCCAATCTTACCCTAGAGTTCATTTGGTGAAACTGACTTATTTCACCTCGATAGCCCATGGATTGCGCTAGACCAGTAATACCTGGTTTGAAACTATGTCTGTTAGCAAACTTTTGAACTCTATCTTGATAGGCCTCATTTAATTTAATGGGATGAGGTCGTGGGCCAACTACAGACATTTGACCTAATAAAACATTAAAAATCTGTGGAAGTTCGTCTATACTCGTTCGTCTTAAAAACTGACCAACTTTAGTAACCCTGTAATCATTCTTAGTAGCCCATTTTTCATCTGATAGTTCATTCTTATACATGGTCCTAAATTTATAACAGGTAAAAACACTATTGTTTTCACCATGCCGACCTTGCTTAAAAATTACAGGTCCTTTAGAATCGATTTTGATAAGAAGCGCAATAATTGGATATAACCAGGACATAATTCCGACAACAACAACTATTGAAAATAACAGATCAAACGTCCTTTTGAGAATTCTGTTAAGTAAACCATCTAATGGCAAATGATTCAAGTCAATAACAGATACATGCTCGTATCTCCTCAATACGATGGACTTAAGAACGTCTAATTTTATATCAGGTAATAATTTTACCTTTATTAGATTCTCATCAGCAAAATTCACAACTGAGTTCTTAATTTCTGTTGATATTTTATCGCTGATATAAATGAAATCCAGCTTGGCAAGCTCATCACTTTCGAGAAGTGAAATATCTCCTAGTAAAGGATAATCTAATTTTTCTTTTTCTCCATTTAGAGATAGAAATCCCTTGACTCTAATTCCAAATTGAGGTCTTTTCTGTATTAGTTTATAAAGATTAAATCCTAATTCATCGTATCCAATAATGACAGATCTCCTAATATTTCCTCCAAATGTTCTGTATCTATCTAATACTAAATGAACAGTGGCTCTATAAATTGAAACCCAAACAAAAAGTAAGAGAATAAACGAAATCAGGAAATGCCTATCTATTTGATTATTCTCCACAAAAACCCAAAGAAGAGCGATTATTGAAACAAATAGAAATACACTAGTGAAAGCCTTTTTGAAGGTATAATAAAAACTAACAGCACGGCCAATTTTGTAATCTCGTGTAAATAGTGCCAGTGTAATCCAAATAAATGAGCAGATTCCCAAGGTTAACAACATTGTGCCATTTAAACGGAAGGTCGAATAAGCCACAAAGTGTGCTCCAAGAAAAAGCATCATGAGGAGAAGGGTTTCTCCAAAAACAAATAGCGGGGGAAAGTATGTGTTAAACCTGTTTTTCAAAACTTTGTCAAAGTTACAAAAATAGTAATCGCACTAATTTTAAGATGAATTTGAAGTTAATTATTAAATAACAAATATGACATTGATAATTCTGCTCCAATGTTTTTATACATATCTCCAAAATCATAACCGATTAGAGATTGAAGAATTATCGATTGCCCAAATAGGTTACTTTGAAACGTTAACTGTAGAGAAGTGAAATGTTGTACCAACCCTCCTTTGTAGACATAAGGAAAAAGAGGGTCGCTTTGTACCCCTCCCCAATTAAATCGTCCATCATATAATCCCTTGTAAGAACCATAATTCTCCGATCTTACAAATTGAAGTTTATAATCCAATCCTTCTAGGATATTTCCTCTAGCCGATACGTTAAAAGCATAAATTCTATTGTTCGGTATTGACACTTCATAAATAGGATATGGACTCCAGAAATTTTGTGTCCAAGAATAAGTATGAAAAAGAGGATTACCCATAATCATCCCTTTGTAAGTATATCCAGACCTGTAGAGCCAATTATTATGAAAATCATCTCGCCCCCCAAACTTGTATCCAAAATTTGCCTCAACAGTCGGATATTGGGGGGTAGCATCTGGAATACCGGGGCCACTTTGATGAGCACTTTGAGTGTATTCTAGTTGAAGTTCTTTCAAAATTGAGCTTGACTTAGGTAATTCCCAATTTAAGGCGACTAAGAAACTCTTTAAACTAATGTACTGCAAACTACCTCTATCGTCATACGGTGATTGATAATCTAGTGTCAGATTGTGCTCATTTATTCTTTTCTTAAAGATGATCTCATACATTCCTAAGTGATTGCCTCTAGCATTATCTTCGCCTGTGGTTCCTTGTCCTTCAGCGCCTCCCTTACCCAAAAACACATCCCACCAATCAGATATTGAATTGGGCTGTTCTACTCCGAACGGATCTGTCCCAGCATACTGAGCAATGTGTACAAACCCTGTACTCACCTCAAATCCAATTGATTTGTTAAAATCAAACTTGATGAAAATGTCCTTATTATGAATAGCTGCATTACTTTGATATCTGCCACTTTCCAACCAACGTTGGCCCAATCTTCCTTTTAATTTGACAATTCCATTTGTGTAAGGTATGTCCCAATAATCCAGAGAAATTTCCAACATAGGAACAGGTAGCGCGTTTCGACTAAGCCCATAATTTACGATCGTTAATTCCGAATTAAGTCCACCAATCTGCTCCTTCTTAGCCCCAATGGTCAAGTTAAATTCTCGCCACTGACCTTTCGCAAAGTATTCCGAAAAACGATTGTTTCGAAAAGTCAACCCAGACTCAATTGACCAATCTTTATTAAAAGAATGACTATAATAAGTTTCGGAAATTAGAAATAGAGACTGGTCGGGATTTACCTCTCCCCATCTATTATGCTCTAAAAGGTATGGAAGAAATTCTTCTGAAGCAGAAATGCCTCCTATAGATACTTGGGAGAATAAAGAATCTTTTTTTACTGATTGACCAATTGCATTATTACCAAAAAAGCAATAAACAAAGAGCAAGATGACTGATCTCTTCAAAACAAAAATATCTTTTCTATTTGGTAAAAGTATAATAGCTTTCCCAAATAAAAGACTTTCTGTTTCTAATCACTAGTTTTGAGTAAAGAGTAAAACAAAGCATTGCGTTCAATTTACATCTCCAGTTTATCAATTCTTTTAATCCTTACTGGTTGCTTACAAGGTCAACCAGAAGAACAGGTGGTATATTTCAACAATTTTGAGCAAGAAAGCCGGTTAGAGGGAGCCTCCGAATTCAACGGATACATTGAAACTACTATCCAAGGGGCTAACCCTACATCACAATTTAATGGGTCTACAGTTTTAGGTAGATTTGGAACTGGAGGATTGTTTATCAAACTCCTTCAGTTGCCTGCTCACGATTATATTAAAATTGAATACGACTTATTCATTCATGATAGCTGGGAAGGAAATGGTGAGAGGGGCAATGGAGAAGATGTTATCATATTAAATTTAGACAACACAACTCTTTACTTCTCTTCAGTAATCAATACGAAATGCTTAGACCGAAACTGTGAATCAATACAAAGTTTCCCAGACATTATCAGGGTAAGAAACAATCCTGAAAACGCCAATGTTTTTGACCCTAGTTTACCTGGTGTATGTCATTGGAGAAACGAATTAGGAGGAAGTAAACATATAAAAATCAGTGAACTTTACCCCCACAGCGTTCTAGAATCAACTATTACGATAGGAGCCGATATCAAAGACACTGGTGAAGACCTTTGTTTCAAAAGCTGGTCAATCGATAATGTTGTAATTACAACCATAACCATTCCGGATTTGTAAGATGACTCGATTCAAACCTCTCTTTCTTATAATTTTTTTCTTGACGGTTTATCGAAATTCATTTGCTCAGAGTGACCTTAGCCTTGATCAAACTAGCTTAAATGATTTCTACAGAAGAGAACAATTATTAGGTAGATTTGATAGTCTTGCTTCATTTTCAATTAGACCTTTAAAACAAAAACAATTCGAAAAAGGCCCTTATCTATTTGAAGAAACCAGTTCAAAGATTATTCAAAAGAAAAATTTTGAATTAGAGTTATTACCCATTCTCTCTCGTAGTAAGTATAATCATAAGCAACCATATGGCTGGAATGACGGAAGTTTGGTGCCTGCTAGCGGATACCAACAAACTGTTTCAGTAGGTTTTGCTGCAAAGGCCTGGTGGCTTAGAGCTCAAATTAACCCCGAGATTCATTATGCTCAGAATAAAGCATATGATGGTTTTCCTTTAGAGGCATTCGATGAACTTTGGAGAAGATATTATAGCAGAAATTTAAACTTTATTGATAGACCCGAGAGATTTGGAAATGAACCAATTAAGGAGTTTAGACTTGTAAACTCATTTGTTAAATTAGATATCGGACCTATTTCACTAGGTGCCTCGAATGAAAACCTTTGGTGGGGACCTGGCAGAAGGAATTCAATCATTATGTCCAATAATCCTGTCGGTTTCTGGCATCTAACTTTGAATACTAACAGACCTATCCCTACACAAATAGGAGCATTCGAATTTCAATTAATCGGAGCAAGATTAGAAAATTCCGGATTTTTACCACCAGACAGCTTTAGAACAGTAAACGGTCAATTCTTATTTAGACCTCGTAACGAAGATTGGAGGTACTTATCGGGGGTTGTATTTACCTATCAACCTAAATGGATTCCCGGATTATCCATTGGTGCATCTAGAGTTGTTCAGCAATACTCGTCAAGAGCCAAAGAAAACAATGATTGGCTTGCAGCTCTTGGCTCAATTTTCAGAGGTCAGGAAGGAGATCAGACAGATGAAATAGAAAGAGATCAACTTGCCTCTGCCTTTGTAAGGTATTATTGGGATAAAGCACATAGTGAATTTTATTTTGAATTTGCAAGAAATGATGCTTCGTGGAATTTGAGGGACTTTTTTTTAGAGCCAGGACACTCGGCTGGTTATACAGTAGGATTCACTAAACTATTTCGATACAAACAAAGAAATGACCAGTTCATAGAAGGAAATTTTGAATGGACAATTTTACAGCAAAGTGCAAATCGCATTTTGCGAAACTCATTCCCTTATTATTATGGTCATGTATGGGTTAGGCAGGGATATACGAATAACGGGGAAATAATTGGTGCGGGCATTGGCCCAAGTAATTCCCAATCCCTTCAAATCAAATGGGTTAAGAACTTAAATAGTTTGGGTTTGAGAATTGAAAGACTCGTTCACAACAATGATCTCTATATTGATCTTTTCCAAGAGCTTGAAGATACCAGAAGGCATTGGATTGATTTAAGTGCTTTTGCTCTTGCCTCTTGGAAATTCAATAGGATACTTATTGATGGAGAATTTGGCATCATTCGCTCATATAATTATCAATATCAATTATTTAATCAGGTAAGAACACCGGTGTATTTTGTTCCTGGAATTGATGTGATTAATTTTTCTGGCAGCCTGAATATTTCATACTTCTTTTAATGTCCGTCAAAAGAAATTATATCCTTCAATTGAGCAATTCTTTGCTCAATATTGCCTTCCCTTTGATCACTTTTCCATATGCCGCTAAAATTCTAGACCCTACAGGAATTGGCGAAGTGCAATACGTCTTTTCTTATGCCCTTTATTTTTCAATCCTTGCAGGACTGGGTATACCTATTTATGGAATAAAAATAGTGAGTGAAAAAAAGAACAAGGGAGAAAGTATAAAAAGAGTCACCGGTGAATTATTAGTAATAGGAATAATCAGTTCTATAATAGCCTCCATTATATTTTACTTCCTTGCCCAGTTTCTATTTGATTGGAAGTCAAATAATTTACGATTGATCTTTGCCTCTTCACTAGTATGGTTGAGTATATTGAATTTAGACTGGCTTTTTAGTGGCCTTGAAAAATTCAAAACTCTTGCACTAAGGTCACTTATTGTCAAATTGATTGTCGTGGGTTTTCTTTTCGCTAAAGTCAATTCTTCTTCTGATCTTCTTGAATATCTGACCTTCTTAATTTTGACTTACATTTTGGGATATGCCTACAACTTCTATTTTCTTGTTTTTGAGATAAAACCTTCTTTTAAAGGTTTAAATCTCAAGCAACATATCTCACCTTTATTGCTAATTCTAAGCATGACTATAGCCACCACAGTCTATACAACTCTAGATATGGTATTCCTAGGTTACTTTAGTAGCTATGAAGAGGTCGGAATCTATACTGCTGCAGTCAAATTTGCTAAAGTATCTATACCCGTGCTTGCCAGTATGAGCATTGTTTTAATTCCAAAAATATCAGGTACTCAATTATTTGCTGATGACCATTCACACAATCTTTTAAAAAAGTCCTTCAGTTTTAGTTCTTTAATAGCCATTCCTATAAGTGTTGGCATTTGGGTGCTTAGATACGAAATCATAATACTATTTTCTGGAGAAACATTTATAAGCGGTGTTACAAGCTTAGCTATTCTATCCTTCGCTCCACTATTTATTGGATTTGGCCATTTCGCGGCTTATCAGATTTTGCTTCCTTTAAATAGGAACCGAGCACTTTTCGCCTCTACTTTCGTAGGAATGTTGTTTTTTGTCATGATCTCATTTATTCTGATCCCTAGTTACGGAGCAAAAGGTGTATCAATTGCGAATATCAGTACAGAAATTTTAGTTACAGTAGGATATTTTATGTTTATTCCAAAGCATATTTTACAAAGCCTGCCATGGATTAAAATATTCAAAGCATTCTTAACCGCTTCTTTATTTTACCCCATTTACTTGATTATTTCTTCAATTGATGGTTTAAATACCATATCAGTATTTTGTCTTACTATTTTGAGTTGTACTAGTCTATACTTTTTAATCCAAATGGTTCTATGGAAAGACTATATTGTGAAAAGCTCTTTTGACAAATTAATCAAGCGAAATTGAAAGTCTCTGTTATACTTATAACTTACAACGGGCACGAGTACTTTGAAGAGCAATTCACATCCATCACTCACCAGAAGAACTTAGATCAGATTCTCATTTACGATGATAAATCGGAAGAGAGTTTTCAATCATTTCTAAAGAGTAAAAATGATGTCCCAAAAACCAACGTACACTTAAGAGAAAAAAATCTTGGTGCTCGATTAAACATCAAAGATTCATTATTGAATAACATTGATAAGAAACTTATAGCCTTAGCCGACCAAGATGATGTTTGGTTACCTAGTAAGCTATCAAACATTTCTCAGTCTTATAATCCAAATTATTCAGAGTTACCACAATTGATATATCACGATCTTGATTTCATCAATGAAAATGGAGAAATAATAGGTCGCTCCATATGGAAATCATTTGGTCAGTTTCATTACGAACATAACCTTGAGACCTTTTTATTTGGAAACTTTGTCACCGGTAGTGCTTCAGCATTTAATACTTCTTTAGCCCACTACATCGAAACCATCCCAAGCGATTTGGAATATTATCATGATGCATGGCTGGCTTTGGCTGCATTCACCTTTGGTCAAACGGTAAGAATTAATGAAGTTTTGGGCCATTATAGACTACATGGAAATAATTTGGCTCTTTATGACACAAAAGGTTTAAATTTTCTTGAAAAGCGAGCTCTAGATATCAAATTACTTTTGAATCCTGAAAACTATCTGAGGTCACAATTTCAATTAGCTGAATATTTCTATGAAACCTACAGTCAAGAAATACCAAGTGAGAAAAAGAAAATAATGACTAGTTTTCTAGCCTTGAGATCAAAGAATTATATTCATCAAAAATTCGCTAGGAGGCGTGTTATAAAAAAATACTCCTTTTGAGATCATGGGGCTTTTATCAAAGATTTCTAAGGTCAATTTGAGGACCATTTATTTCAACTTCAAGTTGTTGCCTTTTGCCCAAGCTTACAAACTACCTATACTACTTAGCCGTAAGGTACAACTCTTCAATACTTCGGGTTCTTGTAAAATAGAAGGTAAAGTAACATCGGGAATGATTAAGATAGGCTTTGGTCAGATTGGTATGTTTGATAGGAGATACTCCAGGTCAGTACTTGAAATTAAAGGAAATTTGATATTTAAGGGTCAAGCAAAATTAGGTCCAGGGAGTAAACTCAACATAGGGGAAAATGCAGAATTAACAATAGGAGATAATCTGATGATTACTGCAGAATCGGGCATCGCCTGCCATAAGAATATAAGTATTGGAAATGATTGTCTGATCTCATGGGAGACACAAATCATGGATACCGATTTCCACAAAATATATGACCAAAATGACCAGCAGATCAACAAGGATTCTTCAATTATAATTGGAGATAATGTTTGGATTGGGTCGAGATGCACAATAACGAAAGGGAGTATAATTACTTCTAATATAGTTATCGCTTCTAATTCTTTGATCAATAAAGAGTATGATGAAGAAAACACACTTATAGGCGGACAACCTGCAAGAATTTTAAAGAAAGATATTTATTGGGAGGAATAATGGTTGATGTTTTTGCTACTTCAGATAAAAAGGAGTCTCTCGGAAATAAGATGAGAGAAAAGAGGTTTGCACACTTTTTAGATTGCATTAAAAATCTACCTCGACCAATTACAATTTTAGACATTGGTGGTACACTGTCTTATTGGGAGAACCTAAAGCTCGAAAACAACGAAAACTTTCAAATCACCTTATTAAACTTAGAAAGCTTCGATACTGATTATAAGAATATTTCTTCGGTAAAAGGGGATGCCACCAATTTAGAAGAATTCAAAGATGAGAGTTTTGATATTGTCTATTCAAACTCTGTCATTGAACACTTATATACCTGGAAAAATCAAATTCTAATGGCTGAAGAGTGTAAAAGAGTAGGCAAGCACTTTTATATTCAAACACCAAATAAATACTTTTTCGTTGAACCACATTACGTGTTACCGTATTTTCAATATTTACCCAACCACATTAAGTATTGGATTCTCACAAAAACCAAACTTAGTAGAAATCAGAAATGGGACCCAGAATACGCGAAACAATATATTTCAGAAATTAGGCTTCTATCAAGTAAAGAAATGGGCACTCTCTTTTCAAATAAACTGTATAAAGAAAAATTTCTAGGAATGAGCAAATCAATTATTGCTCATAACTTTTGAGCCGTCCATTAGAGATTCAAAAACTTTTTGATATTGTTTGATAATATTTGGCCATGAATACTTATCTGTTATGGCTAAGTGTGACTTGTTTCTAAATTCATCCATCAGAGACTTTTTTAAATCGCATTCATTTATTTGCTCTCTAACCGATTCAGCATTTTTTTCAAAGAATTGTCCGTATTCCCCCCTGGAAAGCATTTCTTGATTAAACCGCGTATTTAGAGCAATGATCGCACTGTTCTGGCAGAGGGCTTCAATCATTGTTGGATTAGTTCCTCCAAACTCGTGACCATGCAAATAACCATATGAATTTTGGAACAATGCCCTTAATAATTTCTCGTTTTTAATATAGCCTGTAAAGATTAGACGATCGTCTTTAATTGATTTGACCTTCTTTGCATATTCATCTTGATAGGGCACATCTCCTACAACAACAAGTTTTTTATCTGATCTAGAATTTATGAATCCCTCTATGATCACGTCTGCATTGTTATCAGGGATTAGCCTTCCAACGATCAAATAATATCCCTCTTTAGTGAGTTGATACTTCTTAATAAGAGATATGTCTTCAACCACTTTTGCGGTACCTCCGTATGCAATAACTACTGAATCTGTATTGAAATCTTCTAAGTAGACCTCACGCATCTGATCGCTATCGTTAATGATGACATCATATAACTTTGTAGCCAACTTCGCAGAAAGCTTGAAATATTTTGCTCCCAATCCCTTCCATTTGGGGCGGAGCCATTCCAAACCATCAACATTTATGGCAGTTGGCTTTCTAAATACTTTACTTATTAAACCGAATGGACCATTTGCTGCATTAACAACAAATACAACATCAGCATTGGAAAAACAAACATGAATCATAGACAGAAAGCTATGAATCAATTGACTAAGAGATTTGGTTTCAATTGTCGGAATATATTTTAATTCAATCCCATTGACATTTCTCGGCCTTTCCTTGAAAAGACTCTTATGACAATAAACCACTACCTCTATATTCTCCTTTTGGAGACCTTCAGCCAAATATTTGACTAATGTTTCATAACCACTATAAACATAGGGATAACCTCTTGAACCAAGAATTGCAACTTTCATTTATTATTAACGAATCTGTTTTTGATCCAACGCCCACCTTTTAACTCAACAAACTTGTAGGTCAATGAGCTCGCAAATAAAACAACTGTTATTAGAAATAGGAGCAGTAAAGAAGCAATCAATTTGTCTGAGACTTTATAAGAAGTTAGGGTCAATAGTTGATAGAATCCCCAGAGAATTATAAAATGAACTAGGTAAACAGAATAAGAAATCTTTCCCAAGAATTGTAGTAGGGATTTTTTTAAGATTTTTGAAATAACACCTCTCTCAAAACTAAAAATTAAAACTCCCATACTAAATAAAGGAGTTAATAACAGATTGGAGAGCTCATTTTGACTATTATTAATCGAATAGAATACCACAATTAGTAGAGAGATGAAGACATATTCAAAGTATGAGCCTTTAATAGCCACCTTATTCGATATCTCATAAACTAGTACTCCTACCCCAAAATTCAGACCTGCCCGAATGGCTCCCCACTCACCTGTATATAGATACCTATTGTGGTAGATGATAAATGCAAGACAGAGTATAGACCAAAGACCAAGCAAGAAACTACGCTTAGATTTCCCGAATAGAACGATAAGTCCAAAAATCAAGTAAGAGATCATTTCTGCAGAAATTGACCAGCTGACAGGATTCAAACCAGCACTTTTACTTATTACAGGTATTGAATTCATGAAAGTTAAGGGCTCAATGGTATCTATTAGCAGATCTTTCAGTCCATAATTATCAGAATCGAATTGAAAGTTCGTAAAGTACAAGGCATACAATTTCAAGATCGCATAACATATAACTGTAAGCAATAAGAGGGGATACAGTCTGGCGAAACGTTTTATTAAATAAGATTTCAATGCAGAGTAATTATTAATCTTATTCAAATAAGTATGTCCTATCACAAATCCACTCAACACAAAAAAGAAATCAACAAAGGCATAGGAAGTATGTACGAAGAAATTGTTTTCAAAGAGCCCTGTCGTATCAAAGATATCCAACCCAAAATGATAAAAAACTACCATGAGGGCTGATACTCCTCTTAAACCATCAAGTGCTTCATATCTACTTTTACTCAATTTCATTCAATAGCTTTAACATGTTGCTTTCAAAAGCCTCAGTTGAAAAAATACTATTTACTCTTTTTGGTCCATTGGCTGATGCTCTATTGAGCCGGTCTTTATCTTGAACAAAATTCAGGATGATTTCAGCCGCTTTTTTTGAATCATTATAAGGGACTAAAACACCTGTATCTTCACTAACCATTTCAGTTGGACCTCCTAAGTTATTTGCAGCCACTGGCACACTTGCTATCATGGACTCTAGAATTACTGTAGGCAGTGGATCTGGCCCAATAGCGGAATGATACAATAATGTTGTTTGTTCAAAAACACGATCGATATCATTTCTATGTCCAACAAATACAATACTTGATTCTAATCCATAATCTAATACCTTATTTTTTAAGCTTTGGAGGTAGTCCTCATACCCTAAAAATGGTTCTCCAACAATCATAAACTTTAATGTAGGATCTATTAACAAGCATTCATTTGCCACATCAATAAAATAACCATGGCCTTTATAAGGAATTATTCTAGATATCGAAGTGATAATTCTGTTAGGCTTTTTAAATGGAAGGTCAACTGAATCTTTATTCGAAGAACTAGGTATGGTATTAATACCATTATAGATCAAGTGTAGTTTATCTTTCTGAAGGACATCCTTCCATCCATTCAAAACACTTTTAGAAACGACAATACAATGATCAGTCACAGCATTGACAGACTTCTTTAACACTTTTGAAAAAATTGAATTTAATCTCAGAATCTCATGGATATGTAAAATATGAGGTCTTCGAGTTAACTTAGCTGCAATTCCAGGAGCAAAAACAAGCGATGTATTTGTATAAACTAAATCAATATTCTCTTCCTTAATGATCTTGGTTAATTTCCTCGTTGCTCCCAATATTTTGAAGAAACGGTTAAACAAACCCGGTATATTATTGTATTTGTTTCTTAGTACTCCGAGGTTAAATATTCGAACATCTACTCCTCTTTTTACTAATTCATCAGATAGTTCCCCCATGTAAGGCAAAACAAAAACCACCTCATAACCATTGGGCAATAGCAGATCAACAACTTGCAGTATGATCTTACTGGCACCATAGAGATCATTGGCAGGATGCGTGATAAGAATTCTTTTCTTTGAGTACATAAAACTAACTCTGAAGCTGTTTGATGAGGCTCTTCCAAGAATTATGAAAATTCTTTAAAGTAAAGAGCGCAAGCCTCTTTTCTCCTTTCTTGACCATTTGTTTCTCTAAATCCTCATTGTTCAGTACTAATAAGATCTTTTCAGCTAGGTCATCCACATCATCCGTATTAAATGATAAAATTGCATCTCCACCAATTTCCAATAGCGCTGGTTGTTTAGAAGTAATGACAGGTATCTTAGCATCAAAAGCCTCAAGAATAGGAATTCCAAATCCTTCATCACCAGACGGAAATGCATAAAGTGCGGCATTCTCGTAATACAAAGTTGCTTTATAGTCTGAAACGTAACCAGGTAATTCCACCTCTGAGTTATATGGAGTTCCCTTGAGAATATTTTTTATTTCATCATAAACTTCGGTAGATCCTTCATGATTATGAATACCTGCTAGAATAAGCTTATAGCCTCGTAGTTTTCCTTGAAATTTTAATAATAAAAAAGCCTTGACAAGAATATGTAGATTCTTCCTAGGGTCAAAGTTACCAATATGAAAAATGTACTTTTTCGGTAATTCTAATAATGCGTCAGCAACAGTCTCTTTACTAGCTTTAGTTTTAAATGACTGATAAACGACTTCAATAGGAACGCCATCCTTTATGATACCCTTTAATTTAGTTTTTGAATGATCAGAAGTAGTTACAACGACAGCATTTTTGCGAATTCCTGCCTTAATCAAAAACTTATATGCTTTAAGCCATAAGAAACTGTAATTTTGTGGACTGGTCCAGAAAAAATCATCGTGCAGAACAGCGATCTTCTTGACTCTGCCAGAATACCATGGGGCCACAAAGTCAGGACATATAAGAAAATCCACTTTGTCTTTGATTGCTTGAAGAGGAAGCTTCACCTCTTTGAAGAGAAAATATTTAAAATGGTTAAAGAGTCTTTTCAAACCATTTGACACATACTTGTCTTGAAAAACCTCTTTTGGATCACCATATAGAATTACCTCAAAGTCGTCACTTTCTAACGAAAGTAAATTCCTTGTATAGGTCTTTAATCCTGTTTTAGCATCCCTCAAATGATATATGTCTATCCCTATTTTCAATTTAGCCACTCGCGATCAACACTTTCTCTTTACTCGGTCCACGATAGTACAACTTGACACTATAGCCTACCATCCACCAAGAAACGAAGACTACTAACCCATATATTTCAGCATTAGCAGTAAGCAAGGACATAACAAAAGCGACCTTGAAACCACCAGAAACTAATGGTATTATTCCGTTGTAATTATTCATATTTAATTTAAAGGCCTTCTTTGAAATATTTATGCTCATTATAATCATTAAGAGGTATAAAATCATACCAACCCAACCTAATTGCACACCATAAACAATAAATTGATTTTCACCTCCAACCTTAACTGCATCTTCAACACCCCCACCATTTCCGCTAGTCGCCAACCCCAAACCTAAAGGGTTGCTTATCATACTTTCTAATCCAAGTAACCATTCTATTACATGACCTGAGCTGGATGAATCTGACAAAGTTATTGTGTCAATGATAAAGTACCTCAAGCCTTCATCTGCAAAGACAAAAATCAACCCAAAAAAGAATAAAGTAGCAACAGCCAAAACAAACAAATATCTCCAATAGCCAAACACAAGTACTAAAAAGGCTAGCATTAAAAAGAAACCTATCAATGGTGCTCTGGAATATGAAAATATAAGGCTTAGAAAAGAAATCAACATTGATATACCATAAATAAGCTTATGACGGTAATTCATTCTCCACAAAGCAAAAGCTGATAAAAAGGATAGTATTGAATAGGTCGCTAATTCAAGAGGAGAAGCGAAAAACGATGCAAATCTTTTAGCCCCACTCTCTGCCTCGAATGTCCAAGTCAAACCGTATCTCCCTGTAGGTTCGGTTCCCTCTGCAATTTGAAATGATGTAAAACCGATAAGTGATTGTAAATGAGTATTGGTCAGTTTCTCAAAAAGTACAATGGGAAAAGCGAGAAATGAAACACCAATGATCAGGTGGAGTAAAGTCTTAACTTCATGTTCTTCGAGTCGACAATTTCGGCCGAAGAAATAAATTACGGAAATTAAAATAATGCCTCGAAGGTAAATGATTTGATTTGTAAAAGATGCAGGCCCTATTTGACCAAAGAAGAATATCAGTACTAATAATAGGAAGGCTAAAAAATAATAATCGAGCTTAGAAACACTGAACGGTTCGCTCCATAAGTTCTTTTTGTATAGAAGCCAAACAATGATACTCCCAAAGATGAAAAGATCTTTCGAATACCTAATCACACTTCCTAACCAGAGCACATTTAAGCTTTGAAATGCTAGAACTTGAAATGTTAAGTAAAACGGAAGACTAGCAAGTAAAAAATATAATAAATATTGTGTCTTATGCTCAAACACAATCTTCTTGATACTAAAAAATGCCGCCATAATCAGCAGCACTAATAATAGGAGAAAGCTCAAGTATATCATTGAACTATTTATTCACTACTAAAGAAGTTTTATAGCCCTCCATGAAACCGCGAATTGACGCATTTCTTTTCTTAGGTCTTCGTTTAATTGTAAAGTAAGAAATATAAGCCGCTAATTTGAATAATTGATAAATAGAACTTGTGATGTAAGTCAAAACATTGGAATGCTTTCGCATTAAAAATATCTCATTTCTTACGGTGATATAATGAGAGAAAGGCGAAAGATTTCCTTCTCCTTGAGAGCTTCGATTTTCATCCGATCTACCCACTTCATGATAAATGATAGACTCAGGAACATATTTAAGTTTAAATCCCCTTTCTCTTATCCTTAGAGACCAATCCGTATCCTCATAATAAATAAAGAATCTATCATCCAAGAGACCAACTTCTTTAATCACGCTTGATTTTACCAAAAAACAACAACCCGTAATCCATGGAATAAACCGAGCCTTATCAAATTGTCCCAAATCCTCTTTATTGATTCCAACTGTTGATGGTAATGTGAAAAGTCTATTAAAATTACTTCCTGCGTTCCAAATCACATTTCTCTCTTTGTTAAACATGATTTTTGGCTGAACAGCACCTATTGCCTCATGTTTCAAGCTAGCCTGAAGGAAGTTAATAAAGTTAGGAGTGACAATTGTATCATTATTTAAAAGCATCAGGGTTTCGAATCCCTCATCCAAGGCATAGCGTAATCCTCTATTATTACCTCCTGTAAAACCAAGATTTTTATCATTAACTAATAAGACAATCTCTGGAAATTCCTTTTGTAATCTACTGCCTGAACCATCTTCAGAACCATTATCAACTACTATAGCCTTGTGATTGGTATAATCGACTAATCTCAGGGATCTCAGACAATTTGCAGTGTCTTTGTAACTATTCCAATTTACTATGATTATGGCAAGTGACGGTTCCAAGTCAGGAAGTCTGTTATGAAGTGGATTTTTCGGTTTTCCAAAAATTATAAATACCTTTTTCGAGTTCATATTTAGACCATCTGAACCTTTCCCTATAAGGTTGTTCTTTGGCCCAATCCCACATAACTCTAAGCCCCTCAGCTAAATTAGTTTTGTCATCGTATCCTAGTACTTCCACTGATTTTTTCCAAGTAGGGTGGGCATTCTTAACTTCATGTCTTGCCTCTTTATAGTTTACCTCTCCTTCACCTATAACAGACCTTAATATTTGATTGGCTTCATTAATTGTATGGTAGACTGTTCCACCAACATTTATTATTTGTTTAGAAGCTACGTCTCTGATAGCAGCATTCCAGAAAGGTTCTAAACAATCATCAATAAAACTAAAAGCTCTTTGTTGCTCTCCATCTCCAAAAATGGTCATTGGCTCATGATTCAAATATTGAGTCATCCAAATACCTAAAACGTTTCTATAGGTATCCCAAATATTCTGATTTACACCATATACATTATGGGGTCTAATGATACACCAATCTAAACCATGCTGTTCACCAGCTACATTTATATCCATTTCACAGCCCAGCTTTGCTATTCCATATGGGTCAATTGGGGCAGGCAAATCTTGTTCGTCAAATGGTGGATTTCCATGGCCGTAAACCGCCATGGAACTGGTAAATACTAATCTATTGACATTATACTTGATACAATTATTAACCACATTGGCAGTGGCTACTAAATTATTTTGGTAATTGAACTTCCTTATAAAAGGAGACAAACCTTCCGCAGCATAAGCGGCAAAATGAAAAACATATGAGGGTTTGTAGGATCTAAACAGATCATCCAGATCATCTTTAACTAAGTCGAGCTGATGGAATTTGACTCTAGAATCAACAAAATCATAGTAACCCCCACTAAGATTATCTATTCCAATGACATCAAATTCAGGCTGGTTGTCTAATAACCACTTTGCCATTTGACTTCCCAACAATCCAGCAACTCCTGTAATCAATACTGATTTCATTGAATTTTCTTTCCGTTTGTAATTATCGTGAATATAAAAGATGAAGAAATGGTTACCCTATTTGAATAGAAATAATTACTCTTTAATTGCGTTCACATAGAACAATTGAAGAGTTAGGAATACGAATGTAAGAGAAAAGCCAATTGCTACCCCCATAATTATAGCTTTAGGCAATTCCCAGCGATTGTTCTTTAATGGCAAGATGGGTTCATCTATTACTTGAATTAAAGGAGTATTATTTCGATGAGTAATTTTTGCCAATTCAAGATTCGTCACTATTGTCTCATATATAGCTGAACTAGCTGCAATGTCAATCATCAATTTCTGCTCTTCAACCAAGTTTTTCTTATAAAGAGGATTTCTATTTGGGGCTCCTTCTTGAATCTCTGCCAAAGCTAGCATAGCATTGTCTAAAACAGCTTTAACACTATCCGCCTGTAATTGCAAAATCCTTAAGTTTTTTCCAGACTTTTCAGTCATCGTAGATTTATAAAATTGACTTACATTTTCTACTAGTTTTTCATTAAATGCTTTTGCGAAAAAAGGATCCTCATCTGAAACGTTAACATTTAAGATGGTCAACTTTCTGCTTGGCTTGGACACTCCTAAAGTTTCTTTTCGAATATCTTCGGTGAATTCTAGAAGAAGACTGTCTTGCTTTCTAGAATTACCAAACAGATCAAGCCGGAATTCTAAAGAATTAAGTTCATCATCCTTATCCCACTTCTTTCGATAATTTCTTTGAGCTATATAGCGATTAACCAAAAGACCTTTGCCCTCGGGGAAATCTGCTTCTGATAGCAATGTTTGTGCGATCATCCTGTGTGATCTATATAACTCTTGGATATTGTCAATCTGAAAAAGATCACTCGACTCAGTCAAACTTCCCAAATTAACTCCTGCCAAAGATGCTAACGATGAAATTTCGTTTAATCCAGATTCTGCATTTTGAAGAACAAAAGAAGTTGAAGCGGTATAAACTTTGTCTTTTAGAAAATTATACCCTATAAAAATTAAGGCTGAGCATATTGATACAACTAAAAACACCCTCCATTTAGATGTCATATTGAAGATAAACTCTTGTAAATTTTGAATGAGTTCTCTAAAAGTGAATTGATCTGGTTGTTTATCAGCCATATCAGTTAAAGTTTATTTGGCTTATAAGGAGAGCTATAGTGGCTAAAGCAGAAGTCACTGCCAATGCTTGTTGGACTCCCACGGGATTCTTGGGTCCTTTAGTTGGAATGATAATATCAGCTCCAGGTTCAACCTTTGGATAATTCTTTATAAAAAGGAAAGATTTAGTTCTAGCCACTTCGCCATTTGCATAAATAACATATGTCTGCTTGCGTTTCGCTCTTGAAGCAAAGCCTCCTGCGCGATTTATGTAAGCCTTGGCTTTTTTACCTTGATCAAATTTGAGAGTTGTTGGAAAAACTACGCTTCCTCTAAGTCTTACTGTTTCGCTTTTCTTGGGAATAACAATTACATCTCCATCTTCCAAAAGTAAATCTTCTACACCTCCTGGAGTTTCCAAAATTTTATCTAATCGAATTCCAACACTTTCATAATTTCCAACCTGAACATTTGATTCTAAACCATTTCTCTCACTTATATTTTTCAGTCTTTCATTTTTAATGAGGTTGGTAAATTGATCTGATCTAGTTTTATCGTTTGTTTCTAAGTCTTTGATCTCCTGAGACAACCGATCCTTCATAATCATCTCATTTTCACTTAAAATAGAACTTGCACTATCAAGTCTATTCTTAATTTTTCTTAACCTTTCAATTCTTGATTGATTCTCAGAGAGCGCTTCAAAGTTTTCAGTTCTACGGATAAGAGTAGCTCCTTTTGAGTAGGCCAGATCTCTCAATCCTCCTGATCTAATTAATAAATCAGAAATTCTTTCTGTTCTTGTAGTCAAGTCATATTGACCCGGATAATTTACTTCCCCTTCAATCATCACAGATATTCGAGGTTCGTAGCTTGAATTTCTTCTAACTGTAATCTTGTCAAAGGGCAAAATCATAAAGTCTCCGGATACTGATAAATCTTCATTTATCTGGACATTTATGATTTCAGATACCTCATCCTCTTCACCTAATTTAATCCGTGTCACTTCTATGTTAGATAATTCTGCGACTAATCTTAATCCACCAGCTTCTAGTATGGCATCACCAATACTCATACCTTTTCTAAAAGGAATGACTGCTGGTCTATTAACCTCACCAGACACCTCAATTATGGCTTCTTCTTGCAAATCAAATCTTGAGAAAATATGGATTTTATCCTCCCTGATTAATTTAATGTCCGTAGATAAACCATTGAGTATGTCCATTGGGGAGAACGAAATATTTTCAGTTGATAAATCATCATTGGTTCTTATGATTAAAGCTCTTTCTAGAAATGCATCACCCTTTAATCCATCCGCCCTTTCAATTAGATCTTTAATCGTTTGAGCCTGCTCGAGTGAATAAGCTCCCGGCCTAAAAACAGCACCTTCAATTAATATTCTGTTTTCAAATCGATTAAGCAGATAATCGACAGATATTATATCTCCAGACTTCAAAAAAATGGCCTCGTATTGATTATCGAAAACATCAATTAGGCTTTTTTGATCTTTTGCATTTCGTTCCAAAGACACCCTTTCAGTTTTGGCATTTTCGCTAAAACCACCAGCAAAATCAATGAGATCTTTTACAGATTCACCTTCTTTTATCTCAAAGATTCCAGGTCTTTTTAGACCTCCTAAAATTTCTACCCTATTACCATAGGTGTCGACCATTAAGACATCTCCATTCTGCAGTATTAAATTACTATCAGTCTGTCCATTAATTAAAAACTCGTAAAGATCTACTGTTTGAAGGAGCTTATTATTCCTAAAGTGCTTAATACTTCTAAAAGTACCATTCTCTGTGATGCCACCCGCCACATAGAAGGCATTGAAGACTGTATTAAAGCCACTTAGTTTATAAGATCCAGGCGCTACTACTTCTCCTACAACATCGACACGTATAGTTTTAATATTACCCAAAGACACTTTCACAAATGTGTTTGGCTGGGAACCAGTCAATCCAGTATAGAAACTACTAAGCTTAGATCGAATTCTTTTTTCAGCTTCTAGTATGGTCAGTCCATTAACAGAAATTGGTCCGACATTGCTAAGTAATATTGAACCTTGTTCATTAATTGGAGCATCAAAATACTGTTCAGATTCACCGTAAATATCTATGAATAACTCATCACCAGATGACAACTTATAATTCTCTGGAGCCGAAATATTCAAGTCAGGCTCAAAAGACAACAGTCCAACGGCCCCAAAATATTGCATGCCAAATATTTTGGAATTAGCTCTCAAAGAATCAAAAAGCAATGTTTCTGTAAAGAAATCTGGTATTTTACTTATTTGTCTATCATTAGAAGTGCGTACTGAAGCTGTGCCTTCAGTTACCCTTCTGGATTCAAAAGATTTCAATCTTTGGCCTAATATTCTCGCATCTTCAACACTTAGACCCTGAATTTGAGCCATTTCCACGAGATCGTCAGTTTTCATACCCAATGACTTACTTCTGCGGAGCAACAACTGAAGTTGGGAATCACTCAACTCTTTTACGTCTACTTTTGCAAAATCTGGCAAAGATTGACTTTGCGTGTTATATCCTAATGAAATTAAGGCCACAAAAATGACAAGGAATCGCATAAATCTCGAATTGTTAGATAACATTGAAGCTGGCAAATAAGTAGGTTAACTACCAGATTGACCTAAAGGTATAATTTTAGCAGTTTGGTTCTGCCTTTTATTTTGCTCTCGTAACTCTTCTTTTCTTCTTTCTATGGCCGATCTAAAAATAAAATCTAGCATGGTACTTAATGCTAAAGCGGTTAAAAGAATTACTGGAACAACTATTGAATCACCTAAGTCTTTCAAAACAAGTGCCAAGAGGACAAAAATTATATTCACAGTCACTAGTATCCCTGTAGCTTGAGCATGATTACAGCCAAGTCTTAAAAGGATGTGATGTGTATGAGTTCTATCAGGGTGCATTGGAGATTTCCCTCTTGCAATTCTTTTTACGAATACTCTCAGAGTATCGGCCAAAGGAATAATTAAAACGGCTAATGCCGTTCCTATGGATCCACCAAACGCAAATTCAGGATTCTCCAATTCCGAATTGATATCTATGAATGCTATGGCAGCGATTGAAAGAAAAAATCCAATAAATAAGGAACCTGTGTCACCCATGAATATTTTCGAAGGAGACCAATTGAAATTCAAAAATGCGAATAAAGCTCCTGACAGAGACAAGCTTATATAAGCGTACCCGAGATACCCATTTAAATAAAACCACGTACCTAAAAACAATGATGCAATGAGGCCGACAGAGCCTGCTAAACCATCAATTCCATCAATCAAATTATACGCATTAGTAATTACTATAATGGTAAAGATTGATATGAAATAACTCAACACTAATGGTAGCTCTCCAATACCCAAAAGTCCGTAAAATGAGTCCAATCTTATATCACATATCGTGACTATAATCAAGGCTGCAGCGATCTGACCTATCAGCTTTTGAAGAGCCCTAAGGTTAATCAAATCATCACGGAAACCAATTACAAACATAATTGAAACAGCTCCCATGATATATTTTATGTCTCTTAAAGTTTCAAAAGAGGTCCATAAAGAAAGAGATAGAATTAAACCAAAAAAAATTGGTAGGCCGCCCATTGCAGGAGTCTTCTGAGTATGAATTTTTCTTCCTCCGGGATCATCAAGAAAATCCTTCTTCCTAAGCAGTTTTATATAAACAGGAAAAATTAGAAATGTTAAAAGAAAAGAAGAACCTGATATCAGTAAAATTTTATCCACAATTCTGCTATTAAAAAAGCATTCTCTATTTGGCCTACTCGTATTTGAATTTAAAGTTAACCTTAAAATCTATTAAAACGCCTTTTTTCAAACATCATTCGAGTGATCCTACCTTAATATTTAGAAAAGTATAAAACTTTCTAGGCCAATTTGAATCCATGAATGGCTTCTCGAATAACCTGAAAAACATTGCACTAGAGACAAGAATAACTTAGGAACAAACAACGATACTATAAAATAATCCAAGGTAAAAATCATCAAAAATAGGTTTATCAAAAACCTGAAAGAAGACATATATTAAGGCAAAATGAATTAAATATATCGAATAACACATACCTCCAATAGTACTAATGATCTTGGTGCTTAATACTTGTTTAAATATTCTCGATTTAAAAATCGAAATAAAAAACATGAGCATGCAAGCATCAAACAAAACTTGGATATTTAAGAATTTGAAGAAATAAAGAAGTGGTACTCCTAACAATGCAAAAATTTCAATGAAATAATTCGACTTCTCGAAAAATCTAGAAAAGTTCAATTGGATATCTACAACCAAAAATCCAATTAGAAAATAATGAAGATGAACAATAATAGATTTATCCATGTGATAGGTCTCCAAAAATTTAGACCCATTTAACTCAATCGAGAGCAAAGAAAGTATAAGTATGACTAAGTATCTAATGCCTTGGGATCTGATTTTGAACATTAAAGCCAGTACCGGGGCTAAAATGTAGAACTGTACCTCAGTTTCTAGGCTCCAAGTTACAGGGTTTATTGTACTCCACTCTCCATATATAAACACATGAGAGTAAAAGAAAGTAGCTAGAAAATGTTTGAATGAATTCACCCCTCCTTCTGACATGACTAATATCATTGAAAAATATATCACGCAAAGAGAAATAATAAAAGGAGGCTCCAATCTGGTTAGCCTACGAGTAAAGTATTTAGAAAGGTTGACTTTTTTCGAATTTGCCTTTTTAAAATGGTATTTAGCAAAAGGTATAGAAAGTATATAACCGCTAATTGCAAAGAAGAACTTCACACCCCAACCACTATTATGGAAAAACCAAAAAATAAAAGTATTCTCATAACCTTCAGGCATATTCTGAAGATTCGATTCAACATACAAAGTATGAATATGAAGTAATACAACTGGTAAAATTGCAATAAACCTCATCCCGTCTATCTCAGGAATATAGTGATTCGAAGTGGTTATTCTTCTGTATTCCCTAAAATCTAATAAAGTGCTTTTATTTAGAAAATATCTCCACACTAATACCCTCTATTTTTAATTCCCAATACATTAAAACTCCCCCAAGTAAGAATCGCAATTAGTGCTCTTACTCTATTAAAACTCAACACTTCTCTATAAAATTTCCACTGATAAATGATCACTTGAATTTTATTTCCTGAAACAGAGTTTTTTCTTATTCTATATTGCGTGAGTTCCTCTCTTAAGCCCAAGGCATATCCGGTATCATTAATTAATTCAATCCATAAACCATAATCTTGCCTTTTTCTAATTTTAGGCATTAATCTTTTTCCTAGATTTTCTGTATTGTACATAGCTGTTGAGCACCCTACGTAGTTGGCTAAAACCATATGTCTTGGTAAGACTTTTGATTTAGCCCGCACCCTTTTACCACTAATTGATCCTTCTTCTGTGATAATAATGTAAGAGGTAAAGGAAAAGTCACAGTCATTCTTTTCCATAAAGACTAGTTGTCTTTCCAGCTTATTGGGCAACCATATATCATCAGAATCTAGAAAGGCAATATACTTGCCATTTGAATTTTTAATTGAATTATTTCGAGCTACTCCAGGTCCTTGATTCACGCTTAATCTGAATAATTTAATTCTACTGTCATTATGCGCAAATTTTTCAACCAATTCACAAGTACCATCACTAGAACAGTCGTCCGTAATTAACATTTCCCAGTTTGTATAAGATTGGGACAGAACAGAGTGAATGGCCGTCTCAATAAATGGAATTGAATTATAAACAGGAGTTATAACAGATATTAAAGGACCTTCTGTTTTCATGAACTGAAAATAGAGTTAATTTTTCTACAAGTTTTGATTATTGAGAGTTGATTCAATGCTCGCTTTCTCTCCGAAATGTAAATTAGTTTATTAGTCGATGTGATTTTTATTCCGGAATAATCATCAATTAATTCCCAAACATTGCCTACATCTACTCCAATAACTCTACACCCACAAACTAAGGCTTCTTTGATTGAATTGGGTGAGCCTTCAGCTAGAGAGGTGTTAATGATATAGCGGGCATTCTTATATAAGCTGACTACTTCTTGAAAAGGTATATTTGACACTTTTACAATTTTGTATTCTCCAAAGTATTGGTTTACAATTTCCTCAGCTCTCGGGTAATTCTTTACCGGATTTCCATTATTGTCTATAAAGACAATGATCTTTTCTCTACTTCCCCAATCTGCGCTCTCAGTGAAAAGATTTAGAGGTACACCAAGGTCAATCGTAATAGTCTTGCTCAAAGTTCCTTTCCAGAGGTGCCTTCTTAGAGTGTCAGATACAAGAATATTTTTTGAACTCAAAATAGCAGTCAACTTAGAGAAGACTTTGTTTACTCTTGCCTTTATAAAAAACCCAGGGGTTTCTGAAAAAGAGGCATGAGCGTGTAAATCAGTACCATGATAAAAAATCACACGGTGCCTTACTTTCAACAATCCGATGACAGCGAAAAAGAAAAATGAGTTGACTCCTCCGAAATGGTAAATGTAAACAGCTTCTTTGTGTGCACGTACGAACTTTCTGAACCTAAATGAGCTAATCAGCCTAAAACTGAATGGTATAAAGTGGGCTCTTTGTCCAAGGCTGTTTTGCCCTTCAATAAGATTTTTTATGACGGGAGATAAGTTCCTGCCTTTTTGAGGGTAAAGCGTAGAAATATGGAAGTAAGTCACCAAAAGAGCTTTTGGAATACTTTGATGGACAAATAAATCAACTTGATTTTGTTTCCAATACGGAACTTACCTTCTACATGTGCCAACTTTTCATTGCTTGTGAGAAGAAACAAGGCTCGAAGCATGTCTATATGAAGATTGTGGTAAAAAGGACTAGAAATAATATTGATATCGTAAAAACTCCAATAAATACCCATCCGGTACTTATCAATTTCCTTTAACACAATGTTCAGCGATTGGTCAAAAGCCATGCGGTCTCCTGTATATATGAAGTAGTCGTAGTATGCAAAGACCACGAAAAGATATCCATTGAGCACTCTATTCTCTGCTACAGGATATTCTTCTACAAATCCCTTTAATGTTTTAGAGGCAATGGCAGGATGTTGAAAACTTTGATAAAGTCCTTCTATAATTTCATCCGTCTCTGATTTTTGGAAATACCCTTTAGCTGTTGCTCTTATAAAAACCGAAAGAAACATGGCCTGAGCCAATCCGCTATACCAAACGGCTTTGTTTTTGAAATTCTTCTCGTCAAATTTATGCTGTACCAAATGCTCTTTAGTATTATCGATATACCAATTAAATAGATTGACAAAATCATTTTTCATTGACAAATCGAAAGGACTTTCCAGTAATCCAAGAAAATAATTGGCTACAGTAACAGGGAAGAAGATCATATGACCGTAATAATTCAGGATAGGAATTCCGTCCACAAATTCACCAGGAAAATCTGCTTTTGAGCGAAAATCTAAATAATATGACTCTTTGAGTCCAACACCAGACTCTCGGCAGCTCAGTCTTGAGTGAAAATAATCAGGTTTAGCAAAGACATTCCTCAATTGTTTGAAATTGTATGCGGTCTTACTGGTAAAAGCTTTTTTCATATTCGGATCAGCTTTCGGATATTAAATTGGTATATAAAACATCTGTAGAATGAACTCAATATGCCAATTTTACCTGACCTTCTGTAGGCCCTGAAGGCATATATACCGAGTCTGAATTTAGCAGCCAGATTTTGACCCTTACTCAAGCCTAGCTTTATAGCCAGATGTCCAATGTGATAAGACATTACTTCGTCAGAAATATTCATTTTTTCACTGATTGCTTTTATAAAAGCTGAAAGAGATAAGTAGCTATTAAAATAGCTTCTAGTAAGTCTTGTATCAATTTGAATATCATTATAAACGACCAATGGCTCTTCCAAAATATAGCCATAAGAATTTTCATTGCTTCTCAGAATGCTCAACCAATAATACCAATCTTGACAAGCCTTTAAATTATCCAATATTCTGACTTTGTTGTTTTCAGGCATGCGCACCATACAAAAAGAAAAGCTACCTAAATAATTCTCTATCAAAAGGTCGAATTCATTAAATCGCTGTTTTTTGCTTAAGATGGTTCTTTTAAACTGTCCATAGTCTCTAACATAACTACAGCCAACAATATGGCAATCAGGATTTCGCTGAAGGTATTGAAGTTGTACTTTCAGTTTTTCTGGCATCCAAATATCATCATCATCGCAAAAAGCAGCAAAAGGCGTTTTCACCTCTTTGATACCATAATTTCGGGCAGTGGCTCCACCTTTTCCAGATGATTTCAGACGTAAGAGGGGAATTGTATCTGGCCATTCTCCTTCATAGAACTTTTCCTTGTCTCCTTCTTGTTCTTCAGGCACTACAAAATCCTCAGGTGTGTCATCTACAACGATTATTTGCTTGGGCTTTAAGGTTTGAGCATAGACTGCATCAAGACACCGCACAAGCATATCATATCGTTTGTAGCTCGGTATTATTACTGTTATCAATTTGCTTTATTCTATGAAATAAGATTGTATCCAAGCAAAGCATTGCAATGTAGCCCGTAAAAGCATTGAGACCCTTGTTCACTAACAAAAAGGCGAAGGATATTATCACACAGGTTGATAGTAACCCAAAAGTCATTGCAAACGAATTCTCATACTTGAACAGGCGAAAGCATTTCTGCATAATTCTGAATACAAAGAGAGCAAAGAGGACACCCCCAATCACACCTGTATGATACATGATGTAGGCCAAACCTGCCACACTATTGTAAGCAAAGGGTACTCCTGTCCCTAGTGGGCTAAAGAGAAATTCACGAACGATCAATTGGGTATTTGAAAGCCTAAGATAGATCGTGTTTGATTTACTGTTCAAACTTCCGATCTGGCTACCTACATCAGCCGAATTTTCAAAATACCAAGCTAATACGTTCTGAACATCAAGAAGTACAAAGACTAGTAGAGCCGCAGACAACATGGTAATGATGTAGGTTTTGAAATTAATGAGGAAAGGCAAGAACACCCCTAAAAGTGTTACGAGGATAATCGCTACCACAGCTAGCTGCACAACTCCACTCATTACAATCAAGTTACCGATGATATTGATGATACTTGCGATAGTTATTTTCTTTTGTGCTATGATACTTACAGTGGTAATTAAAAAAACATTCAATAGCCAAGCAGATGGTTCAGAAAGGTATCCAGCAAAACGAGGCAAATTACTGAAACCGAAAAAGGTGAATCGCTCCTTGGTCATAAAGCCTAGATATTGCACCCAATGCTCTACCTCAATGATCTGATTGGGCTGAAAGTCCGACCAATATATTGGCTTTGCGTAGTAAAGAAGGGAGTCGTCAAGTATTATCAAAATTACCTGAACAATCATAAAAAATGAAAAAACAGCGTTGACTACATTGAGATTGACAACAATAGACCGGCAGATTTTTTCATTAGTAAGAATAAATGCTAAAATAAGTACAATTAAGTAATTCAACTTCACATTAACCACGGAGCCATTGAGCATAACTGCGATAAAAAAGAAGAGTGCAAACAAACGATTGGGCTTGAGTTTTTGAGGAGATTTGAAAAAGACAACCAAAACAAAAAGGAAAAAGATCAATAAGGCACCACGGCTGATCAGTGTACTCAATGGAAAATAAGAAATTAGCCCATACTGCCCGAAAGAGTAAAATAGAAAGACAAAAAGAATTGGCCATAGCCGCCCAACTTTTGTCTCTAAATCAATTCTGGATGCTAATTCCGGCATTATGATCTACTTGAACTAAATATTGACCAATCTTAATGTTCGAAAGATAATCTCTGCTCAGGCCTGATTCACAGACTTCAAACTGTAATGTTTCTGCTAAACTTACTAACCAACCAGCATGCTCAATACCAACATTTGTAATAGGCAAAGAACTAATAAAGGTATAAGTCCAGACACTTTCACCAGTGAATTGATCTTCAATTCGTAAACTTTCTACATTAGTTTTTCTGATAGCTTTGCTACCATCTGCAAATTCTTTTGTATGAATTAGAAGATCACCATTTTTAACAAATTCTCTTCTAACTTCTTGTGATTTACCTTTCGGCCTTGGGAAATTATGACCTTCCTCACTTACTTGAAAGCGGCTCAGTTCATTTGAAATATCGTATGAATAACGGCCTGGGTCTTCAAGTATTACCTCATCCCCACTGCGCAATATTATATGACCAAAGTCAATATGTGCATGGCTTCCTTGACCAGAATTTGAGATGATTATGGTCTTGTTTTCCTTGTTGATAAGAGAGAAAGGCCCCAAATCCAAATAATCAATGATTTCTCGTGTGGATCCTGGCTGAATCAGTATTGCCAGTTTTTCCAGAAGGGACTTGCATGTGAGGTCTGGAGAGGCATCACCAAGGCTTATAATGCTGTCTGAAACCACAAGAGAATGATAAGCTGTAGAATATACTTTTTTAATGTATTCGACATATTCAGTCAGATCGTAATATTGATGAACATAGAGTAGACGTTGGATCAATAAAAAGAAGTAAAAAGTACTTTTTTCTTTAAACATCAGGTTTTCGTCAAAAACGTAAGTCAGACTTTTTCTTACAAGACTGTACATAACCTTAGATCTTCTCAACCCTAATTCCACCTCCAACACAATCAAAAAATAGAGATTTGAGAAAAAGTGATTGTTCGTCCATTTGAAATGATATTCGTAATTATAAAGTAGATGGAGATACGACTTAAAAAGATAACATCTAACAAAGCGCTTTTCAGAATCAGAAAAAGAATCTGGAAAAGCATTAAGAAACTCTGAGACATTTATGGCACGCAAACCAATGCTGTAAACATCTGCCTCTAAAACGTATTTGGAACAAAATTGAAGCAGTATATCGTGCTTTATGTCAACACTCAATTCTTTAGCATTTAACCAAGAGAATCTGCGAATAAAAAAGCCTAATTCCTTATCATCAAAATTCCTTTCAAACAGATCAGGTCCCAAACTAATCTTTATATCTCCAAAGAATATATTTTCCTCAGTTTTTGGAAAGGCTGGTATTTCAAAATGATCCGTTTCTCTACTCTCAGTCTTTGAAATGGTTGAAATCTCTTTTTTTCTAGAAAAATAAAAAAACAGGTCTCTATGGCAGCACTTAATTGCAGTAGCAACTAGCATTCTCAGTAGAGGAATTTTGTATCTCCCAACAACCAGTTTCTTCAAGGTTTTACTAAAAATATTCATTCAATATTTTTGACTCATTGAAAGGGTCACTGGTATGAAAACCACAAAAGGTATTAATATGTAATTGCTCTTTTTTATCGATATACAAATCTTCGATCAGCTTTAGATTATCCATTTTATCGGACGCGTTTCCATCTTTGTCTGCAATAGAAACTATGAACGTCCTTGGATAAATAGATTCATATATCTTTTTGTTGGAAACATAAATATTCGAATTTTCAAATGTAGATGGACCAACCAAGCTCCTCACACTACCTCCCACGGTAAGTACTAATTTGATATCTTGAGAAAAAGCACCTACCAACTCGCTGAGACGACCTCCGTAGCTAATACCCGCAATTCCAATGATCGTTTGATCATTGACCGATGTTAATGCATTAATTAAGTCCAGGACCCTGGAAATATCGTAACCCAAGGAGTTCATACCAAAATACTCCTCATCTTCACAACAACCATTAAAAACAGGAATAGACAACACTGTAAGGTCGCTGCTGGTCAACTCCTGGGCATAAATACCTGCCATTTGTTTCATATAGTCCTCTGCCCCATCAATGCCCCAGAGATATTCATGATTTGTATCTCTTCCATGAAGAACGATCAACACCTTATTCTTGATTTTCTGAGTAGAGCTGTAGAGCCTGGCCTTCATCCCATACCGATCGGTTAAATCATAAAGGAAAAGAGTCCCAAAAGGTGATATAAGTTGTTTGGAAACTTTTGAAATATCCCCATTTGTAGGTACAAGTTCGTGGTAAGAGGTAAGCTTAGAGAAATATGCTAGAGAAGTGAGGGGAAGGTCCTCAATTTTATTTTGTGCCGCTTCTTTTTGACCCACTTCTATATCCAAAAATTGCTCCTTAAGATTGTCATTTCTATTTATAAGTACTGGATAAGGCTTATCACAATTATCTTCAACCCCTAAATTTCTTACGGCTGTAATACCCGATTTAAGAAGAAAATGACCTGTGAAGTAATCGTAAACATTTGTGGCAATGATCAAGATCATCACTACAAAAACAAAACTAAAATAGCGTTTCATATGACTTCTTTTCCAAAAACAGCTGGCACCATATTTCCAATACAAAAATGTGCCATATGCGCCAAAGATGTAGACGGTTGCGACTATTGTAAGGAAAAAACTGTCTTAACAAGTAATTTTCATTTAACAGACCATTTCGCTTTAGATAACCATCTAGGATAAAAGGTATAATTAATACATCAATATGTGCATTTAGCCAATTCTCAATAGGAAACCCGAAACCTTCCTTTGCCCTGTATATAAATTCTTTCGGAATCAAGTTTTCCGCATATTGCTTTAGAGGCTGTTTAAAGCAGGTTCCACCAGCAGTTTTACTGGACCCCTCTATCTTAAAGGCATACTCTATGAGTTCATAGTGCAACAATGGGACCCTGCACTCCATTGAGTTCCAGCTGGTCATTTTATCTGTAAGCATCAAAATGTTATCACACAAATAGTAGCGCATATCTGTGAGCATGGCGTTGTTGAGCGAAGTCACATTTGGCTGCATACCATTGATCTGCTCAATAATTTGCTGGCTTCTTTTAGAAGTGAGAATTTTACTTGCATCTCGAATAAAGCCCTTTTTCAAAAAATCGTATTTGATATTAGGGTCTTTATCCATTAACAATTTACCCATTTTGCCCTTCCACTTACCAAGTTTTCGATAGCGTTCATAACCACCAAATAATTCATCTCCGCCAGCCCCACTGAGGATTACGCGAAATCCTTCTTCAGAAGCAAATTTCGAGAGCATGAATGTGGGAATAAAAGCGGCATCAGCATTGGGTTCATCCAAAGCATAAATGAGCTCGGGCAGTTTATTTATAGAAACAATCTGATTAGACACGAAGCTTTTCATACTCAAGCCATATCTGTCTACAATGTGCTCGACCACCTCAGTTTCATTGACTTTACTTTTAAGGCTACCCCAATCCATATGTAAAGCAGTAATGCTCCTGTTGAACTGTGCAGATTTTATAGTAACAATAGAGCTGTCTATTCCACCACTCAAAAATGTACTAATTGGCACATCTGAAAGTAGGTTGAGCTTGGAAGCCTCTTCAAGCAGTTCATTTAATCTATGCTCATCATTGTTTGTCAGTGCAACCACCTCTTCTAACTCAAAAATATCCAGATACTTCTTAGTGGATAGTTTTTCTTCTTTAACTGAAAATTTTAGCAAGCTACCTGGCTCCAATTTGAGCACTTTCTCAAAAGGTGTGAATGGACTTGGAATAAACATTAAGTCTAAATAGGTATGCAAAGCCTCATGGCTTAGTGTTTCATCTAGTCCAAAGTCCATAAACGCCTTGAGTTCAGAGGCGTACAGAAAAAGCCCATTTTCAAAGTAGTAATAAAGAGGTTTTACCCCTACCTGATCTCTGAAAATATAGAATTCTTTTTTGAGTGAATCGTAAATGGTGATGGCAAAAATGCCTCTCAGTTTGTGAACAAAATCCTCTCCAAATTTTTCAAACAAATGAGGTAGAACTTCAATGTCAGAGTTAGTTTTTCTATTGGCATCTACTAGTTGCCAAAGGGACTCAAAATTGTATATTTCTCCATTACAGAAAACTACATAACGCCCATCTTGACTGAAAAACGGCTGATCTCCATTTTCCAGATCAACAATGCTTAATCTATTAAATCCAAGAAATGCAGAACCATCTATGTATTGATTAAAACTATCTGGCCCTCGATGAGTCAATCTTTGGCTCATCTTTTTCAGGTATGTCTGGTCATACCTCTTAACTGGATCAAAGAATCCAAAGACTCCGCACATTAAAACTTTACTTATTCTTCATTAACTGAATGAAAATCACCAAAAATGCACTAAATACTGGTGCAAATACCATAAAGAAAAGTAGCAAAGCTAAACGGCTAGTTGAACTTTTCTTTGTTGGAATTACTGCATTTTCAATTTTAAAAAAGGCAGGATTAGCCTCTGCCATAGCCACTTCTGAAGCTTGTAATTGTTGTTGCAACTCAGTATAAGCTTGAAAAATTCTCTGATAATCACTTTCAAATTGATTCTTCCTGAAAATCTCATTATAAGAGATTAAATTCTTGTTTCGTTGTTGGTAGTTTGCGTAGGCTTCTCTCGCAGAATCTAATTGATCCGATATCATAACAATCTGCTTTGACAAATAGGACTGCTTATTAATCAATTTAGAGTTTTTAAAACCGGTCAAGTAATCATTCAGGTATCTTTCAACATGATTAACAATAACAACAGTCGCTTCTTTCATTTGAAATGTGCTTGATATTTCAATCAATCCTGTTTGATCAAAAAAAGTAATATCTATGTTCCTCTTTAAAATTCCATGCAATGCTCTTTCCTTTCTAGACTGCCTATATTCAGTATAATCGTCCTCATTTATATTGATTTCGTCATCGGTGGTGTTTCCAATAAACACACCAAGTAAACTTGTATAAATTGAGTTCAAGGACTTCGTGGTTCTTCCCATAAAACCTAGTCGTTGATACCTTTCTAAATATTCCTTTACGGTTAAGTATTGGTTATTATATCTTATTTCTTGGCGCAGAATTTCGTTAAGGCTCTCGCGTGAATATATGATATCATTAAAAAGAAGTGGAGATATACTCACCCCTTCATTATTTCCAATATTTAAATTAGATAAGATCGGATTTGAAGATAAAGGCGATGAACCTTCCTCTTGATAGACATAGACTACTCTAGATTTAGCAGTCCATTCACTCGGAAGAAATATTATATGAAGTGCTCCTAAAAGTAAAATCAATACGGATATTAGTACAAATAGCTTTTTCTTATTTTGAAGTAAGGGTAAATAATCCCTTAGAGCATTTACTTCTATCTTCATAGTTATAGGTTAATATATTCTCCTTTGCACATTCAAGAATACTTTTGGTTTAAAAATAATTAAAGATTGAGAAAGTCTTCTACGAGTTCTTTTGATACAGGCTCGAAGCAAGTATTAATTAGATTAACACGGTCAGCTTCACTTATTTTTATTTCATTGCTAGCTACCTTTTTGGTAAACTCCAAAACAGCCTCTTCAGAAAGAGCAACAATATAAAAATCAGAAGAAACAGTTTTTGGTATCGGATTCATAATAAAGCCGGAGTCTCCAGCAAAAACAATCACCGGTGTACCACAGCAGATAGACTCTAGACAGGAACTTGATTGAGTAGAAATCAACAAATCTGCACTGACGACAGCCTCTTGAAAAGTACCACGAGAAAATTGTGGCTGATAATCCATGTTAGGTGGGAATAAAGTGGTGATGTAATTGGAGCTATAATTAGGGTGAGGTCGTATGACTATTTTATAGAGAGGATTAGCAAATTCTCTTATACTTAATAAACTATTTAGTATGGATTGACTGGTCTCAACATCAATGGGAAGAGCCACTAAAATCTCAAAAGTCTTTCCATTCTTAGATCTATCTTCAAGATTATCAAACATACCTGCAAATCTGAAGGCTGGTGCCTTTTTCAACTCTATAGCCGAAGTAAACTCAGTAATAGCATCTGCTATTGGTTGCCCACTTGTGTATATAGCTTTTGGAAAAAAACCCATTTCTAAATCCTTATTAGTCGGCATCATATGCACATACTGATCAGTTTGAATAAATGAGCGGTATCCGTGAATGGTCGTTTCGGATGAAAAGTGTTTGAATGCCAGATTAATAGATTTATCAATAATCTGGTTTTCATTCCAGTCTATAAAAGTTCGAACCTCTCTTCCTGATGCGATTAGGTTCTTTACAAAGCGATAGTTTAAACAAGCCTTGATGCTAGCCTGACTGCGCGCATTCAATCGAAGTTCTTGCTGCAATATTTCCGTCACATCCATTTGACAAAACATGACTTTAGGAATTCTTAACTTTCTGACTCTTCTTCTATGATTCAATGCCCAAGCATAATCCTGAACCCTAAGAAATGATTCTTTGAATAGAAACCTATCTTTAAATTGTAACTTTAGACAGTTCTTAATCTTCCATGGCTTCATGATCAAAGTAGGCACCATAGCCACTTTAAACTTTTGATCTACTTGAAGTAAATCCGTCATTCCTGTATACCAGCGATCCTTGTAATCAGACCCCTTGATGGAAGAATCAAGGATAAAGGTGTCAACTAGTACTTCTGCCTTGTTGTGCTGTCCTCTTTCATATTTTCTAAAAGCATTAATCCATAGAATTCGAAAAAAAACGTAAAGAAAGTTTCTTAATCCCAATCTTAATTCCATTGAGATTTTTCCTAAGCTTAGCGATTTATCAATAGCTTCAATGGTCAACTCGGGGAAGTGGTTCTTCAAAACTTTCGCCAGGGCATCATTTTTTACTATTACTTTGGAAAGTTTCTCCCGCTCATTAAGTTTTGTTATTAACATGAGCAGAGACAGTGTAAAAAATGATTCAGTCTGGTGCAGATCCTTACTAGCCACCGCACTGAAATGCCAATCTAAATTATCATTAAAATGATCCGTTAGATTATCGAAAATATGAATATAATCTTGCCTAATCTCATATGAGATTTTATTCAAAAGCCAAGTGTGTTCAGAACTAAGCTTGGAAGTATCAACTGTCAACATGAATTAAGAAAGCTCCTTTTTTGCCCATTTACACATCAGGCTAAGACCCTCATCCAGAGTGACTTTGGGCTTCCAATTCAAGTGAGATTTGAGTTGGTTATTATCTCCATAAATTCCAAACTGATCTCCGGGGGTACTGCCTTTAAATTCAACTGAAACTTCATTTTCAAAATTACTTCGAATTGAATTTATAAGTTCCTCAACGGTACAGGGCTTCTGATTACATACATTAAAGCACGAATATGAATTGCCCTTATTTTCAATAGCTGCACTAATAAAAGCATCTACCACATCACTGATATAAACAAAGTCTCTAAATCGTTTCTTATCGCCTTTTACCAAAATATGACCATACTTAATCGCCTGACTAACAAAAATACTCACCATACCCTGTCTCATATTATCCATATTTTGTCCGGGGCCATACACGTTAAAAAGCCTAAGAGCAGTACACTGTAGACCCAAATCACTATAAATGCGCATATAGTGTTCGCTAGCTAGTTTTCCTACACCATAAAATGATTTCGGTTTGGTACTGCATATTTCAGAAATTGGTTCCTCGGGTTGATCTCCATAAACAGACATTGTTGAGGCATAGATGAATTTTTTACAAGCATTTGCCATGGCATACTTCATTAGTAACAGAGTAGACTGAGCATTTGTCTGCAAATCATACATTGGATTGTCAAAGCTGATCTCTCCAGAACTTTGTCCTGCAATGTGATAGATGGCCTCGAATTGAAAGTCAGTTAAGCTATTTATGATTTGAATATCTTGACAATCACCCTCAATGAAATGAACCCCTTTCGGAATATTTGATTGAGCCCCTGTTGACAAATTATCTATAGTCACTACTTCATGACCATTCTCAATCAGTCTTTTAGCAAGAGCACCTCCAATGAATCCAGCTGCGCCTGTTACTAAGTATAAACTCATTTAATAATTTCTTTTAATTCCATAAGATTTGAAATACACGTTGTCCCGGTAGGGAAAGATGTAGTCTGGTTTTTAACGCCTACAAAATTTATAGCCACCTCTTTCGCAGCTTCATAGTCGGTCATTGAGTCTCCCACAAATAAGACTTGTTCATTTTTCCAACCATAACGTTTCATGATATCTTTAGAAATGATTTGTTTGGTAGCAGGCGAGCCATGAACCTCTCTAAAATACTCTCCTAAATTACGTTGAAGAACTATTCTATTTATTTCCTCCTCTGGCGTGCCTGTTGCTACAAATGCAGGGCATTTACCTTGAATTTCGTTGAGGAATTCCAATGCCCCCGGAACAAAATCTGCTTGAAGTACTTTTTTAAAAACGAGATCAGAAAACTGATTCGCTAACTCATTTACTTGCTTGAGAGATAATTGTGTTCGTAAGAATTCAGAATGGTAAAATTGAAATTTAACTATTCTTGAAACACCTCCATTATCAAGGTGATGCGTAACTACTTTTCTCATTACTTCATCACCATAAGGCCTATACATGTCTGCAAATGCCTGAGTTTTTATCCTGACTGAGTCTAGAATGACTCCATCAAAATCAAAAATAATTGCCTTATACCTCAAACTGAAAAAGTACTGCCAAACTATCTATTGTTCTCTTCTCTCAGATTAATGAACGGTTTTCCACCATCTATTGACACCTCGAATCTTACTTTGAACAATTTGTAGATAAAATGGCTAAATAAGTGACCAAAACCACTTAGGTCAATCACTACCATTTCATCATACTTAAAAAAGGTTATAGAATTTCTTGATCTCGTTTATTGCGCTCATACCCATTGCCTCTACCGCTTCAACCGAATTACCCCCAATATGTGGAGTGGTTATCAAGTTTGGAATTGACAATAGTTCTAGGTCTTCTGGCGGTTCATTCCAATATGCGTCAATTGCAGCACCACCAATTTGACCATTTAACAAAGCTTCTTTCAGATCATCTTCATTTACAATACCACCTCTGGCTGTATTAATTACAAATGCAGATTCCTTCATGTAAGCAAATGCCTCTTTGTTAATTAGGTTATGATTCAACTCATCAAGCGGCATATGAATTGAAATGATATCGGACTCCTTGTAGATATCGATTTTACTCATCTCAATTAGATTATGAGAGTAGTAGTAATCAGATTGATCTCTAATGTCATTCACCAATATCCTGCACCCAAAGGGTTGTAGCAATTTAACTACTTCTTTACCCACAAAACCGACTCCCAAAAGGCCTATGGTTTTACCTGAAAGCTGAAACCCACCATCCTTATTCCAAGTACCAGCTTTCAACGTATTGGAAGTAGTATAGAGGTTACGGCATAACATCAACATAAATCCAAGTGTCATTTCTGCAACAGAGAGCCGATTCACTCCACCTCTCCAGCCAATCTTGATCTTGTTCTGCTTACAATATTCCTGATCGACATTATTTAGGCCTACTCCATATTTTGAAATAATCTTCAACTGAGGCATATCTTTTAGCAATTCTTCATCCATAGTTTCCAAACCCACGATAAGTGCTTCAGCTCCTTTTACATATTCCTTCAGTGCATCACCTTTTAACCTAACTCCACTTTCGTTGAGTTTTACATCAGGTGTAATTTTCTTCACCTCTCTAATCAAAACAGGATGTTTGGAAAAAGAAGGTGAGGTTACGGCCAGTTTCATGTTTATTCTTTTAAGTTAGGATGATTCAGTCTTTAGAAAATAAATGATTGGATACACTATCATAAGTTGAACTGATAAGAGGCGAATGGTATTTTGATTTCACTTTGAAACCACAACTTTCTAGAATTCCAAAGATTTTCATGTCTTCTTCTAGGTTTTCGTTGAGTTCGATCATCAACTCTCTTACAGAATCATTTTTGAGCATTTCCATTGCACCCAAAATAATTTTGTATTCTAGTCCATCTACATCAATTTTTACATGAGTAGGCGCTAGCTCAGGGAATTGTTTTATAAAATCATCTAGTTTGAATGAAACTACAGCTTGTTTGAAGTCTTCTATAAAAGATTCTTTTTTCCAGTCTGTGGCTTCACCAAGGTTGTTCAAAGCCAAACCTGCCTGAAACTTAGGAATAAACAGATTTTCCATACCGCTTTTATCACTCAAACCTAGGTTCAGTGCATAAACGTCCGTCTGATAGTTATTCAAGTATAGGTTTTTATTTAGAAGCGCGTAATTCTGTGATTCTGGCTCGAATGCAACCACCTTTTTCACATTTCTTTTAGCAGCATAAATGGTATAAAGTCCAATGTTAGCACCGATATCCATAAAACTAGTGTTTTGGTCGAAAGTGTCCATCCACTCAATCATATCTGGCTCTTTGGTGAAATAGGTTTTGGCCCTCCACAAGTTTACGCTATTTGGGCATGCTATCTTATAGACCTGATCATTCCTGTGTTGATCATAAACTAATTCAATGTCTTCGTAAAATGCACAACCAAATCTGTTTGGTTTATTTAGCATCAAAACTGATCTAAGTAGTTTAGCAACAAGGCTATACAATTTTCTCTTCATCTTAATACCGATTTATTAATGGATCGTTGGCCATCAATTCATTTACTCGCCTTAGATCTTCAGCAGTATCTACTGCAAGGGTATTTATCTCTGTCGGAACCATTTTTACTTTCATACCATTCTCAAGAATTCTCATCATATCTACAGATTCGATGATTTCAAGAGGTGTTGGTTCCATCTCATTATACTCTATTAAAAAATCTCTTTCGAAAGGGATTATGCAGACTTGCTTTTTCATAGGCACTTCTGAAACACCCTTCTTTCTAGAAGGAATTGGTTCCCTAGAAAAGTATAGAGCGTTATTGAACTTGTCCAATACCACTTTTACTTCATTAGGATCTTCATGTTCTTCTCTAGAATTAAAATCTGCCACTAAATTGGTAATGCGAACATCATTCGGCTGATCAATCAATGGCTGAACTGCTGCATCTATCATTTCCGGTGTGATCATTGGTTCATCACCCTGAATCATTACCACAATATCCACGCGCTCGTTTGTCTCCTCCTCAATTTCGAGGAGTGCTTCAGCCGTGCGATCAGAGGCTCTTTCATGAGTATCAGCAGTCATAATAGCTTTTCCTCCTAACCCTTCAACATATGCCTTAATTTCTTCATCACATGTCGCCACATACACCTCATCTAACAAACCACTCATTTTGCTACGATGAAATACATGCCCTATCATTGGCATGCCTTGAATATCAGCCAAGGGTTTATTTGGAAAACGAGAAGAGGCCAATCTTGCTGGAATTATTCCAATTACTTTCATGAATTATTTTTTAAATTCTTTAGTTCTTCTCGGCATTTAACACCCAGAAACAGTGTGTCTAGACTGAAGGCAACAAAATTATAGCCTTGATCAATTCGTAACTGTAAAGCTTTGTGATCAGGCTCAATTACGTGAAATCCAATTTTCTTTGAATATTTCTTTGCTATGGCTTCGTATCTAGTGAGTGCTTTTTTGACATCGCTATCATAGTATTCACCCGGCTTACCCATTGAGCCAGAAAGGTCATAAGGGCCGATGAAAGTACCATTTATGCCATCCAATTCAATGATTTTTTCTAAGTCATTAATGGCATCGATATGCTCTATCTGAACAATCAAATCTATCTCTTTCGCCTTGCCATCCCTATAATTAGGAAAACCTCCATCAAGTCCATAATTCTGAGCTCTTGCCAGACCTACACCTCTATTACCTACAGGAGGATATTTAACCGAATTAACAGCTTCTTTAGCCTCCTCAAAATTATTGACCATAGGTACAATTAAACCATCCACCCCTGCATCAAGCACACGTTTTATAATCCTATGATTATTCTGACCTACTCTTACATAAGCCTTAAGTCCTTTGGCTTGAATATGAGCGATGAGATTTTGAGCATCATAAAAATCTATAACTGAATGCTCCATATCTACACAAAGCCAGTCAAAGCCAGCTCCTGCCAGAATTTCAACAATGGAAAAATGGTTGAGTGTTACCCAGCTTCCTATGCTTACTTCATTTGTCATTTTCTTCTAAACTTATTTTCAATTTGGGAGGTAAGCTCAACTAAATCTGCCTTCTGAAATCCGATCAAATCCGGATAGAACCAGACCAGCACAATGCTCAGCAGACCATATACAACCAACTCCAATAAACTTTGATACAATATATGTTCCATCCAGGCGAATAAATGACTAACAATCCAGCCTATTCCTAACAAAAATGCAATTACTAATATCTGATTGATAAGAAAGCCCATGTATGACACATTTAGAAACTTACTATTACTATAAAGAAGTACATTAACTGTAATTATCTGTATACCTATCATTTGATAGGCAAGACCTTCTGCTCCTAAACTAAGCCCCAAATACTTTTCAGGAGCAATTAAAAAAAAACTACAGGCTAAGCCTATTGGCATTAATACTAAGCCCACATTGCGATATTCCGCTGTTCTTTCACTAGAATAAAAAAGTGATCCATTAAGTTGACCATATGTTTGATGCACCGGGTAAAAGGCCATCAAAGAGACCACAAAACCTGCTTCTTTAAACTCTTCTCCTCCAAACAATGATGTGACAAATTCTGAATTGAAATAGACATAGACCGCCAACAGAGAGGCCAAGAAATATAAAGCCTTGCTGTTTCTAGTAAACAACATTCTGGTCCTTTGTAAATTACCATCAGCAATTGATTTCGAAAACTCTCTGATTAAGAGCGGAACGGCAGCACTTGTAAATAAAAAGATAAACGCTCCTACCCGAAAGGATAACCCAAAGTATCCTTGCTCAACTGCACCTCCAAATCGCTGTAATAACCATCGTTCTCCTAAACCTACAAGTAAGCCCACGAGGCTATAAACAAGAAGTGGATTGGAGTAGGACCAAAACCAAGTCTTACAATGACTCAGATACTCCTTATTAAGCCTAGTCTTGGGAAAAAATGGAATATTATTTTTTGAAAGAACGAAAACCTGAAAGACAATCAGTAAAAAGGCAATGATTAATTGGAAGTAAAAAAATAGTTCTAATCTGATGCTGTCGTACATCGCAAAAAGAGAGACAATAAACCCCAATGCAACTACTTGATGAATTACCCTTGCTATTTCTCCTTTAGAAGTTAAATTCTGTGCATCAATAATTTTTAAAATTGTTTTACCTAGGAAGGTGAATATTCCCCAGAAAATACTAAGCAATACCAGATAAGAAGTTTGACCGGTCCAAAGCAACTGATAAAGGTTAAGTACATATAATGTAAAAAAGAGGAGTAAGTAAAGAATGACTATACCACAGACAATAAACCAATAGAACCTTATGAGACGGTAGTCCTCTTTTTCTTTAGACAGCTTGGTATAAAAAGCTGTTGAAGTACCAGTTTCGAAGAAGCTTACTATCTTATTCGAAAAACTTGTCAGAAATTCATAGTTACCATAGGCACTGGGCCCCAACAATCTGACCGATAATGCCTGTATTGCGAAGGAAACTGGTAATCGCACAAAATTGGTGACTAACTTGTAAATAAAATCACGATTGAGATTACTCAACTTCTAAGGTTTAGGTAAGTATTTAAGCGTTATTGACTCCTATGAAGAAACAGCAAGAAAATCCATCAAGTCTTCCCAACAATCTTGATTTTGGCTAGTAGATGCCTTCACAAATCTATTCTTGTAATCCCTATACTTTTTCTGATTTACATTCATCTTGAAGTCCATTGAGTATGAAGTATCAAGATAAACCAAATCTGTTCCAAGGGTTTTGGCAAACTTATCAGTCATTTTCCCTTCAAGATGGAAGAGCACTTTTTTGAAATTAAGAACCAGCACAGGTTTCTTCCATAATACAGCAAAACTAACTGCCGTACTAGAATGAGTCAGTACATATTTGCAACTTCTCACCATACTGGCAGTTTCACCAAATAAAATTTCTCGGCCCTCGAATGGATTATTCTTGGTATAATCTGCCTTTGGATGGCCAGCAATAACCACATTAACTCCGTATTTATTCTCAAACTTTTCAAAAAACCGATTTAACATTAAGTAGTATGCTTCGGGATCAATTATAATTATTCCTTTAAGATCTGGATGGTAGGGATAGTACTCATCTAGAAAAACAGCCTCGTTTCTTTCAGAGACTGTAGGAGAGTTACTCTCTTGAATAAAAGTGCGATAGTCGAATGAGCTTGCATAAACAAATTGAGTACTGTGCCCGACTTTGTATTGAGACTTGAATTTACCCTCGGTTCCACTTATCAACATGAAAGTTGCTGGGTTTATATCCTTGTATTTATAGCGGAAATCTAGGCTTTGCTTTAAGAGCACTAAATATTTCAAAAAGTCCGGTTGACGGTGGTAGGGAAGTAGTCCAAATAAGAGTCCTGCATATTGAAAATTGAGCTTGGAAATTGCCGAATAAATTGGTTTGGTTTTCAGGTTTAAGGCTATATATGAAATGATGAGAGTCTTGTCTACTTCATTTTCCTCAAGTTCTTCTTCGATCTCACTTACTTTCTTAATCTCTTTTATTATATGATCAAATACCTCCTTCTGACGAGGATGGTTTTGTGCATACCAACCCGACTGGGCTATGGCAGATAAATCGTATATCTCAACCTGAAAATTTCGTTTTAGAAACTGTTCTATACCAAAGCGGTCATAATCTCTCGTGGTGAATCTACCCTGAGAAAAAAAGATAATTTTACTAAAAATCATCATAATTGGCCTTGGAAATCAAACCACTTAAACAGTGTGAAAAAATGCTTCGGGTTTCTATATTTCAATAGCCAATTAACTCCACTCATGTTCTGTTGAAATTGCAAAAATCGATAAATACACCATTATCGAATAAAAGATCAAACTATACTTATTACTTTTTCTGGTAGAAATTTCTCAATGTAACAATGTTTTTAAGCCCTTTTTGTTCATCGAGCATAGGTATGAGTGTGATGCCTTTTTGAAAAAACTCTACAACCTTATCATGGTCGAATTCTTTGAGATACTTAAAGGAAGGATTCATAATCGTTTTTACTCTTGCAGAAACATGTACCCCCTTTAGTATTGCTCTAAGAATATCTCCTTCGCTTACAATACCAACAACTCTGTCTGCTTGATTGACCACCATGACACATCGAGAATCATTGAGTTGAATCATTTCAATAGCATCGGATATTAAACCGTTCTCAGAGATCTTGTATTCAGCTAAATCCATCATCAATAGGTTATGTCTTTAATTAACAATTTATCGTCTACCACAGTTCTTGATATTACATCAAGAATTCGTTGAGAGGATTGCCCATCCCCATATGGGTTATTGCAATTTTCTTGAAGACAGCTATTGAATTCATTACTTAGGCATTTCTCAATAGCTTTAACAATAGACTCTTTTTCAAATTCACAGTTCACAACATTAATACCTTGAATTCTAGCATTCTGCCTTCTTCCTATATTAACAGCTGGAGTTTTAAAGGTAGGTGCCTCTAGTAAGCCGGAGCTTGAATTGCCTACTAAAACTTTTGCGTTTTTCAATATTGCCAGGTAATCTTCTCTTTTGAGATTTGAGAATGAATAGTGCTCACCTTTAATGAAATTTTCGATGCCTTTCCTCACTTTGACTGAACCGGCATCATTATTGGGTAAAATGATCACCTTTGGTAGGTCAAAATCATTAACTGCTCGCATAGTCTCTTCTATTTGCCTATCAGCAATATCGAACTCCTCCGTAACAGGGTGTTGTACAACCATCATATATTCGCCTGATACATCAAAACCAAGTCTTTCATAAACCTCTTCCGGGGAACTATAAAGACCATTTTCCAGCTCGTCTAGCTGTGGTGCACCCACGTTCAGAGATCTAAATTCTTCCTCACCAAGTTTAATTAACCTCTCTCTTGCATCTTCATTAGAAGCAAAATGAATGTGGGCATATTTACCAATAGCGTGCCGAGACATCCCGTCAATATTACCGGAGCGCTCACCTGCTTGAATATGTGCAACGGGTATGTAGGTAAATCCTCCTGCTATAGCACCCATTAATTGCTCTCCTCTGTCACCAGCTAGTATGATCCAATCTGGGCTGTCGCTTGCTAAGACATCTGCCAAAGATGTCAAGAATAATCCGAGAGATTTTACATGAGTGTGATGATTGTATCCGTCCAAAGACATATGGATTTTATAATCTACTTGAAATCCATCGTCTTCAATTTCCTTGACAGATTCACCAAAGGAAGGAAGCAGGTGCATATTTGTTGCACATATGCTGTATTCAAATTCTTCTTTTTCCTCGATCAATCGAAGTATGGGCCTTATATACCCCCACTCCCCTCTAGAGCCTGTTATAAAAAGAAGTTTAATGTTTGCTTTGCTCATTTATCAATTCTATGAGAGTTCGTCCCAGCTAAGGAGTACATTTTTTGAAATATCAGTAAGTGCGGTTTTTCCTATTACTTCATCCATTTGATGGGATGGTATTCCAGTGCCGGGGCGTTTAGTCCATACCATATCTGAGGTAATTTTTTCCCCTTTCCTGATATCTCTTGTACTTACAATACTTCTAAAAGCCCACTCTCTGATTTGCTGTTCTTTTTCGTGGACTTTTTTCTCATCACCCATAGCAGCTTCTATCTTCCTAATTCCGTCACATAACTGTTTCAATTCATTAAAATCAATTGAAACTGATTGATCTGGACCCGGGGTTCTTTTATCCAGAATAACGTGTTTTTCAATAATGGCTGGCCCGAGCATTACCGAAGCAAGACAGGTGTATATATCTGGCGTATGATCCGAATGCCCTATAATAGCTTTAGGGTACTTTTCTTTCATATGACTTATTACACCAAGGTTTACATCCTCGTACTGAGGGGGGTATTCTGAAACACAATTCGTCATTGCCAGTTCAACACCATAATCAGTGAGCGCTTGATAGGTTCTATGTATTTCATCATAACTAGACATACCTGTTGAAACTATCATTGGATTTCCTAAGTCAGCTATCTTCAATAGTGAAGGAATATCTGTCATTTCACCACTTCCAATCTTGAAAAGGTCTAGACCAATTTTTTTCAATTCTACAGCTGCTTTATAGCTGAATGGAGTACACATATACTTAATTCCAATCTCCTTGCAATAAGCCATGAGCTCTTTGTGTTGATCAAGAGTCAAAGCGTTTTTGACCAAGAAGTCGTACAAGGGTTCCTCCATATTATCACTCATAGGAACATCTGGAAGCATCTCTTCATATGGCAGATGGTGCTGGAATTTTACAGCTGAGGCTCCTGCTAGTTTGGCTTGGAGACACATCTCCTTTGCATCTTGAAGGTTACCCATATGATTGTCTCCGGCCTCTGCAATAATGTATATCGGGTGATTTCTACCTATACCCAATTCATCGAATGTAACTTTCATTTTTGTTTGATTAGTGTTTCCGCGAGTTCTAAATCCAACTCACTATCAATATCTACTATGGTGCGAGAATTCATTTTCAGTATTTTACTATACTCATCATAGAAGCTCAAATTCTTTTTAAAATAATCGGTTTTGCAAGCATAAAATGCTCCATTGTTAAAATAGATTGGTGGAAAATCTTGTCTTCTCATTCCTTTAAAATCCGATAGAAGAAATTCAAGATTTCCAGCATCATTTTCAAAGAGATAATCGGCTGGATGGTGAATAGCTTCACATACCCCAATAACACTATCGGCTGATTCCAAAAGTTCTACCCCTTGATCTATTTCTTCTGGGGTACGAAAGGGTGCCGTTGGTTGTAAAATGACAAAGCTATCTGCAGGGTTGCCTTCTTTGTTTAAGAAATCCAATACATGTAAAACCACATCGACTTGTGAGGCGGTATCTGTGGAAAACTCAGCAGGCCTTTTAAAAGGTGCATAAATACCCCCCATATCATTAGCCAAATCAATGGCTTCCTGGATATCTGTGGTTAGAAAAACCATATCGAGCTTGGAAGCTCTTTTAGCCACTTCTAAGGTATGCCAGATGAGTGGTTGCCCACCTAGCTTTCTCAAATTTTTACCTGGTAGACCCTTTGACCCAGCTCTTGCTGTTACTATTCCTACAACCAATTAAATTGTTTTTAGGATAGAATTAATGGTTTCAATGTGTTTCTCAATATCTTCTTTCGAAGTTTTGACGAAAATCGGAATTGAAACTGACCTTTCTAATAATTCCGCACTTTTGGCCCATTCAGTAGACCATGTATCTCGATAGGCCGGAACATCTTGAAACATCTGATTCCAAGTACCAGAAAAATGCCAATCAATTGCATCTGGAACGTTCTTTGTAAAATATCCTGATTGAGTATATTTCTCGAGAAATCTCTTGGTCAACAAACCATTCTCAAAATTAAAAATCAAAGTATCGGCCAAATCACCGGCTTGGTCCGTTAACCTCCTAAAAGTGATTTTATCACTATTAATATTTGATTTCAAAAGTGACTTCAGCTCCCGGTTCTTTTGAACAATGTAATCCAGTTTCTTCAATTGAGCCGTCCCGACAGCTCCTTGCATTTCAGTCATTCGGTAGTTCATTCCATAAATGCTTCTAGTATCACGCCCACGTGGGACTTTGGGATTACTTTCATGCCCGTGGTCATGGTATTCTTTACAGTACTTCCAAATGGCTTCATCATGCGTGATGATTAGCCCGCCTTCTCCTGTGGTAATGGTTTTGGCAAAATCGAGACTAAAAATTCCTGCATGGCCTATTGTACCTACATACTTACCCATATAAGAAGCGCCAAGGGCCTCACAAGCATCTTCTAAAACTGGAATATTATACCTTTCACCAATAGCCAATATTTCATTAAGTGAAGCGGGATTACCAAGCATATGCACAGGAACGATGAGCTTAGTTTTTTCTGAAATAGCATTTTCAAGAGCAATAGGATCCATGTTATAAGTGTCATCTATATCGACAATTACAGGTGTGGCTCCAATTGCTAAAATTGATTCAACAGTTGCAACGAAAGTGAATGATTGTGTAATAACTTCATCACCTGGTTTTACACCCATGGCCAACATTGCAACAAGTTGAGCTACTGTACCAGAAGTTACAGCCTGGGTGTATCCAATATTGAACTTTTCAGAAAATTGCTTCTCGAATTCTCTTACTCTGAATCTGCCATTACGAAGTCCATCAAATCCATGTGGAAATAAAACACCATTACTTGTCTCAAATATTTCGTTGAGACTATTTCTTTCTTCTTGACCTACCAGTTCAAATCCAGGCATTCTTACATCTTTTTAATTAATTCAATAACCTTTTCTTTTGTGAAGATAGACCTCCATTCAGGTCCAAAAGCATTTTCTAAAGGAATTTCGTTTTTGAGGGTGGCATCAGCCATCCTATCAATCTGTTCTTCTGTAACACTACTATTGATGACCTTTGGTAAGGTTATATCGTATTTCTCGAGAATCTCTCTAAACTCTTTCACCTCGGGATAATATTCCTCTAATTGATTAAAAGCTATGCAAATGGAATAACCATGATGCAAATCCAGAACCAAACTCAAGCCATATGAGAGAGGGTGACAAATTCCTACATTGGAATTTGCCACAGCGAGTCCACCCATTCCAGAAGCGACCATGAGTCTTTCATAATCCATTTCACCTAAGAAAATCTCCCTCATAATTTGCAGAGATTTCTCAGCCAAGGCAATAGTCATTGCATCGTTTTGTGAGCCTCGTAGCGATTCTACGTTATGCACAAAGCAATCCATCGCAGTGTAAATAAATTGGTCTTTAGGTACTGTAGTCAACAAGTCTGGATCTAGAATCACCTGATCGAATACGCTGTGATCTGAATTCATCCCCAGCTTTTTGACTTTGCTTGTCATTACGGCCGTTCTGGTAAATTCAGCACCTGTTCCTGAAATAGTTGGTATGCCTACCTTATATACAGGTGTTTTTTGCACTAAATTCCACCCTTGATAATCCTGTGCTTTCCCAGGGTTTGTAAGTAGTATTGAGATAGCCTTGGCAATATCTAGGGTACTACCACCACCAACACCAACAACTGCTACAGGAAGCCCTTCTTTTTCCTTAACCTTATCTGTCAAAGAGTCAATATATTCAGCTCTTGGTTCTGAGGTGGTATCTGCGAAGAACAAGAGGTCATTATTTTTCACCGGTATTCTTTGGACTAGTTCCTTTCCTTCAAAGAAATGATCAACAACGAATACTACTCTGTCTGTTGATTCTGTCCTTTTAGTTTCTAGGACTTCCGAAAGTTTATCTATTGCTCCAGAACCTAAATAATAGAACTGAACCATTTTAGAATTTCTCATGAAATTAGATTTTCTCTTAATGAATGAATTATTGGGATCTTTTCAGGAAGATAAATTAATACCTGCTATTAATTGGATAGAGTATTAATGGTCAGGGCTATTGTTGCAATGGTACTAGCAATTGCCAACCACTCGGCCGTCCCTAGCGGCTGCCTTTCCGGCTTTTTAGTAATAAAAATGGTGCTACCTGGTTTGACTTTCGGGTAGGATTTAAAGAATAAAAATGACTTTACACTTTTCCTTTCGCCATTGGCATATTGCACAAAGGACTTACTCTTCTTAGCTTCTTGCGGAAAACCTCCCGCGAGATCCACATAATGCTTGAAACTCGTTTTACCATTGAAGGTCAAAGTCATAGGAGATTGGACTTCGCCCATAATTCTTACCGTTTCAAGTTCTGCTGGTATAGAAATGACGTCTCCCTTTTTTAGAATCAAATCTTCGATTCCTCCTGGATCTTCGATAATATTTGCCATTCTTAAGGGTATAGCTTCTTGATCAATTAAAAAGGAGTCTCCTGCTTCTCGTGCTGATTTATCGAGCATTGACCTCTTTAAAGCTGACCCCACATTGTCCTCCTCTACAATACCCGAACCATCGTTTTCCAAAACCGTAATCCTATCCAACAAAGACTGACCTGCCGAACTTCTAGCGAAGCTTGCATCTCTTTGAATTCTTGCTCTCAATCCTTTTAATGCCGAAACATCAATAGAGTATTTAGTATTAGTAGGTAAAAAATCAGGTCTTCTGATTAAAATGGCACCATCCACAAAGGCTTTATCAGTTAAGCCCCCGGCTCTTTTAATAAGATCTGAAACTTTATCTTTGTTTGTACTTAGAGTATAAGTACCAGCATAATTGACCTCACCTTCAATCCGTACTTCTTGCTCCTGAAAACTCCCAGAACTTTGTCTTATTGATACTTGATCGAATGGTGAAATAGAGACTTGATACTCCCTAGAATCTTGAAAATAATTTTTTAAATCAAACACATTAAGTGATACAGAAGAATCACTATTGTATGCTCTACTAGCAACTTCAATTTGAATATCATCTTCTATGCTGGTTATACCTCCTGCTAATAAAACAAGATCTCCCAATTGCATCCCTTCAAAATACGGATAATAGCCCGGCTGATTAACAAATCCATTGATCTTTACCACTTGATCCATTTTAATATCATATATGGAATTAATTACGACAATATCATCTTTTCGTAATTTGAAAGTCTGAGCCTCACTTAAAGGAATAGAAACAACCTCCTGAGCTAATGATTCTGAAAGACGAAATATGATAATTTTCTCTTGGTAGGCATCTGGAGTAACTCCCTGCGCTTTAATTAACAAATCTTGTAATGTCATCTCCTGACTGAAAGCGTATTTTCCACTACGATAGACTGACCCATTTATCTCCACAGTATTGCTAAAACGATCAAGTATGGAGGAAACCTGAATTATATCACCATTAAATAATTTTGTGCTGATAAAGTCTTGATTTCTTACATCGATTAGTTCTTTTTCATTTTCAGTGTATCGTTGAATCTGAAGAATGTCTTTGACAGCACTTGGAATAAACCCACCCGACAGCATTAAAAGATCGTTGAGATTTTCTTCTAATAATTCGTATATACCAACTCTCCTTACCCCGCCAACAATTTCGACATGCGAAACATAATTGGGGATTAAAATCACATCACCATCATTTAGCCTGAGGTCATTAGACTTAATTCCCGTTGTTAGATAGTCATATAAATCGATGGTTTTTATGACTTCGTTATTCCTAAGAAGCCGAATAGTTCGATATGAACCATTTTCATTCGGACCACCAGCCACCTGTAAAGCTGTATATAATGTCGCTAGAGAAGGTAAACTATAGACTCCAGGCTGACTTGCATTACCTATTATTTCAATACTAATGCTTCTAATCTTACTTAAAGAAACATTGTAATATATAGAAGGGCCTTGTTCATTATTACTTTTTAAACCACTATAAATAGTAGATAAAGCATCGACTACTTTCTTTTCTAGATCTGCTATTGTCAAACCATTAACATAGATCGGACCCAAATCAGTGGTTCTGATTGTACCTTCATTTGTAACTGTATATTCCTTGCTAAACTGTGTATCTCCCCACAAATCAATTACTACTTTATCTCCTGGACCCAGGATATAATTAGAGGGAGTAGGAATACTCAAGTCAGGCGCAAATGTTAGTTGTGGGTTATTGAATAATTCTGAGCCGAAAATTTTTCCTCCACCAGAATTAATGGGGGCGACCTTGGGGGACTCATTCGATGGTATATACTCCATTTCTCCTTGAGTTATATCATTTGTCAAAGTCTTCTCCGAGAACCCAATTGCTCCCAGTTCATTCAGCCTAGCCCTAACTTGGTTGATTTGACTTTCTGAAAATCCTCTCAATCTAGCTAGCTCAAGAACTTGCAATTCAGTCATACCACGTTTTTCAACTTCACTGACAAATTCTAGTAATTGTTTATCGCTGATACTATTGACATTTACTGTCTGCTGAGAAAAACCATTTTGAGCAAGCGTGTAAATGAGTATTGTGGAGAGCAATATTGATCTGATATATTTCAACTTTTTTTCGTTAAATGTTTTTGAATTAAAGAAGGCTCTATGACAATCTAACTATTAAGAATAGTATAAATGAAATGAATCAAAATAATTTACCAAAGCTTCGCCAAGTCAGTCACATTCTTAAAAATGTAACTGCCATCTCAAACATACGAATTAATGTCAAATTGCCGATGCATGTCGTGCTATCAAAAGTTGAACTTATCACAACAAATTATTAGCAAATACTAGTCAATTATTTACATTCGCAACATGAAAAATATTCTCATCACAGGAGGTGCCGGATTTATTGGAAATCATGTCGTTAGATTATTCGTAAATAATAATCCGGAATACAATATTTTTAATCTCGATAAGCTTACATATGCAGGTAATCTCGAGAACCTAAAGGACATTCAGGATAAAGAGAATTACACTTTTATCAAGGGAGATATTTGTGATTTCAAATTGATGGAATCCATATTCACCCAATATAATATTGATAGTGTCATTCATTTAGCTGCTGAGTCACATGTTGACAGATCCATTTCTGATCCATTGTCATTCGTAAATACCAACATTATTGGAACAGTGAGTCTGCTTAATGCTGCCAGAGATGCTTGGAAGGAAGATTTCACAAATAAGCTTTTTTATCACGTCTCGACTGATGAGGTTTATGGTTCTTTAGGGGAGAATGGATTCTTCACTGAAGAAACTTCCTACGACCCTCAATCACCGTACTCCGCGTCAAAAGCCTCTTCAGATCATTTCGTGAGAGCTTATGCCAATACATATGGCATGCCAGTAATTATATCAAACTGCAGCAATAATTATGGGCCCAATCAGTTCCCTGAAAAACTATTACCCCTTTGTATAAACAATATCAAAGAGAAAAAACCCCTTCCTATCTACGGGAAAGGAGAAAATATAAGAGACTGGTTATATGTTTTAGACCACGCTACTGCCATTGAAACAATTTTTCACAAAGGATCAAATGGTGAAACATATAACATTGGTGGGTTTAACGAGTGGAAAAACATTGACATAGTCAGGTTACTTTGTGACCTCATGGATGATCGACTTGGAAGAGTGAAGGGAGAATCGCAAGAATTAATCACTTTTGTTAAGGACAGAGCCGGTCATGACATGAGATACGCAATTGACGCGAACAAGATCAAAAATGAATTAGGCTGGGAACCTTCTTTACAATTTGAAGAGGGACTTGCCAAAACAGTAGACTGGTACTTAGAAAATGAAGACTGGTTAGAAAAAGTAACTTCGGGAGAATATCAAAATTATTACGACTCGCAATACCAATCTTGATGAAAATTACTGAAACTCCTTTAAAGGATGCATACGTCATAGAACCGAAAATTTTCGCTGATGAAAGAGGTTACTTTTTTGAATCATATAATGATGAGAAAAACGCAGGAACTGTTCTGGAACAGTATCAATGGGTCCAAGAAAACGAATCCAAGTCAAGCAAAGGCGTATTGAGAGGTCTTCATTTTCAAAAAGGAGAATATGCTCAAAGCAAATTAGTGAGGGTAATCTTAGGGGAAGTATTTGACGTAGCGGTTGATCTTAGAAAGGATTCTCCGACTTTTGGAAAATGGTACGGCTTGATTCTTTCCTCACAAAACAAGAAGCAATTTCTTGTGCCGAGAGGATTTGCACATGGATTTGTAGTAGTATCAGACACGGCTATTTTTCAATATAAGTGCGACAACTTTTATGCCCCGCACCATGATTCAGGTATTATTTACAACGATACAAGTCTGAATATCGAATGGCCAATTTTGGACATTCCTTTTCAATTATCGCAAAAGGATGAAGCTCTGGGAAGTTTTGAAGAATCCTATAAATTTTAAGATATGAAAGGTATTATACTAGCTGGAGGATCTGGCACAAGATTACACCCACTAACACTTGCTGTAAGTAAACAACTTATGCCTGTATATGATAAGCCAATGATCTATTATCCTCTGTCAATTCTAATGCTTGCTGATATTCGTGAAATATTAATAATAAGCACCCCACATGATCTCCCTAATTTTAAAAAACTCTTAGGTGATGGAAGCAGGATAGGATGTAAATTCTCATATGCTGAACAACCTAATCCGGAGGGACTTGCTCAAGCATTTATAATTGGTGAAGAATTTATTGGTGATGATGATGTAGCCCTTATCCTCGGAGATAATATATTTTATGGCTCAGGCTTACCTGAACTACTTAGAGCAAATAGAGAACCTAAGGGGGGAGTTGTTTATGCCTATCGAGTTCATGATCCTGAAAGATATGGAGTTGTTGAGTTTGACGAGAATAATAAGGCCCTTTCAATTGAGGAAAAACCAGAGAACCCAAAGTCAAATTTTGCTGTACCAGGTCTTTATTTCTATGATAATCAAGTAGTTGAAATTGCAAAAAACCTGAAACCTAGTCCACGAGGCGAGTTAGAAATAACTGATGTCAATAAAGTCTATTTAGAAAAAGGGCAATTGCAAGTTGGCATTCTCGATCGCGGAACCGCATGGTTAGATACCGGAACTTTTGAATCTTTAATGCAAGCAGGCCAGTTCGTTCAAATTCTTGAAGAAAGACAAGGGATCAAAATCTCATGTATTGAAGAAATAGCATATTCACGTGGTTTTATTGATAAAAACCAATTGCTCGAAATAGCAAAACCCTTGAAAAAGTCGGGATATGGTAAATATCTTGAAAGTTTGATCAAATGAAGTCGAAAAAGATTCTAGTTACAGGAGGTAATGGTCAGCTAGGTTCGGAGTTGAAAATTCTTGCACAAAGAGATCAATCTTATTCATTTACTTTCATTGATCTAGAAGATTTAGATCTAACGCGAAGAGCGGATGTAGAAGAATATTTTGCTCGCAATCAATTCAATTATATCATAAACTGTGCTGCATATACAGCTGTTGACAAGGCTGAGGAAGAAGAGACTTTAGCCTATTCAGTAAATGAATTTGTAGCTGGCTTGTTGGCAGAACAAGCAGAACAGCAAGAAGCAGTCATTATCCACGTATCTACTGATTTTGTTTTTGGTGGAAATACTTCAAAACCATTAACTGAAAATGATCAAACTGAACCTTTGAGCATCTACGGAAAGTCAAAACTCGCAGGCGAGCAAAAAGTAGTCTCAAATTGCAGTCGACATTTCATTTTACGCACTTCCTGGTTGTATTCATCATTCGGCAACAACTTCGTAAAGACTATCATTAGATTAGCTGAAACAAGAGATAAATTAGGCATTGTATATGATCAAGTAGGTACACCAACTTATGCTGCTGATTTAGCCGAAGCAATTATTAAAATAGTTACAAAAGATTCTTACCACTATGGCATTTACCATTATAGCAATGAAGGGGTTGCAAGTTGGTATGATTTTACTTTGGCAATAAAAGAGCTTTTCAATCTAGAAACTGAAATAAACCCAATTTTGGCAATTGAATACCCCTTACCGGCTACAAGGCCGGCTTTTAGCGTAATGCACAAAGGAAAGATTAAAGAAACCTTAGGTATAACCATCCCATATTGGAAAACAAGTCTTTTAAAGTGCAAACAAGCAATGAATCAAGAACAAAAAAAGCCTTCTAATTAAAATAGAAGGCTTTTTTTGTTTAAGCGCCACACATTGTTCAAAACTCTGGCCTTTCTGGTAAATCCTTAAATACTTTATAAACTAGATCAGATTTTGGAAAGAGTATAGCCCATGCGGTTAGAAAAATGATCTCCAAATCCACCATAAATGAAGCTTTTCTCTGATACCAAAGTTCAAGTGCTCCCTTATAAGGTGCTATAACTGTTTCATAGTATTTATGCGGATCCATGTCAGTAGCAGAAACAAGTGCTTCTTCATCTCGAAAAACAATAGAGCCTATGCCAGTTAAGCCTGGCTTTACATTGTATACTACTTCTTGAACTTCTTCAGAATAAGCATTAAAAGTCTTATCAACAAGAGGTCTTGGCCCCACTAAACTAATATCACCAAGAATTATATTGAAAATTTGAGGTAGCTCATTAATTTTTGTCTTTCTTAGAAAACCACCCATGGGAGTAATTCTTGGGTCATTCCTTAATGTAATCATTCCAGTGCCCAAGTTAGGACTATCTTTGAGCATTGTAGCGAACTTCAAAATGTCAAATCTGACATTCCTATATCCAATTCTCCTTTGTTTATAGAAAATGTAGCCTTCTCCCGTCAATTTTAGACCAATAATAATTGGAATAAATAAAGGAAGTAGGAGAATTAATACAGTAATGGAGACTACAAGATCTAGTAGCCTTTTAAAGAACTTATACAACATAATATAACTACATACTTTGATCTAGATTTCTACCTTTCTCGATATGCTCAAAGTTATGCAAATACCCTTTTAAAATATCAATAATATCAGATTTGGAAGTCTTATGAGAATTGAACGACATTTCTAAATCTTGGAATATCTGACTAAGGTCTTCCTCGGATTTCTTAACAGTATTCTGTATAACACCTAAACCAGAAAAACTTTCCATGTCCAACTCTTCATCTTGCGTATAAAATTCTTCAAAAGACTTTTCACCAGATGTGTTAGACTTAAAGAAATATACTGGGTAAGTGGTTGAGTCTACAGCTAAACTTTGAGCCTTTTGTCTGGCTTCTTCTTCCGTAGAACATCTATCAGCATCAAATCCGAACTCTTGCAACAAGTCTTCAGCAATTGCCGAGAACGTCTTCATATTCTTATCATAATCAAGTTTTGGAAAGAATATTTCACCTGAATTTCCTAGCAGACACGCGAGTAAACATATTTGACCTGACTCCTGTGGAGAAACAAAATACCTTTTAATATCCAAGGGACTTGAAAATGGTTGCTTTTTGGCTAATCTTTCTAAAAACCCAAATGGCAAACTACCATTCGAAAAAGCCACATTTGCAAAACGTGCAGTTGTTATTGGGATTTTTTTGGAGTAAGCTAAAATAAGATCTTCCATTAATTTCTTACTTGCTCCCATAACGTTGACTGGGTTTGCAGCTTTGTCGGTAGAGACACAAAAAAAGTGACTTGGAGGATATTTTACAAGAATGTCCAAAAGTCGCTTTGCCCTGAGAACGTTATTCTGAATCATTGCTTCAATGGAGAAGTGATCCTTTTCACTTCTAACATGTTTGTGAGCAGCAAAATTAGCTACAATATCAAATGGCCCTGCACTTTCGAACATCTTCTCAAACACCTGATCGGAGAAATTGATAGGATAAGTCTTTATTACTTCCGGAATATGAAGACCAACAGAACTTCTAATATCTCTAACCAATTCAGTTAATCCATTCTCATTAATATCAACGACATACAATACCTTTATTGGATATTTTAGTAGTGCTTTGATAAATGAAGATCCAATTGTACCTGCACCACCAATAACTAAAGCAGATTTGCCCAAGGCTTTTAGTCTAAGTTCAGAGTCAAATTTATCCAAATCGGAACTAAAAAGACTGGTATCTCTTTCCGTTACATGTTTTGCAATAAACTTATCTAAGTCAAAAAGTTTGTTCATTCCAGTTTTATTATTTGCTACTAATATAGACTCAATAAAGAGTATAAATAAATGGAATTACGACTTTAATAGTCCATTTTACTAAGTACCTCTAAAGCTTTCGAAGGTCGCCAATCTAAATCTTCAATTGCCCGTTCGTCATTGAAAGTCAAATCTAGTGTCATTTTTCTGAGTGTAGATTTGTTAAACGGGAAAAAAGGAAATACTTCTCCAATAACACTTAAGAATTTAGCGAAAATGAGAGGTAAATTACCAGAACCTTTTACTCCCGAAGCCTTTGCAATAGTACTTTCAATTTCTTTGAATGAAGGATGATAGCCATCCGTTAAATTGTATATCCCTGACTTATCAAGATTATTAACTACCAGTGCGGGAAGATCATGAGCAACCACCATACTTTTTCTAGCTTGCCCTCCATTAATTTGTAGGAAGCGCCTTTTTTGGATTGCTGATATCATTTTACCTAAATTTCCGGGAGGTCGACCACCGACAATTAGGGGGAGGCGCAAGATAAGACAATTGACATCGTTTTTTCTGGACCATTCACTCACAAAATGTTCCCCTTTAATTTTGCTTAGCGCATAAGGAGTTGATCCATTCAGTGAGGTAGATTCCTTAATATTATTGCCTACATCTAGGCCATAAACACTCACTGTGCTTATGAAAACAAAGGATTCAGGATATATTCCGACTTTATCAATGCCTTTACATAAGTTTTTGGTGCCTTCGTAATTTATCTTAAAAAATTCCTCTTCTTGCTCCTTAGTTTTTGGTATAACATGTGCTTTACCGGCACAATGCACCACTAAATCATAAGCTTCTTTTAAGTCTGGAATATCAGTACTAAGATCTGCATTAATCTCGGAATTTTTAAGATCAAGGCTTCGTAATGTATGGCCTGAGAGCTCATTGGCAAATACCCCTCCTAGAAATCCTTTTGCTCCTGTAATTAGAATTCTCTTGTTAGCCATCAATATAAATTAAAGCTTTCTTATCTATTTAATAATCGTAAAGTCTCTTTGTTAATCCTCCTGCGTTCAGAATCGAAAAGCCATCCCCACTTATTGAAATAGTAGATGGCGGATCGAATACCAATTTTGGTAAGTCTCCAGGATTTATGTGAACCCTTATGAAATGTATGAGTAATGCTAGTTTTGGGATAATATAAGGTTTTATAACCGGCAGATATTAACCTTCTACACAGATCAGTTTCTTCCCCATACATAAAAATACCCTCATCAAAGAGTCCCACTTTTTTCAGCGCCTCTACCTTTAGAAACATAAAGCAACCTGAAAGGTATGGTACTTGCATCACCTGATCATAATTAGTAAATCTCATTTCAAAGATTCTATTCCTTTTTTCGACCATAGATTTCCAAGGGTTAAACCTTCGACCAATCCAATCATACGGAGTTGGAAGTAGTTTACAGAGATATTGAAGCTCTCCGTTATTGTACATGACTTTAGGCATTAGATTAGCTATCTCTGGATTTTTTCGAGCGTACGATTCTAACTCGCCAATCACCTTATCGCCAAAACTCACATCAGGGTTAACCACTATATGATAATCACTTTCATCAATAACACGTCTGATGGCTATATTGTGACCTGCACCAAAACCATTATTTGCATTCACAAAAATATAATCGATTCGTGTATCTAATGATGCAAATTCCTCCAAATCATTCGATGGAGAATTATCAATTAAAAAAAGAATCTTTACCTCAACATTTCTCAGAACACTTGTTATTGCCTGTTTTAATTCAGCCTTGTCGTTTTGATATAATACAATAGAAGCCGTAATCATTACTTTTTTAAACTACAACTGAGTTGATTAATAATTCTTATGTTTGAACCTAGTGTGGCAATTTCTTAAAAATAAGTCCTATTTGTCTAGCCAATAGATTTATTACGAGAATAAATCTGAATCGGGCCTGTTCTATTAGGCTATATCGACTTACACCACTAGCAGTATCTGAATAATTATTATGCATTCTATAATTCAAAAGAACATCATCAATAAAGCTCACATTTCCCTGAAAATAAGCTGACAGACCAATCCAAGAATCGTGCATTGGTATGCTTCGCGGAAAAGGTAGAATTGAGTGTTTAAGTTCTTTTTTAAATGCCATACAACAACCAATGAAGCTGTTTCTGTACAAATTCATTAATAAACCTGGTTTACTACGTCTGAATTCAAAAAATGATTTTTGGATGGTAATCATGTCATTATCCACAATGCGACAATTGGACAATACCAGAGTTGAACCCTTCTGCAGTTCTGCCACCATACAGCGAACTTTATTATCTAACCAGATGTCATCTTGATCAGACAGAAATACAAAATCTCCCTTTGAGTGTTTTATCGCATTTTCAAAATTGCCAATTACTCCAGTATTTTTTGAATCATTAATGACTATTCGGATTCTCGAATCTCCTATACTTTCAATTTTTTCTAGTGTCTTATCCTTTGAGTGATCATCCGAGACTATCACCTCGTCATCAGCAGAGAGTTGAACCAAAATAGATTCCAGCTGCTCTTTGATAAATGCCTCACCATTATATGTAGCTATACAAACTGAAATCATATCAATAACAAAGACATTTAAACAGTTACTGGGGAGATAAGAAATCAGACCATCTTACTCTGTCTAACAAATCTACTGCACTCACAACCAATAGACAGGCAATGAAGTTTGTGGTAAACAAAGTGCGAGAGAAAAAAGTAAAGAAAATGAACACAAACGAAATAGCTAAAACATACCGAGTCCAATTAAAATTGATTATTCTACTACAGAAATCCAGTAAAAAAGTCGAGACTACATAAAAGAAAATAAATGAAAACGCAACATTCTTGAATGTATTAAGCGTAAGTAATCTCCACTCTGGAACAGTATTCCAAAAAAGAAAAATCAAGTCATTAAAATCCATTGAGGAAGAGCCGAAAGTAGCAATATATGGTCCAATTATAAAGAAAATGACAAAGTCAAAATAGTTCAAGAGTGGTGAATCAATAAACTGTTCTAAAGGATTAAATTCAACTTCTAAAATGCTGTTACGAACAATGCCCATCATCAGAATTAAGGCAAAAAAAAGTAATGCTATAAGTAGGGATGATTGCTTCTTTCCCTTATATGAGAATAAAAACGCAAGTACACTAAAAAGTATATACTGCCTGTTGAGCATCAATAAACACAAAAAAGAATGAAAAAAAAGAAATTTGAGTTTATGTCTAGGGCTAAAGAATACTAGTAACCAACCCATCAATGCTGCATGATGTATTATCGGAAAACCAAATTCATCATAGCTAACACCACTTAATAGTGGTACTCCAAAATAAACAAACTCGATTAGAGCAGAAAAGCTAATAAAGGCTAGTAAAACATATGTTTGCCGAGATGAGAATTGAGGAACTGTGAATCTTTTTGGTTTTATAAGGTCTCCTAAAACTTTAAAGATGAAAAGGGTAATCCGGTTAGACTGAAAGACTTTATTCTTATCGAATACTACTTTGTCATATAGTATATCGCTGATTAAAAGAATAAAAACAAATATGGTCATTAACGTAATAGGCATATTTGCTTCTGAATTGTTAAGACCATAAAAACTTAACAATAAATGAGCAACCACTAAGTGAGAGTAGATGGCATAAATAGGAATATTTAATGATATGCTTCTTTTCATTTATGATCTCGAGCCTTATTTATTAGCCTAAATAATTTGATTTCATTTGTTCTGAGTAGCCCTGAAAACCTTATTTATTACTTGATATCTTGTGGTTAGGTATATAAATAATCTTAAAAAAGAACAACTGAACAAACCCAAATGAACAAGTCAAAATCAAAAATTGGTAAACTGTAAAAAGATTAAGGAAAAGACATAGGTAAAAAAGTAGACTCGTTCCTATCATTAAATAATTATCGATTGAAATCAATTTTAGCCTTTTTAGTACATATCTAAGACTAGTACAAGGATAAACCACGTAATTGGTTAGCAAACAACACAAGAAAACTAAATAATACAGAGAACCCCAACCATACAAATGAATGTATGCGCTGGTTATGACAACAGAGACCCCAATAGAAGCTAATAAATTAATCAACCAAGGATTAGAATGCTCAATATTTTGAGAAGCTAGACTTGCATGTCTTTTATTCAAACGAGAAATTACTGGTGATATTAATAAGGTAGAAGTATTTACATAAACTTGAACCGTTCGATAAAAAACAAAACCTGAATCACCAAATAACTGAAGAACTACCAAACTATCAGCTTTGCTTCGAATTAACTTCAACCAAGAAGTGAATAAACTATGCCTATAAAAATGAACGTACTTTACAATTAGGCGAACATTAGGAAGTCTAAAGGAGAATTTTAAATCTCTCAGCCTAATAAAAGCTACAATAAGCTCCTTTATGGATGCGAGAATAAAAACAGTATTAAGGCTCATCCCCAGGTATAAGACGCCTAAATAAATTACCACTTTTACCAGAAAATTGAACCCTAGGTTAGTTGCTTCATAAAGTGTTGGGTTTTTTAATCGAGAATAATTAGCAATAGAGAGATTAGTCGCTCCATAGATGAGTATATACAATAGAAAAAAAACATTAAGAATGTCATAATACCACAAGACAAAAGAAAAAGGTACAGCTAAAAGACATATTAAAAGTAGTTCGATCCCTACACTATAATCTATATAACTTCGCTGTTTCCAAAAAGACTTCCTCATGGCATTTTTTTCGAAGAATCGAAAATCCGCTAACAACATGACTACACTAGCGAGTAAGTTGACAAGTAGATAAGTCGAAATATCAATTCCATCTAGCTTAAGAATAAGTAGATTAAAATAAAGGCCTATGAGGCCTAATATATAATAGATGAAATTTTTCTTTAAAAAAGAAAGGTCTAGAGCATCTAAACCCTTAAACTTTGTAATCTTCATTCAACATTTTGTTGACAACTAAAGATGAGAAGTTTTGCCAATCAAATTTGTCTACAGACTTTATTATGACATCTTCATTTAATGGCCCCATCTCAAAAATTTTTCTAATCTTTTCAAGTTTGGCATCATCAGAGGTAGAGTTATCCAAAACATACCCATTAATACCCTCTTCAAGAACATCTCCTGCAAATCCTGTATTTGTACTTATAGGAGTAATGCCACAGCTCATAGATTCTAATAATGGAATAGGCCCGCCTTCCTTTGTAGAAACGGTTATAAAGTAGTTCATTTGTTGATAGAACTCGTTATAATTTCGATAATCAGTAACTATATATCTGAAGTTATGACATGCAATAAGAGTAGAAAACTTTGACCACTCTTCCCAACCTCGACCAAGTATAAAAAATTGGTGGTCCGGATTTGACTGAATGATTTTCAGTATCAAATTTGGATTCTTGCGCTCATAGAACCGCGAAACAAAACAAACGTTCTTTTTATTTTGCCCGCTAATTCGACCGAACATCTCTTTTTCATAACCACCGACTGCTACGACTAATTTGCTCTCGTGACCCTTAAAAATATCAAGACTCTTGTCCCCTCCATTCATTATAAACAGAGTTGATAGCTTACTAAAATAATGTTGGAATTCTTTCCGATTATTGTATAAATCAGGACGTGGATGAGTAAAGAAAACTGAGACCCTTTCTAGTGAAATGCGGTTTCTAAAAAGAGTCCTTAAAAGAGAGTAATGCATTATTAGTATCTTATCAGTTACTATTGAACTTACATCACTGACAATCTGAACTTCAGGGTAAATGGCCTTTATTTCTTTCGCAATACCCCGTAAAATCCAATTATCATTACCCTCAGGAAGTAGAATAGTTATACCATCCGAAACATCCGAGTTTCTTATTGGCTTGTACTTACGCCTATAAAACTCGAATAGATACTCCCTTAATAATCTCACCTTGAAAACGGTTTAAAAATATGTCTTAGACCATTGATCTGTCTTTTCAAATTTTGAAAAAGGTCAATTTTATATACTTTACCATTAATACTTCTTTCCTTGAAGTCGATTTTATTCGCACCGCTCTTATGTGCAATGACTAACATATCTCTAAAAGGAATATGGAAAAAGGCACTATTGGAAATGAAGGTTACATCGTATCCAATTTTTTCTAATTCCTTTTTCAAATCTTTTTTCGACCAAAGAAATCTATGTGTCTCATATTCTAAGGAACTCCATTGATTTCCGTAAAACATGTCATTTACAATATTTGTACTATATCTTTTCTTATTTGAATTGAACAAGAATTTTGGCAAAAAACTAAGTTTATGGACTCGTCCGAAATCTGGCATCTCCAAATGAATAAAACCTCCGGGTTTTAAGATCTTATGCCATCTTTCTAAGACACTTAACCCTTCATATCTAGTAAAATGTTCGAACCCATGAATGAACATAATCTCATCAATTGTGTCTTCTTCGAACTCAAGATTTCTTAGGTCCATCTTTATGTCATACCTGGCTCCGTCCCTACTCGTATCTTTTGGATCAAAATCATAAAGATCAATATTGGTATATTCTTTATAATATTTATCACCACAACCAACATGTAATTTCATTTCAACAAACTTTAAGACTTGCTAATTCTTTTTTTCTCATAATTGATCATGATCTCTACTAATTGATCAAGATCAGTAACTGGTTCCCAACCAAGCTCTTTTTTAGCCTTGCTATAATCACCAATAAGTAAATCAACTTCTGCCGGTCTGTAAAAATCTGAATTGATTTCAACCAAAACTTCATTGGTTTCAGAATCTATCCCCTTTTCATCCAAGCCGCTTCCTTCCCATCTAATGTTTTTACCAACTTTCTGAAAAGCTAGCTCAACAAAACTTCTAACTGATTGCTTTTTATTTGTTGCCAAAACATAATCTTCTGGTTGATCTTGCTGCAACATTAACCACATACCGTAAACATAGTCCTTAGCATATCCCCAATCTCTTTCTGCATCTATGTTTCCTAGTTGTAACGGAGTGAATTCTTGTGAATTAGTGATATCTACTACTTTCCGTACAATTTTTTGTGTTACAAACTCGGCTCCTCTAAATTCCGATTCATGGTTGAATAGAATTCCTGAGCATGCAAATAAATCATATGACTCTCGATAATTTACAACCATCCAGTGTGCAAATAACTTTGCCACACCATACGGACTTCTTGGGTAAAATGGAGTAGATTCATTTTGCGGAATTTCCTGAACTTTACCGAACATCTCACTAGTTGAGGCTTGATAATACCTTGTATTAGGAGAATAATTCTTGATGGCGTCTAAGATTCGCAGTGGGCCAATAGCATCAATATCGGATGTTAGTACTGGTAACTCAAAGCTCGCTTTGACAAAACTTTGAGCTGCCAAATTGTATATTTCATCAGGCTGCTCTTTTCTAATTAGATTAGAGATGTTGCTCTCTTCCATTAAATCGAAGTACACAAACCTGACATTCTCTTTAATGTTCAAATCATCAAGTTTCCAGTATTCTGTATCGACCCTTCTTCGGTCAGCACCAATCACTTCGTATCCTTTTTCAAGTAGTAAAGAAGCCAGAAATGTACCATCTTGACCAGCAATACCCGTTACTATAGCCTTTTTTTTCTTAGTCATTTTAAATTAATTGATTAGTTCTAAATCAATTCTGAGGTTTAAACAGTCTCAGAAGTTTAATAGATAATTTAAATCTTAAATATATAATTGCTCTAATGATTCCTTTGAATAGTATGAATTCAAAACCCTCTTTAAGAAATAGTTTCTCCGTTTTATAAATATTCAATATTCTCCAATCTGGTGTGTCTTTGTAGCTGGACAAAACGGACAAATCATGGTTAAAAGTAGCTTGCATTTGCTCACCAACAAGTTCATGTTCATGGAACCAAACTGAAAAATCGTAATCTATCCCATCCAGCCAGTATCTCATATCAAAATTGAAATCTTTCAGTTTACTTTTTCGAACTAAGGTCCAAGCTATGATATAAAAGTCATAATTGAATCCTGGTTTTTTAAAAGGTGAAATCAACCTATTCCTGCAAACTAAGCTGGGATAATAAAAATCAGCACTAGATTGGGTTGTTAAATTGCTGTATTGTTCAAGAATGTCAGCAGAAAGATGGCAATCTGAATTTAAAAAGAGTAAAAAATCAACTTCAGAATAGGCTTTGAAATAATCCATTCCCGTATTATATCCAAGAGCTAATCCCCCATTCTCTGTAGAGAATTGTTCGGTATATTCACTCAGTTCAATTCTTACGTTCTTATCGCTTGAATTGTAAAAATTAAAAACCTTGAAACTTAATTTCAATTCAATAGGTAGATCATTAAGACTCTTATATAAAGGACTGTCTTCAAATGATTCCTGATAAGTGACCGATAAGATTCCTATCACATTCCTTCTGTTAATTTTCCTGATACCAGGAAACATAATCATTTAAGCCTTCTTCAATAGAAACCTCAGGTTCATAACCAATTGCGCTTTTGATTTTTGCGTTATCTGAATAGGCCCCAAGTACATCTCCAGCTCTAAACTTGTTAGTAACTCGAATTTCAGATTTAGAGTGAAAAGCCTCCTTTAAAATTTCGGCTACCTTTAATAATTTGATAGGAGCTCCCGATCCTACATTAAAAACCCAGTTATCTGTTCCAGGGATATTAAAAATGGACTGATGTATGGCAGAGGCAGCATCTTTTACATGAATGAAATCTCTTTCTATTAATCCATTTTCATAGATTTCAATTGGTTCATTTTCTATTAGTTTTTCAGAAAACCAATTTAGGACACCAGTGTATGGATTATGTCTTGATTGACCTTTTCCATAAACATTTTGAAACCGAAGCATCACTATCTTAGTAGGCCTATCTTTAAATAAAAGGTCTAGAGCGTTTTCAGTAAAGGCCTTATTAAGACCATAAATACTCAAAGGATTTAGAGGCTGATCTTCTTCAAAAGACCGCAGTTCTAATGGCTCACCTGATAACTCACCTTTTAGTCCGTAATCTTGATTTAAATATAAATTTCGATCAATTTTTTGTCTTCCATGCAATGGACAATGCCAATTACCCTCTCCATAAACTGCTCTACTAGAAGAAAATACTAATTGAACCTTTGAAAGATCATTAACCTCTGATATCATATTTTGAACTATGAAAGAACAGGCCGATGCATTAAAAAGAGTAGAATCATAAGGTTTGAAATAACTACTGCCTGTTCCTGTATCTGCATTCAACATGATAACTACTGAAACATCTTTAAATACATGTCGGTAATTGTCAATATCATAGACATCTGATTCAATAATTTCATCAGAGTCACGTAAGGAACTCAAGAGAGTTTGTTTTAGATATGTGTCTTTGTGGGTTGGTGGTTTATACCAATCTACTATATAGATTTTGTCATAAGAATCCCGATGATTCAAATAATAAGTAACACCAATAAATCCTCCCCCTCCTAAAATCAGAGCATTCATAATTATTTGTCGTACTTTTTATTAAGTAATCTCTTTGACTTTATCATTAGGGCCAATATGTTTCTCAGCACTGGTTTATCAAATGCAGGAAATCGCTGAAGCGTATGATAAGGCAAATAGAATAAATCCTGAATTTTAACGGAAAGAGAGTTTTTGTTGTCTAAATAGTCTAAGACTCCTGGGCGCACATCATCTTGTTTTACCGCTAAAACAACATCTTCTCTTGAAATAAAATTGTCTTTCACCGCATCACACATGGCATCTAGCCAAACACTTTTATTAATATTATTCGTGTTCAACCAAGGTTGTTTGTCCATATCTGTAAAATGAATCAATTGAGTCTCAGTACCGAATTGTTCTAATGAATTCCATGTCCAAGAATGAGCCTTAGACTTACTGTCTTCAAAGGCAAAATTGAACATTACTTCTTTGTAGTTTTCTTTAGCAGTTTCAAGTAGTTCTTCAACATTCCAGTTTGCCCTTGAACAATCAACTGTAAATACGCTGTATTGATCCCTTCTTCCTGAATGAGGAGGAGCAGGACAAGAACAAAGTACTTTTTCAGGGTCATGAGAGTCAATCAGTTTTTTTATATCATCAAAAACCAACATATCTGAATCTAGATAAATGGCAATTCCCTCGTGCTTGTTCAATTCTGGAATAAATAACCTTTGTGTGGAGAAAGTAGTCCCTCCACTAATGCCTTCAGTTCTATTATCTAAGGCCTCATAAAGAGGAATTACCTTTACATTAATAGAAGAATACTTCAAAATAGAGTATTCCAATACCTTTGTAGCAATATATTGAGCAGGTGTCGCTCCAACATATATGTTTATAGTTTCATTGCTCATTTTAATAAACCTTTTTTTATGTTTTCGTTCAATTTCTTTAAAAACTTCAAATTGATTGTCGAAGGATTTAACCTGTGTTATTCTCTCTTTTTCATTTAACCCTCCGGCATATCTACTACCTCCATCGAACCCTATATTGTATATAACATCATTTGGCGAATAGGTAAACAAAATCTTCAGCAGCGAAGAGGTTGAAGTGAAATTGGGCACAAATAATTCTTTTGAAAACTGTTTCTTGCCAATACCTGTATCAAACAAATACACCTCTAATTCTTTCGATAATTCCTTTAATTCTGGATACAAATCTAGGACCTCAAAAATGTCGACCTTCATTGGTTTCGCTTTTGTAGGAGATCTGCGCTCATTGAGATAGTAGGGTAAAATAAGACTTGGCTTTTTCTCCCGTAGTGCATCTATAGATTCTAGTAGTGGTTCTATATCTATGAAAAAAGCAAAATCTACATCATAATATTTGACAACTTGATTTATAGATACCTTAATAAAGCTCTCAGGTATACTCTTGTAATTCTCTTGATTTAAAGACGGTCCTTTTCCTAGAATTATCAGAGAGTCATCTCCGATTTTAGATTTAACGTTTTCAATTTTACGAATCATACCATTCTAAAGAAGGATTTATTGCTCATAGAAAATATTCAATACAACTATGCTTTATTATTTTGGCAAGGTATATTTTGAAATTAATCCTACAATCTCTTGATTATCCTCTACAACTAGAGTATTAATTTTAAACTCTTGAAAAAGCAACTCGCAAGAAGCAAGATCTAAATCGCTCTCAACTCTTTTTGGATTCTCAGAGGTTATTTGAAGAATATCTAAATCTAATTCCAACTTCTTAGACTCTTGCATGTAACGTCTAAGATCTCCATCAGTAACAACCCCTATGAAGGTGTTATCCTGCTGATTAAATACAGTACATACGCCCAATCCACCTTTGCTTATTGCTTCAATAACTTCTATGATGGTTGATTTGCTATCAACTCTAGGGAAATCCTTGATCATATAGTCTTTAACTTTCCCTAAAAGTTTCCTACCTAAACTTCCTCCTGGATGATATTTGGCAAAATCTAGAGCTTGAAAATCTTTATTTTTCATTAATGCGACCGCCAAAGCGTCTCCTAAAACCATGGTTGTTGTCGTAGAAGATGTTGGAGCCAAATTTAAAATACAAGCTTCTTGAGTAATTGAAGAAAGAAGATGAAAATCAGTATTCTGAGCTAAAGTAGAATTAACATTTCCTGTAATACTAAAAGTTCTAATGCCATTGGAAAGACAGTAATTTAATACTTTCAATACTTCATCAGTTTCTCCAGAATTTGACAATAAGAGCACGCCATCTTGGCTATTAATCATCCCTAAATCTCCATGAAAAGCTTCGGTTGCATGAACGAAAAAACTCTCTGTACCGGTGCTTGCAAGTGTAGCACAAATTTTTTGACCAACCAGACCTGATTTTCCAATTCCACTTACAATTAGTTTTCCTTTTAACTCTGTCAACCCTTCAACAAAGTCATTCACTGAGTGATCTATATTCTTTAGCGTTTCATTTAGAGAGTCTATTTCTATTTGAAAGACCCTTCTTATATTTTCTAAATGATTCTGATTGGTCATAAAGGTTAGTTGTTTCAGGTTTGTGGATGACAAATCCTATTAAGCAAAAGTTAATTAGCCTTTATTCTTGATTGGATATTACTTATTGAATCTCGAAACAATACGAAGCTCAGAGATAAAATCAACCCAAGAACGGCAAATAGAACAGCTGTTGTAAAGATTTTAGGTTCACTTTTTCTATTAGGAACCATAACAGGATCAATAACGAGGAAAATTGGAGTATCTTTTTCTATCTGAAGCGCTGCTTGTTCTTTTTGGGTTGCTAATTCTTTATAAATAGTGCCTGCTAATTCATATTCTGATGCTAAGCGAATGCGATTATTTCTAATTATAGATGAAGACAAATTCTTATTTGAGTCATCAAATTTTGCCAAGCTATCCTGTAGAGCGTAATATTCTATCTTTTTGAGTTCAAGTTGTTGTTCAGTAAACTCTAAAACTATCCGAGCATTTTCAACCTTAAAATCTATGACTTTCTGCTGCAAAGAACTTTCTATTAATTGGGCAATTTGTGCAGCAACCATAGGATCTCTTTCTTTTACGGATATACTTATAAACCCTTGCTTTTCATTAGTTTCGATAAAAATAGAACTCTCTAAATTCTCCAATAAATCAAATTCATCATCACTAATTTGATAAGGTCCCGAAGTCAAGGTTGAATCATTTGAGTCTGGCGAATCAATCAACATACCAACAATTGAATCGACTAACGAAGCTATTCCTTGTCCAACAGTTCCTAATATGCCTTTCTTTTGTCCTTGCAGATATTCCTTATATGATATATTTTGAGAATCATAGTACACTTCTTTCTCAAGCAAATCCATTAAAAAGGGAGTAGAATATAAAATCTTTGGATATAAATTGGGCGGAATCTCACTCCCTCCAGCAGCTGAACTTAAATTGATTCCCGCAAGCGCTGCTAATCCTCCTAGTGAGCTTGGCGTCATTTCCTCAGATACTTGAGGAACAAAAGTAGACCCAGCAATATATTTTACAGGAGTAACGAATGAAATAATAAGTCCCAATACTCCGAAAATAACCGTGCCTAAGAAAATAGTCCTTTTCTTTTTCCAAATTTTGTTAAGAAGGTCAATTAGATCAATTGGATTTTTAACTGAATTTTCTGGAGTTACCGCCATAATGGTGTTAGGATTTTGCTAGTACAGAACGTCTTAATTGGCCAATGTATTAACCGTCAGAGCTATTGTTGCCAAACTGCTTGCTATTGCTAACCATTCGGCAGTACCAAGGCTGTTTCTTTCAGGTTTTCTAGCGACAAAAATTGTGGTACCAGGTTCAATTTTTGGATAGAATTTAAAAAATAAAAACCTCTTAGTTCCCTTACGTTTACCATTGGGATACTGAACATACGACCTACTTTTTTTCGCTGTCTGTAAAAACCCTCCAGATTGATCGATGTAGTCTTTGAATGAATATGACTTATCATATCGTAAGTTCAAGGGAGAAGTAACTTCTCCCGCAACTCGAACAGTCTCTAACCTTCCAGGAATAGAAATGACATCTCCCTCTTTCAATATAAAATCATATTTAGAGCCTGGATTATCTAAAATTTCTAACAAGTCTAAAGCCACAGGTTCCTCATCTTTTATCTCAATATTGGTAATTAGAGAATCCTGCTCAGCAACTTCTTGTATTAAATCTTTTTTAATTCTACTTCCTTTAGTGTCATCACCGGATTCTATTCGTTCACTAGTATTTTCTATTTGTTCTAGTCTATTCAAAAGCTCTTGTTGACTGAGGTTCATTAAACCAGAATTGTCAGCCATCAACTTTTCTCTTAATTCTAGTAGATATTCATTATTTATTTCTCTGTTCGATTTTTTTTCAGCAAACTCCGTTTTTCTAATTAAAATAGCTCCCTGAGGATAAGCATACTGAGTAAGCCCTTGAGCTCTATTTATCAAATCAGAAATCCTCTCGTCTTTTGTTTTTAAGGAATATATACCAGGAGCACCTACTTCGCCTTCTATTGAAACTTCTTGCTGAAAAGTATATCCAGGGGCTTTTCTAATGTAAACTCGATCAAAGGGGGCTAAAAGCAAGGTTCTATCTTCAAAATCAAGGGTTAAAGATTTATCAATTTGAAGAGTAATAATTTCTGCAATACTACTCATTGATGATTCTGAATTTCTTCTTGATATTTCCACTAAAGATCCAGATGCACCATCAGTCAAACCACCTGATAAGACTATTAAATCTTCAACAGTCATGCTTTTGAAGAAAGGATACACTCCTTGCTCTGCAATTTCACCACTAACTTGAACAGTAAACTCCTCCTGAAGATCATAAATAGAACTGATCTTTATCAAATCTTCATTTTGAAGTTTCACATCTTCAATCTCCCCACTGAGAAGTTTTTCTAGATCAACTGGAACAACCAATTGGGTAAAATCGTGATTTGTGCGATATATAGATGCACGTGTTAAAAAAGCATCTCCCCTGAGTCCATCAGCTTTTTCTATTAATGCTTTTAGCGTTAACCCATCCGTCAATTGAAACTCACCTTCTCGATATACTGCACCCTCTATTTGAACTCTATTACTATATCGTTCAAGTATTTCCTTAACCAGATAAACATCTCCATCTAAAGGGTGAAATTCACCAAATTTCTCCGCTGATAAATCCAAAATTTCACGTTCCTTTTGGCCGTTTCGAGTAACGGTAATTAGTGACCTGTATGACTTATCAGTAAAACCGCTAGTAAATCTCAGAACATCATCGAAAGTTTCACCTTCATTCAACTCAAAGAACCCTGGTCTTTTGACTTCTCCTTCAACTTCAACTCTATTTAAATATGGCTTTACAATAATTACATCTCCGTCTCTGAGTCGTTCATCGCCAACTTTAATGCCAGTACTTAAGAATGCATATATATCAATTGTCTTAATTAGTTTATTATCTCTTATCAACTGAATATTACGAAATGTTCCATTCTCATTGGGACCACCGGCTGCATACAAACCTGTGTAAACGGTAGACAATGAATTAAGGGCATAATTACCTGGTAAATTTACCTCCCCGACAATGGACACATTAATTGTTCTAATATTACCTAGACTTACTTGATAGAAAATAGATGGATTTTCTCCTTTAAGTCCCGAATAAATAGCAGAAAGTCTATCGTCCACCATTTCTTCAAATTCTTTAATGGTCAATCCATTGACATAAATAGGCCTGAGATTCTCAGGCCGAATTGTACCTTCAGAACTAACTACTAAAGTCGAAGATGCTTGCGTTGCACCCCATAGGTCAATATGAATTTCATCTCCCGGTCCTAGTACATAATCCTTAGGGGTCGGGATATTAAGATTGGGAGAAAAATTTAGTTGGTCTGTTTGAAACAAGGAATAGCCAAAAAGCTTTCTTTGAAATTCTGTCAGTGCATTCTTTTTACCATCAGAAATTAATTTGCCAAAAACATCTTCTTCAAATGTCTCGGGATCATTCCTTAATCCAGAATTCTCTCTTTTAGTTTTTGGTCTACTCTTTTCGTTTTCTCCAAACTGTAATTTCTGAATCCTACTTCTTAGTTTAGAGATTTGGCTTTCAGACATTCCTCTTTGCCTAGCCAAAGTCTCAAGTTGGGCTTGGGTAAAACCACGTTCCTCTGCTTGAAGTAAGTATCCTTTAATTTGCTCATCTGTTAAATCATCAACATTCAAAGTTGAAAGGTCAGTAGATGTCAATGATTGTGCTGTTAATCTGGAGAATTCAGATTCAACAATCATTAATGTGAAAAATGCGAATGCTATTAACAAAAACCTTCTCATATAATATCAAATTAGTTGTGAAGTAGGAATTTCCGCTTGTAAACTAACACCCATTGCAGTTAGGCTCACAACCATTTTATTTCCTTTTCTCCTTTCCAAAACACCTTTTTCTCCTTTCAACGGTCCAGATTTTATAGTCATTGAATCCCCTATATTATAGGATACAGTTACCCAAGTAGCATTAGAGGCCTCATTGAGAAAATTCTTGATAGCATTAATTTCTTCAACCGGGATTCTAACTGGCTTTTTTAACCAAAAAACAGAACTAACTACCCCATGGTCCTTTAAAATTTCTCTGCGTTCAGCTTCATTAACAAAAGCAAATAAATAAGAGGTAAATAAAACCTCTTGAACCTTTTTCTTTCTATCCGACCATTGTTTTAAAACAGTATGTAATGGGCAGTAAACTTCGTAACCAGAATTCTTCAGGCGTTCATACACTTTTTTCTCATTTCGAGGTTTAGTATAGAATGCTGTCCAGTATCTTGAATGCTCAGTGATTTGCATGCCACAATAGTAAGGATTTTTGAGGGTCGAACCCTCGTTGCTCAAACTCCACCTTGGAATAAATCAAGTATTGAATCTTTTTATTTGTTAACCTTTCAACCTTCATTACTAACTCGGACAAATAAAGTCTATCTGGATTACCTATAAAAATTAGGCTAATTTCATTGGAGGATTTGCCTTGAGCCAAATCTCCGGTAAGATAAACCTCTAATATATCCCCCAGATTATTGATTACTTCTTCTATAATCTTATCCAATCCAGTTTGCTTGAGAATTATAGACCTAACCTCATTAAATAGTGGAAACTTCTGGTTTACTTTGAACACCTTCTTATTTCCATCTCGATCAGATTCTAACATACCAGCCGATTCTAACCTATTCAATTCTACTCTAACGGAATTGGTACTTTCGTCAAACTCTTCTGCTAACCCCCTCAAATGAGCTCCAGTTTCAGGATTAAGGAAAAACTTAAGAAGTAGTTTAATTCTGGTTTTAGAAGAAATTAGCGCCTCTAACATATAAAACACAGCTTCGCCCGGTCAGTCACATGGTGACTTAGCAAACAATGAGTTATAAAATTACTCATTATTGTAATGATTCAATATTAAACAATGAAAATTCTGCACAAAATACCCTGATAAGGGTATTTGGCTTAAAAGAGGACTTCTTAATTGAAAGACAAGAATGTCTGAATAATATGATCTTGTTGCTCCTTAGTCATTTCCGTATGAATCGGTAGTGAAATGACCCTAGAACACAAATTCTCCGTAATAGGCAAATCGCCTTCTGCATATCCAAAATAGCCGTACGCCTTCTGTAAATGATTTGGAACAGGATAATATATCATAGAAGGAATACTATGATTTGAGAGAAATTGGTTTAAGCCATCACGATCAACATGTTCAGAAAGCTTTAGAGTATATTGGTGATATACATGAGTACTAAATTCTGACTCGAAAGGTGTTGTAATCCATTCATGTTTTGCAAAAGCCTTACTGTAAGCAGATGCAACTGAATAACGTGCATCGTTATACTCATTCAAATATTTCAATTTCACTTTTAAAATAGCCGCTTGTATACTGTCTAGTCTAGAATTTACACCAATTGAATCATGAAAATATCTCTTTGACTGTCCGTGATTAACTATCATTCTTATCTTAAATGCCAGATTATCATCATTGGTCATAATGGCTCCGCCATCTCCAAAGGCTCCTAAGTTCTTCGAAGGGAAAAATGAAGTTGCACCCGCATCCCCTATAGTACCTGCCATTGAGTTCGAGCCATCACCGTGAGTATAAATAGCTCCAATTGCCTGGGCTGTATCCTCGAACACCTTCAACCCGTGATTTTTCGCAATCTCCAACAATTGATCCATTTTGGCGCATTGTCCGTACAAATGTACCGGAACCACCGCCACCGAGTTCTTGGTTATTTTATTCTCAAAGTCTTCTAAATCAATATTAAAACTCTTTGGGCATACTTCTACAAAAACAGGCTTGAAGCCTAACAATGCAATTACCTCTACCGTGGCTACATAGGTATAACTTGGCACTAATATTTCTGACCCTTTAGGGAAATTATGGGCCATCATAATGATCTGAAGTGCATCAGTGCCATTTGCACAAGGAATTACATGATTTACATTTAGATATGCTTCTAAGTCTGCTTGAAACTCTTGCACAGCAGGGCCATTAATAAATGCCGCACTATCTAAAACCTTATTTAATTCTTCCTTGACCTCTTCTCTAATCTTGTCATACTGACCAACAAGGTCTACCATTCTAATAGGTTCCATAACTAAAGTTTTTGTAAATGTAGGAAGGTATCATATGACGACCTAGACCTTATAAAAATCTCTGTACCAAGAAACAAATTGACTGATACCGTATTCCAGATTGGTCTGAGGTTTATAGCCAAAATTATTAATTAAATCCGTTGAGTCTGCGTAAGTTGCAGAAACATCTCCAGGTTGCATCGGCATGAATTTCTTCTCAGCTTTTTGACCCAACTTACTTTCAATAACTTCAATAAAATCCATCAATTTTACAGGAGAATTATTTCCAATATTGTAAACCGCATATGGTGCTTTCGCAGTTCCGGGGTCTGGACTCAATCCAGACCAATTTTCATTACTTTTAGAAGGATTATCATTCACTCTTACAACTCCTTCTACAATATCATCGATGTAAGTAAAATCCCGAGACATCTCACCATTGTTGAAAATATTAATTGGTTCACCTGCCAAAATAGCCTTTGTAAACAAAAAATAGGCCATATCTGGCCTACCCCAAGGCCCGTAAACTGTAAAGAATCTCAACCCGGTAGTGGGTAAATTAAACAAATGGCTATAGGTATGCGCCATCAGTTCATTACTCTTTTTACTTGCAGCATAGAGGCTTATAGGGTGATCAACATTGTGATGTACCGAGAAGGGCATTGTTTCATTTAAACCATAAACGGAACTGCTAGAAGCATAAGTTAAGTGCTCAATTGAATTATATCTACAGCATTCAAGAATGTTTAAAAAGCCAATAATATTACTATCAACATATGCTTGTGGGTTTTCCAAGCTGTATCTTACTCCGGCTTGGGCTGCCAGATGAATGACCCTATTGAAATTTTGTTTTTCAAAAAGTTTTTTTAATCCCTCAGAGTCTTTAAGATCTAGTTTGACAAAGTGAAAATTCTGATGATTACTCTCAAGAATTTGATTTTCCTTCAAGTCTTCAGTCCTAACACCTAGTTCTTTGAGTCTTGCTTTTTTTAATGAAATTGGATAGTAATCATTAATTGAATCCAAGCCAATAACCTCATCACCCCTGCTTATCAAATACTTTATGGTATGAAATCCAATGAAACCTGCGGCTCCAGTAACTAATATTTTCATTATAACCTTGCGTCTACAATATTCTTAGGCAAAAAAGCCTTTACGTCAAATAAAACTGCATTGTTATCCTTTACCTGACTAAAATTCAAATCTAAGAATTCAGCATGATTAACAGCTAAAATCACTGCATCATAATTGTTGAGATTAGGGTTAGAGACTAATTGAATTCCGAATTCTTTAGAGACTTCATCTTTATCTGCCCATGGATCCATTACCTCTACGTCCATATGGTAATTCAATAATTCATTGTAAATATCTACAACCCTAGTATTTCTCACATCAGGGCAGTTTTCTTTAAAGGTTATACCTAAAATCAGACATCTGTCGCCCTTTATTCTTTTACCCTTCCCGATGAGTAATTTTATAACCTTTTGTGCCACGAAAGGGCCAATAGAATCATTCACCTTTCTACCAGAAGAAATAACTGCAGGATAATATCCAAGAGACTCAGATTTTTGTTTCAGATAATAAGGGTCAACACCAATACAATGGCCTCCTACTAGGCCTGGCTTAAAATTCAAAAAATTCCATTTGGTACCGGCAGCTTGCAACACATCATGAGTATCAATATTCATTCTGTCAAAAATTAAGGCAAGTTCATTGACAAATGAAATGTTTATATCTCTTTGAGCATTTTCAATTGCTTTTGACGCCTCGGCCACTTTCATATTAGGAGCAAGATGCGTACCCGCATCTATAATCTCATTGTATAGTTTATCTACGCGTTCTCCAATAATTTGGGTACTTCCTGAAGTAACTTTTTTTATCGATTTAAGCGTATTCTTCTTATCTCCTGGATTAATCCTCTCTGGAGAATAACCACAATAAAAATCTGAATTAAATACTAAACCAGAAGTTTTCTCAAGAACAGGAACACAATCTTCTTCTGTGCATCCCGGGTAGACCGTGGATTCATATATGACAATGTCATCTTTCTTTAAAATTTGGCCTACCATCCTGGAAGCTCCTAAAAGAGGTGATAAATCAGGTTTTTTGTTCCTATCTACGGGTGTAGGTACTGTAATTATATAAATATTGCAGCTCTCAATATCACCTAAATCTGAAGTGTTAAATAGACCTGATTCAGGGCCTTTGGAATTCTGAACTTTCTGTAAATGAGAGTCTTCAACCTCAAGTGTACTATCATGCCCTTCATTTAACTCTTTAACTCTTGACTCATTTATGTCAAATCCTATTACCTCGAACTTTTCAGCAAATGCAACGGCTAAAGGCAACCCAACATATCCAAGACCTATTATGGCAATTTTGTCTTTCATGATGATTGAATGTAATCATTCAATCTCGAAATAATAATTGATTTTAATAATTCTCTGTTTATAGGAGAGTAGCTAAATAATCATTCCAGCTGCAACAGTCTCATTTGTAGCTTCATCTACAAGAATTAAAGATCCAGTCGTTCTATTTTGGGCATATTGGTCAATCGTTAATGGAGATGTTGTTTTGAGCTGAGCTTCGAAGATATCATTCATGCCAATTTGATTTGGCTCAGTGCTTTGAAGAGTGTTGACATCAATCTTATGATTGATCAAGGAGATCACTGACTTTGCTTCATTATTCGCATGAAGAACTTTGTACTTCTTCCTCATTTGAGGCCCAACTTTATTAAACCAACAAAAAGTAGCATTCAATTCCTTGACTGATTTTGGCTCATCATTACCTTTCACAATTATATCACCTCTGCTCACATCGATATCATCTTCCAGTGTGATGCTGACACTCATGTCTGAGAAAGCAGAATCCAAGTTTCTATCAAACAATTGGATGCTTTTGACTTTACTTCTATTCCCCGAAGGCAAAATTTTCACCTCATCACCGACCTCAATAAGGCCTGATGCAATTTTTCCTGCATAACCCCGGTAATCATGAAATTCATCTGTTTTAGGCCTAATTACAGTCTGAACTGGAAACCTAAATGAATTTAGGTTTTCGTTACTTTTAATCTCAACTGTCTCCAATTCAGAAAGGAGTGATTTACCCTTGTACCAGTCCATTTCTTCGGATCGATTTACTACGTTATCTCCATGAAGAGCCGAAATCGGAATGAATGTGAAATCATTGATTTCCAGCTTTTTTGAAAACTGTGCGAAGTCTTCTTTTATTTTCTCAAATACTTCTTGATCGTAGGAAACAAGGTCCATCTTATTGATGCAAACAACGACTTTCGGGATCTTTAATAAGGACGCGATATAAGAATGGCGAAAAGTCTGTTCTACTAAACCTTTTCTAGCATCAATAAGTATGATGGCTAAATCTGCCGTGGACGCACCAGTCACCATATTTCTTGTATACTCAATATGTCCTGGAGTATCAGCAATGATAAATTTCCTCTTGGGAGTTGAAAAGTATCTGTATGCTACATCTATTGTAATACCTTGTTCTCTCTCGTCTTTTAGACCATCTGTCAATAATGCTAGGTCAGTTTGACCCAAACCTCTTTTTTTACTAGAGGCAGCCACATGACTTAACTGATCTTCGAAAATTGACTTGCTGTCAAATAATAATCGTCCGATTAATGTACTCTTACCATCATCGACACTACCTGCTGTTGTAAATCTGAGCAACTTCATCTTTGATCTCCTTTCTATCTAAAAATATCCCTCCTTCTTGCGGTCTTCCATGGCCGTTTCAGACCTCATATCATCCGCTCTATTACCTCGTTCTGTTTGGCGGGCAATAGCAACTTCTTCTATTATTCTTTCCAAAGTAGTAGCATCCGACTCTATACCTCCTGTAATGGTTATATCTCCAAGTGTTCTGAACCTGACTTGTTTTTTAACTACAATGTCATTTTCAGTGAGTGATATATGTTCTGACACGGGTAGCCAACTATTGTTTCTTCTGACAACTTCCCTTTCATGTGCTTTATAAAGAGATGGAATCTCAATATTCTCCTGAAGTATGTATTGCCAAACATCCATTTCCGTCCAATTTGAAATTGGGAATACCCTGAAGTGCTCACCAAAATGCTTCGAACCATTGAAAATGTTCCATAATTCAGGTCTTTGGTTCTTAGGATCCCACTGTCCAAAATCATCTCTATGGGAAAAGAACCTCTCTTTGGCCCTAGCTTTTTCTTCATCTCTTCGAGCGCCTCCCAGCAGGGCATCAAACTGATATTCTTCAATTGCATCAAGAAGTGTTGTGATCTGCAACCAATTCCTTGAAGCATTTTTACCTCTTTCCTCCGCGACTCTTCCTAGATCAATAGAATCTTGAACTGACGGTGCAATTAATTCGGCACCGATTGATTGAGCCAGTTTATCTCTGAACTCAATCGTTTCAGGAAAATTATGACCAGTGTCTATATGGACCAGTGGAAAAGGTATTTGGGCAGGGTAAAATGCCTTACGTGCTAAATGTGTTACCACAATGGAATCCTTTCCACCTGAAAAAAGTATGGCTGGCTTTTCAAATTGGGCATATACTTCCCGAATCACATAAATAGCCTCGGCCTCTAATTCTTGAAGATGAGTAAGTTGATGATCAGTCATTTATCTCTATTTAGTCCCTTCCGAAACGTATGAAAAAATATTTAGTTCATATACCCTACCTATTTAGTAGGTTTTTCAATTGCAAACATATGATAACTTTGCAAATTCATGAACAACTCATCCATTTTTGTTCTCATCCAAAAAGAAATTCGTACCGAATGGCGTCAGAAATATGCTATTAACGGCATTTTACTATACCTGGCATCTACGATTTTCGTGTGCTACATGAGTTTTAACCTTAGAGCTGGCGTCATTCAACCCATTACATGGAATGCTCTTTTTTGGATAATCATTCTTTTCACAGCCGTAAACTCCATTTCAAAAAGTTTTATTCAAGAAAATAATGGAAGGCTTCTCTATCTATATACCATAGCTAAAGCTGAGAGTATCATTTTAGCCAAAGTGATATATTACTCCATTTTAATGGTGCTACTAAGTTTAGTTGGCTTTCTGTTGTACAGCTTTGTAATGGGTAATCCAATTCAAGACTTTCCCATATTCTTACTGACGATCATCTTGGGTTCTACCGGTCTAGCATCAGCTTTGACATTATTATCGGGGATTGCATCAAAAGCCCAAAACAGTAGTTCGTTAGTTGCCATTTTGAGCTTTCCTGTCATCATTCCGCTTCTTCTTGTATTGATCAAATGTTCGAAAAACGCCATTGATGGAATAGAAAGAAGTGTCTATTATGACGACTTGGTAATTTTAGTCGCCATTAATACCATCATTATTGCCATTTCATACATGTTATTCCCTTATCTTTGGCGCTCATAAGCCGATAAGCTATGAGAAAGAAGTGGTGGAAAGTGCTGACAGTCATTTTATTGACTTATTCAATTTTAGGAGCCCTCCTATTTGACGTTCCAAGATTAGCAATCCTCAATGAAACTATCCGTAACCTACATTTCCATGTAACGATGTGGTTTGGAATGATCATTTTATTGACCACTTCAGCCGTCTATGCCATTAAATACCTCAGAAGTAATAATATCGATCACGATCATATTTCGGTAGAGTTCGCCAACGCAGGAATTCTATTTGGAATCTTGGGAATAACAACGGGCGCTCTTTGGGCCAATTATGCTTGGGGAGAACCTTGGAGTGGAGACCCAAAGCAAAACAGCTCTGCCATCGCTTTGCTGATATACTTTGCCTACTTGGTATTGCGTAATTCATTGGAGGACCCTCTTCAAAAAGCCAGAATTAGCTCTATCTACAATATTTTCGCATTCGCTACTCTTATTCCTCTATTATTCATTTTGCCAAGAATGACTGATAGCTCATTACATCCGGGAAATGGCGGAAATCCAGGTTTCAATGCATATGATTTAGATAGCAGACTGAGATTCGTTTTCTATCCTGCAGTTATTGCATGGACACTTTTAGGAGTTTGGATCGTATCACTAAGAGTTAGGGTAAAGAGGCTACGTACAGTATTAGAAGATTAAAGAATGAAAAAGTTATTCACCATAGTAATGCTCTGTTTGTCGCTTTCATTGATAGCTCAAGACAAGTATGAGATCACAGACAAAGACTACCAAAATACAGAAGTCGAAATGGCGGATGTCATGAGGTCTAATGGTAAGATCTACGTTGTAGTTGGAGTAGTTGCCATCATATTTGCAGGACTGATCATTTTTATGGTCAATACAGAGAGAAAAGTTTCTAAACTGGAACAAGAGTTTTTAGACGAAAAAGGTTAATTCTTAGGGCTTTGTGTCTTACTTTTGCCACAGTAAAAGGAGGAAGGGATGAAGAAATCAGCAATCATCGGTTTAATTGTAATTGCAGTTGCTATTGGTGTCATAGTATCATCGGCCGGCAGTGCTAGTTCCTACGTAACTTTTGACGAAGCCTATGCTATGTCAACAAGTGGTAAAGACCAATCCATTCATGTAGTTGGCGAACTAAAGAAAAACTCTAATGGCGAAATTGTTGGGGTTAATCCAAGCTCTGATATGCTTTCTGTCAATTTTGTCTTAGTAGACGACAACCAAAGAGAGCAAATCGTTTATCTAAATCAACCTATGCCATCTGACTTACTTAGATCAGATAAAGTGGTTGTGATTGGAGGATATAAAGAAGAAAGATTTGTTGCTGACAAAGTACTTCTAAAATGTCCTTCGAAATACGAAGAAACAGAGATCAAACAATAACACTTTTCCTGCTCAAATAGTCTCCCAAATATGATTCACACGGGAATAGGAAACCTCGGACATCTTCTTGTCATTATCTCGTTTATCAGTTCAATCGTTGCCGCTTTGGGCTATGGCAAAGCAAGCATCAAGAATGAATTAGAAGACTCATGGGCTAAGTTAGGAAGGTGGTCATTTTGGATTCATGGTACTGCAGTGATTGGCACAGCGGTTGTGCTTTTTATGATCATCTACAACCATTATTTTGAGTACCATTATGCTTGGAGCCACTCCTCAATAAATTTAGCGGTTCACTACATGATCGCCTGTTTTTGGGAAGGTCAAGAAGGATCATTTTTGATCTGGTCAGTTTGGAACGCCTTGCTTGGTTTTGTTCTAATTAAAACCAATAAGAAATGGGAAGCGCCAGTTATGACAGTTTTTGCAGCCGTTCAGGCATTCTTGGCTTCAATGATCTTAGGCGTTGTTATCGGAGATGTGAAGATCGGTAGCTCTCCATTTATGCTATTAAGAGATGTGATCAATGATCCTGTTTTCTTAATCAATCCAAACTTTGTACCTGAAGATGGCACTGGTTTAAATCCATTATTACAGAACTATTGGATGGTGATTCACCCACCGATGACTTTCTTAGGATTCGCTTGTACATTGGTTCCATTTTCATTTGCCATAGCAGGGCTTTGGAGAAAAGACTATAAAGACTGGGTGAGGCCAGCCTTACCATGGACCATATTTGGCGGAGTAATCCTGGGAACAGCAATTATAATGGGAGCCTACTGGGCCTATGAAACACTGAATTTTGGAGGTTATTGGAATTGGGATCCTGTAGAAAATGCCGTATACATTCCTTGGCTAACTCTTATAGCCAGTATGCATACAATGATCATTTTCAAAAAGAGTGACACTGCTTTAAAGTCTTCTTTTGTTTTAGTGATTGCCACCTTCTTATTGATTCTATATGCCACTTTCTTAGTTCGAAGTGGTATTCTAGGTAACACCTCTGTCCACTCCTTTACAGACCTTGGCTTATCTGGTCAATTATTGATCTATTTACTCTTCTTCTTGGTAGCCACTTTATTGATTGCTGGAAGAGTATGGAAAGACATTCCTACTTCTGAAAAAGAGGCATCGACCTATTCAAGGGAGTTCTGGATTTTCATTGGAGCCTTGACTTTGTGTTTAATGGCATTCCAAGTGTTGATTCCAACTTCATTCCCCGTTTTCAATAAAATTGTTGAGCTATTTGGTGGTTTATCTAGTCTTGCTCCACCTGCAGATCAGGTTGCATTCTATTCTAAATGGCAAGTTTGGTTCGCGATTGGAATTGCCTTCTTATCAGGAACTGGTCAATTCTTCTTCTGGAAGAAAATGGACAAGGATAAGCTTAAATCAGCTATGACCTTTCCGGTATTGATCAGCTTAGTTCTGTCTGCCCTGATATTCATTTTAGCCAAAGTCAATGATCCTGTTTACATCATAGTCTTGGTAGCTGGTGTTTACTCAATAGTCTCCAACACGAAGATTTTAATAGATCTTTTAAAAGCTGGAAGTAGAAAACTCATAGGTGGCTCTATTGCTCATATTGGTATTGCCATGATTCTGATCGGTATCATGTTCTCTGAAGGATATTCAAGAATTGTTTCAAAGAACACAACTATCATTAGTAGAGACTTTACAGAAGAGCAGAATTCAAATATGATAGTGCTTTTCTTAAATGACCCGAAAGTGATGGCAGGCTATCAGCTTGTTTACAAAAGCGAGAACATGGAAGCGCTTGGCATTCCAGGCTATGTGAAAAAGTCGGACCTTGAAGAAACTGAAGAGGTAAATTATAGAATAGCTAAGTTGGATATTGTTAAAGAAGGGCAACTGTATGCAAATGCTGGAGATACTCTTTATTTCAGAAATCCGGAGAACACTTATCATGAAGTAGAATACACTTCTTTAAACTCTGGCAGAAAGTTTACCTTATATCCAAGAACACAAGTGAATGAAGAAATGGGAAGCACCATTGTGTCTCCTGATATCAAAAAACACTGGAACCGTGATCTATACACTTTCGTGGCATTGCAGTCAGATTTTGAAGATGAATTTACGGAGTGGTCTGAGAAAGAGATAAAGCCTTTGAAGCCAGGTGAAAGGTTCTTTATTAACGACTATGTAGCAGTATTTGAAGAACTAGAGAGACTACCTAATGTCAATTTCATGGACTTAGGACCTCAAGATGCCGCAGTGCAGGCCAACATTACCATCTACGCTGAGAATGATGCTAAGATTTTGCTACAGCCAAAATTCATTATTAAGGATAATGCGGTTGGCAGACCACCTGAATTAAATCAAGAGATAGCCTCAAGAATTACACTAGAGAATATTATTCCAGAAGATGGGTCAATAGAATTAGGCATTGAAACCACGCAAAAAGATTGGATCATTTTACAGGCCATTGAAAAGCCTCAGATCAACATTCTTTGGATCGGTACCATTGTTATGATCATCGGATTCATCATCGCTACCAGACGTAGATATATTGAATTCGTCAAAATGCGTGACAAAGGAGTAGCATAAAACAGATTTCAACTCCCTTCTATTTTCTTTAAATTCCGCTAGACACTAGCGCTATGAAGAACAGAAGGAGTTTTATCAAGAAGGTTTTCCTGACAGGAGGCAGTCTATCAGTTTCCTCACTATTGAATCAATCTGTGGCTGAAGATGTTTCTGACGCCTTAAACTCTATCAACAAGCTCAGTATTTCTCAAGCCAATCAGGATGAAGATCTTTGGGCAAGAATCAGGCAAGCTTACACCACCTCGAACCAAATTATTAATCTGAATAATGGAGGCGTTAGCCCTCAGCCCAAAGTAGTACAAGAGGCTGCCAATCGGTACTATACATATTCTAACGAGGCTCCTTCCTATTACATGTGGCGTATATTAGATCAAGGTCGTGAACCACTGCGTTCCAAATTGGCACATCTTGCGGGGGTCGATTCAGATGAAATCGCCATCAATAGAAATACAACCGAGGCCATCAACAATGTCATTTTTGGGCTGAATCTAGACAAAGGAGATGAGGTGGTACTGACAAAGTATGACTATCCGAATATGATCAATGCCTGGAAGCAGAGGGAACGCAGAGATGGAATCAAACTAGTTTGGTTGGATTTTGACATTCCCACTGAAGACAATCAACAAGTCATTGAAAAATTTAAGCAAGCCATTACACCTAGAACTAAAGTCTTTCATATCACTCATATGATCAATTGGACTGGTCATATCATGCCTGCCAAGGAGCTTTGTGCTATAGCCTCAAAAAATGGCATTTACTCCGTTGTTGATGGTGCCCACACATTCGCTCATCTTGACTTTAAAATTTCAGACTTAGGCTGTGATTTTTATGGAACTAGCCTTCACAAGTGGCTTTGCGCACCCTTCGGCACGGGCATGCTTTATATCAAAAAAGATAAAATCAAGGATGTTTGGCCACTGTTGGCAGCTCCTGAAGGACAAGAAGATAATATTCGGAAGTTCGAAAATATTGGAACTAGATCATTTGCTATTGAGCAAGCCATCAGTTCTGCAATAGACTTCCATCTCGCCATTGGTTCAGCTAAGAAGGAAGCTCGGCTTAATTATTTAAAGAACTATTGGGTGGATCAAGTGAGAGAAATCCCCAAAGTCAAATTCTATTCAAGCCAAGAAAGCGCCAATACTTGTGCACTCTTTAATTTCGGAATTGAAGGCATGGATGCGGGACCAGTGCATAATACGTTATTCAGAAGTCATAAAGTGCATACTAGCCCGATCAAATGGGAGAAAGTGAATGGTCCTCGCGTGACCCCTCATGTTTACACCTCAATATACGAATTGGACAGACTAGTAGAAGCAGTAGATGGTGTCGCTCGTTCTTAATCCGATATATTTGTTGCCATGAAGATCGCCATTATCGGTACTGGAAATGTAGCTTGGCACTTAGGCCTCACTTTTGAAAATGCTGGGCATGTTGTAACAGCTATCGCTGGCAGGGATAAAAAGCAGGTTGAATTATCAGCAAGCAACTTTTATCAGGCAGAGGCAATAGTAGGCACAGATCTTAGACATGTTTCGGCAGATATTGCTATCCTTTGCGTGAGTGACGATGCCATTGAAGAGGTAGCACAAAACCTGAAGATATCTTCTGGCTGTATACTAGCGCATAGTTCGGGGACCAAACCATTATCTAGTCTGGGCTATGCCCAAACAGAGAATATTGGTGTCTTTTACCCACTACAAACATTTACTCGCGGTAAAAAAGTTGATTTCTCCAACATCCCTATTTGTATTGAAGCAGACAACAAGACTTCTCTAGAAATATTAAAATCACTAGCAGCTTCAATTAGCAAAACAGTGGCTGAACTCAACTCGCAAAACAGAGCAGTTCTTCATCTCTCTGCAGTATTTGCAAGTAATTTCTCCAATCACATGCTCACGATCGCAAAGGGAATCATGGAGCAAAATGGAATGGACTATGAGCTTTTAAAACCATTGATTACTGAAACGATCAATAAATCATTAAGTCAAAATCCTGAATTTGCGCAAACGGGACCAGCTAAAAGGGGTGACTTGGCTACTCTTGATAAGCAACATCAAGCTTTATCTTCAGATCCTGATACTGCAGAGCTTTACCAAAAAATCTCACAGCACATTTTAGATTTTTATTCAGAAGAGTAAACTGCGCTTTATGTAAACTCCCTTAGTTTTGTTTCGTAAGTCAATCTGATGCAGATCACAGCCATCTTCAAACCTTCTTATATAGTTGGTTACCTCAAATTTATCCGAGGTATCAACCTTTTTATGGTGGCTTTAACTCAATATGTGACAGCCATTTTCCTTGTCGGAAAAAGAGATACTTGGACACAAGTTTTAACAGATAAGGGGTTTTTCCTTTTGGTTTCGGCAACTGTGATGATAACTGCTGCTGGTTATTTGATCAATGACTATTACGATGTCAAAATCGATTTTGTCAATAAACCTGACCGAGTGGTCGTGGGTAAAAAATTGAAAAGGCGTTGGGTTCTGGCGGGTCATACAGCCCTCAACTTTGCAGCTATTGGCATAGGCACATTTCTATCTTGGCCTATTGGAGCCACCATGTTTGGAGCCTCATTCTTACTTTGGCTATACTCTAATCAGTTAAAAAGGCTTCCTCTTGTCGGCAATTTGGCCGTTGCAGCATTGACAGGAATGACATTAGTCTTGGTTGCAGAGTATTTTCAAGAACGGACCTTTATCATTGCATGCTATGCTGTTTTCGCCTCTTTTATCACCTTGATCAGAGAGATCATTAAAGATGTTGAAGACAGAAAGGGAGATGAACGATTTGGTTGTAGAACCATTCCAATTGTATATGGAGTAGCAAAGACCAAGGTCTTCCTATTTGTGATCATGGGAATATTCATCATCACCGTCTTCATCTTGCTACGTAATATTTCGTTCGTATTGCCTAGCGTACTACTTTTGACCTTAATCGCTTTAGGCTATGGTATTGCAAAAGCAGACACAGTCAGGGCATTTCATAATCTGAGTACTTATTGCAAGATCATCATGTTATTAGGAGTACTCAGCATGATCTGGATCTAATGAAAAAAAGAATATCTGTCTTCGCCTCCGGAAGTGGCTCAAATGCCGAAATGTTTTTTGAGCAATTCAAAGACCATCCTTCTATAGAGATCGTATCAGTTTTTACCAACAATAAATCTGCTGGTGTAATTGAAAGAGCCAATCGGTTTAATATTCCACATCACATTTATAATCGTACCTACTGGGAGACTGGGCAAACTATTATTGAGATTCTCGAAAATGAAAAAGTAGACTTTATCGTTCTTGCCGGATTCATGTTACTCATTCCTCAAGAATTGGTAACTAAATTTTCTGATCGGATTTTCAATATTCATCCTGCTCTACTACCAAAGTATGGTGGGCAAGGAATGTATGGAATGAATGTGCACAAAGCTGTTAAGGAGGCCAATGAAAGTGAATCTGGAATCACTATTCATTTTGTGAATGAGGAGTATGACAAAGGCGAAATACTCTTTCAAGAATCGGTCAATCTAGAGCCTTCAGATTCAGCTGAAGACATCGCCAAAAAAGTACTTGCAGTTGAGCATAAAAATTATGCAAAAGTGGTGGAGGAGGTAGTTCTCAAATCCATATAAATTCCCTAAGTTTGCGACTTAATTAATTCCCCAATCACATGTCGCAAGTGAAGATCCAATCCGCTTTAATATCAGTATTTTACAAAGACAACTTAGCTCCTATTATTGAGCTTCTAAAAGCCAACGGAGTAACCATTTACTCTACTGGTGGAACGCAAAAATTTATTGAAGAGCAAGGTGCAGAAGTCGTACCTGTTGAAGATCTTACTAGCTACCCTTCTATTTTCGGTGGTAGAGTAAAAACTCTTCACCCAAAAGTATTCGGTGGTATCCTTCACAGAAGAGACAATGATGGTGATTTAGGGCAAGCCCAAGAATTCGAAATTCCTTCTATCGACTTAGTAATTGTTGATCTATATCCATTCGAAGAAACTGTAGCTTCTGGTGCGGCAGAACAAGACATTATTGAGAAGATCGATATTGGAGGCATCTCGTTGATCAGGGCAGCTGCAAAGAATTACAAAGATGTATTAATCGTTTCCTCTCGCGAGCAATACGGAACAGTTGAATCATTACTTAAAGAAAAAAATGGTTCGACTGATATTTCAGATAGAAGAAAATTCGCAGTGGAGGCATTTGATATTTCTTCACACTATGATTCAGCGATCTTCAACTATTTCAATCAAGAGGAAGGGCTAGACAAATTTAAGGTAAGCGAAAGAGAGGGCAGAACTCTTAGATACGGAGAAAACCCGCACCAAGCAGGTGAATTCTACGGCCCACTAAACGACTTGTTCGACCAACTGAATGGCAAAGAGCTTTCTTACAACAACCTAGTAGACATTGACGCTGCAGTTTGCCTGATCGAAGAGTTCGATGAGAGTGATAATGCGTTCGCGATTCTAAAACATACTAATGCTTGTGGAGCAGCAACAGGAACCGATGTTAAAGATGCTTACCTCAAAGCATTTGCTGCTGATACTGTAAGTGCATTTGGTGGCGTATTGGTCTGCAATCAAGCCATTGACCTTGCTGCTGCTGAAGAATTACACAAGCTATTCTTCGAGGTGCTTATTGCTCCATCTTTTAACGAGGATGCACTTGAGTTACTTAAGGGTAAAAAGAATAGAATCCTTCTAGTCAAAAAGCAAAATTTAACTGCTCAGAAACAATTCAAGAGCCTATTGAATGGAGTAATTGTTCAAGACAGGGATTTAGTAACAGATAAAGCAGAAGATTTCAAATTAGTGACTAAAAAAGACGTTACTGAAGAGGAGAAAAGAGCTTTGGTCTTTGCTTCTAAAATCTGCAAGCATACAAAATCAAACACAATCATTTTGGCTAATGATGGCCAGATGTTATCAAGTGGCGTTGGTCAAACATCAAGAGTCGATGCTTTGAGACAAGCCATTGAAAAAGCGAAAGTATTTGGCTTTGATTTAAAAGGAGCTGTCATGGCTTCAGACGCATTCTTCCCTTTCCCTGACTGTGTAGAAATAGCAAACGGAGAAGGAATTAGTGCAGTGATCCAACCAGGTGGTTCGATCAAAGATGAGTTGTCTATTAACTACTGCGATGAGCACGATATGGCGATGGTATTTACCGGTACTCGTCATTTCAAACATTAAGTTTTTTTTAGGCGATTTTTTTAGTAACTAGTTAAAATTTTACGAACATAAATCAGACAGGAGACCGTTTAAATGGGTTTTTTCGACTTTCTAACAAGTGATATAGCAATTGACTTAGGTACCGCAAATACCTTGATCATTCACAAAGATAAAATCGTTGTTGACGAGCCATCGATCATTGCTATCGATAAGAACAACAATAAAGTGCTTGCCATCGGCAAAGAAGCGATGAACATGCACGAAAAGACCCACGAAAATATCAAGACCATTAGGCCACTAAAAGACGGTGTAATTGCCGACTTCGAAGCTGCTGAAATGATGATCAAAGGTATGATCAAAATGATCGACCTGAGAAAGAAGAGCTTTATGCCTTCATCGCATAGAATGGTCATTTGTATCCCTTCTGGTATTACTGAAGTAGAAAAAAGAGCCGTTCGTGACTCAGCTGAGCATGCCAATGCTAAAGAGGTTTATATGATCTATGAACCAATTGCTGCGGCTATTGGTACTGGAATCAAAATTGACGAGCCGGTAGGATCAATGATCGTTGACATCGGGGGTGGTACAACAGAAATTGCAGTTATCGCCTTAAGCGGTATCGTCTGTGACCAATCTATCCGTGTTGCTGGAGATACCTTCACAAAAGATATTCTTGATTATATGAGACGCCAGCACAATCTTTTGATTGGTGAGCGTTCAGCCGAGAAAGTAAAAATGGCCATTGGTTCAGCTTTAACAGAATTGGACGAGCCGCCAGAAGATTACGAGATCAGAGGACGAGATCTGATGACAGGTATTCCTAAAGTGATCAAGATCTCTTATTCAGAAATAGCCTTTGCTTTGGATAAGTCTGTTTCGAAGATAGAAGAAGCTGTACTTAAAGCTCTTGAGATCTCTCCACCAGAACTTTCTGCCGATATCTATGATAGAGGTATTCACTTAACAGGTGGCGGAGCTTTATTGAAAGGCTTGGATAAGAGATTGGCTTTGAAAACAAAGCTTCCTATTCACATTGCGGATGATCCATTAAGAGCTGTTGTAAGAGGTACAGGTGAAGCCCTTAAAAACATTAATTCATACAGAGCGGTATTGATGACTTAAGATTGAATGGGCCAGCTAATTGCATTTTTAGTACGCTTTAGAGCCTTATTCGTCTTCTTAATCCTTGAAGTAATTTGTTTTTGGCTGATCATTGGCAACAATGACTACCAAAGAACTGCCTTTATCAATGGAGCCTCTGGATTTATGGGTTCCGTTAACTCAACGACTAAAGGAATTCAGGACTATTTCACTCTTCAAAGAATCAACTCAGAATTAGCTGAAGAAAATGCAAGGCTACGCGAGTTATTGCAAACGGATAGAACATTGGTCTTTGACTCTTTGAGCGAAAGGCAAATTGAAGAGAATGATTCTGTCCGATTCATTTTTGAACCTGCTGAAGTGGTTCAAAACAACTTCCGAAATACCAATAACTTCTTTATGATCAATAAAGGCCGTAAAGACAGTATATCTGAAGGAATGGGTGTCGTTAATTCTTTTGGGGTGGTCGGAAAGATCAGGGCAGTTTCTGAAGAATTTGCACAAGGAATCTCGCTTTTGAATACGAGAAACCCGATCTCTATCAAACATAATCCTTCGGGAAGAGCAGGCACATTAGTCTGGGATGGAAGAGATGCTAAATATGCTGAAGTACTTTATATCACTCCAGATGTAGAAGTTCAAGTTGGAGATACCTTAACCACTTCGAGTTATAACTCAGTATTTCCAAAAGACATTATGGTAGGCCAAGTGAGTGAAATATCTACAGATGCCAATCGCACCTATCTAATAATAAGGGCTAAATTATCGGTTGATTTTGCCAAGCTTTCCTATGTCTACGTGATCAGAAATCAAAAAATCGAGCAGTTAGATTCTTTAACTGTAAACAACCCATTAGAGAGCAATGAATAGGAGTTATGCCAGCATCATATTGACCTTCCTTATTCTACTGCCCTTGCAAGCAATAGTCTTTAGAAATTTTGTGATTTTCGGGACGGGCTTCTGTTTTATTTATCTTCTGGCCTTCTTAATTCTACCTATTGAGATCAGTGCAATTGCGGCTATGATCATCGGTTTTGCTTCGGGACTGTTCATTGATTTGTTCTATCATACCCTTGGCATTCATGCCGCTGCAGGAGTGTTATTTATGCTTTTAAGATCGTTTTGGCTTCAGGTTAATGCACCTCGATCCGGCTTTGAATTAAATACTTTGCCCACCATACCCAACTATGGCTTTGCGTGGTCATTAGGTTATAGTTTACCATTGATCTTAATTCATTGTATTACCGTATTTATACTTGAGGCTGGCGGATTTAATTTTATAGGCCTTAGCCTGCTAAAAGCCTTGATTACAGCATTAATAAGCTTGATATTTATAGTACTGACCCAATATTTCTTCTTTAGACCAAGCAAGTAATTGTTAGAAAGTAGACGTTATATCATCCAAGCAGTATTCATCCTTGTGGGAGTCGTATTCCTCATTAAGTTGTTTGCATTGCAAGTGGTTGACAACACCTACCAGATCAAAGCGGAAAGGAATATTGTGCAAAGGGTGGTTGAATACCCGTTTAGGGGTCTGATCTATGACCGAAATGGTGAGCTCATTGTCTACAATGAACCTATTTATGATCTGATGGTGGTTCCAAGGGATGTCTACGTTGAGGACACCACGGAATTCTGTTCACTATTCAAAATTGACAAATCTACGTTTGAGGAGAACATGAAAAAGAGCAGAAAGTATTCTGCCGTAAAACCTTCCATTTTTCTCAAAAAGATATCGCATACTGAATACGCCAGCATTCAAGACGAGCTATTCAAATTCAAAGGCTTTTACGTCAACCCGAGAACTGTAAGAAGATACAACAATAACTTATTAGCTAATGCCATTGGCTATACTGGCGAAGTTAGTCCTCGCCAGCTAGAATTAGATTCAAGTAATTACTATAAAGCCGGTGATTATGTCGGTATTACAGGTTTAGAAAAATCGTATGAACAAGACATGCGAGGCGCCCGTGGTGTTAGCCAAAAATTGGTCAATGTAAACGGGATTGAAAAAGGGTCTTACTTGGATGGTGCTTACGACACAGCTTCTGTACCAGGAAAGAATTTGCATACTACCATCGATCTTGAGCTTCAGGCCTATGCTGAGAAATTATTAAATGGTAAAAGAGGTAGTGTTGTGGCGATCGAACCAAAGACAGGTGAAATTCTAGTGATGGCTTCTGCCCCATCTTATGATCCCAACCTACTAACAGGACGCGATTTCGGAAAGAATTTCGAAGTCATAAAAAATGATACTACAGCCCCACTTTTTAATCGTGCTATTCAGGCTACATACCCTCCAGGCTCTATTTTCAAAACAGTCCAAGCGTTGATCGCTCTAGATGAAGGTGTGATCAGCACTGAAGAACAGATCAATCTGAAAAAATTTAATCTGGGAGATCATGCTCCATTAGGCAAGTATGATGTAGCAAGAGGAATAGAATATTCATCTAACAACTATTTCTGGGAGGTGATGAGAAGGACGGTGAACCAAGGGGTTGGTGACAACATATTTACAGATACCCACATCGGCATGGAAAAGTGGGCTGAAGCAGTAAAGCTCTTTGGCTTTGGTCAACCTCTAGGATTAGACATTGATGGAGAGGAGCCAGGGCTAGTACCTGATACTGAATTTTACCACAGGCTTTATCCAAAGGAAAAAGGTACCTGGGCTTATAGTACTATCTACTCCTTATCAATTGGTCAAGGCGAGCTTTTAGTCACTCCGCTTCAAGTAGCTAATTTGGCTGCCACTATTGCCAATAGAGGATACTACATTAGACCTCATCTTGTCAAATCACTTGAGGACAATGGAGAGTCTTTTCCACTTGAATATGAAAAAGTAGTTACAGGAAAAGGGTCTGATTATTATCCTGCCATTGTAGAAGGAATGGCTCGAGCAGCTAGAAAAACGGCACAAGTGGCTGTGCTCAATATGAGCGATATTGAAATGGTGGGCAAAACGGGTACTGCCGAAAATGGTGTTAAAGATGAATCTTTAGATCATTCTGTATTCATGGCTTTTGCTCCAAGAGAAGATCCACAAATCGCCATTGCCGTATATGTTGAAAATGCTGGCTGGGGAGGTGGAGCTGCTGCTGTAACCGCTAGTCTCATAATTGAAAAACACATAAGAGGCTACATTAAAAAAGGCTGGTTCGATAAGGAAGATTATATTCTAAATAGCAAATTCTTAGATAACCTTAAGAATAGTGACGAGTGAGAAAAGAAGGTGGGTTATTTTCTGATCTAGATTGGCTTGTTGTGCTGATCTACTTCATCCTAGTTTTACTGGGCTGGTTCAACATCTTCGCTTCCGTTTATGACCCTGTCCAAAATCAAAGTATCTTAGATTTCTCATTGAATAGTGGAAAGCAATTGATCTGGATTGGAGCATCCGTTATTCTGATCATGATCATCTTGCTGTTGGATTTTCGAATTTATGAGACCTTCAGTCCGCTCTTCTACGGTATTATGATTGCCCTTTTAGCGGGGGTACTCGTTTTCGGAGTCAAAATCAATGGCGCTCGAGCTTGGTTCGATTTCGGCTTTATGCGTTTGCAACCGGCAGAATTTACAAAAATGGCGACTGCCATGATGATCGGACGTTTTGTGGCTGGTACAGGAGTTAAACTTACTGACTTTAGCTCACAGCTGAAATCGCTGGCCATAATTGGGCTCCCTATTGCTCTAATAGCTTTGCAACCCGACTTTGGCTCTATCATCATTTATATAGCTTTGATCATTCCATTGTATAGAGAAGGATTCCCTTCTATCTATCTCATTATTGGAATCAGTGTTGGTATATTTTTCATATTAACTCTTTTAGTTCCAAGAACTGAACTACTGATCGGAGTTGCGGCTTTAGGTCTAATCCTAGTCGGGTTTTCTTACAAAAACAGGAAAAGAATTTTCTCAATCTTGTTTGTGATAGCCATCATCGTTGGATTCATTTTCGCTACCGATTATCTATTAAATGAAGTCGCTAAGCCTTATCAAAAGGCGAGAGTAGAAGCCATTTTCAAACCGGAGCTCGTAGACCCTCAAGCGGAAGGCTGGAACTTAGAACAATCGAAAATTGCTATTGGCTCGGGAGGGTTTGCAGGTAAAGGCTTTTTAAAGGGAACTCAAACTAAGTTTGGTTATGTGCCTGAACAGAGCACTGACTTCATCTTCTCTACATTGGCAGAAGAGCATGGGTGGTTGGGCTGTGCATTAGTCATTGCCTTATTCATCGTTTTGATCATGCGGATCATTGTCATTGCAGAAAGGCAGAAATCAAAGTTTGCAAGGGTGTATGCTTATAGCGTTGCATCTATACTTTTCTTCCATTTTGCCATCAACATCGCAATGACCATTGGATTATTTCCGGTAGTTGGAATCCCACTACCCTTCTTTAGCTACGGAGGTTCCTCACTTTGGTCATTCACAATTATGCTATTCGTCCTTCTGAAAATCGATATGCACAGAAGTCAGGTGCTAATGAGATTTTAAGCAAAACGCTTCTCTAGTACTGACATAAAAGCTTCTATCTCTTCACTTTCCATATCCCATCCCTGGTTAAATTGATTGGCCTTGGTTAAAGCATCATTCAGATCTGATGCTGTATCCAAAACTTTTAGCGCCTCTTTCATTTTAGAAGCATCACCGCCAAATAAGGAGTTTTGAAACATGAATTTCTCATTCAAAGTCAGACCTGACTCAATACTTTTCTTCATGCCCTGTTGAAGCCTTTCAGCAAGAGTTAATCCTTTTGAACCGGTCTGAAATTGATCATTGATTGTATTGGAGGTAGACACATCAGATTCAGTAATCTTTTCAATTGGTTTTGATTCTTCAACAACTGGTTTCTCCTCCTCAAAATCAAAAAGGTCGTCCAATCTAGAATTCAAGTCTAATTTCTCCACAAAAGCTTTTGCATCTACGCTTTCGAAGTGATCTGAGCTCAATTTGGTAAATGTTTCTTTCACTGAAGGCTGAGTATCAAATTCATCTATCTGATCACAAAGTGCTTTAAATGCATCACGATGTGTTTTGATATACTTCAATTGCTTTTTCAAGTCTTGAGGTTTATCGGATCTATTAAGCACTTCATCCAAAAAGAGTTCTGGAGTGAAGCTGATCAGAATAGTATCCTTCAGTGCCATCAATAATATTGGCCCTAAGTGAGATTGATCAATACTAATATGATTTGACAGTACATTCATGAACTGCTTTAGAGCATCCTTCACTTTCTCATGCTTGAAATCGAAATAAGGACTTTCTAACTGTTCTACTTCATTCCTCCACTGATGAAAAAGTGAGCGAATAAGAAAAGAGTTGACCTGTCGAGAATTGGTCAGGGCAATGAGCTTTTCGCCATCTACTTTGTCTGCTTGACTAAAGGTTTCTGATAGAATTTTATTTGCTACATCTTTTACGATGTCATCTACAGATTCTGGCTTAAGTTTGTACGACATTGTTGACTAATTTTGAGTTGTAAATTAAGGATTATGACGAAGATCACGATCAGAAATATGGATAATAGGGAGGTCATTTCAAATGATAACTCCAAGACCATCTTAAATATTATCCATGATGAGCAGATCGACTGGATGCATGCTTGTGGAGGAAATGGAAGATGTACTACTTGTAAGTGCATTGTACATTCTGGATTAGACTCTTTTGATGCGCCAAATGAAGCTGAACAGAAACTCATTGATCTGGGCCGATTGGCTGAAAATGAAAGATTGGCGTGCCAAAATAAATTAAATAGCGATATTGAAGTCAGTGTGGATGAGAAGAACAAATTCCCACACATAAACTACTCTTCTTAATGTTTCTAGAACCGCAGACCAGAGTTAAAGACGAACACGCCTCAGGAAGTATTGAGGTCATTTGTGGCTGTATGTTTTCAGGAAAAACAGAGGAACTGATCAGGCGATTAAGACGAGCCTCAATTGCCAAGCAAAAAGTTGAGATCTTTAAGCCTGCCGTAGACACTAGATATGATGATGAAGATGTAGTGTCTCATAATAATACAAGCATAAGATCCACACCAGTTCAATTCGCATCTGATATCCTTCTGCTAACCGGAGAAAGTGATGTAATTGGAATAGATGAAGCACAGTTTTTTGATTCTGAAATCATTAATGTGTGCAGAACCTTAGCGAATCAGGGCAAGAGAATCATTGTAGCAGGCTTGGATATGGATGCCCAAGGCGAACCATTTGGACCCATGCCGCAATTATTGGCCATTTCAGAATTCGTTACTAAACTTCACGCTATCTGTACGATAAGTGGATCACTGGCATCGTTCTCATATAAACTAACAGATTCTGAAAAGACTGTTGAACTCGGAGAAGCGGATATATACGAAGCCAGAAATAGAAAGTATTTCTATCAGGGCCAAGAAGAAAAAAAGCAAAAAAAGAAAAGTGAATAGAGTCCTTTTATTCACCATAGGACTGTTCAGCCTTTTTCAAGCTAAAGCCCAAGACATACCTGTCTTCGGCTGGCAAAGTCATTTCAGCTATTATGACGTAAAATCCTTTGAAGTGGGAGATCTAGGGTTCTACGCAAGTACCAATAGAGCTCTTTATTTCTTCGATGGGCAAGACAATAGCATCAACTTTCTCAATAAGATCACTGGCCTTTCCGACATAGGGATTGGAGCTATATCATTTGATCAAAACAATGATCTTCTCGCCATTGGATATTTAAATGGCAACATAGATCTCGTTCAAAACGAAAACGTAGATAACATCACCACCATTCTTGATGCTCCCAACATTGATGAGAAGTCATTTCACGAGCTTCAAATTATCGATGGAGAACTTTGGGGTGGTTTAGAATTTGGAATGATTCGATATGATCTGAATCAAGAAGAGTTTTCCGAATCCTACCAAAACATAGGTCAAAATGGTGACAGAATATCGATCAACGATTTTGTCATTACCGCAGACAGTATCATTGCCGCTTCTTCCGATGGTATCATTTCAGTGAGTCTCGATGACGATACAAATAGGCAGGATTTTAATTTCTGGCAAAGGCAATTATTGGGTCTTCCTTTCAGCCAAATCGAATGTTTCGAAAATGACTTTTATGCCTCAATTGAAAATGACCTCTTCAAGCAGGTGAATGGCAACTGGCAGTTTCTAACTTCGTTTACGGACCAAATCACATCGATTTACCAGACTACATCAAGCTTATATGTGCTCACAGAAACTGAACTTTTTGAGATAGAATCTGACAACCCTCAACTTGTTCTCAGCACAAGTAACGCATGGGGTAGCTTTAATTCAATTACTCAGTTTGAGTCTCGCTTCTACTTAGGAACAACCAAATCTGGACTTATCATTTTTGAAAATTTCAATTCTGAGCCGAGCATCATACTTCCTGAAGGACCATTTTCCGACCAATCAGAAGTTAATACTGACTCATTAGGAATTCAGTTTTGGGTTCAGGAAGATCAATTTTCCTCTTATGATGCCGTCAATTCTAAATGGGAAATCAGTGAAATTCAAGACTCGAATGGTAATAACATAAGTGCTATTACTGATGTCGATTTAGGTTTTAATGAAAGAATAGTTTCTAACTACAGTCAAGGAGTCTTTATTAATTCAGACAACGGATACCTATCGTTGAATGAAGAAGTCTCTCCTAATAATCCATTGAGAGAAACAAATGGCTCATTGAATATCCCAGCCATAGAATACGAAGATGGCCAATTATGGATCATTCAGCAGGAAGTTGATCAAGCACTGAGTTCTTGGAATCCTTCTACAGACGAATGGCAAGTACATGGACTAACTCATCCTTTAAGAAACTTTGTTAATGACATCATCATAGTAGATAATCAAGACAAATGGTTATCCATTGAATTTGACAGAGGAGGAGGAGTATTAGTCTTTAATGAAGAAAGCAATGACTTGAGGTATCTAAACACCAATGGTGGCCAGGGTGGTTTACCTGGTAGGGAGATCACTGATATTAAGCAAGATCAGAATAGATTCATCTGGATAACAACGAATGAAGGCATTTGCTTTTTCCCCAATCCAAACCTCATTTTATCAGGAGGTTCATTAACTGCGAACATTCCTATTTTCGATGGAGGGCTCCTACTTAGAGATGAGTACTTAACAGCTTTAGCTATAGATCCCGCCAACCGAAAATGGATCGCCACGAGAGACAATGGAGTTTGGCTTTTCAGCGAAACGGGAGAAGAACTAGTACAGCATTTTACTACAGAAAACAGTCCGCTTCCTTCCGATGAGGTATCCAATGTAACAATCGATCCGAAGACCGGTCAAGTCTTTTTTACCACACCGAATGGTATCGCCAGCTTTAGATCTGATGCCACAGAAGGCACCAATACACATCAAAATGTGAGAATTTACCCGAATCCGGTCGAGCCTAATTTTAATGGATTTATTGTCATCGAAGGGCTCGTTAATAATGCATTTCTCAAGCTGACTGACGTAAGCGGTAAGTTGGTAAGAGAAATTCAAGCCAATGGCAGCACGGCTACATGGAACGCTCGTGACTTAAACGGTTCAAGAGTCCAAGCAGGAGTATACCTAGTTTTCAGTAGCAATAGAGATGGATCTGAAACATTCATTGGCAAAATAGTAGTGATCTAATGCTAAAACGAACTCGAGGTATAGTACTAGGCAGTATCAAGTTCAAAGAGACTTCGGTTATTGTTAAAATCTTTACCGAGGAATTTGGAAGCGCTTCCTTCATTGTCAATGGGGTGAGATCAGCTAAATCGAAAGGCAAAGCAGCTCTTTACCAACCACTGACGCTTCTAGATTTGGTTGTCTACTACAAGGAGTCGAAAGACTTAATGAGGATCTCAGAAGCCAAAATGACTGCCTCTTTTACAGATATTCCATTCGACCCAGTAAAAAGAACTATTGGAATTTTCTTGACGGAATTCTTCTCTAAAATATTGAAGGATGAACACTCGAATAAACCATTGTTTGAGTTCCTTTTTCATAGCATTGAATTGCTTGATCATCAAAATAGAAATGTTCAAAACTTCCATTTACAGCTTTTATTGAAATCAGCTGTATATCTTGGTTTCGGACCATCAGGAGATCTAGATTTTGTCCAGCAGTTGGTTGAGGCAGGAATTCATTTTAACCAGTTAGAAGATGAGAAGAGTACTGTCGATCGACTGATCAAAGAAACCTATGGAGCTGAAATTGAAATCAATAACTCGTACAGAAGGGAATTGCTCGATCAGATTATTAAGTTTTACGCGATTCATCTTCATCAACAAATAGAGATTAAATCGCTCGATGTACTTAAAACCGTACTGAGCGCATAATAGAAATACATTTATTCGCTAAATTCATATTCAAATTAGACTTCTATGAGTGAGCAACTATATGATGAAATCCCTTCGTTAGACTTAGCGGATTTTACTTCAGGAGACGCAGCTAAAAAACAAGCATTTGTGGATGCCTTAGGGGCAGCATATAATAACATTGGTTTTGTTGCTATTAAGAACCACGGTCTTTCTGATGAGATGTCCGCTCACTTGTATGAAACAATCCAAAGGTTTTTCTCTCTACCAGAGGAAATAAAGACTAAATATGAAATCCCAGAATTGGCTGGGCAAAGAGGTTACATTGGAAAAGGCAAGGAACACGCCAAAGGCAGAACTACAGGTGACCTAAAAGAATTTTATCATGTGGGCCAAGATGTAACTGATAATGACCCTATCAAAGAGCAATACCCTGATAATATATGGCCTAGTGAACTTCCTGAAATGGAAGAAATTGGATTAAAGACCTACAAAACTCTAGAGGCCGCAGGAAAGCAAATGTTGAAAGCCATTGCTATCTATCTCGATTTGGACGAGAACTATTTCGATGATAAAGTACACAATGGCAATAGTATTCTAAGGCCCATTCACTACTTCCCAATTGAAGACCCTGATTCAGTTCCTGCTGATGCTGTAAGAGCAGCCGAGCATGGAGATATTAATTTGATTACGCTTTTGATGGGAGCGAGCGCAGACGGGCTACAAGTGCTAAGAAAAGACAATAAATGGATTCCGATCACTGCCCTTCCAGATCAGATCGTAGTCAATGTGGGAGATATGCTTTCTAGATTGACCAATAACAAATTAAAGTCGACCATCCATAGAGTGGTCAATCCTCCAAAAGAGCTGATGACTACTTCTAGATATTCAATTCCATTCTTTATGCATCCAAGATCTGAAATGGATTTGACCTGTTTAGAGAATTGCATCGATGAGAATCATCCAAAAGGATTCGAAGATATTACCGCTGGCGAATTCTTAGAGCAGAGACTTGCTGAGATTGGATTAAGAAAGAAATAGTATCTGATGGCCGTTAAACGGATTAGATATTACATTTTCCTAAAAGACGTATTCATTCTTTCCATAACCGCTTTTGGAGGTCCACAAGCTCATATTGCCATGCTCCTCAAAATCATGGTTCAGAAAAGGGCCTATTTGACTGAAGAAGAGCTCATGGAATTAAATGCGCTTTGCCAAGTTCTTCCGGGGCCAACATCTACTCAAACGGTTACGGCTATCGGTTTTAGAATTGGTGGAGCTAATCTGGCCTATCTCACATTACTGGTTTGGATGATTCCGGCTGTAGCTATTATGACAACTGCTGCTATCCTGATCAACTCTTATCAAACCAAGAATTTAGACCTTGAATTCACCAAATTCATTCAGCCTATGGCGGTTGGTTTTGTTTCTTATGGTGCCTATATCATAGCCTCAAAAGTGGTCAACACTAAAACCGCAGGAGCATTAATGGCTCTCTCTGCTATAGTCACCTACTTTGTCAATAAGCCTGCTGCATTACCAATTGTACTAGTATTTGCAGGTGCTCTAACTGCCTTCAAGTACAAAAAACACGAAATCGAGGAAAAAGAAAGAGTGCGGATCAAATGGGGCAACTTTACCTTATGGGGATTAGTACTTATTGCAGCAGCATTGCTAGGAGGTTTTACACAAGACCGCTTCGTACTTTTATTCGAGAACTTTTATCGTAACGGAAGTTTGATCTTTGGTGGCGGCCAAGTACTCATTCCATTCCTCAATACTGAATTTGTAGAAGCCAAAGGCTTTTTGAGTTCGGAAGAGTTTCTTTCTGGTCTTGGCTTGGTTCAGGCGGTCCCTGGTCCGGTCTTTTCAATCAGTTCATACATAGGAGCCCTTTCTGTTAGGGACCTGGGTATTGGTGGTCAGGTATTAGCGGGCTTTATTTCAGCTTGTGGCATTTTCTTACCTGGCACTTTCCTTATCTTCTTTGTGATTAGATTCTGGGATAGCTTAAAGAAATTCAGGGTAGTACGTGCATCTTTAGAAGGCGTGCATGCGGCAAGTGCGGGTATGGTGGCCGCTGCTGCATTTGTTCTATTTGAACCAATTGAAAATAGTGTAATGAACGTAACTGTTGTAATAGGCACATTCCTTCTTCTTACCTATTCGAAGGTGCCTCCTCCACTCATTATTATAGCAGGTTTATTGGCAGGGATTTTTCTATAGATACTCCAATTGTAGAGTGTTTCTATTAACAGTCATATGGCAGATTCTATTCATGATTAATGAGAGATTCTCTTCATCATGTCCTGCATTCAGACCCACAGCAATAGGAATATCTTTCGGTAAGTAAGAGAGGATCAATTCCTCAACGGATTCGGAGAAATAGTCGTTCATATTTCCCATGCTGGTAAAGCTTCCTAGAATGATCCCTTTAATCTGATCAAGCTTTCCCACTCTCCTCAATTTGGTCATCATGCGATCGACACTGTACAACTGTTCACCAACATCTTCTAAAAACAAGATGGTGCCTTCGGTATCCACTTCATTTGAGGCGCCAATTGACTCATAAACCATGCTCAAATTTCCACCAACTATCTTAGCCTCAACATCACCTACATTGAGACCATTGGCTTCAAGTTGAGAAGTAGTATTGCCAAATAATAAGCTCTTTAATACCTCATCTGAATTGGCATGCTTACCTAATGTATAACACATGGGGCCATGAATCATTGGTACTCCAAGTGAGTCCGCCTGAAGGATCATGCTTGTCAAGTCGCTATAGCCCACCATCCATTTTGGGCTTTCGAGGAACTGATCAAAATTGATGGAATCAACAATTCTAGTAGTTCCATAACCTCCTCTTAAGAATACAATCGCTTTGATATTTGGGTCATCTAAAGCCCATTGAAGGTCTTCTTTCTTCTGCTCATCAGTACCTGCAAAGTAACCGGAGAATTCAAGTGGATATTGGCCCAAAATGGGTTCAAGTCCCCAAGACTTCAACGTATCCAAAGCAGGTTGAAAGTCATACTCCATTCTTTTTGCTGTTGCCACAATGGCAACCTGATCGCCTACTTTTAAACTTGGTGGAATTCTCATCGCCCTAAAATAAAAAAACCCCTTCTTTCGAAGGGGTTTTTAACAATATCATTCTTTAGGATTAGTTGCCGTTGTTAGCAGCATCTCCTTCACCAGGAGCTTGTGGCATAGGCACACCTAATTTTTCAAATACTTTTTCAGTGATGTTCAATTCCTCACCTGCAGCTAAAACGATGTTACCACCTTGAGCTACTTGAGAGTTCAAAATCATCAAGAAATTACCTTCTTTTCTTACTTCTTCGATAGCAGCTCCTACTTTCTCATAAATAGGGTTTAGAAGATCAGCTTGCTTTTTGTTAAAGGCCTGCTCTGCTTGTAAAGAAAATGTTTCAAACTCTTCTTGTAGTCTTACTAATTCGTTCTGCTTTTCTTGAAGAACAACTTGGTCTGCATTTGGCTGTTGAGCCATTTGCTGAAGAGCCTGAAGCTTAGTTTGAATATCGTTTCTTTTAGTACCTACCTGGCTACCCAACTGCTGTTGGTATGTTTCTAATTCAGAGTTGATACCTGGAATCTCGGGCATGCTAAATACAATAGCATCAATGTTAGTGAACCCGATCTTTACTTCTTGCGCTTGTGCAACTGCAACAGTTAGGACTAAAGCCATCACTGCTAAAAACTTACGTTTCATCTTACCTTATTTTATAAATGTTTCCTTATTGTTTCAATCCCAGTTCTTCTAAAACAAACTCTGTATAATCATGAACAGGGTTCGAATAGATGATACCGACATCGGCAGCCTTATCAAAAATATAGTCTAACCCATATTTCTTTGCTACCACTTCAACCTTCTGCGAGATCTTATCTCTTAAAGGTTTTATGAGTTCATCTACCTTCTTATAGTAGAGTCCGTCATATCCAAAAAGCTCAGTATACTTATTAAGAGCTTCTTGTTCCTTTTGCTCAATCTCCTTCTCACGATCTGCCTTCATAGCTGCTGTGAGCAAAACCTCCTCAGCTTTTAATGCAGCTCGCATCTTTTCTACTTCACCGTACAAACTCCGTACCTCTTTGTCATAAGTGTCTGCAAGAGCCTGTAATTCGCCCTGCTTTTCAGAGTAATCTGGCATCTTATTCAGAATAAATTCTGTATCGATATGGCCGAATTTGGGCGATCTTTGAGCCGCGGCAAAGTTAGAGATTAATAATAATAATACTATGGTATACAGATATTTAAGCATCTATCTCAACTGTTGACCAATAGTAAAATGTATTTGCGATCCTGCCTCTATACCAAACTCACGTGAGCTGTCAAATCCATAAGCCCAATCAACTCCTAGCAATCCGAATGCAGGAAGGAAAATTCTCGCACCAAAACCAGCAGAACGGAATAATTTACGAGGTGTATACTCAGAGAATTGATTCCAAGTGTTACCAGCTTCGGCAAAACCTAAGACATAAATCGTAGACGTTGGCGCTAGCGTAATTGGATATCTTACCTCAGTTACAAACTTGTTATATACAATACCCCCTCTAAAACCTGTTTCTGGATCTACAGGAACGATACTATTGTCATCGTAACCTCTTAACGCAATAATGTCCTGACCTATTACAAAGTTGTTCGCTCCGTTCAATCCATTACCTCCTAAGAAGAATCTCTCATACGGTCCTGAATCTGTAGCATCAGTATATGTTCCGATGAACCCTAAGTGAGCTCTAGTGTTCACAACGAACTTGCTATTTAAAGGAATGAACAATGATAAATCGAACATCCACTTATGGTATTCTACTAGTCTGTATCGATCCTCTTCATCTAATTCAGGATTCTCATAGTAATCTCTATCGAATGCAGACCAAGGAGGTGTAGCATTAATCGCTAGGGTAAATTGTGATCCGTATCTAGGGAACTGCGGATTATCAATGTTACTTCTAGAAATAACTGTGTTGAATGTTAGAATATTAGATCTACCATTTTCAAATCCTAAAGTCTGGCCGAAGTTAGCTACCTCATATAGGTTATAAGTCAATGAATTCTGAATCTGGAAATAATCATCAGGCCATCTTAGTCTTCGCCCTAATCCTACTGTAACCCCAGATGATTTTAAGAACCCAAATACATCTTCAGTAACAGGATCAATACTTCTGTTGGCAGTTCTATTCAATGAAATAGTGAAATTATTAGGCTTTCTACCTCCTAGCCATGGTTCTGAGAAGATCAAAGAATAACTCTGGAATCTTCTACCATTCGACTGTATCTGAAGAGATAGTTTTTGGCCATCACCTGCTGGGTAAGGTCTCCACTTACTAAAATCATCAATATTCCTTATTGAGAAATTATTCAAGGATAATCCTACCGTACCAACAAAACCGAATGGACCTCCAAAACCACCTGACAATTGAATCTGATCAGATGACTTCTCAACTAGATCGAATACAATATCAACTGTACCATCAGCCAAATTTGGAATAGGCTGTGGATTGATCTGCTCAGGGTCAAAATAGCCAAGCTGACCTAGTTCGCGAATCGTTCTGATTAATTCTTTACGACTGTATTTCTGACCAGGTAATGTTCTGATCTCTCTTAGAACTACATGATCACTTGTTCTATCGTTACCTTTTAAAATGATTCTCTTGATAATGGCTTGCTCACCTTCGCTCATCCTCATTTCAAGGTCAATGGAGTCATTTTCTGCTCTTACCTCTACTACTTCAAGTCTAAAGAAAAGGTATCCGTCATCGGAGTATAATGAGTTGATATCATCTCCATTTTGGCCATCAAAAAGAGTTCTTTGCTCAATTCGTTCTTTGTTATAAACATCTCCTTTTTTGATGCCAAGTTTAGCTGTAAGGAATTCATCGGTGTATTTATAGTTACCAATCCAATCGATGTTTCTAACGTAATATTTATTGCCTTCCTCTACTTCTATGTGTAGATCGATGTACTCGTTATCAATTTTCTCAACTTTGTGAGTAATGACATCTGCATCTCTATAACCCTTAGAATTATACCAGCTAATTAATGACTGCTTATCCTCTTCAAAATCTGCTTTGATGAACTTAGAAGACTTTAAGAAATTGAGCTTTACATTATCATTTATGAACTCTTTAAGCTGCTGCTTATTGACAGTGTCAGATTTGGTCAGATAGTTTGCTGCTGACTTTGGAGTTGTTTTAAATGCCTGATCAAAGGCATGTGCAAGCAACCAGAATCGTGCTCTTTCTTTCGTATTCTTGAGAGGTTTCTTTAAGCGACTATCTTCAAACGCTTCATTCCCTTCAAAGTGAATCTTATTGATCTTCACTTTCTCGTTTTTATCAACGGAGAAGGTCAGCCTTACACCATCATTGACAAGCGTATCAGTAACCCGAGAAGTCTTAACTACTGTATTTAGAAAGCCTTTCTCTTCAAAGTATTTTTTAATTAGAGTTTCAGTATTCTTAACAAGAGGAGCACTTGCTACCTTACCAATGATTCCTAATTGATCAGTGATTTCTGTTTCTTGAGTTTTAGATACTCCTTCTATCTCGAACTGTAGAATCCTTGGTCTTTCAACTACTTTTACCTCTATAAAGGCTCTGTCTCCTTCTGTTTTAGTCAGCCAAAACTGTACATCCGCGATAATTCCTTGGCTCCATAATTTCTTAATGGCTTCAGATATTTCTCGTCCTGGAATAGGAATTCTATCACCTACTTTTACTCCGGCATAGGAGGTTACCGCTCTTTCATCAAGCACCACGAGGCCGGTGTACTTAATTTCGGCAACTTCAAAAACTTTTGGGTTAGTATAATCGATTTGGACACCCTCACCAGTGTTTATTCCAAACCTCTGCTGAGCGAAAGCCGACATGCTTACTACACACAAAACCAACAACAACAAAAATATCTTACGCATGTTAAGGCTCAACCTTTTATCTGTTCACTTGTCTTTCCAAATCGTCTTTCACGCTCCTGATATGATACTATGGCTTGATGTAAATGCTCGCGCCTAAAATCTGGCCATAAAGTATCTGTGATGAAGAATTCAGTATAAGCCATCTGCCAAAGCAAGAAGTTGCTGATCCTTTGTTCACCACTTGTTCTAATCAACAATTCAGGGTCAGGAATCCCTGATGTGTTTAAATATTTTTCGATCGAATTCTGATCAATTTCATCAGATTTCAATTGTCCATTTTCAATTTCAACAGCCATTTGTTTCATGGCTTGTGTCAAATCCCATCTTCCGCTATAACTAAGAGCTAATACTAAAGTCATCCTTTTGTTGTCCTTAGTCTTATTCATTGCTTCAGCTAGTTCTCTTTGGTTCTTTTGTGGTAAGCTAGAAGTATCTCCAATGGTATCGAGTCGAATATCATTATCCATTAAGGTTTTGATCTCCGAACTCAAAGTACTCACCAAAAGCTCCATCAATGCTTTTACCTCAATTTTTGGTCTATTCCAGTTCTCAGTAGAGAACGCGTATAAGGTTAAATACTCAACTCCTAGCTCAGCACATCCCTCTGTTACTTCCCTAACAGCCTTTATAGCGTTCTTATGCCCAAACACCCTAGCCGCACCTTTTCCTTGCGCCCAACGGCCGTTTCCGTCCATAATTACAGCAATGTGTCTAGGAAGTGATTCAGTCTTAATGAGTTCCTTCATCTACCAGATTCCAAAAAGCAGCCACGAAGGTACAAAAATGAATCAGAAATTAAATCTGAAATTCACTCTTTGTTATTTGAACCAACCTTCAGGGCAATGAATCTTATGAAAGGTAAAACTGATAGAGATAGCAGTGTAGAACATCCAGTCGTCATCGTTAGGGTTGCCACCTCTGTAATTCTTGATAGCAGGGTCCGAACCTGAAACATTATCAATTAGATCTGTATTGGTCTTGACAGCTGCCGTAGAAACACCTAAGATCCATCTTCTATTGAATCTATACTTGATTCCTAAGCCTACAGGAAGTCTAAATTTCAATCCAGTTTCATAGGAAGAGGTGGTTACTCCTCCATCTATGCTTGAATCTCCACTGAGCGAATAAAGACCTGCACCCAAGAATACGTAGGGTGTCCAATATTGCTCAAGCTTATCATTTCTATAATCCAAGAAATGATATTCAATCAGAAAGTCACCATTGATAAAATTACCATCAAATGAAGCAGTTCTATTAGCGGAAAACACGTCAAATGCCTCATTATCGACTCCTTCAATGCTTCCAGCTCCAAATGACATTCGCCAGCTGACGGCATCATTAACGTGCTTTCGAACAAAGAACTGACCACCAAAATTGATAGTGCTCAAATTAAATTCTCTATTCACATCGCCTAGATAATAATGACCTGCAAATTCAACTCCGATTTCACTGTTTTGTGCATTGGAAACATTGAATGATCCCAGCAAAAGAGCAAAAAAGAGTATTAGATTACCGAGTAGAGGTTTATCCTTATGATATGTTCGCAAACTAGAGAACATGAATTAGACCTGATTTAAGTGCGCAGTTAAATATTGTTAATCAATTACGGGCGTCAACACCCCAATTCAATTTGTTACGCAAGGTGTCAAAATAATTACTATCTGCAAAACGCACTAATTTAGCTTCAAATTGCTCTCTCTTGACGCTAATTTCAATTGTATCATCTACCGTGTAAGATCTCGAATCGAGAGAAACCATAAATTCACGAGACCTCCCTTCGATCTCAAAAGTGATTACGCTTTGGTCGCTTAGAATGATAGGCCTCACATTTAAGTTATGCGGACTGACAGGTGTGAGAATGAAATTCTTTTGGCCTGGATGAATAAGAGGACCTCCACAACTTAATGAGTAGCCCGTTGAACCTGTTGGTGTTGCCACAATCAAGCCATCAGCCCAATAGGAATTCAAATAATCTCCATCCACATAGGCATGCACTACAATCATTGAAGAGGTTTCCTTCTTCGTGATGGTCATTTCATTTAAACCAAAATTGTGCGGACAAAATAGGTCAATATTGGAGTCTACATGTACCAAAGACCTTGATTCAATGGTGTACTCTTGTTTGATCAATCTATCCATCACACTCTGGATCTCCGTTCGAGGAGTCGTTGAAAGAAAGCCTAACCTACCTAGGTTAATACCTATAATGGGCAGTTCTGAAGCTCGAGTATAGGTAATAGAATCAAGTATAGTTCCATCACCTCCTAAACTCAGGAGAAAATCATATTCGGATAGATCATCTTTGATACTGAAAGTCGTTTCAATACCGGAATTGAAATCTTTTTCGCTTAAATCAGCCTGATATGACTCGGATATAGAAAGATGAGAAGTTAAAGGTTTAACTATCTCCAAAAGATCTGAAATACATTTCTGCGCTTCAGGACCAGTGCTTTTACCATGAATTGCAATGCGCATTCGAGATTAAATATTTAAATATCGCATCAGAAGATCGAATCTCTCCTGATCATTCGATTTAAGCTCTTCTTCCTGGAATCTTCCTATGATTTTATAGCCGAACCTCTCTAGAGATGCGGTTACATGAGAGACTTCTGTTTTATTGAGTTTCAAGGTTACTCTTAATAATGAATAGTCTTTCGGGTCAGTGTTGACCGTTGAACTTAAAATCTTTACATCCTCAGCTTCAATGATCCTACTCAATTCAGCCAAAGAATAATCTCTTTGATTCATAATCATGACCAAGATTGCACCAGGCTCTTGAACTGCAGTAGATTCGGCAAATGCGTTGATGGTGTCCTCCAATGCAATTACTCCCTCAAAATGACCTTCATGATTTAATACTGCCACCATTTGCAGATCGTGGTCAGATGCTGCTTTCAAAACATCATAAAAATGCTGGTCTGATGTTACAAAACACTCAATTCCCTCAAGGTTATACTCCGAAATAGGAATTTTGCTTTCGTTTTGTTCTAAGATTATCTCCTCTGTAATAAACCCTTTGAATACCCCTTTTTCAATTACTGGTAATTGATTCATACGTAACTCTTCCATCCATACAATGGCTTTGTGCCCATCATCCGTTGGCTTTAGAGGGGGAATCATATGATTTATTAATTCAACTGCTACCATCTTCATTGATAAGATAACACATTTCGTGCCTAAGAGGTTCTTGTGACGTGCTAAACAATATTATAAAAAGTAAGCCAATTTCTAAGTATCTCCAGACCATATTCAGTTAAAATTGCTTCTGGATGAAATTGAAGGCCTGCACACCGTTTCTCCTTTGACTCAAAAGCCATCAATTCTTTACTTTCTGTTTTGGCTACAACATCGACATCATCTGGTAAGTCTTCAATTATCAATGAATGGTACCGTACTACCTGAAAATGACTCGGTAGATTATTGAATAGAAAATCTCCACCGGCTTGAATACTTGAAAGCATTCCGTGCATGGGTCTCTGAGCCTTTACCAGCTCCCCCCCTAGTGCCAAGCCAAGTGCTTGATGACCCAAACAAATACCTAAAATGGGAATTTGACCTAAATATCGCTCCACAACATTCATCAAGTTGTTTGCCTTGTAAGGACTTTCTGGACCTGGAGAAATTACGATTGCCTCAAAAGACAATGTCTCTAAATCAACCAACTCAACATCATTTCTCCTTACCATTACTTCAACACCTAATTGCTCAAAATAGTCGACTAGGTTATAAGTAAATGAATCGAAGTTGTCTATTAGAAGGATCAAACCGGGGAGAGTAATTCCTTAATGGAGTCTAGCATATCTTGGGCAAAAGGAAGAACTGCATCTAGGCTAGAGATAATATTGGGACCAAGTTCAGACAGGAATGGATAAAGAATGAGCTCCTCGTTTTGACCAGGAAGTTCTACTCCAAAGTTATTACAGAGCCAAAGTAAAATACTCACTCCGATAGCCCATTTAAGTACTCCTAGAATTGCTCCAGCAACACTGTCAAAACCTCCTAAAATGGTCATGTCAATCATCTTCTTTAACAGTTTTCCCAACATGTTAATGAGTATGATGATCGCTAGGAATATGATGATAAATGATAAGAATGGAAGTAATTCATTAAACCCATCGATGTATTCATCTAAATACACCATGCCAACTTCCATCAACTTAAAACCGGCAATTATTGCCAAAACAAAGGCTACAATACCTATGAGTTCTATAAGAAGACCCTTTCTGTAACCAAGTACGGCTCCAAAAACTAATGGAATCAACAATATGATGTCTAGGGTTTTCAACTACCCGTTAGAACGCTTTTAACAATAGTAGATATTGTCTTGCCATCTGCTTTTCCAGCAAGGGCTTTAGATGCTACACCCATTACTTTTCCCATATCTTGAGGTCCAGATGCTCCTACTTGTTCAATGATTTTTTTCAATTCAGCAGTTAACTCTTCCTCTGACATCTGTTTTGGTAGATATTTTTCTATAACTGCCACTTCAGCCATTTCTACATCGTACAGATCTGCTCTACCTTGCTCTTGATAAATGGCTGCTGAATCCTTCCTTTGCTTTACTGCTTTCATTAATAATTTCATTTCTGCATCAGCGGAAATATCGCCATCGGCCCCTTTCTCTGTTTCTGCCAATAAAATCATTGATTTAATAGCTCTTAAGGCTTTCAATTCATCTTTTTGCTTAGCCAACATGGCTTTTTTGATGTCACCCTCTATCTGTGATTTTAAACTCATTCTTTAAATAATTTGACGATTCGAAATCATTAACTTGCACGCTAAGTTATGCAATAAAGCATTTATGAATGACAAAGCTTAGCGTTAACATTAACAAGATCGCCACTATCAGAAATGCAAGAGGTGGTAATAATCCAAATGTAGTGCAAGTCGCTATGGATTGTGAAAGATTTGGAGCAGAAGGGATAACGGTTCACCCAAGACCGGACGAAAGGCACATTACCACTAAAGATGTGTATGACTTGAAAAGTGTTGTCAATACGGAATTTAATATAGAAGGGTATCCTGATGAAAGGTTCTTGAAAATCATCGAAGAAATAAGGCCTGATCAAGCTACTTTGGTACCTGATCCACCGCATGTACTCACCTCTAATGCAGGATGGGACACAGAAAAAAACTCAGTTTTCCTTCGGGATGTGATTGATCAAATAAAAAGTTTTGGCGTTCGAACTTCCATCTTCGTAGAACCTGATATCCAAATGATCGAAGGTGCAAAAAGAGTTGGAACAGATCGAATAGAGTTGTACACTGAAATGTACGCGAATGGATATGAAAGTGGACCTGAAGAGGCTGTCAAAGATTATCGATCAGCTTCAATATTAGCTCAAGAAATTGGACTAGGGATTAATGCAGGTCACGACCTTGACCTTCAAAACTTAGCTTTTCTGAAAGAACAGATTCCATTTATGGATGAAGTATCTATTGGGCACGCTTTGGTTTGCGATGCGCTATATTACGGTCTAGAAAATACTATTCAGCTTTACCTTAGAGCTCTCAAATAATGACTAGTCTTAATTACAAAGAGTTTGGAGAAGGACAACCATTAATTATCCTTCATGGCCTTTTTGGATCGCTTGATAATTGGGTGACACTAGGCAAAAAGTTTGGTGAAACACATCATGTGTATCTAGTGGACCAAAGAAATCATGGCCTCTCCTTTCATAGTGAAATCTTCAATTATGATGCAATGGCAGAAGACCTGAATAGTTTTATGACTGAACATCATATTGAAAGTGCCATTTTACTGGGCCACTCAATGGGAGGCAAAACCGTTATGAACTTCGCGACAAAGAATCCTAAACGAGTGGATAAATTGATTGTCGCTGATATTGGACCCAAATTTTATCCAGTCCATCACACTACTATAATCAAGGCCTTTTATTCCATTGACTTAAATGCCATTGGAAACAGAAAAGAAGCGGATAAACAACTGGCATCGACAATTCCAGAATTTGGAACGCGTCAATTTTTACTCAAGAATCTGCAAAGAACCGAATCAGGATTTAAATGGAAGATGAACTTAGATGTGATTGCCAAACATATCGAAGAAGTTGGTAAGGCTTCAAATCAAAACGCGAGCTTTGACAAACCAACACTATTTATACGGGGTGAAAAATCAGACTACATTTTAGATGAAGACCTCAATTTGATTCACTCCATTTTCACTGATTCGAAAGTTGATACCGTTAGTAATGCTGGCCATTGGCTTCATGCAGAAAACCCAGCCGAATTCTTTGAAAAAGTCACTGCCTTTATTGAATCATGAGTGGTCAAGTAATTCTTATACCCATCGTTATTTCGGAAGATACGCAGTCTGAAGTTTTGCCTAGTCAAATAGCATCTGCCATTCAGCAATGTGATTTGTTTCTAGTGGAGAATGTACGAACTGCAAGAAGGTTTATCAGTAGTTTAAAGTTAGGGCTTACCATCGAAAACCTTGAATTCGAGATTCTGGATAAGAAAACGAGCTTTGAAGACTGCTTTGACCTTGTTCAACCCGCTTTAGAAGGTAAAATTATTGGAGTCATGTCTGAATCCGGATGCCCAGGAATTGCAGATCCTGGAAGTCGATTGGTACACATGGCCCATCAATTAAGAGTTAAGGTTAAACCTTTAGTCGGGCCTTCATCCATTCTTTTGGCACTTATGGCAAGTGGCTTCAATGGGCAGTCGTTCGCTTTCCATGGTTATTTACCAATAGATAAAAAGGAAAGAGAAAAAGCGCTTAAGCAATTAGAAAAGGAGTCTGGTGAAAAAGATCGAACTCAGATCTTTATGGACACTCCTTATAGAAACGAACAGCTACTAATTGATATCAAAAGACACCTAAAACCGGATACATTTCTATGTATTGCTAAAGACATCACTGGAAAAGAAGAATTTATTCAGTCTAAGCCTGTAGGAAAATGGAAAGCGAATGAGGTTAAGCTAAAGAAGATTCCAGCTATGTTCCTGATTTACCGCAATTAATAGGCCCTAGTATTTCTATTATTAATTGAGAAGACTATTTTTGGCGCTCAATAGAAAATTATGGCATACCTATTTACTTCTGAATCTGTCTCTGAGGGACACCCAGATAAAGTTTCTGATCAAATATCAGATGCTCTTATAGATAACTTCCTAGCCTTTGACCCTGAATCTAAAGTAGCATGTGAGACTTTAGTGACAACTGGCCAAGTAGTATTGGCTGGAGAGGTAAAATCAAAGACCTACCTTGATGTTCAAAGAATCGCTAGAGATGTAATTGAAAAGATCGGTTACACGAAAGCTGAATATCAATTTGATAGTAAGTCTTGTGGAGTACTATCCGCTATTCACGAGCAATCTGATGACATCAACCGTGGAGTTGATAGAGCTTCAAAAGAAGAACAAGGTGCTGGTGACCAAGGAATGATGTTTGGTTATGCTACCAACGAGACTGAGAATTATATGCCGCTTGCATTAGACATCTCACATAAAATTCTTCAAGTCCTTGCAGATTTAAGAAGAGAAGGGACTGACATTCCTTATCTGAGACCTGATGCAAAGTCACAAGTAACAATCGAATACTCTGATGATAATGTACCACAGAGAATTGATGCCATAGTAGTTTCTACACAGCATGACGATTTTGATTCTGATGAAGCGATGCTCGCTAAAATCAGAGAAGATATTGTAAATATTTTGATTCCAAGAGTTAAAGCACAGTTACCTGAAAAGATTCAGGTCCTTTTTAACGATGATATCAAATACCACATTAATCCTACTGGTAAATTTGTGATTGGCGGACCTCACGGTGATACGGGGCTTACTGGACGTAAGATCATCGTTGATACATATGGAGGTAAAGGAGCACATGGTGGTGGAGCATTTTCTGGTAAAGATCCTTCGAAAGTTGATAGATCTGCAGCATATGCGACCCGTCATATTGCGAAAAATCTAGTGGCTGCAGGTCTTTGTGATGAAGTGCTTGTTCAAGTTTCTTATGCCATTGGAGTTGTTGAGCCAATGGGTATTTACATCAACACTTATGGAACATCAAAAATTGATCTTTCAGATGGAGAAATCGCTGAAAAGGTTTCCGAAATTTTTGATATGCGTCCGTTTGCTATTGAGGAAAGATTGAAACTAAGAACTCCAATGTATCTCGAAACTGCAGCTTATGGTCACATGGGTAGAACCAATGAAGTGGTGAAGAAAACTTTCATCAATTCAAGTGGACAACCTGAAGACTTTGAAGTAGAACTGTTTACCTGGGAAAAACTGGACTTTGTGGATGCTGTAAAATCAGCTTTTAATCTGTAAAGAAATAAGATCATAAAAAAAGCCTGACCAGTGGGTCAGGCTTTTTTCGTTTAAGAACATCTTAATGATGTGCCATATGTTTTTCTTTATGCTTTTTGATCTGCCTTCTAAGAGCTTCAGTACAGTGATCTGTTGCAGCTTCAAAAGACCCATTAGTCTTAGTTGCAAAAAGCTGATCACCTGGTACATTTAGCTTGATCTCGACAGTTTTATTTTCAACCCCTTCATTATTTAACCTGAGTATGACTTCTGAGTCAATTGCACGGTCATAGAACGTATCTAGCTTGTCCAGTTTCTTTTGAATAAAATCGATCAATTTGTGGTCTGCATCGAAGTGAATGGATTGAACTTGTACTTTCATAATGTTAAAATTTAAGGTTAAACTTTATTAAGCTTTTGGATGAGCCTGATCGAATGTCGACTTAAGCTTCTCCATTGAATTATGGGTATAAACCTGAGTAGCAGCAAGACTACTATGGCCTAAAAGATCTTTTACAGCATTGAGATCAGCACCTTTATTTAATAGGTGTGTCGCAAAGCTATGTCTCAGTGCATGTGGACTCTTCTTATCTGTGGATTGAACTTGATTAAGGAAATTTTTAACAACTCGGTAAATCAACATCGGATATGCTTGCCCTCCATTTCTATTTACGATTAAATAGGGGTCAGGGTCTAAAACTTCCTCACATTTTTTTTCAAGAATATAATCTTTGATTAGGCTCTTAAGGGGTTGAGCAATAGGGATCACTCTTTCTTTATTTCTCTTACCCAGAACCTTGATACTTCCTTCTGATTTTTGAAAGTCAGAATGCCTAAGCTGAAGTAATTCAGACAATCTAATACCAGTTCCATATAACAGCTCAATGATGACTTGCTCTTGCGAATTATTAAAGACGGCAGAGTCAAGAATTTCTGAAAATTGCTTTTCATCAGCAAAGCTTGGTAACTCTTTCTGGACCTTAAGAAGTTTAATCTTTTCAAGAGGGTTCTTCTGAATTTCCTCTCGCTTTAAAGCAAACTTAAAATATGCCCTTAAACTGGCTATTTTTCTATTAACGCTTCTCGGGTTCATTCCCGAATCCATCAAACTTAATATCCATGAGCGCACCATAAGTTGAGTGGTCTTTACCAACTCTGGTGTCTTAAAATTTTCGTAAATGTAGTTCTGAAATTGCTCGAGGTCTTTTTGGTATGAATTTACCGTGTGATTAGAATACCTCTTTTCGTAAGCAATATATTTTAGAAAGGAATCAACCATGCTAGCACTGTGACACTACACAGTACTAACATAGCTATTTATAAAGAGATTCGGAATACCTTAGTAGTTTTCCTTAGCATACATTTTTTGCTTGTATGCAGCTTTAATTTTCTCAGTTCTTCTAGAAATAGAAGGCTTTTCGAATTGCTGTCTCGATCTCAATTCTTTAAGCACACCAGTTCTCTCGAATTTCTTCTTGAACCTTTTTAGGGCCTTATCAATTGATTCGTTTTCTTTTACGTTAATAATAATCATTCGTGAAACACCTCCTTTCAATTCGGAGTGCAAAGGTATGAGAAAATATTGAGATAGAACACTTTACTACAAAAATTATCCCTTCATTACTTCACGTGCTATCACTAGCTTCTGTATTTCAGAGGTTCCCTCACCAATTGTGCAAAGCTTAGAGTCTCTATAATACTTTTCAACAGGATAATCTTTTGTATAACCATAACCTCCAAATATCTGAACTGCCTCGGTAGAACATTCCACCGCACATTCAGAAGCATAATATTTCGCCATTGCACTCTCACGAGTTACCTTTTGACCTCTGTTCTTCAAATCAGCAGCTCGGAATGTCAATAATTTGGCAGCTTCAAGTTTGGTCGCCATATCAGACAGCTTAAATGAAATTCCTTGGAAGTTGAAGATTGGCTGATTGAATTGATGTCTTTCTTGGGCATATGCCAAAGCTTCTTGATAAGCACCTTCCGCAATTCCTAAACTCAGCGCGGCAATTGAAATTCTACCACCATCCAATACTTTCATACTTTGGATAAACCCATCTCCAACTTCGCCTAATACATTCTCTTCAGAAATACGACAGTCTTCAAAAATCATTTCAGCAGTCTCAGAAGTTCTCATGCCTAATTTATCTTCCTTCTTACCCGCTTTGAATCCAGGTGTTCCTCTCTCGACAACAAAAGCAGTCATTCCGTGAGAATCACCAACCTCTCCTGTTCTCGCAATTACAACAGCAATATCTCCGCTTTTACCATGCGTGATCCAGTTTTTCGCTCCATTGATCACCCATTCATTTCCTTCCTTTTTGGCAACAGTTCTCATATTACCCGCATCTGAACCAGTGTTAGGCTCGGTTAATCCCCATGCTCCAATCCACTCTGCTGAAGCCAACCTAGGCAACCACTTTGATTTTTGACTTTCACTGCCAAATTGAAGAATATGGCCAGTACAAAGAGAATTATGTGCGGCAACTGAAAGGCCAATTCCCGGGTCTAATTTTGCCACTTCTGATATTACAGTAATGTACTCATCATAAGAAAACCCTGAACCACCATACTCTTGTGGTACTAACACACCCATCAAACCTAGCTCACCAAACTGTTTGAATATATGTACAGGAAACTCTTGGTCATCGTCCCACTGATTACGGTAAGGTGTAATCTCCTTATCACCAAAATCCTTGATCATTCCAGCGATCATCTTTTGGTTCTCATTCAATCCAAATTCCATTTCTATTATAGTTTGTCGAAAATTACATATTTCGAATAATCAAACAAACGTTCGTTAGGTAGAATAGTTTGAAATAAGAATGAGGGATTATAAAACTCGAAAAGAATACTTATTCATTGTACAAAACCGAGAGCACTACATTGGCAACTACTTGAAGTGTCTCTTTAGATATGTTTTCCAAATTATCGTTTTGCGTATGCCAAACTGGAGTGAATCCTCCTTCGCGGTAATCGATAATGTCAATCATCGGAATACGTGCATGCTGATTGACATAAACATGATCATCAATGATACCTGTAAAACCCATTTGCTTTTTGAAATATGATTGATAACCATTTGCATGAGCAATATCCCACACTTTAGTTAGGACTCTACCTGCATTCTGCTGAGATACTGCGTCATAATAAAATGTAGCTTCTGGCCCACCAACCATATCTAGTAAAATGCCATAAAATGCAGAGTAATTAGACTTATGCTTATTCTTACTCCAGTGTTGAGAACCAAGTGCCCACCACGCATCAAGGCCTTCCGGTGTAGCAACATTTCCTTCCTCAGCATGCTCACCCCAATCTTCTCCGTCAAAAAGAATCATATCGACTCCGACCGTAGGAGGTGTTTGTGAATTAAAAATCCTTGCTAGCTCTAGTAAAACTGCAACCCCGCTACCTCCATCATTGGCTCCATCTAATTGACCATAAGTATTTTCAGCATCTCTATCTGAGAATGGTCGAGTATCCCAATGAGCGGCTAGCAAAATCCTCTTCTTGGCAGAAGGATTAAATGAGGCTATTATGTTCTTCAACTCTAAAGAAGTTCCATCGTATATTTTTGCTCTAAATTCTTGAACCTGGACTTGGGCACCATATTCTTCAAATTTTGAGACAAACCATTCAGCAGCTTTTGCATGTGCATCACTACCGGGAACTCTAGGGCCAAAATCAACCTGTGCCTTAACAAATTGAAATAGTGAATCTGCATTTGCCTTAGGTGATGGTTTTAACTCAAGGACTTTTTCAGTTGAGTTTTGCGTGTTGTCTCCACAGTTAAAAACCAAAAGCGCAACGAAACTAATCGCCAAAATGGATAATCTCTTCATGTATTTATGTTCTAGGCTAAAATTACGGATGATCTACTAATAAAGTTTGTGAACGACTATTATTTGAAAAAATATAAAAAAACCCTACTTTTGCAGTACTTAAGGAGAATTAACCGAGGGGACCGAAAGTCCCCTCTTTCTTTATCAAAAATTGAAACTAGAAGAACAAGTAAGAGATATCGCTGAAAGCTTCCTCCAAGATGATACCTATTTCATTGTAGATGTCATCTCTAAGGCAGCAACAGGCAGACAAAAAATCTTAATTCTACTAGATGGAGATAATGGCGTCAACATAGACGATTGCGCTCAATTGAGCAGATCTCTTGGTCATCATTTAGAAGAAAATGAGGTTTTGGATCATGCTTATGTTCTAGAGGTTTCTTCTCCTGGTTTAGATCACCCTTTAAAGTTGCCTAGGCAATTCAAAAAGAATATTGATCGAAATTTCAAACTACTCCTTAAAAATGGTCAAACAATCAAAGGACGTTTGAGAGAAATGAATGGCGAAGAGCTCAAAATGGAGATCGAGCCCGACAAGAAAAAGAAAGAAAAAGAGCCATCTGAATGTCAGGTGTCTTTGAGTGAAATAGAAAAAGCGAATGTGCTAGTGTCTTTTAAGTAGGAAAAATGGACAGTTCAATTTTAATCGAATCATTTGCAGAGTTTGCAAAACACAAGAATGTAGATAGACCTACCATGATTAGAATTCTGGAAGATGTTTTCAGAACTATGATTAGAAGAAAATATGAGGTAGACGATAACTTCGATATCATTATCAATGCTGATAAGGGTGACTTGGAAATCTGGAGGTTTAGAGAAATTGTTGATGACAATTCTGAAGACATCTGGGATTATGACAAGATCAGCTTAACAGATGCTCAACAAATTGAGCCCGACTTTGAAATTGGTGAGGAAGTGGCCGAAGAAATCAAACTTGAAGACTTCGGTAGAAGAGCTGTTATGACTGCTCGTCAAACCCTTATTCAAAGAATCAAAGACCTAGAAAAGGATATTCTTTATCAGAAATATAAAGACCTAGTAGGTGAAATTATCAATGCCGAGGTTTACCAGGTATTAAGTAGAGAAGTGCTTTTAGTCGATGGTGAAGGCAACGAGCTATCACTGCCTAAGTTTGAGCAAATCTCAAAAGATAGGTTTAGAAAAGGTGAATCAGTAAGAGCTATAGTTGATAGAGTAGACATGGTCAATGGTAATCCAAAGATCATTCTATCTAGAACTTCCGGTGAATTCTTAGAGAGACTTTTCGAAAGTGAAGTTCCTGAAGTTTACGATGGACTTATTACTATCAAAAAGGTTGTGAGAGAGCCAGGTGAAAGAGCAAAAGTAGCTGTTGAGTCTTATGACGATAGAATTGATCCAGTAGGTGCTTGTGTTGGTATGAAAGGTTCTAGAATTCACAGTATTGTGAGAGAACTGCAGAATGAGAATATCGATGTAATCAACTTCACTGATAACATGGAATTATATATCGCTCGTGCCCTAAGTCCAGCTAAAATCTCTAGCATGAAGATTTTAACTGAAGAAGGTAGAGTGTCGGTATACTTAAAACCAGATCAGGTATCTCTTGCAATTGGTAAAGGTGGCCAAAACATTAAACTAGCTTCTAAACTAGTAGGCTACGAAATCGATGTATTCAGAGAATTGAGTGAGCTCGAAGAAGAGGATGTAGATCTTGATGAATTCGCAGATGAAATTGATAACTGGATTATCGATGAACTAAAAAGAATAGGTTTAGACACTGCTAAGAGTGTTCTTCAAATGACTTCTGACGACATCGTGAGAAGAACTGAATTGGAGGAGGAAACAGTGAAACACCTATTCAATATCCTTAAACAGGAATTTGAAAAATAATATAGAAGACCAATTTTTAATCAGGGAATAGAGAGTATGTCAGAAGAAAAAATGATGAGATTAAGTCAGGTGGCGCGAAAGCTCAACGTTGGTAGAAATACTATCGTTGAATTTTTGAGCGACAAGGGCTTTGAGGTCGATCGTAGTCCAAATGCCAAAATTTCTGGTGAGCAATTTGATATGCTTGCCAAAGAATTTGCCGCGTCTGCTTCGGAAAAAGAAGAAGCATCTCATCTGACCATTGGAACAAAGCATGTTGAAGAAATCAGCTCTAAGGAAGCTGAGCCTGCTGTAGAGGAGCCAAAAGCTGACATACCTGAGCCGACTCCAGCAGAAACTCCAGCTCCTGAAGTAGTTGAAGAACCAGTTGCTAAAGAAGAAGAAGAGCCCAAAGCTGTAGAACCTGAAGTAAAGGAAGAGGTAGCTAAAAAAGAGGAGCCAAAAGTTGAGGAACCTGCAAAGGAAGAACCAACTCCAGAGCCTGTCGAAGAAGAAAAGAAGGGTGGCTTGAAAGTTCTAGGCAAAATTGATCTTGACAAAGGAAAGAAGAAGTCTGAACCTAAAAAAGAAGAACCGAAAGCTGAAGAGCGGCCAAAAGCTGAAGAAAAAAAACCTGAGGCGACAGAAGCTGAACCTGCGAATGAAGGTAAAGTGATTGAGGCCAAAGGAGATAAGCTTAAAGGACTTAAAGTTCTTGGTAAAATTGAACTTCCTAAAACTCCACTGAAGAAGAAGGATGACGACAAGAACAAACAAGGTGGTGGAGACAAGCAGAAAAGACCTCGAAAAAGAATTCAGAAAGCAAGAGTAGAGCGTGCGAATGACAAAGGAGGTGCTAGAAAAGGCAACCAAAGACACGACAAAAAGAGAGTTCCTAAAGAAGAGCTAACTGACAAGCAGATTCAGGAACAAATAAAGGAAACTCTTGCGCGCTTAAGTGGTGGAAATAAAGGCGGTGGAAAAAGCCGTTCCAAATACAGAAAAGACAAGCGTAATGCTGCTGCTGAAGCTGCTGAAGAGCAGTTAATGAAGGAGCAAGAGGAAAGCAAAATCCTTAAGGTAACTGAGTTCATCTCAGCTAGTGATTTAGCTAGTTTGATGAACGTTTCTGTGAATGATGTTATCTCAGCATGTATGACTTTAGGTATGTTCGTTTCGATCAACCAAAGATTAGATGCTGAAGCCATAACTATTATTTCGGATGAATTCGGTTACGATGTAAGCTTTACCACTGCAGAGGAAGAACAAGATATTACTGAAATTGAGGACAGTGAAGAAGATTTAGAAGATCGTGCACCGATCGTGACTATCATGGGTCACGTTGATCATGGTAAAACTTCATTGCTAGATTATATCAGGGATGCCAATGTAACTGCTGGAGAAGCAGGAGGTATTACTCAGCACATTGGTGCTTACGATGTAAATACAAAAGACGGAAAACGAATCGCTTTCTTAGATACACCTGGTCACGAAGCATTTACAGCGATGAGAGCTCGTGGTGCTAAGATCACGGATGTTGCAATTATTGTGGTTGCTGCTGATGATAGTGTTATGCCTCAAACAAAAGAGGCCATTAATCACGCCCAAGTAGCAGAAGTTCCTATTGTAATTGCCATTAACAAAGTGGATAAACCTAATGCTAACGCAGATAAAATCAGAGAAGAGCTTTCTCAGATGAATATTTTGGTGGAAGATTGGGGTGGTAAATATCAGTGTCAAGAAGTTTCTGCTAAAACAGGACAAGGCATTGACGAGCTACTAGAAAAAGTATTGTTAGAAGCTGAATTACTAGAACTAAAAGCCAATCCAAATAAAAATGGTGTAGGTACAGTTGTAGAAGCTTCTTTAGATAAAGGACGTGGTTACTTAGCTACTTTGATGGTTCAAGGTGGTAATATGAAAATAGGTGATGTGGTTTTAGCTGGATCGCACTATGGTAAGGTGAAAGCCATGTTTGACCACAGAGGAAACCGACTTCAAGAAGTTGGCCCTTCAACACCAGTGCAAATGCTTGGTTTAGATGGAGCACCTCAAGCTGGAGACAAGTTCAATATCATGGATACAGACCGTGAGGCCCGTGAGATTGCCAACAAACGTGAGCAGATCTTAAGAGAGCAAAGTGTTAGAACCAAGAAACACATTACACTTGATGAGATCGGAAGACGTTTGGCGGTTGGTAACTTCAAAGAGCTTAATGTTATTGTAAAAGGTGATGTTGATGGTTCTATCGAAGCACTAAGTGATTCATTGTTGAAACTTTCGACTGAAGAAGTTCAGGTTAATATCATTCATAAAGCGGTTGGTCAGATCTCTGAATCGGATGTTCTATTAGCATCTGCTTCTGACGCCATCATCATTGGTTTCCAAGTAAGACCATCTAGTGGAGCAAGAAGAATTGCAGAGAACGAAGAGATTGAAATCAGACTTTACTCAATTATCTACGATGCTATCAATGAGCTCAAAGATGCGATGGAAGGTCTACTAGAGCCTACTGAGAAAGAAGTCATCACAGGTAACATTGAAGTGAGAGAAGTCTTTAAGATTTCGAAAGTCGGAACAGTGGCAGGTTGTTATGTGACAGATGGTTTTGTGAAGAGAAACAACCAGATTCGACTCATCAGAGATGGTATTGTAACTTACACTGGCGATATCGGTCAATTGAAGAGATTCAAAGACGATGTGAACGAAGTGAAATCAGGTTACGAGTGTGGTTTAAGTATCAAAAACTTCAACGACATCAAAGTTGGTGATGTCATAGAAGGATTCGAAATTCAAGAGGTGAAAAGAACCCTATAAGAAAATAATTTCTAAAATTGAACCCTGATCTGCTTCTGAAGGTCAGGGTTTTTTTATGCTACAAATTATTGAAATCTTACTCTACTTTAACCTAGGCCTAGTTCTGGCCGGATTATACAGACCTTGGTGGGTACTTTGGTGGATGTCGAGACAGAATAGAGCACTAGTCTTAAAGTACTACCTACCATCCCTTATCCTTCTTTTCTTAGTACTCTTTTTGGCATAAGACAGCACGCTTTACAGCCATATCACTGAAAGCATATATATAACTAATACCTCCCTCTTTTATACCGGTCTTTTTTCTGATCTGCGCCACAGTCATTGGATAATTCCTTACGGTAATATTAGCTTTCATTTCAGGTACATCTTGTTTAATGCGTTTATTGAAGGCAATGTCTTTTACCACCTTAAAGCAACGCCCAGGAAAACCTTCAACCAACTCTTTCGAAGTATACAGATGAGTATGCTGGTTTAATTTTTTCAACCCAAAAGTCAGTCCAATTAATTTGAAAGCACCGGCTTTCATTATAGAAGCATTTGGTTCATAAATGAAGTTTTCAACTTCAGAAAAGTTGGACACGGCTTCATCTTCCTGGTTATAATCGAATTTGAATTCACCTTCCTTGATTTGACCCAAATTGACACAGTAAATAATTGGCAACCCCTTGAAACCACGCTGAAGAGTGAATAGGAGCTCCTTCACCTCATTTTTGACGGCTACGACATGAACGCTTGATACAGCCTTTAATTTAGATAAGGCTAACTTAATATCAAGCATTGGTGAGAGCTTGACCATAACTTGATGACTCTTCTCTAGTAATTGATCTTGAAGCTCAATTACGTTGGGAGTACAATCCTCCAATTGAAACACTCTCTGACTGTTCAGGTCCCTGCGTGCTGGATCCAGATAGATCAAGTCTGCCGAGTCCATTGAACTTAGAAATACCTCAGCGTCAGTATTATTGACGTCAATTTTGGCCGAAAGTGCATTAAAGTTGTGAGCAGCTTGCTCAGTGAGCAATCTATCTCTTTCAACATATTGAGTATGCTTAAAAGAGCTAGACAAAAAATATGTATCCACTCCAAATCCGCCAGTAAGATCAACCATTTTCTCACCCTGGACCAACGATGCTTTATAACCTGCTGTCTCTTCAGAAGAGCATTGCTCCATGGATATGGACTTAGGATACATTAAGCCTGCAGTGTTAAACCAGGAGGGGATCTTTGATTTAGCTTTCTTCTTGCTCTTTATTTGCTCAACAATGAGCTTCAAGAGTTCAGGTTCGAATGATTTCTCTCTAAGAAGAAGCTCGTTTGTGTCATCATACAAATGATGATCAATATACTTTTGAACCTCTTCAGAAATCAGATCTTTGATCAAGCTGAAACCAATTTCGATTGAAGGTATTCCACAATTTGAACTGCATTGGTTGCTGCTCCTTTTCTAAGATTATCGGCAACAATCCACATGTTTAGCGTATTCGCTTGACTTTCATCTCTTCTCAAACGACCGACAAAAACTTCATCCTTTTTATGCGCAGTTAGTGGCATTGGATAAAGGTTTTGGCTAGGATCATCTTGAACAATGATTCCTTCTGTAGACGCAAGAAGTTCTCTCACCTCTGAAAGTTCGAAATCTTCTTTGAATTCAACATTCACAGCTTCTGAATGACCACCCATTGTAGGGATTCTTACGGTAGTTGCTGTTACCGCAATTGAAGAATCATTGAAGATCTTTTTAGTCTCATTGATCATCTTCATTTCCTCTTTGGTATATCCATTGTCTTGGAATACATCGATATGAGGAAGCACATTCATGTCTATTTTGTGAGGATACACCATCTCTCCCTCAACATCATTTCTTTCATTCATCATCTGGTCAACAGCGCCTTTACCCGACCCCGTTACAGACTGATAAGTAGAAACTACTATTCTTTTGATACCATATCGACTTCTTAATGGCTCCAAAGCGGCTACCATTTGAATTGTTGAACAGTTAGGATTGGCGATGATCTTATCCTCTGACGAAAGCTCATTGGCATTTATTTCCGGAACGATCAATTTATGATCTGGACTCATTCTCCATGCTGAGGAATTATCTACAACGGTGGTACCAACAGCTGCAAATTTAGGAGCCCACTCTAAAGAGGTAGAACCACCAGCAGAGAAAATGGCAAAATCAGGTCTTTCAGAAACGGCTTCTTCTAAAGTAATCACAGTATACTGTTTACTCTTAAAAGACATCTTCTTACCAGCTGATCTGGCCGAAGCGACCAACAACAACTCGTCAAATTGAACATCTCTTTCTTCAAGTACTTCTAATATTTCGCCACCCACTAATCCGGTAGCTCCAACTACTGCAATTTTCATTTCTAATTATTTAACTGACAGTTCATTATGCCAAATGAGGCGTAAAATTACTATATTCGTGTACCTAAGCATCATAATGCGACTAACATTTTTGGCAGTATTTCTACTGTGTGCCCAGTTTCTGTTGGCTCAAGTCAGCAGTTTACCACACACACAAGGTTTCGAACAGGTCTTTTCTACTGGCACGAATGTATCCTTTATTGCCAATTGGGAAGGCAACGAAGTCACCACCACCAATCGCATTTTTCAAGGCTCAGATTCGAGAACGGGAAGCTTCTCACTAAATGCAATTGCCACTTCCACATTCACAGCTGAAATACTCATTTCATTAGATTTAAGTTCCTATCTAGGCGCTAAAATTTCATTCTATGCTTATTCGAAAGAAAATGGGGTGAGTTCAACTAGACCCGCTATTCTGAATTTTTCAACCAGCACCAATGGAGGTAGCAGTTTTTTAGATAATCAACAGATCGGAACCGATTCAACTTTCCCCAATAATAACCTTACTTCATACACACAATACGAATATTCATTGCCATCTGATGCTGCTGGAGAAGCCAATGTAATTGTCAAAATTGACGTAAGTCGAGGATCTGGAAGTGGCTCTGTTGCAGAATTAGTAATGGATGATTTCTTGATAGAAGAGGAACTGCCTCCTCTAGCAATCACCAGCTTGAGTGCTAATTCAGCTTCTGAAATTGAAGTGACTTTTAACCAAGATGTTGAATCTAATACTGCACAAAACACTAGCAACTACAGTCTAGATTTTGGTTATGGTAACCCAACCAGTGCGGTCATTAACGGAGGTGATGCTTCTAAGGTGACTTTAACTCTTCCAAAGTCTATGGTGAATAACACCTATGAATTGACTATCAATAATGTTCAAAATAGCGATGGTAGTTCGACTGCAAGTGATCTTACCTCAACACTAGACTACTCAGTTCAAACTCCGACTAGAGGAATAGTCATCAATGAGATATTTGCTGATCCCAATGGATCTAATCCGCCTTCAACAGTCATATTACCTTCAGGCTCAAGTGAAGAATTCGTAGAACTATTTAATACATCATCGGAGTCAATTGATATCACAGGGTTTACATTAAGTGGAGGCACAATTGGCTCATATGTGTTACCTGCAAATAACTACGTTATCCTCACCTCATCAACCAATGAAGCAACATATCAAGCATTGGGTAATACAGTTGTAGTTACATCCTGGAATGCATTATCGAATGATGGAGAGCAGATTCTTCTTAATGATCAATTGGGCAATTTAGTAGATAGCCTTACCTACAGTCTAGATTGGTATAATGATTCAGATAAGTCTGATGGTGCCTGGACGCTAGAGCAAATCAATCCTGAGTTAAGCTGTAGTGGACAAAATAACTGGACTGCTTCTATAAGCAATCAAGGGGGAACACCAGGAACTGTGAATTCAGTTCATGATAATTCTCCAGACGTAACAGGCCCTCAATTGAAAGAAGTAATTGTCAATTCCCCGTCTCAACTAACACTAGTCTTTACTGAAATAATGGATCAAAGCAGTATCGAAAGTGCTAGTTATGGTTTAAATGGAGGAGTCAATGTTTCATTAGCTACAGCGAATACGCCAAGTCTTACTTCGGTTGTTCTTAATCTGACAACTGCCATGACTTCGGGTACTTTGTATACTCTTACCGTATCGAATGCTCAAGACTGTTCGGGGAATGCAAATTCTGATCCTTCAATTGATTTTGTCTTCGACAATGAAGCACCTACAATCGAACGAATTGAACTCAAAAGTTCTCAGTTACTAAATATCATCTTCGATGAAGATGTAGTGCAAACGGGAGCAGAAACAACAAGTAATTATAGTATTAATAATAGTATTGGTAATCCCTCAAACGCAACTCAAAATACGGTGGATGATTCTGAAGTTTCACTAACGCTATCTTCAAGTTTAACCCTCGGAGAAACTTTCCAAATTACTCTTAACAACATTACGGATACACTTGGCAATGCCACTTCCAATTTGATTGAAGCCTTCATATTTCAAAATGATATTGATACGGTCATTGTGATCTCAAATCAATTGCTAGATGTGTATTTTGATGAGGCTGTAGGAGCTAGCGCTGCTGTCAACTCAAATTACTCTGTCGACAATAGTGTAGGCCAACCTGTTTCAGCAATCATTGATAGTGGTAATGATCAATTGGTGCATCTAACCTTTTCCTCTTCTTTTCCAGAAAATAGAGAGCTCATTATTTCATTCAGTGATATTCAGAATCCGGGAGCCACTTATTTGCAGACTCTTGATACTTCATTTGAATATGACACTGATGATCCAGACTTAGTTGATCATGAAGTAGAGGATCAAAACAACCTTGTCCTCAATTTTGATGAGGTATTAGATCAGACATCTGCAGAATCCATTAATAACTATACTGTCAATAATGGAATCGGAATTCCGACATCAGCCACCTTATTCAACAATAGATCATCTGTAAGATTGAATTTTGCCACGGACTTCGAGCAAGAAGTAGAAAACCAAATCACATACACGGCCATCCAAGATCCATCGGGGAATACCGTTTCAACCAATAGAACCTTAAACTTTACTTTTGATACGCGCCCGCCACGATTTACTGAACTCATTGTTTTTTCTCCACGAGAACTCTTACTAGTATTTACGGAAGAGGTAGTTGAAAGCGTGGCCGAGAATATTAGCAATTACTCTGTAGATAACGGAATTGGTCAACCCAATACAGCCACCAGACTCGATAGCGCAACTAATAAAATTCTTTTGGCCTTTGATGATCTAGGAAATAACACAACCAATACGTTGACCATTTCAAATCAAACAGATCTATTCTCAAACGATCTTAATGCTGACATTCAGGTTGAGTTTAGCACTCTAACGCCTGCTTTCGGAAACCTTAAGGTGCTATCAGATACTTTGATTCGAATTCAGTTTACCAAAGAGCTCACTCAAGCTTCTGCCGAAAATGTAGAGAATTATGGTTTCGATAATGGAATCGGGTCATTCAACATTTCACAGAGCGATACTGACGCCTCTACCGTGATGATCGATCTGACAACTGAATTAAGAGAAAATATTAATTACAGATTAGTAGTAGATAGCCTTCAAGATATCTATGGCAATTATACTCCTCCAACAACATATGACTTTGCTTTTGAACCGCGACTCAGTACAATCACTATACTTTCTGCCAGTAGCTTACTATTAGACTTTGATCTTGAACTGGAAGCTGCTAGCTCCGAAAACACTAGCAACTACTTGATTGACCAAGGCATAGGTGCACCGGCTAGTGCTGTGCAAAACCCATTAGATCTAAGCCAAATTACTTTGACTCTAAGTAATAATTTAATTGAGTCTCAACAGTATTTGATTAGTATTTCTGGCGTTAATGATTTTTATGGAGAATCAATTGTAGCAACAGACACTGAATTTATCTATGATGTAAGTCCTCCTACTATTCAATCGGTCGTTTCAACCTATTCGAATGAAATTCAAGTCCAATTTGATGAGCCTTTAGACCCTGCTACGGCTAAAACCTTAAATCACTATTCAGTTGACAATGGAATAGGTCAACCCACATCAATTAGCTTTTCAGATACTGAGCAAACAGCCGTTTTGTTAACATTCAGTACCGATTTGACTGATGGCGAAGATTATGTGTTATCAATAGACAGAGTGGAAGATACTCAAGGTAAGGCCATGGCTTTGACCAATTTCAATTTCACATTCAATGGTCTTATTGAACCAAGTTTTAGGGAATTAGTCATCAATGAAGTCTATTTTGATGTAGACCCTAATAGCCCTCTACCCACCTTCGAATACATTGAGATATTTAATACCAGTTCTTCAGATTTTCAGTTGCGTGATTTCAGTATTACAGATAGAAATGATACGGCATACTTCAAGACTCAGTCGATTGGAGCATCTAGTTATTTAGTCGCTACTTCTGGATCAGGTGCTGGTCCATTAAGTGGAATCAGCTTGACAAATTTCCCTTCTCTTTCAAATAATGGAGAGGCTCTTCTTCTTCTCGATAGAAATGATCAAATAATAGACTCCCTATCCTATACGGTTGCATTCTATAATGATGAAAGTAAAGAAGATGGAGGATATAGTTTGGAACTCATCAACCCAGAAAAAGCATGTTTTGATCAATTGAATTATGCTGCTTCCACTGATGCTAACCAGGGAACACCTGGTCAAATAAATTCAGTTTTCGACAACTCTCCTGATGTAGTTGCTCCTTCATTAACGAGCCTCTCGATTATATCTACTACTGAACTCGCGCTTTCATTTAGTGAGGCAATGGATGAATCAAGTCTTATATCTAGCAATTTTAGTCTGCAATCTGGAATTACAACGAATCAAGTAGCTATTACCTCTGATTTTGGTAGATCTATTAATATCACATTGAATGCTGCATTTGCCAGAGGGATTACTCAAACACTGAACTTCTCAGTACAAGATTGCGCAGGAAATGTGCTTTCGAGCTCAGTCAATTTTGAGCTTGGTGCACTTCCTGAGATCAATGAGCTATTGATCACTGAAATCATGGCTACACCTACCCCTAGCCAAGGCCTTCCTACACATGAATACATTGAGATTTACAATAATTCTTCAGAGATCATTGCCCTGAATGAAATTTATTTAACGGACAATTTAGGCCGAGTTGCCATTGGAGATTACAACCTAAGCCCAAGCGAATACCTGATACTATGTAAAAATTCCTCTGTGGCAGACCTTTCTGCTTTTGGCAATACGCTCGGGATCAATTCTTTCCCAACTTTTACTATTCAAGATAAGGCTAGGCTTGAAAACGCAGATAGTTCGCTTGTATTTGAAATAGCCTATGACAAATCCTTGTTCAAGGATGACACAAAAGATGATGGAGGATTCAGTTTGGAAATGATTCGACTTAATCCTTCTTGTCAAAGCCCCGATAACTGGGCAGCCTCACAAGATGCCAACGGAGGTACACCTGGTACCCAAAATTCTATTTTTACCAATGACTCTGATAGTAGTGCACCAACCGTGTCAAAGTTTGAAGTTTTAAGTGACACCACCTTTGGATTAAGTTTTTCCGAGGCTATGGATGTGAGCACTTTAGTGACTAATAATTTCAGCTTCTCTAGTTCAATAACTACCGAATCTGTGAGTCTTCAAGACTCTTTTGGCTACGAAATCATTATTGAAATAACTTCTCCTTTTTCTCAAGGTACAGTTCATACACTTAACCTAAACAACATCACGGATTGCTCAGGTAATTCTTTATCGGGTAACTCATTTGAGTTTGCAGAGGGAAGAAGTCCATTAGCCTATGAATTGATCATTACCGAGGTGATGGCTAATCCTACACCATCACAAGGCTTACCGGAAGGTGAATATGTAGAGTTATACAATGCCTCTAGTGATATCTTAAGTCTTGAAGGTGTAGTATTGACTGACCTTGTCGGTGCAAGTTTCTTGAAAGACACAGTCCTATTGCCGGGTGAATATTTAGCTCTAGTGCCCAATTCCGTTTTAGGTCAATTCTATGGAGCTATGGGTCTCTTCAATTGGCCGAACTTAAATAATGATACAGAAACACTGCGCCTATTTAATTCTTCCAATGAAGAGATCTTTAGACTTAGCTTTGACCATAGCTGGTATAGAAGCACTATCAAAGCCAACGGAGGCTATTCTATTGAGATGATCGATCTTTCTTACCCTTGCGTTGAGGAAAGCAATTGGACAGGATCAAATGATGGCTCAGGAGGTACACCAGGTGCTGTTAATTCAGTCAATGGGTCAAACCCAGATTTAGTTGGTCCTCAACTAAGCAGTTCGATTCAAGTTGATCCAGGGACTATTACCCTCTATTTCAATGAGAGGCTAGATATTAATAGAATCTCCCTGTCAGATTTCGCCATCGATAATGGCGTCAATTTCATCGCTCAGCAGATTGGAGATGATCAAAAGACCATAACTCTTTACACTGACATAGATCTATCTGCCAATACGATCTATACAATTGATGTTTCGATTATCACCGACTGTACGGGCAATTTAATTGACTCAAATTTCAACTCAAGCACACTTATAGTTCCTGATGTTGCCACGATTGGAGATATTATTGTCAATGAAGTTTTATTCAATCCAAGACCAGGCAGCTCGAGATTTGTTGAGTTTTATAATAATTCAAACAAGTACATCAACCTAAAGGACTGGAGAGTTGGCGGGTTAAATAATAGCCGTGCTTTATTTGAGACCAATTTCTTTATTGCTCCAGGTGAGTTCTTAGCGATTACCGATGACATTAATTCTATCCAAACAGAATATCCATCAACCGAAGTAGCTGCGTTTATTGAAATCTCATCGCTTCCATCTATGAGGGATGACAATGGTGCCGCGATCATTCTTGATTCAGAAGGAACAGAAATTGACCGTTTCGATTATGATGAGGCATACCATTCTCCTCTTCTTGGAGATGCAGAAGGTGTATCGCTTGAGCGAATAGATTTTAATGGAAGCAGTAATGATGAAAATAATTGGTTCTCTTCCTCCTCAACTAACAACTATGCTACTCCTGGCTATGCTAATTCTCAAGCGAGAGTTGGAGAAGCAAGAGAGCTGATCATCAGCATAGACCCGCCAAGTTTTTCTCCGGATTTAGCCGGTATCTCTGACTTTACTACCATAGCTTACCAATTTGATGACCCTGGAAATGTAATCAACATTACCATTTTCGATTCAAATGGAAACATAGTAAGAAGGCTAACCGAGAATAAACTAGTTGGTCTTGAGCCATCGTTTACATGGGATGGCACCCGAGATGAAGGTGGTAGAGCTAGAGTGGGTTATTACATGGTACTTACAGAAATTATTTCTGCCGAAGGCAAGGTATCATACATCAAAGACAAGGTAGCTATAGGTACTAGATTCTAAACCAAGGGCATCTTTACTTACCTAGCTGACATTTCGTAGAATTTTGCTGTTCACCATGATGGAGTTTTTAACAAATTGACTTATATTAAGTTAACATTAAGACTCAACTTAATCTCACCACCACAATGAACTGTATCATTAATCAGACTATTGACAAGTACCTCAAAAAAGGTAAAAAATCGGATGTAATACTTCGTTACATCCAAATCAAACATAGAATCAAAATAGAGCATGCTGTACTAACAAGGCGCATGTCTTTGATTCAGGCGGTTTAGCCACTGTTCTCATTTCTTCTTGAATTTTACTTTTTTTCCGAACGATAATCGGTGAAACGGAACTTCTATGGCTTAACATTGAGTTAACATCATTGAAAAACGATCTATTGTTTTGCTATTGGCATGTGCAATTTTAAATTAGCGCATCTTTTTTATAACTACTGAATCGAAATTGTATGGCGCAGGAAGAGAAAACCAGATATTCAGAGAACGAATTAAAAGAGTTTGAAGCTCTTATTTTAGATAAAATCGAGAAAGCTAAGAACGAGTTAACTGAGCTTAAAAGAAGTCTTTCAAAAGGTGGAGACTCAGGAGAAGACATCACAAATAATTCAACCAAAGTGTTGGAAGATGGTGCTGATACCCTAGAGAAGGAAAACCTTAATCAGCTGGCAGCTCGTCAACAGAAGTTCATTAACAATCTTGAGAATGCTTTGATCAGAATCAAAAATGGCACTTATGGTATCTGTGTTGATACGGGCAACCTCATCTCGAAAGAAAGATTGAAAGCAGTTCCGCATACTATGCACTCTATTGCAGCTAAATTAAGTAAGCGCAGCTAATGGACTTTCTGGGCAATCATATTGAAGCACTTATCTTCTGTGCCCAGAAACCTATTCAACTAAAAGAAATCAAACAATGCCTCACAGAAATGTTTGAGGCTGATGTTCCTGTAAAGGACATTGAAAAATCTATCTCGGAACTAGAGACTAAATTTAGTTCCGAGAATTACTCTTTTGAAATAGTAAAATCTGGTGGTGGCTACCAATTTTTGACAAAACCAGCCTATCAATCGAGCATCGGAATACTCCTAAAACAACAATCCAAAAAGCGACTTTCGACCTCAGCTTTAGAAACCCTCTCTATCATTGCCTACAAACAGCCTGTTACCAAATCTGAAATGGAACAAATTAGAGGGGTAAATTGCGATTATACAGTTCAAAAATTACTTGAGAAGGAATTGGTTGAGATCAAAGGCAAATCGGAGTCTATCGGTAGACCTCTTCTTTATGGCACTTCAGATAAATTCATGGATTACTTCGGTATCAATGATTTAAATGAACTTCCGATGCCAAAGGATTTTGCTACAACTGAAAATGAGATAGGACCTGAAAACGCAGAAGTACCTGCTCCTCCCACTGAAAATTCAGAAGAATAAGAGTAGCTTTGCATAAATACAGTAGTGATACTGAATCTTATGCAGAGAAAAAGAAATTCCCCCCGCAACAAAAGAGAAAGCAATCCTTCAAACGAAGCTCAGCAAGCTCCTGTAGGAGAAACTCGTCTAAATAAATACATCGCTAATTCAGGTGTATGTTCTCGGAGAGAAGCCGATAAGTTGATAGAAGCCGGTAAAGTGACTGTTAATGGCAAAGTGATCAAGGAAATGGGTTACAAAGTACAGACCAAGGATGTAGTCAAATTCAATGGACGAAAGCTCAATCCTGAGAAGAAACAATACGTCTTGCTCAACAAGCCTAAGGGTTTCATTACAACAACTTCAGATCCTAAAGGGAGAAGAACAGTAATGGAGCTAGTCAAAAATGCCTGTGACGAACAGATCTTTCCAGTTGGAAGACTAGATAGAGCCACCACAGGATTGTTACTCTTTACAAATGATGGAGATCTCGCTAAAAAACTAACGCATCCATCAGGCAAGGTTAAGAAGGTTTATCAGGTCAGCTTAGACAAACCCATTACCAAAAATGACTTCTTGGCTATAGTTGAAGGACTGACTCTAGAAGATGGTCCGGTAAAAGTAGACGATTTGGCGATTGTTGGCCCTGATGATAAGGAGCTCGGAATAGAGATCCATGTAGGTAAAAATAGAATCGTCAGAAGGATTTTTGAAAGCCTAGGTTATCAGGTGATTAGGCTTGATAGAGTGGTTTTTGCAGGCCTCACAAAGAAAGATCTGCCAAGGGGTCAGTACAGAATGTTATCAGAAAAAGAAATCAGGTGGGTAAAATAAAATAGTATGCATGCATACTATTTTCTGCATCCTTTTTATATTCGCATGTGCTCTGCAATCGATTCCAACTCATAAAACTAAAAAAGCCCCTCCGATATGGAGAGGCCTTGAAGCGTGGTGCTGAGTGGATTCGAACCACCGACTCACGGATTTTCAGTCCGATGCTCTACCAACTGAGCTACAGCACCTCGAATTGGAGGCACAAAAGTATACAAAAAGTTAATCCACGCAAAACATTTTTAATAAATTCAGAATATATCTGCAATACAGTCTGAAAGCTAGAGAATGATGCCATACGTTTCACAAATCGCCTTTTTAATTGTAGTCGGAATTGCTACGTTTTTCCTCTACAAGAGAATTAGTCAAATCAGGAAAAATATTTTTCTAGGTAAGACATCCAACAGGAATGATAACCCCTCGGAAAGATGGAAGACCATGTTCTTGGTGGCCTTTGGTCAGAAGAAGATGTTTAAAAGACTCATCCCTGCCTTTCTTCACCTTTTGATCTATGTAGGCTTCCTAGTGATCAATCTAGAAGTATTAGAATTTGTTATTGATGGCGTTGCAGGCACACATAGAATCTTCGCCCCATTTCTAGGTGACTTCTATACCGTATTGATCAATGTTTTCGAATTCTTAGCTGTAGGAGTCCTCATTTCTTGTGTGTTCTTTTTGCTCCGAAGAAATGTGGTAAAAGTGAAAAGATTCAGCGGAGACGAGATGAAGAAATGGCCCACACTAGATGCCAACCTTATTCTTGTCATTGAAATCATATTAATGTTCGCTATTCTGACGATGAATGCGACAGACATGTTGATCCAAGGTCAGGATGAGCACTATGCTCAAACCGGTACTTTTTTCTTCAGTAGTTTCCTCATTCCACTTTTTGAAGGACTAAACGTTTCTACCTTGATCTTCATTGAAAGATTTGCTTGGTGGTTCCATATTATTGGCATTCTAGGATTTGCTGTTTATGTAACCTACTCTAAGCATTTACATATCGCATTAGCCTTTCCAAACACTTGGTATTCTAATTTGAAACCAAAAGGTGAAATGGATAACATGCCTGTGGTAACCAACGAAGTAAAGATGATGCTTGGCATGCCTGTAGAAGGAAGTAATGAGCCACCTGCAGAAGTTGAACGATTCGGTGCAAAAGATGTAAATGACCTTTCCTGGGTCAATATCATGAATGCATATTCGTGCACTGAGTGTGGAAGATGTACTTCGAATTGCCCAGCCAATATGACTGGTAAGAAACTATCTCCAAGAAAGATCATGATGGATACACGCGATAGAGCAGAAGAAGTAGGCGCCAGTATAGCAAAAGGCGGTAAGGGCCTAGAAGACGGTAAGTCTTTATTAGGTGACTACATTACCAAAGAAGAAATTAACGCTTGTACAAGCTGTAATGCTTGCGTAGAAGCTTGCCCAGTAAATATTGATCCTTTATCGATCATCTTGCAGATGAGAAGATATGTTTCTATGGAAGAATCCGGTTCTCCTGCTTCTTGGAATGGCATGTTCCAAAATATTGAGACAAGCTTCTCCCCTTGGAAATTTGCACCTACAGATAGGTTTAAATGGGCCGATGAAATCAACAATGAATCCAAATAATTACTAACCATGAGTGAAATTAAAGTGAGAACGATGGCCCAGATGGCCGCAAGTGGAGAAAGCCCTGAGGTATTATTTTGGGTTGGATGTGCTGGATCATTTGATGATAGATACAAAAAGGTAACTCTAGCCTTTATTAAAATATTGAACAAGGTAGGTATCTCATTTGCCGTGCTTGGAGATGAAGAGACTTGTACTGGTGATCCTGCAAGAAGAGCTGGTAATGAGTTTTTGTTTCAAATGCAGGCAGTTGCTAACATTCAAGTATTGGATGGATATGGTGTAAAGAAAATTGTTACTGCATGCCCTCATTGCTTTAATACCATCAAGAATGAATATCCTGAACTAGGTGGCAACTATGAGGTAATCCATCACTCTACTTTCCTTCAACAACTGATCAACGAAGGCAAAGTGGGTCTTCAAGGCGGAGGAGAATTCAAAGGAAAGAAAATCACCTATCACGACTCATGTTACTTAGGTAGAGCAAATAATATTTATGATGCGCCAAGAGAAGTGCTAGAAGCTCTAGATGCGGAATTGGTAGAAATGAAAAGATGCCGAACCAAAGGGCTTTGTTGTGGAGCAGGTGGAGCACAGATGTTCAAAGATGCTGAGCCTGGCAACAAAGAGGTGAACATTGAAAGAACGGAAGAAGCCTTAGCAACGGGTGCCAATGTAATTGCAGCTGCATGCCCTTTCTGTATGACCATGATGCGAGATGGTGTGAAAAACAAAGAGAAAGAAGATTCAGTAGAGGTATTAGACTTGGCAGAGTTAATTGCCAAGAATGAAAACCTTTAATTAAAGATTCATAAAGAGCCCTACTGAATAAGAAGGGCTTGCTAATACCCTTTTACCATAAGGTGCGAATCCTACAGCTGCCGAAGCTCCAAATTTGTCATTGAAGAAATAATTCAGTTCAGGAGTTACGCCTAAAAACTCGATGTTATTTGAGAAAATACCATTGCTTGGTGTCTCAAAATCGCTTCCGTTATAAAGAGAGTTCACACTTAATACCTTTAAGGCTGCCAAGAATCTCTTACCACCTAGCCAATGACCCACTTCGGCTCCAACCCTGAACTCATCGCTGAAATTATTTGAGCGATTGTTAAATGCAACTAAGGTATTCACATAGCCTTTTCCTTGGTTGAAAGATCGGCTTGCTTCGAGTGTTAACATTACATTGAATTCACCATCGCCAGTTTGCAGTACTCCAGTGTCTCCACCTGTATCTATTCCTAAAGGGATACCGAAAGTCAAGGTAGCACTTACAACAATGGGCTTATCTACTATTAGGCCATATTTCAGACTTAAATCAAAATCTCCCAAAGAAGTAACTGCATCACCGGGAGCAATTAAATTACCTGTTGAACCTGAAACCTGCTCATTCAAGGTAGCTCTAGAAAGAAAAGGCACATAAGCTATTCCCGTTAGGCGATCAGTAATCCCATACTCACCATAAATACTTGTGATATAAATTGAGGAAGTAGCAATATCGATAACATCGCCACTTGGCGTAAAATATTTATCAGAAATGATAAAGAACTCACTAAGCTTGAAATATCCTTTCTTCTTCTTTTGTGGCCATCCACCTCCTGCAAATACCGAAATTGAGAACAGGAATAATGCAGTGAAATAATACAGTCTTTTCATGATTCTTAATTTTCGAATTCGCCATAACCAAAGGTTACACCGAAAGGCTTACAGTAGATTAAAACAAATGTGTAGGTGTCCAATTGAGCATCGGCCTTATCAATAGTGTAGATCTGACCGCCCGAATTACTTTGTAAAGGACCTAATTCTAATCCTCCAGTAACCCTTGTGATCTCATTACTTAAGTAGACAAACAAACCAGGACCATTACTCGCTCTGAAAGAATTGTCAAATTCGAGCTCGAGTCGATCACCTTTATCAGAAAGAGTGAATAGCCCTTCTACATTGTAATCGCTCCTCCCCATGAAGTTGCCAGATCTTTCAGTAACCATTTCAGAGGTCATATCACCCGAGTTGACCATGAGCGAATCAGAGGCGGCACCAAAAGATGCTTTTACAAATACATCACCCATGGCTATAGCAGTAGCTGTTCCATCAGTTGCAATACTCAAGATGGAATTGTCAGTTGAAAGCCATTCTAGTGGCACGTCTTGTTTCTGACCTAAGGAGTCAAAATAGTCTGCCACGAATTGAAATGAATCTCCAATTCTTAGGCTATCGACACCTGTTACAATATTAAGTTCTTCTGGAACGATCACATCATCAACTATATCCGTTCCTATACAGGACTGGATAAAAACCATGAGGGTAAGCGAAAGGCAGTAAAGCTTCAGTCTATTCATTACTTATAATTAATGCGTCAACAGTCAATTTGTTCCTTTATACACCATAATGGGAATTAAAGTGTCAAGCAATTGGTTGATAATGAAATGGAAACGACATTTGAGGTCGTATTATAAACCAAAAAGAACTCATTAAGACATTATGGTCGATCGTATATCAGAATTACCAGCTGATTCAAGAATTTGGATTTACCAGTCCGACAAACCCATTGAAGGCGATACAAAAGAAAAGATCAAGCAATTGACCGATCGCTTTTTGTCTCAATGGGCCGCTCACGGCCAAGACCTATTGGCATCTTCCGAAATAAGAGAAAACCATTTTCTGATCATCGCTGCGGATGAAAAGTTCAATGCTGCCAGCGGTTGTTCCATAGACAGCCAATTCAGGTTTATCCAAGAAATTGGAGTGCAATTTGGTATAGATTTCTTCCAGAGATCTAATCTTGCTTTTGAAAAGAACGGAAGCATTTTACTTGTCGATATGAAGCAAATAAAATCTGAGATCGAATCGGGTAAGATCAGCTCAAATGACACGTTTTTCAATAACAACGTTAAAACTTTAGCTGAACTATCGACTGATTGGAAAGTTAAAATCAATGAAAGTTGGTTAAAAAGATACTTTCCTGCTTCAGAAACCGTATAATTAAAGTATCGTAGGTATGTAAACGCATCGGATGAAAATCAGACATCTACTATATTCCTTTCTACTTCTGGCTCTTGCCGCTTGTGGCTCGTCAAAAAGCGTCAACTTCTTAGGTGTGCAAGAAGAGCCAAAAAAGTCTGCTGTAGCACCAAGCAATTCAAGTTTTGAGCAAAACCAGTCAGCTGCGGCAACGGCTGCTAAAACAGATAAGAAAGAATCTGACAAAACACCCAAATACCTTAAGAACTACGTAGAAGACGAAAACTACATTGCTGCTTTAAATGATTTTGAAGCCGAACTAGAGAATAACCCCAATGCAGCTGATATCAATTACTACGCAGCTGAGTCTTACAGAAAATTAGGCAGGCCGAAAGAGGCCATCCCTTATTATGAAAAAGCCATTGCAGGAGGCTATGATAATGCAGAGTTAGAAATTAACTACGCGATGTCACTCAAAGCCAATGAGCAATACGATGATGCCAAACGAGTGCTTGAAGAATATGTGAGCTATGCTTCTGTGGAGGTTCACAAAGAAAGAGCCGAGGCTGAGATCAAAAACCTTTCTAAGCTCGACAGCATCAGCCTTTTTGTAAGAAATGTTGATGTGGAATTGTTAAATGGCATCAACACTGAGAACTCAGAATATAGCCCTTCATACTACAATGGTGACCTTTACTATGTCTCATTAAGTGAGCCTGAAAAATTTGATCGATATGATATTCCTTTTAGCGATATCTATCGTGTAAAGCTTGCTGGTTTGAAGGTTGATGAAAGTACGGCTGGCAGCATGCCTGGTCAGTTTAACGAATTGAATATTAATGAAGGAAGTATTGCCTTTTCTCCTGATGGAAATACGTCTGTCTTTGCAAAAGGCAATTCAGATGAGAAAAAAGGAAGAAGAAGCGTAGACCTCTTTATTTCTACCAAAAAGGATGGTACTTGGTCAAAGCCGGTTTCAATGCCGATCAATTCTCCATCTTATTGGGATACAACTCCAGTATTCAACAATAGTGGCAACACTATTTACTTCGCGAGTGACCGACCAGGAGGATATGGAGGCTCAGATATTTACAGAGCAACTTTAAATGCTCGAGGTAGATGGTCAGATGTTGCCAATATGGGACCAGAGATCAATACTGCTGGCGATGAGGTATTTCCTTATGTTTCTCCTGATAATAAACTATTTTTTGCCAGTGATGGCCACGCAGGATTTGGGCAACTTGATTTGTTTGAAGCAATTAATCGCGCAGGAACTGTTACGGTAAGAAATTTAGGGCCTTCTTTTAATACTTCTGCAGATGACTTTGGCCTGATCTATACTGATTTCCCATTTGAAGGATTTTTAAGCTCTAACAGAGATGGAGGGGCAGGTGGAGATGACATCTATAGCTTTGTTGACAATTCTAGCGATTTAAAGCAGATCACTTACTTGTTAAAAGGAACCACATACCAAAGAGGTGATGATAGTGTTCAAACCATTCTTGGCAATGTGCAGGTCAAACTGATGGACGAAAATGGAGTAATGGTAGATGATATCATTAGTAGCCGAGCAGGATCATTTAGCTTTCCTGTAGACCCAGAAAGAACTTACACTCTCATTGGTGACAAAGAGAACTTCTTCACTGAAAGAAGCATCTTCTCGACTGTTGGTGAGAGAGTAGCTCAAGAAGACCTAGTCGAAAGATTCACTGAGAAGGTATTTGATGCTGAGGTGACTCTTGACCCGATTATACTCAATAAAGCCATTGTGCTTTCCAATATCTATTATGACCTAAACAGAGCTGACATCCGTGCAGATGCAGCTGCTGAATTGGATAAACTAGTCGTTCTATTAGCCGACAACCCAAATGTTAGAATAGAGTTGAGTTCTCATACTGACTCCAGAGCTGGAGATGACTTTAACCAAGACCTTTCTCAAAGAAGAGCACAGTCTGCGGTTGACTATATTGTTTCTCAAGGTATTTCTAGAGAAAGATTAGTTGCAGTGGGATATGGAGAATCTCAGTTGATCAATGGTTGCGAAAATGATGTTCCTTGTAGTGAAGAACAACATCAAGAAAATCGTAGAACTGAGTTCAAAGTAATCGATATAGAAAAATAGTCTTTCAAGATTTCGAATATGAAAGCCTCCTTTTTGGGAGGCTTTTTTAATTTTGTGCCTTAATCGATTGATCATGAGCGACAGATATATGCAACGCGGGGTTTCTGCCTCAAAAGAAGATGTTCATAATGCCATAAAGAATTTGGATAAAGGCATCTTTCCAAATGCATTCTGTAAGGTAGTCCCTGATTTCATGGGTGGTGATGATGCATTTTGTAACATTATGCATGCCGATGGTGCTGGCACTAAGTCTTCACTAGCGTACATGTACTGGAAAGAAACGGGCGATGTATCGGTCTGGAAAGGAATAGCTCAAGATGCCATCATCATGAATATTGATGACCTGCTTTGTGTAGGAGCTACTGACAATATTCTGCTATCATCTACTATTGGTCGAAATAAAAACTTAATCCCAGGCGAGGTTATCTCAGCTTTGATCAATGGTACTGAAGAGGTACTTCAAATGCTGAGAGATAACGGCTTAAATATCATCAGCACTGGTGGTGAAACAGCAGACTTAGGGGATCTAGTAAGAACTGTTGTAGTAGACAGCACTGTGATTGCTAGAATGAAGAGAGAAGATGTTATCACAAACGAGAGCATAAAACCAGGTCAGGTTATCGTTGGATTAGCTTCATATGGACAAGCAAATTATGAAGCAGAATATAATGGAGGGATGGGCTCTAACGGTTTAACCTCCGCTCGCCATGATGTTTTTGATAAATATCTGGCAGAAAAATATCCAGAAAGTTTTGACCCTTCAGTGCCAAGTGATTTGGTGTATTCAGGAAGTAAAAAACTGACAGATTCTGTTGAAGGAAGCCCTCTAGATGCAGGTAAATTAGTCCTCTCTCCTACAAGAACTTACGCTCCTGTCATCATTGAAATATTAAAAGAATTAAGGTCAGAAATTGGAGGAATCATTCACTGTAGTGGTGGTGCTCAGACCAAGATTTTGCATTTCATCAACAGTATGCACATTGTGAAAGACAATCTGCTGCCAATACCTCCACTTTTCAAAATGATCAAAGAAGAGAGCGGAACTGATTGGAAGGAGATGTATAAGGTATTCAATATGGGTCATAGAATGGAGATCTATATCGATGAATCTCATGCCCAATCAATCATTGACATCTCAAACTCCTTTGGTATTCCTGCCAAGATCATAGGTAGAGTGGAAGACGCTGAAAAACCTGCAGTAACTATTGAAGTCGAAGGGGGGAAATTCCTCTATTAGAGTATATAGTAGAAATAGTTTGCTATTTTTGCTGTACTCAGCCGAACCTGTGAAAACATAAGTTCGAACTAATTTTTGCCTAAACACAATGTTAGCTACCAGAAGCTCCAGACTTCTTGTACTTACTCTTATATGCGTTTTTTCCATTGGCCATGCCTTTGGTCAAACCCCTATTTCCTCCGCTACATTTAGTAATACAACCGCAACAGAAGATGCGATCGTTCGCGTTACTTCAGCACCTGATGCTTCTGGCGATGTAAGCGCCTCCACTGAATACGACATTTACTTCGGCCAAGCCAATAATGAGTTCATTACTGAATACATGATCAATCCAGGCGGAGGTGACCTTAGTTACTTTAATTTTGTAGCTCCAGATACATTGGTGATTCGAAGAGTAGACAATGGTAGGCAGTTGATCATCTTCTATGAAATTCCTCCAGTTGATGGAGATCAAATTGATACCTCTTTCGACCCAGATCGAATCTTTATCTATCCTGATCGAATCGAGAATGAAGAAGCCATATATCAGACGGGCTATTCAAATGTTGGCTATGACAACATTCTAGTGAATTCATCTACCAACTTTGCCAATGTAGAACGTATAGACATCATATATAAGTCAGGTGTTCTGACTTCTACTCCAGATAATGCTGTTTTTCCACTAGTTGACAGAGGTGGAAATGATGATGTTAGAGTAGCTGCAATCAAAACTCTTGATTCAAATGGTGACCCTAGCGATTACTATGCAAATGTGATCAGAGTCAGAGACAATGACGGAGACTGGGGAAGACTAGATGCTTCTGGTGGTGCAGATGAGCTTTATTCTTTAGTAATGAGGCGCCAAGATCTTACCTCAGAACCTATTCCGCAAGTCGACCTAGGTCAGCAGTTTTTACATGGTAGTGCTATATCTTTCACTGAATTCGGCATTGGAGCTAACGAAATCGTCTATGGCTATTCCATCTTTGCTGATGACGTTACAGCAACAGGCACAGACCTAGTTGATTTTACCAATGAAACGAACTATCCAAGATCCACCAGTTCAAGTGGATTAGACCTCATTGCTGGTGTTTCTACTGCTGTAGCCAATGACAATAACCTAAGAAGAGCTGTCGGCCCAGGAGGTTATAAAAACGCCCTAAACACTTGGTTCAAGGCTAATGAGCTTGACACGGTTGGCGTTACTACTAGTAATAATAATTCAGTTACGGAATGGGAAGACCAGTGGGAAGGCGATCATGATGCTGTATCCCTAGGCACATCACCCACTTTATTAGACGGGTCAGGATCAGGACTTGAAGACATCAATTTCAATGCAACAGTAGACTTTGTTGACGGGGTCGATCGTGGCCTACAAATTCCTAATAATACCGATTTCAATACAGGAGGCCCGTACGATACAAAAGGGATTAACCTAGCCTTTAGAACAGGTAATGACATTAGCACCAAGCAACAGCTCTATGAGCAAGGCGATCAAGACAGAGGTCTCAATGTTTATATCTCGGGAGGCAGTCTATATCTCGGAGCTTGGAATGACCCATCTTCAGGAGGTTGGGGCTTTAGCGATGTGAGTACCTCATCAATTTCGACAGAGACAGAATACATCATCACCCTTGAGTTTGATGGCGGAACAGGGAACTTGACCGGCTATTTGAATGGAGAACAGTTTGGTACTGTCTCCGGTCTAGATCAGTTATTATCAAATACTACAACCCCAGAAGAAATTGGTTTAGGCAACATTAATAATGAATCCAGATATAACGATGGCGTTGGAGCAGCAGCCTCATTTTATGGTAGCATTTCAGAATTTATCTATTGTAATGCACCACCTTCATTCAGCACTGCCCAAAGGAAGCAAATAGAGAGTTACTTGGCTATCAAGTATGGTATAACTCTAGATCAAAGCACTCCAATTACCTATGTCAATTCAGCTGGAACAATCATTTTCGACACCGGCATTTCGAGCTCAATTGGTGGATTCTTAGAATACAACAATGACATAGCAGGCATTGGCAGAGATGATGATTCTGCTCTGCTGCAGCTTCAAAGCCAAAGTGAGAATGACAATAGTCTAGTTCGCATAAGTAGAAACTCTTCTATTGGAACCAACGATACTTGGCTGATTTGGGGAAATGATGCTGGTGCCCTGACAGAAACCACTCTTAATGTGCCTGACTCGGTTGAGAACAGATTAACCAGAATATGGAGGGCCTCTGAAGTAAATGAAGTTGGAGTAACAGATGTTTCTTTCGACATCACCGACCTTGGGTATGGCACAGAGCCCAGAACCTTTGGTTTATTAATTGCTGGAAGCGAAACTTCTGGAGACTTCAGTAATGCCCAAATCATTACAGATGGAACAACAAGTACTATTGACGGTAGAACTTTCCTTACTTTCTCTAACGTAAATCTTAACCATCAAGAATACTTCACATTAAGTACAGAATTTACATCCTGTGGGCCAGGTGGAGTAACAGGAGATCAGACCCTCTGGCTGCAAGCCAATTCTGGCACTAAAAATAATAGCGCAAACACCTCTTCGGGTGATGTTGATGAATGGACCAATACCGTTGTCAATCCAGGCTTGCCTAACGTAACAACAAGAGTAACTCGAAGTGAGCCAACTCTTACAGCTAATGGTTTAAATTTTAACCCAATGCTGTCTTTTAATGGTACTGATGATCAGTTAAACCAAGATGATTTTCAGGCAAGCGTACTTTTTGATGCTGCAGACAATACAATTTTCTTCGCCTTTAAGAGGTTCACTCAAGTAAGTACTGAAGTCATTGCCGGTTGGCAGGCCAACTCTAGTTCAATAAGAGCAGCCTATTTTGAGAATAATGGCAACAACCTAAGGTCAGATCTTTTTGCTTCTCCGAATCTAGATTCTAGAGATATTCTAGACGAATTGGTCATTGCTACAGTTACCTCAGAGACAGGTCAGTTAAGAGAACTTTTTATTAATGGTAATTCTGAAGATACAGAGGCCAATGAAACGCTTGATACTTCACTCGATGGAGATTTTGCATTGGGTTCTGGACCTAATGATAATTTCTTTACCCAAAGTGATATGGGCGAAATGATCATCTTCAAAAAAGCCTTAACTCCTGCAGAAAGAAATAGAGTAGAAAGTTATCTCGCCATTAAGTATGGAATCACATTAGATCAAACATCTGCTACAGATTATACAGCGGCAGATGGCGGTATCATCTGGGAAGCGTCAACCAATACAGGTTATGATAATGACATTGCAGGCATTGGCCGTGATGATGATTCTTGTCTACTACAGCTACAATCTAAAAGTGAGAATTCGAATTCAATTGTTTCAATTGGTTTAGGAACCATTGCAGCTGACAACGCCTCCAACCCCAATACATTTGCTAATAATGATGCCTTTTTGATCTGGGGTAATGACGGAGCAAGCAGTAACTCTGCAGATGTAGTCGCCTATACAGAAGGAACAATTACTCAACGCATGCAGACTATTTGGAGGGTTGATGAAAATGCTTCAACAGTTGGCGATACACAGATCAGCTTTGATTTGACAGGCCTTGGTTATACTGGATCGTTGAGCGATTATCAATTGATCATCTCTTCCAACTCTTCACTCACATCTCCAACCATTATACCTGCCAATACCTTCTCTTCTAATGTGGTGACATTTAGTGGAATTGATTTCGCGGATGGCGACTATTTCACTTTAGGCACAGCACGAGAATTATGTGGGCCTGGAGGAATTACAACCAATCTTTCATTCTGGATCAGAGCAGATTTAGAGGTGTTTACAGATGCGGGAACGACTCCTGCTAATGATGGAGAGTCTGTACGTCAGTGGAATGATCAGAGCGCAAACTCTGGAAATCTAGATGATCCAGATACGAGGACCACGTTCGAAACTGGTGAAGCAAACTTTAATCCTGTCATTTCTTTTGCAGATGACGCTACCAGTTTAGAAGGATCATTTACTACTACTCTTGCTGGATTAGATATCTTCTTGACAGGAAATTATAATAGCGCTTCTGGAAGTGACAAAGCCTTTTTCGAGTTTGGAAGCGGTGGTAGAAGACACTTCTTCATTAACAGAAGGTATGCGAGTAACAACATTTTCTCTCCTACTATTAATGAAGACAGCTACAACTTATGGACGATCAATCATCCTTCAGGAACAACCGCTGACATTTTCCAAAATAGTGAAGCATTTGCCAGTAGTTATAACGCTGCAAGTGCCAACGCCTCGGCAGGTTCTTTCAGCGTAGACTTGGGCGATGATGCCTCAGGTGGAAACAGGTTAACGGGTACAATAGGTGACTTAATTGCCTTCCAGGGAGGCGGACTGACCGCAACTGAAATCCAACAGGTAGAAACATACATGGCCATTAAGTATGGAATTACTCTAGACCAAACCACACCAACAAATTACCTCTTCTCTGATGGATCAACCGTCCTATGGAATGCCACGGACAATTCTTCTTATAACCAGGATATTGCTGGTATCGGACGAGATGATGCCAGCTGTCATAGTCAAAAGCAATCTAGATCAGTGAACTCAGATGATATCCTCATTGTAGGACTTGGTACTGTGGCAGCAACCAATGAGGCCAACACCAACAACTTTGACGACAATGGAGATTATCTGGTTTGGGGCAATGATGGTGGTTCAACAGCAGCAGCCTCAACTAATATGGCGGATATTCCGGCTGAATTGAGTGAAAGGATGGCCAGAGTTTGGAGGTTTGAAGACATTGGAACGGTAGGTAATACAGAAATTGAATTCGATCTGACTGGAACTGGTTTTGGTACTTCCAATCCAGACAATTACCGCCTGATGATAGCCGGAAGTGGAAGCGGTGGCACCATGTCTGGAGCTACTCTGGTTACGGGAGGAACATTTAATGGCAGCGTTTTAAGTTTTGCTGATGTGAACCTTGCAGATGGAGAATACATCACATTAGGTGTAACTGCTATTTGCGGGCCTGGTGGTGTTAATACTAATCTAGAATTATGGCTGAAAGCAGATGTCCAAGTCTTCTCAGATGCTGGCTCTACTCTTGCCACAAATGGATCTGATGTCGAACAATGGAATGACCAAGGGTTGGCAGGCAGAACAGGCTCTGAAAATGACCTGGGCGGAGGTACTCCAGTTGAGCCTATCTACAGGACTAACGAGGTTAACTTTAACCCAAGTGTCTTATTTACAGATCCAAACACAAGTAATGCGTCCTATATTTCTACGAATGGAGGTAGTGATTTCTCTGGTGATGTCACTATGATCTCCGTGTTCAAAACTGCTCAAAGTCAGGGAACGTTAAATGATTTTGACGATACACCAACTTTGGTTGGGGTTAGAAATGCAGAAGATGATGTATACGGTTTAGGGGTTTATCAAGGACAAGTGGTCTTTAATGGCACTGTAAATGACGATCATAATTTAACAAGTCCTCTGACCTACAATAATGGAGATTTTTATATTGCCTCAGCAACCAGACTTCAGTCCACAGGAGAATTAAACTTATTTATAGATTCCGACAATGTAGCTACTAGCGTTACAGGCGATAACGGTGCACTCAGTACACCGACAAGCTTCGGAATCGGCAATGGAAGTACAGGCACAACTGCTGGCCAGTTCCAAGGGGAGATTAGTGAAACCATCGTGTTCTCCTCAGTGCTTACTGCCAATGAAAGAACCCGTGTTGAATCTTACTTAGCATTAAAATATGGTCTAACACGATCCATCGCAGATGGGGATGACGGGGGAACGGCTTTCGATGAAAGAGATTATCGAAGCTCAGATGAAACCGTTATATGGGATTACGATACCAGAGGAGCAACATTCTACAATGACATTGCAGGAATTGGTAAAGATGACGGCTCATGTTTCGAGCAACTACATTCAAAAAGTGAAAACTCAGACGCCATTGTAGACATTAGCACAAGTTCATTCAGCAACGACCAATCCTTCTTCATATGGGGTAATGATAACGCTGATGTAGAAGCTATCGACAATAACGAGCGCCCTGCGACTATCAATAGTAGACTAAACAGAGAATGGCAAGCTCAAGAAACAGGGACGGTAGGAACTGTATCTGTAACTTTTGATTTGAGTGCTATCACTGGCACGCCAACTGGAGACAATGATCTAAGCCAAGTTAGACTAATGAGGTCTGTGGATTCGGACTTCAGCTCAGGAGTAACCCTAACTTCTCCATCTAGCTTTAATAACAGCACCAAAACGGTCACCTTCAATGTCGATTATGAAGAAGCTACAGGGTTCTATTTTACTCTAGGCTCATTAGAGAATGATGCACTTCCTGTAGAATTATTAAGCTTTACAGCTACCGCACTTGAAAATGAAGTTCTTCTAAGATGGGCTACTGCAAGCGAAAGTAATAACTCGCACTTTAGTGTTGAAAGAAGTACAAATGCTGAAGTATTCGAATCAATTGGTCTAGTTCAAGGTGCCGGAAATAGCAGTGAGCTTCTGCTCTATCAATTCAGTGATGACAGACCTTATTCAGGAAATAATTTCTATCGAATAAGGCAAGTGGACTTTAGTGGCACCTATGATTTTAGTGAAATTGTTAGAGTTCCTTTTGAACAAAAAGAAGACTTGAACCTCAATCTTTATCCAAACCCTGTGGGTTCAAATCAGATACTAAGAATTGAAGTTTCTGGAATTAATGAGGTAATGGGTACACTCACACTTTACAATTCAAAAGGCCAATTAATGCTAGAAAAGCAAGTTTCTGCCAATACACAAACTTTAGACTGGCAACTACCAAGCTTACCAAAAGGAGTTTATTTCATTAAGCTATTCAACGGTTCAAACAAGAGCACTACCAAGCGCCTACTGATTAGATAATTTTTTCAGTTTTAATCATCAATTTCAGTAGGGTAAACCCCATTAATTAGGGTACTATTCCCATACTAGCATTTTTTGTCCCAAAAGGAGAAAAAAACTAGTATGCATGACGAGTAAAAATGATTAAATGTGCATTTTTACACGGCAAACCTATCAACCTAACTGTTGGCATGATGTTGACTTTGATTTATTCAAGGATCGACACTGTGCAACACGTAAAGAGACATAACTCACCAAATCGAGCTATTAATACTATGGCGTTCAAAACGCTGATGGGGACTCACGTATTGCCTTCACCTAAGCACTGCAGAATATTCATTCTGGCAGCCCTAGTATTTCTTTGCTCTAATCTTTCCGCTCAAGTTGATCAGATCTCGGTAATTAATATTACCACCGCTACCCCAACATTCTCATCCTATACACAAACAGCTCCCAATGATGCAGGTACTGGTGTTACAGCAGGAGTTAACTACACGGTAAGAAATGGTGTGGATGCTACTGGTGTCGCTGGCACAGGTGACAATGATGTAGTGATTAGCTATGAAATCAATTCTACAGTTTTCAACAACTTTGTAAAGCCAGATACATTCGCTCTTAAAAGAACTGATGGTGGTAATTTCGTTAATATCTGGTACGAAATGGCAGAAGATGCTGCTACATCCTACGATCTCGTTCCAGAAGCTACAACTGATGCTGATGCCATTTATTTATTGGATGCCCTAAATGCAGGATATGATAATATTCTAGTAAATGAGGATGACCTAGCTGGTAATACTATCCAGGCTCAAATTGAAAGAGTCGATGTGATTTGGTACAATGGCGTGGTTACTTCAACACCAGAAAATGCGGTATTCACTATTATCGAAAGAGGAGGAAATGACCAAGTAAAAATCGCAGCGATTCTTTCTTTGGATAGCAACAATGAACCTGCAAGCTACTCCAACATGGTCACGATCAATGGTGACGAAGCCGGCACAACAAATGATTGGCCTGGAACAGGTGTAACCTATAACGAATTTTTGATTTTAAGAAGACAAGCGCTTGGCGATGATCCACTTCCCTTACTAGAACTAGGTTCACAGACCGTACAAGGCGTGGCTGTAGCCTTTGACGAACTCAATATTTCGGCTAATCAAGTGGTCTTTGGCTACTCCATTTTTGCAAGTGATGTAGACGATACTGATCCTGATGTCGACTTGACAGATATCAATACATTTCCTACTGGCACTCTATCTTCAGTATCTGGATTAGACCTTATTGCATCTACAACAGCTGCTGTAGCTTCTGATGATGAGCTAACAAGAGCAGAAGGTCCTGGTGGGTACAAAGCAGCACTTGCCACTTGGCTAAAAGCCAATGAAACAGCTGACGTGACGACATCAACCGATGGTTCTCCAGTTAGCGATTGGCAAGATCACTGGATCGGTGATAATGACTTTTCTACTGGTTTTGGAGACCCAAGTTATGTAGATGATAACACTGGGGTAGGTATTCAAAATATCAACTTTAATCAGTCAGTAGATTTTAGTGGTTCTACATCGCTAACGACACCAAATAACGAAGACTTCAACATTACTGGTCTCACCTCTCCCAATAATTTTTATGCCAAAAAAGGAATCAATATTGCGTTCAGAACGGATGCCACAGATATCACAACAAGACAAGTGATCTATGAACAAGGTGGAGGTACAAGAGGCATCATATTCTATATTGAAAATGGTAGTGTGTTGTTGAGTGCATGGAACAGAGAAGCTACTGACGGAGGTGGTGTGGGTTCACCTTGGAATGATGGAGCCATTCAAACCGTAAGTGCTAGTATCGCTGCTAACACTGAGTATATCATCACTCTGGAATTGGATGGCAACAACACATCCACCGGAACTCTTTCAGGTTACCTAAATGGTGCCTTTATGGGTGATCTCCAAAATGTAGGTCTGTTATATGATCATAACGGTGACATTGAGCTAGGTGCTTCCGGAGGTGGAGCACAATACCCTGATGGTTCTAGCAATGCTGACAATTATTTCGAGGGAGAAATTGCAGAATTTATTTATTGCAATGAGCCTGGTAGCTTCTTATTATCTCAAAGAAATAGAATTGAATCTTATCTTGCCCTCAAATACGGTATCACCCTTGATCAGAATTCTTCACAACAGAATTATTTCAATGCAGATGGAGACATCATTTACAATACCAACTTAGGTACAGCATTAGGTGGATTTGAAGATTACGATTTTGACATTGCAGGTATTGCCAGAGATGACAAATCAGAATTTGAACAATTAAGATCTAGAAGTGAAAATCAGAATAGCGTAGTCACTATTGAAAGAGCGACTTCCTTCCCAAGTGATGAAACCTTCTTGATCTGGGGTAATGATAATGGTAGCAATGACGAAACAGCCACTGATTTACCTTCATTGATCAATCAAAGAACTACAAGAATCTGGAGGGTTTCTGAAACTGGTGAATCTGGAGATGTATCTATCAGTTTTGACCTATCTGAGCTAGCTTTTACAATCACGGGCAGCACACCAGGCCAAGATGATTTTAGTTTATTGGTGGCTCCAAGTTCTGCTAATGGCAGCATGACTGGAGCAACAGTTATTACAGGCGGAACTGTATCGGGTAATACACTCACCTTTAATAACGTCAATTTAGCAGCTGGAGAGTTCTTTACTATTGGTACCGGTTTCATTAGCTGTTCACCAGGTGGAGTTGATACCAATCTTGAGATATGGCTGAGAGCAAATTTAGGAACCAGCACCACTGTGAATGGAGCAACCGTAACCACATGGTCTGACCAAGCAGGCTCTAACGATGCCACAGCATTTAATTCACCTGCTTATAACACCAACGTAATCAACTTCAATCCATCTGTAGATTTCAGTGCTACAGACAATGACTATATGACCATTCCCGATGGCTCTCTTCCTGATTTTGAAAATCAGTTCTTAGCGGTAGTAGGTAGTCATACAGATGCATCAGTTGGTTATTCGCCCTATATCATCAAAACTGAGACATGGAATTGGAGTGAAGGCTGGGGCATTGCCACGGATAATGAAGTCAGTCAATTAGAATATCACAGAGATGCTTATACTGGAACCAATTTTGTTGACCCAGGATTTAATAACCCATCACTTCTGACGGCATGGACAGATGGCTCTAATGATACCTTTAGCTATGATTATGGAACTGGACAAATCAATCCTGCCTCCGGCACAAATTCAAATGATACATCCAATGATATCACAATTGCTGCATCTCCTGATGGTGTTGATGTTGCATTACCTGCCAGAAGAGATTATTTAGATGGTACTATCAGTGAAATTGTTGTTTATAGTGATGATCTGACTTCTGTTGAAAGACAAAGAGTGGCCTCTTACTTGGCTATCAAATATGGTGTTACTATAGGAGAAACTGGCACAGGTGGTAATTATCTCGCTAGTGATGGTGGCATCATTTGGGACAGATCTACCAACACTGGTTATAATAATGACATTACAGGTATTGGTCGAGATGATGATTCTTGTCTCTCACAAAAACAATCGAAAAGTAACAACGATGCTTCTATTGTAACCATTGGTAACGGGTCTATAGAAAGTGATAACGTATCTAACCTAAACACTTTTAGCACAGATGACTCATTCTTGATCTGGGGAAATGATGCCGCTGCCACTACTTCGCAGAATACTGACGTACCAACAGGAGTTGCTGATAGAATTACAAGAGTATGGAGAGTTCAAGAGACAGGGACGGTTGGTAATACAACCATTAGCTTTGATTTGACTGGACTTGGCTATGGAAACAATGCTTCCAACTTCAAACTAATCGTTTCGCCTTCCGCATCAGGTGGCACAATGGCCAGTGGTACCACATTCTCAGGAGGCACATTAAATGGAGATGTCATCACTTTCAATAATATCGATTTCAACAATGGTGATTATTTTACATTGGGCGTTACTAATAGTATTACATGTGGACCAGGAGGGATTACAGCCAACCTTGACTATTGGTTAAAAGGCGATGTCGGTACAGGAACAACTACTGATGGAAATGTCTTAGGAACATGGGCAGATCAAAGCTCAAGCGGAAGAAATGCGAGTGAGGTTGACTTAGGAGGATCTGTACCTGTTGAACCGTTGTATCAAACTGACGAGTTCAATTTTAACCCTGCCATTCAATTCACTGACCCAAATTCAAGTAATGCCGCTTACATGGCATCATCAACAGGTACAAACGTAACTGGTAATCTATCATTGATCACTGTTTTCTCAACAGGTCAGGCAGGCGGATCAACAACTGATTTTGAAGCAGCTCCTACTTTCTTGAGTAATGGAGACTCTGATTCTGATCAAGATTATGGATTAGGTATAACAGATGGTAGAGTTCATATGAACGCATCTAACGATGATGATCTTGATGCTAGAAGTCCAGATGGTACAACCTACAATGATTTTGAGCCATACATTTTCGTGGGTACTAGACAGCAAGCAGCAACAGCTGGTTCAATTCAGCTTTATGTAAATGGAGAGAATGTGGCGAATGGCACCTCCACCAACACTGCACTCTCTGGTAACAATAATAGTGCACAATATGCAATTGGTAATCATGATGATGGGAATCAGGCTTCTCAATTCCAAGGCTTCATTGCTGAATCCATTGTTTTCGGTCAAGAATTAAGTGCTGCCGACAGAAATAAAGTAGAAACTTACCTAGCTGTTAAATACGGCATTACTAAAAATAACAATGGCCTCAATTATGTCTCTTCAGGTGATACCGATATTTGGGTTTACGCAGAAGATGCAGGCTACAATAGTGACATTGCTGGTATTGGAAGAGATGATAACTCTTGTTTCACTCAGCTCAAATCAAAAAGTGAAAACAACGATGCACTAGTAACAATGGAGATCAATTCATTGGCCAATGATGATTCTTGGTTGCTCTGGGCTAACGATAATGTGCAAATTGAAGGCACTAGAGATGAGGGCAACATTGAGTATGATCCAACTGAGATCAATAGTAGATTATTCAGAGAGTGGAGAGTTCAAGAATCAGGAACTGTTGGAACGGTAACCATCACTTATGATTTAAGTACTGTAACTGGACCTTCGGGGTTAGGAACCAATAACCTTAATCAGGTAAGACTAATGGTAGATTCAGATGGAGACTTTACTTCAGCTACAACGTATATCAGCCCTTCTTCTATAGACGCTGTAAATAAAACCGTCAGTTTTGAAGTAGATTTTAATGATGGAGACTACTACACATTAGGTTCTCAAGAAGTCGCTGCCCTACCAATCACTTTAATTGCTTTTGAAGCTAAGCCAACTGCAGATCAGAAAGTACAACTCACCTGGACAACAGCAGATGAATCCAATAACTCTTATTTCACTATAGAAAGAAGTGCTAACGGAACAGACTTTGTACCTCTTGCAAGAATGGATGGAGCAGGAAATAGTACCACATTGATCAACTACCAATATCTTGATGCGCTACCGTTAAATGGCTTTAATTTCTACAGATTGAAGCAAACTGATTTCTCAGGTGAATACAGCTATTCTGAAGTAAGAGCCATCAATATTGAACTCGCTGGATTAAATACTGTATGGTTGGATACTAATCCGGTGGATAAAGGAGAATCAATCGTTGTAAATTACCGATTTGAAGAGGAAGAAGAGCTTCAATTCAACTTGATTACTACATCAGGAATACAACTTCTTTACGAGCCAATAGAAGTAACCGGAACTTCAGGAGTACTGGAATTAAACACTACTTCAATGCCAAAAGGACTGAATATCGTCCAAGCCGTTTCTAAGTCTGGTCAGAAGTACTCACTCAAGGTGATCATCCGCTAAACGCTCATTTTTGTCTTATTCGAATAATTAATTGGGCTCTACTTAGTGAAAGACCCAAATACCCTGTCGAGGTTATTGGATATCTCATTTAAAATACATTTTTTTGACGTCCATAATCATAAAAACGTTCTTCACACGATTTTTTAGTCCTTAACGTAGGCGCCAAAAAGCGTGGCCACGATTGCTTAACCACCAACATTTTAAATCGAACTATACCCAGAAATGGCAGCTCGCTGTAGCATATCGCCTATTTCCAGAAACCTATCCCCTTTTGCGAAATGGATCTTTTTCGCATTAACACTCCTATTGTGTTCGATTTCCTATGGCCAAACCACTATCTCAAGTATTACGGTTAGCGCGCGCACAGGCGTAAATACTGATGACACAGGTGTTATTGCACCAAGTGATGCCGGTAATGATATTGTCTCTGGTGGTAGTTACAACATTCAGTTTGGTAGAGGTAATAATGATGAAGTGTCAAGTTATACGGTTAACGGCCGTACTTATGACAACTTTTTAACTCCAGACACACTGGCCATTAGAAGAACAGATGGTTCTCGCTTTATTAACATTTGGTATACCTTAATCACAGACCCTCTGTCTGGTTCTGTCTTCACTCTCGATGTAGACCCGGATGAAGTGACCGATGCTGATGCTATTTATCAATTGAGATCTCTGAATGCAGGTTACGATAACATTTTAGTGAATGTAGATGACGAAGCCAATCAAAGTATTCAAGCTCAAACCGAACGAATAGACATTATCTGGAAAACTGGTATTGTTACTTGCGAACCGGATAGCGCTATTTTCCCTGTTATTGAAAGGGGCGGCAATGATGAAGTGAAAGTTGCTGCCATCACTTCTTTAGATGCTAACGGAGACCCAAGCGGCTATACTGATTTAGTTTTAATTCAAGACAGTGATTGGCCAGGCATGGCCTCATCGGGCCAAGAGTATGATAACTTCTTAATTTTCAGAAGACAAACAGTAGGCCAAGATCCCCTTCCTCTTATTAATATCGGTACCTATTTCGGATCTCAAACTTCTCAGGTTGTACAAGGCGTAGCAGTATCATTTACTGATTTGGGAGTCGCAGCCAATGAAGTGGTCTATGGATATTCAATATTCGCCTCTGATGTCGATGCCTCTACTCATACCTTAACAGACATTAGCACCTTCCCTACAGATACCAAAGCAAGTGATTCTGGTCTAGACCTGATCGCAGGAGTTACCGCGGCCGTTTCCGCAGATAATTGTCTCACTCCTGCCAATGGGCCGGGTGGTTATAAATCCGCCTTATCGACTTGGTTAAAAGCCAATGAGACAGACGATATCACAGGGAACACTAATGGGGCCAATGTTACGGATTGGCAAGATCAATGGGTAGGAGACCATGATTTTGTTACGAGCACTGGCAATCCAACGTACAATACTGAAGCTATTAATTTCAACCAGTCAGTTGATTTTGAAAGTGGTTCAAACACTCTTACAACCCCTAGCAATACTGATTTTGACAATGCCACTTCTTACACCAGAAAAGGTATCAATATTGTCTTTAGAACAAGTAGTTCTGACGTGACCACCCGCCAGGTAATCTATGAACAAGGCGGAAATGACAAGGGAATCAACTTTTACATTAGAAGTGGTTCTCTGTATGTATCTGCCTGGAATCAAAGTTCTGACGGGGCAGGTTCTCCTTGGAATACGGGCACTATCGCCACAGTAAGTGACACGGTTAGTACCAATAGAGAATACATTGTTACCCTAGAATTTGATGGCAATGCCTCAGTAGGATCAGGTTCTGTTACAGTCTATAAAAATGGTAGATCTTTAGGTACTTTATCTAACGCTCCTGGTCTATTATTTCAAGACTCAAGTGGAATTGAATTAGGAGGATCTGATGGTTCTACCCAATATGATGATGGCACCAATAGTAGTACAAACTCTTTTTTCGGTGAAATTCCTGAATTTATCTACTGTAACGAACCAACTGGATTTACTACAGATCAAAGAAATCGAACTGAGAGCTATTTAGCTGTCAAATACGGTATCACACTCAATCAAAGCACACCTAACAACTACTTCAATTCTAACAGCAATGTCATCTTCGATGCTACCACGGCTGCTGCATCCGGAGGCTTTTTAGAATATAATTCGGATATCACTGGAATTGGCAGAGATGACCAATCCGAATTCGAGCAGATTAAGTCAAGAACAGAGAATAAAGACCCAGTAGTAACCATTGAGCGGACTGGTTCCTTTCCAGAAGATGATACGTGGTTGATCTGGGGTAATGACAATGCCTCAAGAGGAGACTCAGATGCCAATTCAACTCCAGCTTTAATTGACACCCGTTTGACTAGAGTTTGGAGAGCTTCAGAAACCAATGAATCGGGTTCTTTGACTATTTCTTTTGATGTTAGCGAGCTCAGTTTAACTGGAACCCCCGTTGAAAGTGATTATAGCTTATTAATTGCCAATAGTTCTTCTGGTGGCAGCTTTAGTGGTGCAACTGTCATTACTGGAGGTTCATTAGCAGGCTCAATTCTAACCTTTACAGGAGTAGATTTAGAAGATGGAGAATACTTTACCCTTGGCACTAGTTTTATAAGTTGTGCTCCTGGCAATGTGACCACCAATCTTGCCCTTTGGTTAAAAGCGGATCTAGGTACAAATACCATCATCAATGGTCAGGACATCACCACTTGGTCAGATGTTTCTGGAGCCGGCAATAATGCCACCGCCACAGCAGCTCCTGTTTACAATACCAATAAATTCAATTTTAATCCTTCCATTGATTTTACAACTGCCAATGGCGACTACATGCAAATCAGTGATAACACCAATTTGAACCCTGATCAGCAAGCCTTATTCGTGGTCGGAGCATTTTCAAATAGTGCAAATGATTTTGCTCCATTCTTAGTAAAGTCAAATGATTTCAATATTGCTGACGGTTGGGGTTTAATCAGATCCGGAGTAGGAGATGAAGAGATCATCTACTCAAAAGATGGCAATTTCAATGCCTTCAATAATATGACCTATGATGTGCCATCCATTAATGTAGCCTATACGGATGGCAGTAATTATAACCATAGCCTGGAATTGGGAACAGTTTCTTCCGGTGCCAAAACCACACTTGCCACCTCAACCAATTCCATTTACATCGGAGCAGACTCAGGTTCAGATGGTTCAACTCCTGGTAGTTTCTTAGACGGCCCAATCACTGAAATCATCATGTATACGGACGACCTCACCGCTACAGAAAGGCAGAGAATTGTTAGCTACTTGGCAATCAAATATGGTAAAACGATTGACCAATCATCGGCTCAAAACTACTTGGCAGCAGATGGCGGAACCATTTGGAATGGTACAACCAACAGCTCATATAATGATGACATCGCTGGTATTGGTAGAGACGATAATTCGTGTTTGGAGCAAAAACAATCAAAGAGTGTTAATACCGATGCCATTGTAACGATAGGCAATGTAGATATTGCTGCAACCAATCAGGCCAACAGTAATTCATTTTCTGCCGATGATTCCTTCTTAGTTTGGGGGAATGACGGAGCTGCAAGAGAACAAGGGTCAGCTATCACTTCAACAGATGTTGAACCATCTACCAATAATGACGATGACACGCCTCTAGGCATTTCTGAAAGAATGTTGAGAGAATGGAGAGTGCAAGAAACCGGAACAGTCGGTAATACTGAGATCTCTTTCGATCTCACAGGCTTAGGCTACACGCTTGTCTCTTCCAATTTTAACCTCTTGATTGATCCAGATGGAGATTTTGATGATGCCACTATAGTTAGTGGAGGTACATTAAATGGATCAATTCTCACTTTTAACAATGTCGACTTTACAGATGGTGATTACTTCACATTAGGCACTAGAACGAGTATCACGTGTGGACCTGGTGGTGTTACTGATGCTCTGGCACTTTGGCTAAAGGCAGATGAAGGAACTAATACAACAACCGATAATGGTGATGTAACTAGTTGGTCAGATCAGAGTGGAGTAGGAAGAAATGCGGCCACAAGTAGCTTAGGAGGAATTACCCCTGTGGATCCGACTTATCAGACTCAAGAGATCAATTTTAATCCGGCTATTGATTTTGTACCTACGGGTTCTTCAAACACCACCTATTTAGAAACAAGTAATGGCAATAATGTCAATCAAGACATGAGTATGATCGCGGTTTTCAAATCTGGTCAGGCAAGTACAGACACCACCAATTTTCAAGCTGTACCAGCATTGATTGGTTCTGGAGTATCAGGATCATGGGGCGATTATGGTTTTGGAATGCTTAATGGAAGACTTGTCTATAGTGAAGGAGATAGTACAGTTTTAGATGCAAGAAGTGGCACAGGCACTTTGTTCAACGACCTTGAACCTCATATTGGGGTCGCCACAAGAGATAATGTGGGAGGTGCTAGTTCCATCCTTCTATATGCAGATGGAGCTTCAGTAGCGAATGGAGAATCATCTACTGTTGACCTAAGTAATCCGGTATCCTTCGGAATTGGCAATCATGACAGCGGGAATGAAGCAGGACAATTCAATGGTAAAATTGCTGAAGCTATTGTTTTCTCTGACATTCTCACCTCTACAGAAAGGCAACAAATTGAATCTTATCTAGCCCTGAAGTACGGTATTACAAAAGCGACAACAGATAACTATCTAGCCTCAGATGGAGCGACCGCCTTCTGGGATTTTTCAGAAAATGGAACTTACAATAATGACATCGCAGGTTTAGGTATTGATAATGGCTCCTGTCTATTACAAACCAAATCAAAAAGTGAGAATGATGACGCCATTGTAACCATGGAGATCGGTGGTTTATCAACTGATAATTCATGGATGGTATGGGCCAATGACGATGCAGCTTTAGAAGACCCTACTAACCGAGAGTATGACCGCACTCAAGTCAGAAGTAGACTCAACAGAGAATGGAGAGTACAAGAAAATGGTACTGTTGGCTCCGTAACTCTCACTTTTGATTTAGATAATGTAACAGGACCAACTGGTGTTGGAACCAACTCACTCAGTCAATTGAGATTAATGGTCGATGCAGATGGAGATTTTACAACAGGTACTTCCTATACGGATCCTACATCATTCGATGCTGGCTCTAATACAGTGACCTTCACAGTTAATTTTACTGATGGCCAATTCTTCACTTTGGGCTCTTATGAAGTAGCCGCACTTCCAATATCCCTTTTAAGCTTCGAGGCACAATTAAAAGAGAATAGTAAAGTAGAATTGAAATGGACTACTGCAAGTGAAACTAACAACTCATTCTTTACTTTAGAAAGAAGTAAAAATGGTAAAGACTTCGAAGTTCTAGGAAGACTTGATGGGGCTGGAAATAGTGTGGCAATTTTACACTACAGCTTCGTAGATCATTATCCTTTGGAGGGCTTTAATTTTTACAGACTTAAACAAACTGATTTTAGTGGTGACTACTCTTATTCTGAAGTAAGAACCGTAGATGTTCAGTTGCCAGTTCACCTAATTTTTAGCCTTTATCCAAACCCAATCAAACAAGGCGAAACTCTACGACTTTCTTATGCTTCTGATAAGAATCAGAAGGTAATTTTGGGGCTCATCAATACAAGAGGCAGAGTATATTTCAGAAAGGAAATTCAATTGATACATGGCGAAGATCAAATTGAAATTTCTACTGCCGGATTAGAAAAAGGCTTGAGCCTTATCAGGATTGTTGACGAAGAAGGAATCATTAGGGTTCACAAGGTTATCATCCACTAAGACTTTCTGTAAACTGCGCTGAACAGCTGGCCTCTATCAATCATCTGATAATTCAATTCATTGAAATTGGAACCTAATATCTCCTCATGAATGTCTCCCAAATGAGAAGATTCAAGGTTAGATGCTAGTCTGAAAAAGCTATGCATAATCACACGAAAGAATCTATCTCTGCCATCAGAGTTCTTTCTAAAGTCTGTTACAAACAGCAATGCATCATCTTTCATGAGGTCCTTAAGCTTGGCTATTACCTTTTTTAAGGAGTCTGAATCAAAGCAATCAAGAAAAAAATTGGCAATCACATAATCATATTGTCCTTCTAAGGATAGCACATCATTCTGATAGAACTCTACTCTGTGACGACAATTCTTCTTTTGAGCCTTCTGAAGCATCGTTTTACTCAACTCTACATAAGCTATTTCTAAGTTGAGATCTTGTGGTAACCACTCTAGAATTTTGCCAGTGCCTCCTCCTATAACCAATACTTTAGAATCAGGAGTAATCACATTCAAAAATGTCTTCTGCGCTTTTTCTAACTTTCTACCGAATACCAAGGAAGCCAACAGATCGTAAATCGGAGCGACACGGTCAAAATCATTCTTCATAGGAACAAATAAAGAGCCGGTAAAAAGAAGATCCCGTCAGCCAAAATTCTAAAGAGTTGATACTTTCTGAAAAGGTCTTGTCTATTGATCATGATGAAAATAATGAAAGTCATTATGAGAATAAGACCTAGAAAAGGATAGGATTTCAACAGAAAGAATTGAATTACAAAAAGTAAAATGGTTGATGAACAAAGCAATAATATTCGTTGGCGAACATTTAATACTCCCTTTAATGTAACTACAGAGGAATGATGGTCTTCAACATCAATATCGAATTCGAAAAGAGGGATGATCATCAAATTGGCATAGGCGAGCAAAAATATTTGTAAAAGAAGAATGCCCTGTACCCAATCAATTGAAGTAGTCATACTAATTGGTGCTGTCGCTATACCTGCAGTATAAACAAATGCAGCAAACACCTCTTTATTGATCGCTTTCTTATTTAGGTAGGAATAGGTCAAGTAGAAACCACTCAAGGCAGCCAGAATCATCCCATAATACAAGGTCTTTTCAGGCAAAAACTTCAAGTTCCATAGGCCTAGAGCAAACACTATTAGAGCAAATGAAATAAGAACCTTGAAGTATTTCTGATGAAAAGCATGCCTTGGATTCTTAGCTTCGCTTTTCAACTTATATGCATCAAACAGATGATCTATTGTATAGATCAACCATATGGCGATGGCTAAGCCAATCACCATTGAGCTAGTCACCTCCACTTCGAAGACTTTGCCTAAAAATAAAGTCATGATCACTGCCCCTGCCGTGATATCTAGACTTAAGTTCTGTACAAAGTGAATAATCTTGAGCATAAAAAAACCCTGTAACGTAATGCTACAGGGTAAATATATTTAGAAATGATCTTTCTTTTAGCTATCCGCTGCCAATGCTTCAGCACCACCAACAATCTCAAGGATCTCTTTGGTAATTGCCGCCTGACGCGTTCTATTGTAAGTAAGCTTCAATTCTTTCAATAGCTCACCTGCATTGTCAGTTGCTTTGCCCATGGCTGTCATACGAGCACCATGTTCAGAAGCATTTGATTCTAATACCGCTTTGTAGTACTGAATCTTCAACGACTTAGGAATCAGTTCTTCTACTATGAATTCTTTCGAAGGCTCGTAGATGTAATCCGTATTAGAAGTCGATTCTTCTGAATCAGCAGATTCAACAATTGGTAAGAATTGCTCAGCTCTTACAATTTGTGTTGCTACGTTCTTGAATTCGTTATAAACGATCACTACATGGCTGTAGTCACCATTTACAAATCCTTCCATTGCGAACTCAGCACCTTTTCGAACGTTTTCGAATGTCAAGTCATGGAAAACTTCCCAATAACCATCAATTAGGTTCATATTACCCTTCTTGAAGAAATCATAAGCTTTCTTTCCAACAGGCATCACATCAACTTGATCTTCAGAGATGTTCTGATCTTGGATAAAGGCTCTAACTCCTTTGAAGATGTTAGAGTTAAAGGCACCACATAAACCTCTATCTGAAGTTACTGCTACTACCAATACTCTTCCTCCTTCTTTGGCTGTTGAGTAAGTGTCCATACCCTCTTCAGTATTGCCAGACGAAACATTTGCCAACAAAGCTCCTAACTTTTCAGAGTAAGGTCTTAGTTGTACAGTTCTGTCTTGCGCCTTTCTCAGCTTAGCGGCCGCCACCATTTTCATGGCTTTGGTGATCTGCTGAGTCGAGGTAATCGACTTAATACGTTCTTTTACTTCTTTTAAGCTTGCCATAAGCTATTTCAATTGGCCGAAGCCAGTTTTAATTAATACTTTGATGCAACGTCTGCTGATACTTTCTTCAATGCGTCAATAGCCGCATCGTCAAGTTTACCTGCTTTTAATGAAGCAAGTGCATCTGCATGACTGTTTCTCAATACTGTCAAGAATTCAGCTTCGAATTCTTTCGCTTTCTCAACAGGTACTTTGTCCATCAAACCTTTAGTAGAAGCATAGATAATTGCTACTTGCTCTTCTACAGGTACTGGCTCGAACTGACCTTGTTTCAAAATTTCCTGGTTTCTTCTACCTCTGTCGATAGTCAACTGAGTAGCTGCATCAAGGTCAGAACCGAACTTAGCGAATGCTTCTAGTTCACGGAACTGTGCTTGGTCAAGCTTCAAAGTACCAGATACTTTTTTCATTGATTTGATCTGTGCAGAACCACCTACCCTAGATACTGAGATACCTACGTTAATCGCAGGACGAACACCAGAGTTGAAAAGGTTAGTCTCCAAGAAGATCTGACCATCAGTAATTGAAATTACGTTAGTCGGAATATAAGCAGATACGTCACCCGCTTGTGTTTCAATGATTGGAAGTGCAGTTAATGAACCACCACCTTTTACCTTGCCTTTTAATGCAGGAGGAAGGTCGTTCATTGCAGCTGCGATATCATCGTTATCATTCAGCTTAGCCGCTCTTTCCAATAATCTTGAGTGTAAGTAGAATACATCACCAGGATAAGCTTCACGTCCCGGAGGTCTTCTTAGAAGAAGAGACACCTCACGGTAAGCAACTGCTTGCTTAGAAAGGTCATCATAAACCACCAATGCAGGACGTCCTGTATCTCTGAAGTACTCACCAATGGCTGCACCAGTAAATGGAGCAAAGAACTGCATTGGAGCAGGATCAGAAGCAGAAGCAGAAACTACTACTGTGTAGTCCATAGCACCACCTTTTTCAAGGGCAGCAACTACACCAGCAACAGTAGATGCTTTCTGACCTACAGCAACGTAGATACAGAATACTGGTTCACCAGCTTCATAAAATTCTCTTTGGTTAATGATCGTATCGATAACAACAGCAGTTTTACCTGTCTGACGGTCACCAATTACCAACTCACGCTGACCTCTACCGATTGGAATCATAGAGTCAATCGCTTTGATACCTGTTTGAAGAGGCTCATTTACCGGCTGACGGTAGATTACACCAGGAGCTTTACGCTCAAGTGGCATTTCGAAAGTCTCGCCTTCGATTGGTCCTTTACCATCAATTGGGTTACCCAAAGTATCAACAACACGGCCAACCATACCTTCACCAACATTGATTGATGCGATACGGCCAGTTCTTTTTACTGTGTCACCTTCTTTGATCTCAGAAGAGTCACCAAGTAATACAGCACCTACATTGTCTTCTTCAAGGTTAAGAACTAAAGCGTTCAAACCGTTGTCGAATTCTAAAAGCTCACCAGATTGAGCTTTAGAAAGTCCGTAGATTCTGGCAACACCATCACCTACTTGCAATACTGTACCTACTTCTTCAAGTTCAGCTTCAGATTTGAAGTTTGAGAGTTGCTCTCTCAAAATTGCTGATACCTCATCAGGTCTTACATCTGCCATTTTATGATCAGTTAATTTTTAAAATGCTTTTTGATAGTGGTTTTTAGCGAAATCAACTCTAAGCGCTTTCAATCTAGAGCTTACAGAGTCATCGATCTGACGGTCACCGATCTTTAGGATAAACCCACCGATCAAAGACTCATCAACCACTTCTGTTAATTCTACTTCTTTATTACTAATTGATTTTACCACTTTTTCGAACTCACCTTTTGTCTTAGCATCTAGTGGGAATGTAGTGGTAACAGTTGCTTCCTCAATACCATTATGCACATTGTACATGTGATGAAATTCTTCGGCAATTTGAGGAAGGTAGCCCTCTCTGTGTTTCTTAGTAAGGATACTGAAGATTGACAAACTCAAATCATTCACTTTTCCTTTGAACACTTCGTTTAAGATCGCAAGCTTTTTGTCGTGCGTAACGATCGGGCTTTTGAGCATGAGCGTAAAATCTCTGTTCTCGTTCGCGAGTTGAGAAAGCATCGCCATGTCATTATTTACTTCTTCCAATTTGCCTTGTTCCACTGCTAGTTCTAGCAAGGATTTGGCATAACGGGAAGCAATTCTGTATTCAGACATTCGTCAGAATTAGTTTAAGTTCAAATCTTTGATATACTCCTCAACCAAGCCTTGTTGCGCTTTTTTGTCGCCCAATTCTTTCTTAAGGATTTTTTCAGTGATCTCAAGAGATAATTCAGCCACTTGAGTTTTCACTTCTGCCAAAGCTGCTCTCTTCTCATTGTCGATAGTAGCCTTAGCCTCTTCGATCATCTTAGCTGTGATCTTAGAAGTTTCTTCTTTCGCCTCTTCCTTAATAGCATTAGCAGTAGCTACAGCTTCTTTCAAAACTTTGTCTCTTTCTGCTCTTGCTTCTGCTAACAACTTCTCGTTGTCAGCTTGAAGTGCCGCCATTTCATTTTTAGCTTGCTCTGCAGCAGCTAAGGCACCTTCAATAGTTTCTTCTCTTTCTTTTAGTCCGGCTAAAATTGGCTTCCAAGCAAACTTTCCTAATACGAACAATAGAATAAGGAATGCTACTGTCTGGAAGATAAATAAACCGGTATCTGGTAGTAATAAATCCATGTTTCTAGGTTTTAAAGAGAATGAGCTCAGACCGGCCTAATGCCAAAGTCTGAGTTCATTCAAAATTGCTTCTTAAAGTTTGTCAACAATTCCTGCGTTAGTTGCTAACAAGAAACAAGCAACAACACCGAAAAGCGCAATTACCTCGATAAGTGCAGCAATAATCAACATACCAGACTGTAGTTTACCTGCAGCCTCAGGTTGACGTGCCATACCTTCCATAGCAGAAGCACCAATTTTTCCGATACCAAGACCTGCACCAATTGCAACAAGTCCAGCACCAATACCAGCACCCATTAGGGCATAACCAGCTGTTAATAAGATAGATAACATAATTTGTTTATTAATAATGAAACAATGGTTCTAATTAGTGATGCCCGTCATCAACGGCCTGTCCGATATACATTGAAGAGAACAACGTAAAGACATATGCCTGAATCAAAGCAACAAGTATTTCAATGAGTGTGATTACAGTAGAAAACAATGTCCCCACAATACCCACAGTCAAACTATTTAAAATGAAACCTAAACCAATGATACTCAACACTACGATGTGGCCTGCTGTGATAGAAGCGAACAAACGAAGTGTTAATGAGATCGGCTTTGTAAAGATTCCAATGATTTCTACTACAAGAATTACCGGTCTAATCGGTAACGGTACACCTGGTGTCCATAAAATGTGCATCCAGTATGCTTTTCTTCCATTAAACTGAGTAATGAAGAAAGTGAATAGAGCCAAACACATGGTTACAGCAATATTACCAGACAGGTTAGCCGCACCAGGAGTTAGTCCTAAAAGGTTATTGAATAGAATAAAGAAAAACAGGGTAAGTAAGTATGGCATAAAACGCTCGTACTTATCTGCACCGATGTTAGTCTTAGCAATATCGTCTCTAATGAATACAATGATCGGCTCAAAGAATGACTGAATACCTTTAGGAGCAGCAACACCTTTCTTATATCCTTTAGCCACGCTGAAGAACACAACCAATAAAAGGACTACACTTAAAAGTAATGAAGCAACATTCTTTGTGATTGAAAGGTCTAAGAAACCTCCAGCTTCGTGATGATCATCTCCATGAGATGCTTCTTCACCATGGCTGTTATCACCGTGTGCTCCTGCAGGAACTAATTTACCATGTGAGATTTCATATCCTTCATGAGAGATTGGCTCATGGTGCTCATCATAAAAGTCTGATGACATGAAAAATTTAAAACCGTGATCGTATTCGTAGATAATGATCGGAAGAGGAATGGTTACATGGGTATGACCAAGGGTCACAATGTGCCATTGATAATCATCTGCAATGTGATGCATGATGAATTCGGTATCGCCACCTTCCTTCTCTTCGTCACCACTGCCTGAAGCAGCTAATGCATTTGAACTGTTTGTGAAACTGAAAAGCGCAATTAATGCACTTACGATCAGTAAATTGAGTTTGTTAGTTCGTGTTCTTTTCATCATGATTTTTCGCCCTCTGCCGAAATCGCGCGCAAGTTAGATAGAATACTTACTATTTCAAATACTAAGTAGAATAAATAGACCCCAAAAAAGTCTGCTACCCAGGTAATTCTGTCATCTATACCTGTAAAGAGTACAATACCAATGAAAACCATGCTCAAAAGCATGCGTAGTGCTGTAATTCCTAAGAAAATATTCGGCCTTGATTGCTCGTCAAACGAACTGATTCCCCAGCCAGCAATAAAAGCAACTATGACCCCTAATACAGCTGAGAAAATCATTATTCCCCAAATACCTGAATGAATAAATCTATCGGCTCCCTCAATCTGGCTCAAACCTAGAATGATCAATGCTACCACAACCGAGAAGATCAATGATTCAATGATCTGCCTACCTGTACTTTTCATGGCGCAAAGGTAGTTCTTTACAATTCAGAAATTAGTCTTAAGTGATTTAATCCTTTGGTAAGGATCTGTAAAGATTAAACAGCGCTCCTCCGGTTCCCAAGAGCACCATAATAATCACCCACAACGCTTGGCCGTCTCGCCATTCCTGATCCATCCAATAGCCAATGTACCCACAGATACCAATGGTGATAAAGAGTTGTAGCCCGAGTTGAGAATATTTAAGAAAGGAATTAGGCTCTTTTGAAGATCTTTTCGCTGGCACGTTGAGGCAGTTCTATTTCGATTTCTTTAGCTAAGTGACCCATTTTGCAAGCTCCATTAAAGGTAGCACCTGGCTCAATGACCAATTGATTAGTAAGGATATCACCTTGAATAACAGCCGAAGGTTTTAAAGTCAGTATTTCTGAGATCTCAATATTTCCCGAAACACGGCCCGCAACCTCTGCCGATCTGGCCACCACATTGCCTTTTATTTCAGCTTCTGCCCCTAAGACAAATTTAGCTTTCGCTTTTACGTCACCTAGGACTTTTCCTTCAACTCGAATGTTTCCTGCAGAAGCAATATTGCCATCTAGTGATGTTTCTTTACCTATTATATTAGAAATATGAGATAACTCTTCCACAGTTTTCTTTTCCTCTTTGGTGAACATGCCCGAAGTTAGTTAAAATGAAACAAACTCTTCCGGATTAACTGGAGCTCCCTCGTACCACAATTCAAAATGCAAATGCGGCCCATCGGTCAGCTCTCCTGTGTTTCCGATTATAGCTACGATTTCGCCTGCAGTAACCATGTCGCCTAATTTTTTTGTAAGACTAGAGTTGTGCTTGTAAACGGAGATCAGATTTTCTCCATGTTGTACCATAATGACATTGCCGTCATTCTGTGTCCAATTGGAAAATATTACCGTTCCATCTGCAATACACTTTACAGGCTCATCTTTTTTAGAAACGACATCTATGCCATAGTGTTCGTTCATAGGATCAAAAGGTGCTGAAATGTAGCCAGCAATTGGTGAAAAGAAATAGATCTGTCTGAGGTCTTCATTAGCGTCTAGTTCCGTCAACAAGAAATCGCCTCCTGTCTCAAATTCTGCCTTAAAGGAAGAATCGACATAAGCCATTCGCTCCAAATCTTGATCTTCTGAATTTTGAATAGGTTCATTCTCAGTAATTGCATCATCAACATCTCCGGATAAGATCCTTTTGATATTTTGAATGTAGTTATCTCTGTAGGTCAGTTGAACTTCCATAGAATCGAATGACTTTTTCATTTCGACCAGCTCAATTCTAGTTTGTTGTTCAGCATATCTTGGATCGAACCATTGCTTTAAAATGGTATTCACTAAATAAAAAGAGATCACCATAATCACCGTAAGAAGCAGAAAAGCAAAAAAGATGAGCTTTGCATAGGTGAATTTATAGGTGGCCTTTTCAGAAAAATTCTCCTCATTCTGAATGATCAGATTGTGCCGAGCATTAAGCCAATTAGAAAGTGTCTTTTTAAATCTTGCCAAAACGAGCCTTAAAGTGAATAAATTTTTTGTTTAAAAAGTAACTCTGCCAGGTTAATTGTATTATTTGCGCAATATATTCGTTGGTCTTTTGCGGCCAAAATACTTTGCGAATCAGTCAGTTCCATATCAATTCACTACTCATTTGTTGCTTAGTAGTGCTTATTACAAGCTGTAACTCCAAGGGTTATCAGAACTTGAACGCACGCTATAATGGCTATTTCTATGCAGATCAGTATGTCAACGAGGTTTACCAATCTATAGAAGATGCATACGATTATAACTTCAACGACATCTTAAAAATTTACCCTGACATTGACTCCGGAACCATTCAAGGTAACAAAGAGAAATTAGATGATGCTTTCAAAAAGAGTTCTCAAGTCATTGAATGGTACCCCAACAGTGATTGGGTAGATGATAACTACTTAGTGATTGGCAAGATCCGCTATTTAAGAGCTCAATTTCAGTATGCAGTAGAGACATTTCAATATGTCTACAATAAAACTGAAGATGCTGATGCCAGACAACAAGCACTCATCCTATTAATGAGAACCTACATGGACATGGATGAGATCGATAAGGCGAAAGAAGTCATCGATTACATTGAACAAGAAAATCTTACAGTTGAAAATACGCTCAATTATAGACTTCAATCCGCTTTTCTTCATCAGAGGTTAGGAGAGATTGAAGAGATGAGAGATGCTCTGGATGATATTGCGGAATACATCCCTGAGCGCGACTTAAAAGCACGCGTCAATTTTATATTGGGCCAATTGGCCGAGCGAGAGGCTGACTTTCCAAAAGCCTTGGCCTATTATACAGAAGCCATCAGTGGTACTCCTCCATATGAGCTAGAGTTCCACACTGAATTAAGACGACTTGCAGTAACGGACATCAGAAGCCAAGATCAGGTTGACAAAGCGTATAAATTTTATGATAAGCTTCTAAAAGATGGTAAGAACCAAGAATACCAAGATAAGATCTATTATTCCATGGGACGGCTTGAGCAGAGAAGAGGCCAGTACCAGACAGCTATCACACATTACTTGATGGCATTAGAGGCTGAACAACCAGATCCGAGAACTCAGGGTCTTGCTAGTCTTAGAATAGCTCAGATCTATTACGATGAGTTCGAGAATTACCAATATGCCAGTGTTTATTACGATAGCACGGTGATGAAACTTCCAAAGGACGAACCTGGCTTTGAAAGTATTGAGGCAAGGCAGAAAACTTTGAAAGAATTAGTAACCGAGCTCAACACCATTCAAAAGAATGACTCATTATTAGCTCTAAGTGAATTAAGTCAAGTGAGTCTTGATGCATTTCTTGATCGATACTTAGATGAAAAGGAGGAGAAAGAGAGAGAAAAAAGAAAAAGAGAACGATCTAACAATTCTTTCAATGGAGCCAATGTAGTAAATGACGCTCCAACAGCAGGTGGGCCAAGTGACGGTTCTTGGTATTTCTATAATATTACAGCGGTTGGCCAAGGGCAATTACAATTTCAACAAAGGTGGGGCAACAGACCGCTAGAAGATGACTGGAGAAGGTCTCAGAAAATTGTCATCGGGGTAGGAACCAGCGCCAGTGTCGATGAAACTGAGGAGCAAGAGCAAAGCACTGAAACAAGAGAGAGATCAAGCTCAACGGATGATCGCTCGGAAGAAAAACAGAAACTCATAGAGAGTATTCCTTCTACTGCCGAAGAAAAGGATGCTGCCAACGCAGAAATTGCTCAAGCACTTTTTGAGTGTGGAAGAATCTATCGATTCGGTCTTGAAAGGGAAGATTTATCCGAGCAGTCTTATTTGAATCTTTTGGAAAGGTACCCGCAAACAGAATTGAGATTAGATGCTTTGTATGCGCTATATACCCTAAATGAGAATAAAAACGTTGGGGTTGCTCAAAACTATAAGGATACTATTATAGAAGATTACCCAGATAGTTTGATTGCTAAACTATTGATCAATCCTGATTACCTAATTGAAAAAGAACAGAGAAACCAAGCCTTACAACTGATCTATGCTGACGCATATGGCATGTATGAATCTGGTAATTATGTCGAGGCAGATCAGGTCATCAAAAAAGCACTGAGAGACTTCGAGGATGTGGATTTTCTAGCAAACGTAGAACTACTCTCTGCCATTTTGAAAGGCTATACAGAGAGCATCTATTCTTATGAACAAGCATTAAATGACTTCAGCGAAAAATATCCTGAAGGCCCTCTTTACGATTACGCACAAAACCTATTACGCACCATGTCTCCAGGGAAAAAGGAGAATACAAATCAACCTAGCTTTGAATTTAGTGAGGATTTTAAACAGCTTCATTTGGTATCAGTGACATTCAATCTCGACCTAAATGATACAGACAACTTGAAATCCTTTATTGAGAATTTTAATGAAAGCAATTTTGAGAAGCAGCGACTTTCCGTTGGCTACCTTCAATTTGATGAAACCAACAATACTGGGATCTTATTTGTCAATTCATTCAAAACTAAATCAGCCGCAGAAACATATAATTTAGCGTTGACTGAAGCGTTAAATGAATTGGAACGCCAATCCGACCCTATTTTTCATAATTTTGCTATTTCTAGAGATAACTTCACCATGCTTTTCGAAAGCAAGAAGTTAGATAACTATTTAGCGTTTAATAAAAGATTCTATAGATAAGGATGACCGAAACATCTCAACCGAAAAGTCGAAATAAACTGAAACTGATTACCCGTGTAGTTTGGGTATTCTTTTTAGCTGGTATCATTGGTTTTCCCCTTTATATCTGGGCTGTAAGTACCAATTACAATAATCTTTTTGGTGAACTCCCTTCTTACTCTCAGCTAGAAAATCCAGAGCAAAATCTGACTTCTACTGTTTATACTGCAGATGGGGTTCAACTTGGATCAGGTTATTACCGCGACAATAGAAACCCTGTAACTTATGATGAGCTAGGCCCTAACTTGGTCAATGCCTTACTCGCTGCGGAAGATATTCGATTTGAGGAGCACTCAGGAATTGACCTTCCAAGTATGTTTAGAGTGGCTTTTGGAGTGCTCACATTTAATAGAAGAGGTGGTGGAAGTACCATCAGTCAGCAGTTAGCAAAAAACCTTTTTTCTACTCGAGTAGTAAGTGAAGAAGAGCGAGGCAAACTGGAGGGTGGCCCTCTCAGCGAATTGATCTATAAAACCAAGGAGTGGATCTTATCCGTCAGGTTAGAAAAATCTTATACCAAAGAAGAGATTATGGCCATGTACTACAATACCGTAGAATTTGGTAACAGTTCTTATGGTGTTAAATCAGCCGCCAAAACTTACTTCGGTAAACTGCCAAAAGACCTTCCTGTAGAAGAAGCTGCAGTATTGGCCGGTATGCAAAAAAGGGTAACCTATTACAGGCCCGATATCAACCCTGAGAATTCTAAGCGAAGAAGAAACGTAGTGATGTCGCAAATGGTGAAGTACGATTTCATGGACCAAGACACCTACGATAGCCTGAAGATGATCGATATTGATATGAGCAATTTCAAAAGACAAGACCAAAACCAAGGGCTCGCTCAGTATTTCAGAGAAGAGGCTAGAAAAGACTTGAGGGTTTTGGCTCAGAGATTAGGTTATGATCTTTATGGTGATGGCTTAAAGATTTACACAACCATCGACTCGAGAATGCAAGCATATGCTGAAGATGCAATGGATAGTGCCATGAGAAAGCTTCAGCATAGATTTGATAGTTTGCTAACTGCTGAAGACAGAAGTCTTTGGATCGACAGCAAAGGAAGACCAATAGATGATGCCTTTGAGAACTATACCAAGCGTACCTCTGCTTATAGAAACCTAGTTAAAGAATTTGGAGCAGATTCCGATTCCGTTGACTATTACATGAATCTGAAAAAAGACATGACCGTCTTCTCTTGGCAAGGTGACATCGACACCACCTTGAGTTCTTTAGACTCAATAAGATATTATAAGCAGTTTTTACAAGCTGGTTTTCTCTCAATGGACCCACAAACTGGTGGTATCAAAGCATGGGTAGGTGGTGTGAATTATTCGCACTTCAAATATGATCATGTGAGACTAGGTAAAAGACAACCTGGATCCCTGTTCAAACCATTTGTTTACGCTACTGCCGTAGAGCAAAACTACTCGCCTTGTATGGTATTTAAAGATGAAGCTGTAGCCATTTCTACTGGCAATGCAGGAGAGATCTGGTCACCGTCAAATGCTGAAAACAGATTTAGCGGTGATGAAATGACACTGAAATTGGCCATGGCCAAATCGGTTAATTCAATTACGGCTCGAGTCATGGATATCGTTAAACCACAGAAAGTGGTCAATATGACTAAGCGACTTGGAATTAAAAGTCGAATCCCTGCTTTCTATTCAATCGCGCTGGGTACTGAAGATGTTTCATTAGAAGAAGTGGTAGGAGCCTACGGTACTTTTGCCAATAAAGGCACACACATTGAGCCTTATTATATCGACAGAATTGAAGACCGTTTTGGAAATGAAATTTACCGACATGTTCCTCGAAAGAGCAGAGCTATAAGTGAAGATGTGGCTTATGTAATGCTGAATATGCTTCAAGAAACGGTGAAATCTGGTTCTGGTCAGAGAATATCATGGCAATATCAATTGGTAGATAGAGAACAAGAAAAGAACAGCATAGGAGCCAAAACAGGAACTACACAAAACGGTTCAGATGGCTGGTTTATGTCTATCACGAATGAGTTGGTTTCTGGCGCTTGGGTTGGAGGAGATGAAAGATCTATTCGATTCAGCTCATGGGCAGAAGGGCAAGGGGCTCGAACAGCTATGCCAATCGTTGGGCTTTATTTAACCAAAGTCTACGCTGACTCAACCATTGGTTTTGAGAAAACTCTATTTGAAAGACCTTCAGAATTAGACATGGAAATTGACTGTTCCTTATTCGAGCAGATCGCCACACCTAGTGATACCTCAGACATCATTTTTGATGATGATATTTACTAATTTCGGGATATGCAGGTCAACCGACTCAGCCCTGAAGATTTAAGTAAACTTCCGGACCAACCAGGGGTCTATAGATACTTCAATAAAGAAGATGAATTGATTTATGTCGGAAAGGCAAAATCTCTCAAAAAGAGAGTCTCTAGTTATTTTACTAAACAAAAAGATATTAGTCGAAAGACTAGAAGGTTGGTGAGTGAAATCAAAGGAATTGAGATCACAATAGTTAATTCAGAGTTTGATGCTTTGCTTCTCGAGAATAATCTGATCAAGCAGAATCAGCCTAAATACAACATTCTTCTCAAGGACGATAAGACCTTTCCTTACATCTGTGTTTCAAACGAGCGCTTTCCAAGGATTTATAGCACTCGTAAGTTCATCCCTTCCAATGGCACCTATTTTGGTCCTTTTGCCAGTGTAAAAGCCATGAATAATGTGCTCAGACTGATCAATAATATCTTCACCCTCAGAACCTGCCGCTACGATCTTTCTGAAGAGAATATTGCCAAAGGCAAGTTCAAGGTATGCCTTGAGTTTCATATAGGTAATTGTAAAGGGCCCTGTGAAGGATTACAGACAGAAGAAGATTATCTCAAAGACGTAGATCAGGCGGTAAATATCTTAAAAGGTAAGCTGAGTATTCCGAAGCAATACTTCAAAGAAGCGATGCAAAAAGCGGCTGAGAACCTTGAATTTGAACAAGCCCAGAAGTTCAAAGAGAAATTAGAGTTAGTCGACAATTTCCAATCAAGATCGGTTGTGGTAAGTCCAAAACTGACAGACCTAGATGTATTCAGTATCATCTCAGACGAGAAATTCGCCTTTGTCAATTACCTACGCATTAAAAACGGAACCATTAACCTCAGTCAAACCACAGAGGTTAAAAAGAAACTAAACGAAACAGACTCGGACATTCTTGGGCTAGTAATGGTCCAAATGCGAGATCAATACCAAAGTTCAGCCAAAGAAGTATTGACTAATGTTGAGCTAGACATTGAATCAGAGAATTTCAAAATTCATGTTCCTCAAATTGGTGATAAAAAGAAGTTGATTCAACTCTCATTAAAGAACTCTCTATTCGCTAAAAAGGAGAAATACGAGAACTTGGAGAATGTTAAAGACAAAGGCAATAGAGTTCTCAAGCAACTTCAATCTGACTTACAGCTTCAGGAGCTTCCAACCCACATTGAATGCTTTGACAACTCCAATATTCAAGGAACCAATCCAGTGGCTTCAATGGTCTGCTTTAAAATGGGAAGGCCCTCCAAAAAGGACTACCGTCATTACAAGATCAAAACTGTGGTTGGTCCAGATGATTTCGGATCGATGAGAGAAGTGGTTGGCAGACGATATAAGCGACTATTGGACGAAGCGGCAGATCTACCCAAGCTTATTGTTATTGATGGTGGAAAAGGCCAACTAAACGCTGCTTGTGACGCGTTGAGAGAGCTTTCACTCTACGGTGAAATACCCATCATAGGTATTGCCAAAAGATTAGAGGAATTATACTTCCCGGATGATCAGTTTCCTTTGCATATCGATAAGAAATCTGAATCACTTAAGCTGATTCAAAGATTAAGAGACGAGGCGCACAGATTTGCCATCACATTTCATAGAGACCTTCGCAGTAAGAACAGTTTCAATTTTGAATTGGAGAATGTAAAAGGTATTGGCCGAGTAACTGTTGATCAATTGATGAAAACCTACAAGACCATGAGCAAAATAAAAGCTGCTTCTGAAGAAGAACTATCATCTCATGTAGGTGAAGCTCGTGCTCGATTGATCAAAAACTATTTCGCACAAAAAAAGGAGGCATAGCCTCCTTCAATATCTTCAATCTGACCAATTCTAGTATTCCCAGAGATTATGCATTCTCTCTAGTAACTGTAACCTGATCTTTTCAGCAAAAACCAATGAGTTGTAGTTATCATTAGCTGCAAAGCCTTCCAGAATATCCTTATTGGCTACATTCTCAACAGAGACAATGTAAGAGTTAAACATTCTCTTATCTAATGCATCGCTGAAACTCAAGTTTCTGTTTCCAGGGTTTTGAGGGTTAAACCAGAATCCTCTGTCATTATTAGTTTCTTTATATACCCTGTCGATGTAACGCTTTACATCAGCAAACTTCACTTTGAATAAGTTCTGCTCAGCCCCACCTACGAATGGCGAAACAACAGTGATAGAGATGATATCCCACATTGGCAGAGAATGATTCTTGTCGAAAACAAGATCTTCCTCCATGATGATCTGATTAAAAGCTCCGTCTTTCTCAAAGTACTGAGTCTGCTGCTTTTCGGCTCTAAGCTGCTGATCAGCAATATCTCTTAAAGCAGTAGCGTTAGTGTTAGCATATTGTGCATCCAGTCTCAATTCAGAAACTCTAGCGTCAATCTCAGCATCAGTTGGATCCTCTTTTTGCAAAAGGTTATTCGTGATAGCCTCTCTGTACTCTTCCTCAGTCAATGGCTCAGCTACGCTGAAATTAGTACGAGGGTATTTTGAATCTCCAAGTGCAGAGTAAGGAGCAATCACTGCACCACTTCCATCACCAGCTGTAAAATATTCTTCGATACCTTCATAGATCACTTCGATCAACTTAGATTCATTTGAATCAAAGCTCTTATTGATCTTTTCGTTGAAGTTCAATCTTGTCCAAAGTCTTACTTTGAACATGACATCTGCTTCTCTGATAGGTCTTAATGACGCTGTATCGCTCTGTCTTTGATAAGAAGAGAGATTGGCCAATTTGGCTTTTCTATTTTCTTGAGCTTTCTCAAGAATACTCAGGTATTCCGCTTTGTCGGCCTGACCAGTATTTTGATTCTGATCTTGGAAGGCCATTAAAGCTGAAGACGCAAAAAGCGAAACTATAATTAACCAATTTCTCATCTTTCCCATTTTATCTTATCGAAATAGTTGCGTTTGCAAATTTCGGTGACTTGATCTGCTTGTTATCAAAGTTAATTCTAGTCACCTCTTCAAGTTTTACAATCACGTTAGTACCAGGAGTCAATAGATTTCTATAAGGTTTCATATCTATTGAAGTCAATGGTGAGCTAATGTTAATTGTTCTCACTACCTGTGTTCCTTGTTGGATAAGCACTGTTCCTTTTGAAGCTAAGAAAGAAGCATCATCAGGAAAGGAAGCCTTCCAATCAGCATCAACGCTGAAACTCAATACTAAATTGTTTAAAGCACCTTTCAATCCTTCTTCTGGCTTGTATGTTGCACCATTTGGCAAAACATTCATCTCAGGCGAAGGAGCGGATCTTACAGGGAACACCACGTTATCAATGAACTGGCCTGAACTAGATACACCTAGTCTTACTTCGTTACCAGCAGGTGATATAATGATATTTCCTTTAGTAGGGCCTTTCTTATATGAACCAGCACTTAAAGTAAAGCTTGGGTTATAAGCAGGACCTAAACTCGGTACATTAATATTTACATCGTTAGCGCAATCTCTGTACAATACCTGAACAGACTTAGATTCAACCTTAATGACTGGTCTAGCTACACTATAATTATGAATCGTCTTCCTAGTAATTGTTCCACCTGAACCATCAGCTGCTTCGATCTCGATCTCGAAAGACTTCTCGGCCAAATCATTAGCATCATACTCACTTGAAGCTGCTCTAGCAGGTATTTTGATCATACCACGACCATTCACCACATCAATGGCTTCGCCATTCAATCTAATTTCAGGTTGAAGAGCAGAGTTACCTAGTGTCAATAATGCCTGAGCTTCGAAATCCAAACCAGCTGTAACTGTATTGTTCGGAGATAGAATAGTTGCTTGTGCATAATCAATACCAGCAAACTGTCCAGTCAACTTATCATCAGCAGTAATGCTATTATCTGCTGTTCCACCACCATTATTAGTCGATGAAGGAGTTGAAGAAGGAGTATTGTCAGGTTGTTCTGCAGGCTCTTCTTCAGCCGATGAGCTCTCATTAGCTGCAACAGGAGCAAGTCCTCCTAGATCTGGTACATCATCGGGAGAAGCAGTAACACCTGAACCGACTAGATCGGCCAAATAGTTTAATACCTCACCTTCTTTTGAATACAATTGATTTTCATAGAAAGTCAATTGAGCCAAAACAGAAGCTAGAGGAGCTTTGTAGAAGTTAAACTCTGCGTAGCCTTTCTTCTTCTCCTCTTGATTATTCTTATAGAAATCAATGTCATTAGCATCAATTGCTAAAGACCTAGCCCACCCAGCACTCATCACTTCTTTTCCTAATGTAGAAAGTGCTGCATTTACCTGCTGTGGGTATTGATCTAATTTTCCTTTCAGCTCGTCCGCCTTGCCCTTGTTCACCATCAAATTAGATTGCTCTTCATATTTCTTAAGAACAGATCTTTGGTAAACATCTTCTGGGTCGGTTGAACCTGATGAAACCTGACCTACTTCAACTTTAATTTGTTGAATGTCAGATATCAATCCATTAGTATAATTTCTAATGTTCTGAGCTGCTTTCGCAACTGCTTGGTCACCAGTTTTATTACCTTGATTCACTACATCAGACTGAATATCTGCTAAAACAGCATTGTTATAGTCTGAAAGTGCAACGTTAGATTCTTTCAAACCATTCTCGATCAGTACGAACTTCTCTAGAACAGCATCTTTAATCTGAAGAGCAAGCAAGGCAGTCAGTACCAAGTACATCATGCCGATCATCTTTTGTCTAGGGGTTTCTTTTCCGCCAGCCATTGTGCCTCCTCTTTATTATCCTTGATTAACTTGCTTCATAGCACCAAGCATGGCACCATAGACTTTATTTAAAGCGCCTACGTTTGAATTCAACTTAGAAAGCTCAGACTGGAATTTCTCCATTTCTTTAGAACTCTTAGTAGCTCCTTCAATCGCAGTTTCCATGTTCTTCATGTAAGCCTCGAAGTATTTCTTCACAGACTCAGAATCAGCAAACTCTGATTTGTACATGGCAGTCATTGCTTTAAGTCCTTCAGTAGCTTTGTTAAGCTCACCGTAGTACTGCTCTGTTGCCGTTTTCAGTTGACCTTGGTTGGTACCAGAAGATTTAACTGTTTGAGCTACCTCTGCAAATGCGCCTGCAGCAGCATCTGAAGATTGTCCGATCTTGGCTAGAGCGCCTGCAGCACTTTTAGCGTTCTGTGCATACTCATTGGTTGCAACGGAAGCACTAGACATGGTAGATAATTCCTTAGCGTTTGAAGCCAAGCTATTAAAACCTGTTTTTAGGTTTTGAATGTCCTCTTTTTTTAATGCTCCTTCTTGAAGCAATTTCTTGAACGAAATCTCATCGTCCTTGGATTTACCAGATGGTTGATTAGCCGAGCTTCCCTCGTAAAGTAATTTGGTGTAATCCGTTGCTTTTGGTTCAAAAGCACTGAATGCAAATATGAGAGCCTCAGTTCCTAAACCAATGATAAGCATTGTAGTTGCACCAGCCCATCCGTTTAATTTAAACATCGCACCAACAATTACTACAGCTGCACCAAGACCATAGATCTTGGGCATGATGTCGGCATAGAATTTCGCAGAAAATGATTTGTTATCAGCCATTTTATTATTCCGTAAGGTTGAAGTTTGTTTCGGTTAAATATTTTATTGTCCAAGATAGTCCATGGCACATCTAAATCCTATAGAAGCAGAAGCCACATCTCTATACTCGAAAGTTCTTGTTCCTGTTTGTAGATAGTAGGCGATATCGTTCCATGCGCCACCTCTAACTACTTTTTTCATTAAGTGAGGACTGTCTTGATCTTTCTCAGCATCGTATAAGAACACAGGGTTCAAATCCCACACAAGTGGATTGTATATTGGTGAGAAATCATCTTGACACCATTCTGCCACATTACCTGCCATGTTGTACAGGTTGAAAGTGTTCGGCAAGAAAGTATTAACTGGAGCAGTGTACGGATATCCGTCATCAGCATATGCTCCTCTACCAGGTTTAAAGTTTGCTAGGAAACAGCCATCTCTATTTCTAGTGTAAGGACCACCCCAAGGGTATTTTACAATTTCTTTTCCACCTCTAGCAGCATATTCCCATTCAGCTTCGGTCGGCAACCTGAATCTTGGGTACCTGCTCTGAATATCGGCATGAGTGTAGAATGGATCATCAGATGGGTTTTCAGGCACTGCTAGTGGATCATCTCCACCAAATAGGCCACCAAATAAACCTCCACCACCTTGGCCTAATGTGCCATTTAGGTAAAGGTTTTGATTCAACCAATAAGTTCTCCATTGAGTAAATGCATCAGCTGCATCCCAAGAGATCCCTACAACTGGATAGTTATCGAACGCAGAGTGATCAAAATAGTACTGCTGCATTCTATCACCGTAGTGATAAGCAAATTCCTCTTTCCAAACATCAGGATTAGGAACCCACTCTGCTAATTTAGCTTGAAGCTCTTGCTTGATAGTGGTTTGAGTAGCTTCTAAACCAGAAGACTGGTAACCGTAGATCATGTTTTCCTCATCAGGATCTACAGCACTAGATGCCATCTTTGCTACTTCTATTAAGAATTGTCTGTATTCGTTATTGGTAATCTCCTCAGCATCCATGAAAAATGCACTAACAGTTACTTGTCTGTTGTAATTGATCTGAGAAGCGGCTACGTCTTCGTCTGCCTGACCCATAAAAAATGTTCCACCAGGAATCTCTACCATACCATAAGGTAATTCTTGGTACCATCCTTCGCGGTCGAGCACACCCATCAACTGGCCTTCATTATAACGCTGCTGATCTTTGCCTCCTTTGCCTCCTAAGAAACCCTCGAACATACTACACCCAGGGATTAGGATTGCTGAAGCTAAAATCAAAAGACCCAGTATTGTCTTCCTCATTGTTTTAGTTTTATAAGTCTATTTGTAGTGTTAGCTATCTACAACATGCCTAAATAAAGCGCTGAAAATAGCTTATTTTTTATTATTAATTCATTCAGGCTCAGAAAATTCTATAATTCTTAACCTTAAGAAAACTTTGTTTAGTAACGATAACGCGGAGTTCTTATGATATTCTTTCCTGATTTTCTTTTTCCTCTGTTACTCGACTTGAACGAATAAATCAATAGAATCTCTTGGGAAGAAGGCTCTTTAGCGGCTGCATCATTGATTACAAAATCAAATGCATAACCTAATGACAACGATCTGTCCTGCAATAATTTATAGCCTATCATGGCGCTTGCAGACTCAGTATCACGATACGAAGCTCCCACCCACAATCGCTCTCTTATCTTAGCAATTGCACTTAAATCCCAGCTGAATTGGTCTAATCCAGTGTTCTTAATAAGCAAAGTTGGAGTTAGTGTCACTTCGGGGCTAAGAGCATAATCATAACCCGCCATTACATAATAGTGCCGAACTAGCTGATTGGAAATTTGATCGTTTCCGTAATCAAATTCAGGTTGAAGTAAGTGATTTGCGCTCAAACCACCAAAAAAATTTCCATTTCGATATAGCAGTCCAAAGCCCAAATCTGGGTTTATCTGTGATTCTTTGCCGCTCATACCGACTAAATTGTCATTGGGATCTACAACAACTAATTCATCAAAATCTATACTTGTTGAAAACATACCTGCTTTCACCCCGAAAGTCAGTGAACTGCTAGGTCCTAAGTCGATAATATAAGAAGCCGAGAGCTGTACCTCTAGGTTATTTGTTGGTCCTAATTGGTCATTAACTATATAAGCACCAACTCCTCCATTCCATAGGTTAGTTCTTCCATTATAGCTAATGAACTGGGTAGTAGGTGCTCCAGTAGAATTGATGGTACCTTCATAACCAAACCACTGAGACCTGTGAATAGCCGTTAGTGAGTTTGAGCTAGTTAAACCAGTAAATGCTGGGTTGTAATAGGTCTGATTATACATGTAATGTGTGAACTGTGCGTCTTGTTGCGCAGAGAGCGAAACGACCACAAAGCTCAAAGAAATGTACAGCAGTATTCTGACCATAGTATGCTAACGCTAAATCTAAGTCATTTATTGATATGACTAAAATTTATTACAACATAACTGCAGATAACCCTTAGAGGTTGCCGAATACTATAAATTGTTTGCCTTTTTGATATACAATTCAAGCGCTCCTGTCATGGAGGGTGCATTTGGCATCGGTGCTTCAATGTCAACAATCAAATTAGCGTCTTTAGCTGCCTTTGATGTTGTAGGACCGAAAACTGCAATTCTCGTATTGTTTTGTTCGAAATCTGGGAAGTTCACAAAAAGTGAATTAATTCCGCTTGGGCTATAGAAAGCGATAATATCGTAATAAACATTATCAAGATCTGACAGATCACTTGCTACAGTTTCGTAGATAGTCGCTTCAGAGAAATTGTAATCATTCTCAGATAAGAATCTTGGAATATCATCTTTTCTGATGTTAGAACATGGGAACAAGTATTTCTCGTTCTTATGCTTCTTTAAGATCTCGATCAATTCCTGAGCAGTTCTTGAACCAGTGAAGATCTTACGCTTACGAACCACAATGTATTTCTGAAGGTAATAAGCCGTTTGCTCTGAAATACAGAAATATTTCATGTCAGCTGGCACGTCAATCTTCAAGTCTTTACAGATAGCAAAGAAATGATCAACAGCATTACGACTAGTAAAAATGACTGCCGTGTGCTTAAGGATATCAATCTTCTGCTTTCTGAATTCTTTAGCAGAAATAGGATCAACCTGAATAAATGGCCTAAAGTCGATTTTGATATCGTACTTACGCGCTAATGTATAATAAGGTGATTTAGGATCTGCTGGTTTCGGCTGTGAAACGAGTATACTCTTAACTTCCCTCAGCCTTTCGTCTTGAATGCTGTTCGACATAAAATTTTCCCTGCTTTTATACTCGATTTGGCTCTTATTTTATGGCAAAACCTATTGCCAAAGCCAATGGTATTATTTCTGTCGTGCAAATGTAAGAAAATATATAGAAGATGCTAAAGTCAGATTTAGCATAAAGCCTGACTGTCAGCAAGAAAATGCGATAAATTAAAAAGACCCCTAGCAATATGATCATCCACTTGACAAAGCTCTCGCTAAATGCCAATACAGAAATCATAATTACCGCTGTCAATAGAATATAGAATAAATAGAAGGTATGACCTAAAGATTGATACTCTTGAAAATGCCCGCTTTGCAAGTCTGGAAAGTTAAATAACCAACCAATTAGCCTGATGTAGAAAAATTTGATGATAAAAAAGAACCCTACTATCAGAAGTGTCAAAAACCAATTGAGCAGAACGGTAAGAACAATATTATTGAATACAACCAATTGAATGGGTTCTTCGATCACTGCATAATTGATGGTACATATTCCAAATGAGAGCAAACCGGCTAAGAGCAGTGTAATGAATAAGTTCTCAGTACTTAACAGTCTGATGCCAGTATTTAAATCTTCAGATGGTTTGAGGCTAAAAAAAGATCTCAAATTATAGGTAGCAGAAAATATATTGCCGTAGGAAAATCTCAACGCAGTAACTCCGCCAAAAATCAAAATAATGATCAGGAGAAATGCACTTTTCAATTCGTAAGCAAAGCCTAAATCCATTTTAAAAACGAGTAGTAAATCCGAAGTGAATTTTAGAACGATTAAAGTCTAAAGCACCAACACTATTTGAAGTACCTAAAGCGTAAACCAAATTAAAAATTCCTCTACCTGTATCGAAACTTATCCCTGTACCAAAGCCAATAAAGCCTTCGGAACTTTCTGAGGCAGTAAACCCATCCAAATAACCAAAATCGGCAAAAAGCAACAGATAAGAACTCGAATCAATAAAGTATCGGTTTTCAAATGTACTCTTGATATAGCGAGTGGCAAAGTAAAAGTTCTCATCAAAACCTCTTATTGAATTTAACCCTCCAAGGCGATAAGCATCATTTCTAAATAAATTGTCGTTTTCAAGCCAACCTCCATCAATAGCCCATTTCATATTCCATCTAGGCCTAGGGTTAAAGAACTGTTGAACATTGAGGTCAAATCGATATTGAACAGATTCAAAATCAACTCCCTCATATACTTCATCTGGTAAATCTATATTTCGGTCTATCGTTTTATTGCCTAAACCTGCAGCTATGAACAAATAGCGACCTCGAGTTGGGAAAATCGGGTCGTCCCAAGTTTGATTTGTAAAGCTCAAACCATAGAGCGCATTTGAAATATCTGCAAATTCAGGTAACTCAGTTGCATCTTCGTATTGAGAGGTAGACAAAAGATTAGATTCGATAAATTCTGTAAATACAGCTATCCGACCGGCTGCTCCTACTTGTAAGTCTACATCTACGTTAAAATTCAATTTAGAGAAGGTGGTGTCTTGCTTCAGAAAGTTGAAATCTGCTGCAAAAGAAACAGGAGACCTGAATATATGAGGGTGCTCATACAGCATTTGCAACATTTGACTTTGTTCTGAAGGGCTCCGCCAATGAATTCCAATATGCTTACCAGTTAGAAAAGGGTTATATAATTCCATATCAAACTGCCCAGTGATCAGTAAACCATTATTAGATCCAGAATTTGGTAAAAAGCCTATAATGCCATCGATCGTATTAATTCTTCTTTTCTCAAATTCATAGCTAATGCTAGCTTCTTCGTTTTGATACGAAATTTCAGGTCTGCCTATCAATCTTAAATAGGGCAATGAATTGATCCTTTGAATGGACCCTTCAACTCGGTCCATTTCATAGGGTTCACCCGGTCTAATTCCTAAATAACTTTCTAGAAATGTTCTTTTGATAACATCACCTTTAACATCTAAGGAATCGTAGACTATCAAGGGTCCTAAATCTAAATTAAGGCTAGAGGAAATCTGATTATCTTCTATTTGTAAAGAATCGTAGCTAAGGCTTGCAAAAGGATAACCATTGTTTTCCGCATAATTCAAAATGCTGTTCTCTAATTTGGAGAGCTCACGATAATTAAATCTTCTTTGAGAAAAATTACCTTCTCGATAAGCCACTTTTCTAAGTAGCAAAGGATCTAGATTTCCAGCTGAAAGTTGCATCCACTCGAAGGGTGGCCCGATGGAGATGGAATAGTTAATCTGGTTTTCAACCACTTCTTCACTTTCAATTCGTGCCAACAGATAACCATCATTGTGTATTTCTCTAATCAGATTATTAATGATGAGCTGAGCTTCGGATAATTCATTCAGCTTATTTTGATACTTATACTTATTTAAGATACTTTGACTTTCGTCAGTAACAGAAACCTTTAGTTCGAACCCGTTTTGAGCTTGTAAAGCCAAGCAGGCAAAAAACAAGAGTAAAATGAAAGCGTTTTTCAGGTTCAAGATCTTAAAGAATATGATTCAAAACTAACGATTCTTTGGCCGGATTATATATACATATCCCATTCTGTAAAAAAGCTTGTCACTACTGTGATTTTCATTTTACGCAATCTGTTAAGCAGATCGATGATATGGTAGATGCCATCACCAAGGAGCTTGAAATGCAGGTTGATTTTCTGGGCAATGATATTGTTAGAACCGTGTATTTCGGTGGTGGAACACCTTCTCTGTTAGAAGATCATCACATGAAAAAGCTCATGAAAGTCATTCGTTATGAGTATGACCTAAGCAGTAATCCAGAGATTACTCTAGAAGCCAATCCTGATGACCTTGAACCTGATAAGCTCCACATGTTTTATGGTCATGGTGTCAATAGACTGAGTATAGGTGTACAAACCTTCCATAATGAGATGTTGAGTTGGATGAACAGACAACATAATGCTGATCAGGCTGAAAAGTGCTTCTACGATGCCCGTGAAGCTGGTTTTGAAAACATTAGCATGGATCTGATCTATGCTCTTCCCGCAGACAATCACGACTTATGGCTGAAAGACCTCAATAAAATGGTTCGTTTGAGGCCAGAACACATTTCTGCTTATTGCCTAACAATCGAACCTAAAACGGCTTTTGGTAATTGGCTTCAAAAAGACATTATTCAACCCATAAATGAAGATCAGGCTGCAGAGCAATTCGAAATTCTTTTAGAGGTATTAAGCAAATACAATTACGAGCAATATGAGATCTCCAACTTTGCTCAGCCAGGCTATGAATCGCAGCACAATTCGGGTTATTGGAAAGATGAAAAGTATTTGGGCATTGGTCCTTCTGCCCACTCGTATAATGGCAAATTCAGAAAGGCCAACATTGCAAATAATGCCAAATACATGAAGGGCATTGAAGAAAAGAAGATCCCTTTTGAGATCATGACTCTGAGTAATGAAGACCAAGTCAATGAATACGTCCTCACCTCTTTAAGAACTAAATGGGGTTGCGATCTTGAACTACTCAAATCGAAATACAAAATTGATTTAATGCAGCAACGCGGAAACCTGCTTGAGAAAATGGCTTATAAAGGTTTGCTATTTGAAGACGAAGGCTTCATTATTCTCACTAATGAAGGTAAGCTTCTAGCAGATAAAATTGCCTCTGATTTATTTATTGATTTGGAGGAGTAATTATTGAAACTCTTCAAATGCTTCCATGAATTCTTCTCTTGAATATTGAGGGAAAAACTCATCATAGATGGAGAGAATAATGGAGGTATCTACTTTCGCTTCTAGGTATTTATCCAACAGCATAAAATCCACTTCTTTCGTCTTTTCATCTCCCAAGACTTGATTGATTTTTTCGACTAACTCATTCGATCTTCTCGAAACTCTCCTCAGGCTGCCCGTCCGCATTTTGGCAAAGTCAATGAATTTGTAAAAGTTGAATCGGTTTTGGTTATACATGATTCTGTATTGCTGCGAGTTTTCATCCATACTCAAAGGAATGTTCACATGATCGAAACCTATTTGCGTCATGTAGCGCTCAGCTTGTTCTAATTGCTTGATCTCGGCATGTAGCTTAGAAAGGCTTTCGTAAAGCTCAAAGTCTATAACATCTGTACCTTCTTGATTAATGGCATATTCGATCACCTTGAAATTATACTGCGGCTCTAAATATCTCCAGGTGTAGTAAGTACCCAATTTATTGATGGCAAAAAGGCTGTCCCATTCCTCCACCATTTCTTTCTGGTAATCAGCAAACCTTGGAAAGCTCGTTCTGAATTCTTCTAATTCTAGCTTAAGACTGACAAGTACTTTTTCCTTCTCCTTGTCAATCTTACCCTGCTCAGAGTAGCTCTGAAAAAGGAAGGCTAAATAAACGCCAACAAATACAATGAGAAGCTCAAGAATGAGCCATTTTGCTTTATCACTCACACCGAATAGTTTTCTGACAAACATAAAATGTGTTTAGTCTAAAGATTCACTAATTTGCCTGAAATCACAAATTCAAAGAATTGTCAACCTATCGATCGAGACATGGCCGTAAAAATGAACCCACTGACTTAGGTTCAGCGATCAAAGAGATGCTCAAAGCATTTAAGATCGAAGATCGATTTCATGAGAGCAATTTGGTTGGTTCATGGGAAAAAGTGATGGGTAGTCCGATTGCCAAAAGGACATCAAAACTTTACATCAAAGACAAAAAGCTATTTGTGCATCTTACTTCAGCCCCATTAAAGCATGAGCTTTCGATGTCGAGAGACAAAATTCTAGTTTTGCTTTCGAAAGAGTTTGGAGACTCTATTATTAACGAAGTAATTATAAAGTAAGCTTTCTTTCTGCTGGTCTGTAGCTGGTCAAAAAAGTCTTCTGAAAGAATAATAGAGCAAAAACCCCTGCGAAAATAGCGGCATCGGCTAAGTTAAATATGGGCCATAAAGCTATCTTATTCCCTCCCCACAAGGGCATCCAATCGGGTAAATATCCTTCCCATAAATCGACATAGAACATATCAATCACCTGACCATGGAACCACGGAGTAATGGCGCTATAAGGTGCATTCTCTAAAAACACACCGTAAAACACACTATCAATTACATTACCTATAGCTCCGCCCAAAATGGCTGCCATGCACCACAAGAGACCTGGGTGATAATTCTTTTTGGAAAATTTAAAGATGACCACACCAATAAATGTGGCAGCGATTAATCTAAAGAGAGTAAGCCCAAGTTTGCCATAGATGGAGTCAAAGCTCAACCCAAATGCCATCCCTCGATTTAAGATGTAGTGAAGTTTGAACCAATCGCCAAAAACAGCGATCTCACCACCATGGCCCATATCCATATTAAAATGCACTAGCAGTTTTATGGCTTGGTCAGCCAGAATCACTACTAGTGCAAATATGAAATACTTTCTTGCCCTCAAATTGACTATTTAACGTTCAAGTGCAGTTCTATTTCATGACCATCGATCTCAATCGTATGTCCATTGTCTGCATGCTCTACTAGTTCTAAATTAACGGCTTGAGTTTCGTCACAGATATAGTCTTTGTTATCCGTAACAGATTGACGAACTAAATCTTCTTGGCTCGACACCAATACTTCGATCTTATCCTGAACGTCAAGACCTTGATCTTTTCTGAGATTCTGAATTCTATTAACAAAATCCCTTGCAAAACCTTCTTTCCTTAACTCATCAGTGATGTTGATATCTAAAGCGACAGTCGTTTTACCTTCTGTTGCAACTGACCAGCCTGGAATATCTTCACTGCTAATCTCAACGTCTTCCAAGCTCAACTTGGTCGCTTCACCATCGATTATCAATTCGTATTCACCTGCAGATTCAATTGCAGCAATTTCGTCCTGACCCCACTGATTGATAGCGCCAGCGATAAACTTGACCTTTGGTCCGAATTTCTGACCAATAACTCTGAAGTTAGGTTTGATTTTCTTCACCAAAACGCCAGTTGTGTCGCTTAGCATTTCAATCTCCTTCACGTTGATCTCAGACTTGATCAACTCTTCAACCTCCTCGATCTGATGCCTGATCTTTTCGTCCAACACAGGAATCATCACTTTAGTTAAAGGTTGACGTCCTTTAATTCGCTCTTTCTTACGAATTGAGTGGGTCAATGAAGAAACAGTTTGAGCTAGGCTCATTTTTTCCTCCAAGTCAACATTTATACAAGCTTCATCCGCTTTAGGGAAATCAGTCAAATGAACTGAAGATGCCGATTCCTGTCCTGTTACCTTATTCAAGTCTTGGTACAAATGCTCCATATAGAATGGTGCAATTGGAGCTCCTAGTTTGGCAACAGTCATCAAGCACGTATAAAGTGTTTGATAGGCAGCCTTTTTATCTTGGTTGTATTCGCCTTTCCAGAAGCGTTTTCTATTTAATCGAACGTACCAGTTACTCATCTCGTCTGTCACGAAATCAGAGATCAATCTAGCAGCTTTTGTAGGTTCATACTGATCGTAAGCCTCATCAACAGCTTTGATCAATGAATTCAGTCTAGAGAGAATCCAACGATCACTTTCAGTTCTTTCAGCCAAAGCAATAGACGCATCTTCAAAAGTGAATCCATCCAAATTGGCATATAAGGCAAAGAAATTATAGGTGTTGTACAGAGTGCCAAAGAACTTTCTTTGTACTTCACCTACTCTATCGATATTGAATCTCAAGTTATCCCAAGGATTCGCATTGGAGATCATATACCAACGCGTGGCATCTGGTCCGTATTTACCAATGGTCTCGAACGGATCAACAGCATTGCCCAATCTCTTGGACATCTTATTGCCATTCTTATCCAATACAAGACCGTTAGCGATCACATTTTTGAAAGCTACATTATCGTGTAGCATAACTGCCAACGCATGCAGTGTAAAGAACCAGCCTCTTGTTTGATCTACTCCTTCAGCAATGAAATCTGCCGGGAAGCTCTTTTCGAAAATATCTTCATTCTCGAATGGATAGTGCCATTGCGCATAAGGCATAGCACCAGAATCGAACCAAACATCAATAAGATCTGATTCGCGGTACATTTTCTGACCTGAATCACTGACCAAAATGATATCATCTACATAAGGTCTGTGCAGATCGAAGTCTTCGCCCAAAGCTTCGGTCATATAGCCAGCGTCAATAGACTTAGCAACTTCAGACTCAAGTTCAGCGATAGAACCTATACATTTTTGCTCCTTTTTATCCTCTGAAACCCAGATCGGTAATGGAGTTCCCCAGTAACGCGATCTACTTAAGTTCCAATCGACAAGATTCTCTAACCAATTTCCAAATCGTCCTTCCCCTGTAGAAGTAGGCTTCCAATTGATCGTTTTATTTAGTTCTACCAGTTGCTCTTTATAGGCTGTAGTTTTGATAAACCATGAATCCAATGGATAATACAATACTGGTTTATCAGTTCTCCAACAATGAGGATAGGTGTGCTCGTACTTTTCAACCTTGAAGGCTCTATTCTCTTCTTTTAATTTGATAGAGATCAATACATCAAGAGACTTCTCTGGTCTTTCTTCATCAGAGTAGTATTCATTCTTGACATACATTCCGGCAAAGTCAGTGATCTCCTTCACATATTTTCCTTGCTTGTCAACAATTGGAACATCCTTGCCTTCTTCGTCTTTGACAAAGACACCTGGTAAGTTGTTTTGCTCAGAAACTCTAGCATCGTCAGCGCCAAATGTTCTTGAAATATGAACAATTCCAGTACCATCATCGGTGGTAACAAAATCACCAACTACAACAGTAAAAGCAGGTTTAGGAAGAGGAATGTATGGCATCAATTGCTCATAATCCATTCCAGCCAATTCTTTCCCAGTGTATTCTCCTACAACTTCGAAAGGAATTAATTTATCTCCTGCTTTATACTCTTCGAGCTTTAAATCTTTAGCCTTGGCATTGAAATAGGCATTCATTCGATCCTTAGCCAAAATGACATTGATCGGTTCGAAGGTATATTGATTGAAGGTTTTCACCTTCACATATTTAATGCCTGCGCCAACTGCCAAACCGTTATTGGCTGCTAATGTCCAAGGAGTCGTTGTCCAAGCCAAGAAGTAATCATTCTCTGATCCTTCTACCTTGAACATGGCAGTAATAGTTGTGTCTTTTACATCCTTATAAGTACCTGGCTGATTCAATTCATGTGAACTCAGGCCTGTACCCGCTGCTGGTGAATATGGCTGAATTGTATACCCTTTATAAAGAAGGTCTTTATCATAAAGTCTCTTTAAAAGGCTCCATAATGTTTCAATGTATTTCTTGTCGAAGGTGATGTAAGGATCATCTAAGTCAACCCAATAGCCCATTTTCTCAGTGAGGTCATCCCACTGGTCTTTGAAACGCATTACTGTTTCTCGGCACTTTTGGTTGTACTCTTCGACTGATACCTTTTTACCAATATCATCTTTCTTGATACCCAGCTCTTTTTCAACCTGCAGTTCAACAGGAAGACCATGAGTATCCCAACCCCCTTTTCTTTTTACCTGGAAACCTTTTTGCGTTTTATATCTACAGAAAATATCCTTTACCGTTCTCGCCATTACGTGGTGAATTCCCGGTGTACCATTAGCAGATGGAGGTCCTTCGAAAAAGGTGAATGTAGGATTACCTTCTTTCTCAGTAACGGACTTTTCGAATATGCCATTCTCCTTCCAAAATTGAAGTATATCAGCACCTACGGCTGCAAAGTTCGACTGTTTGTATTCTGTATATTTCTTCACGCTTACTCCTTATAAAAAGCTTAAAGTCATTTTTCGCTTGATCCTAAGAATGGATCATCCTTTTTAATCAAAAGGTTATCTGTGTCTATTTCTTCGTCCTCATCTTCAAAGTAGAATTCGTAATTCTCAATCAAAGGATGGAAGTTCTTATTACGTTTTCCGCTATCAAAAACCATCAATAATGCCGGAAGCAAAGTCAGGTTCGTGATCATTGCAAAAAACAGTGTGATCGATGTCAAAAGCCCTAATGCTACGGTTCCTCCGAAGCTTGAGAACACAAAAATCACAAAGCCAAAGAACAGGATAATTGAAGTATACAACATACTAGATCCTGTCTCACGGATACTGTTACTAATGGCTACTGGCACAAAAAAGTTCTTCGAGAATAACTCTTGACGATACTTGGCCAAAAAGTGAATAGAGTCATCGACTGATATGCCAAAGGCAATACTAAAAATGAGTACCGTACTTGGCTTAAGCGGAATACCAAAAAAGCCCATGATACCGGCAGTCATTATGAGAGGAATAAAATTCGGAATGAGTGAAATGATAATCATTCGAACATTCGCAAAGAGTATTCCCATAATAATGGCAATGATCCCAAAAGCCAACAATAGAGACTGTCTTAGATTTTCAATTAAGAATTTATTCCCTTTAACGAAAAGTAGAGTAGACCCCGTAACAGCTGTGTCCACATCTTCTCCAAATACCTTGTCGATCTCAGGTTGAATTACTCCATTGATCAAAGAGTCCATTTTGTGCGAACCGATATCAGCAATTTTCAGAGACACGCGCATCACCTGACCTGTTGAATCAACAAAAGAGCTTAAGAAGTCAGTTTTGCTTTGCTGATTACTCAGGTAACTCAAAATAACATTTCTATCACTCGGGCTTGGTAATCCGTAGTATCGCGAATTGCCATTATAGAATGCCTGACGGACCGCTTTGGCAAATGATACGATCGAAATAGGCTGTGACACATTCTCTAATGGAGCCAGCGCTTTTTCTAATCGATCGACCTTCCTCAGGTTTCGTGAGTTGATGGTCGACTTAGGCTTTCCAAAATCAATAATGATCTCCAGAGGCATAACTCCAGCAAAGTTGTCTTCGAAGAAGTATAAATCTTGCTTCAATTGACTTTGCTCTGGAATATCATCTACCATATAAGCAATGGTGTAGAGTTTGGTCAGGCCGAAAATGGAAAATCCAACAATAACAGCAGTGGCTACAAAGACTCTATATCTGTGTCTGTGAACTAGAAGATCTAACAGCGTAAGGAACTTGCTCACTAATGGAAATTCCAAATGCTTAAGCTGCTCCTTTTTTGGCGGTGGTAAATAAGCCAGAACTCCTGGAATCAATACCATACTCACAATGAATGTGGCGAGGATATTTATACCTGCTACAAGCCCAAACTCTTTTAAGATCTTGATATCAGTAGAAACAAGCACCAAGAAACCAATTGCCGTAGTGAAATTGGTGATCAAGGTTACTAAACCGATCTTATGGATCATTCTACTGATCGCCTTGATCTTATTGCCATGACGCGCATACTCTTGATGGAACTTATTCAAGAGATAAACAGCGTTAGGTATACCAATAACAATGATGATCGATGGTATCAGACCTGTTAGAATATTGATCTGATAACCAAGGATGGCGACAGTACCCAATACCCAGGTAACAACAACACCAATGACTATTAAGGGAACGACAACTGCTGTCCATGACCTAAAGAATAAGAAAAGGATGACTGCGGTAATACCTATAGACAAACCAATGAAAAGCCTTAGTTCAGTATTGGTTTTTTGCTGCATTACAGTACGCACAAACGGCATACCTGAGTAATAAAGTTGAACTCCTGTGTCTTCAGTAAATTCAGCACCTATCACTCTGATCAGATCAATGACATCATTTCTCTTTTTAGAATTGAGCACCTCTCTTTCCATGTTGATCAGGATAAGAGTTGCCCCATTTTCAGCATTCAAAAGTTGTCCGGAATAGAATTTTAAATCGACTGCCTTTTGTAGGAGAGCGTCTAATTCTTCCTGCGTTTCAGGATCTTCTTCGATCAAAGGCTCTAAATCAAAGGATCTTTCTTCCGTGTTTTTGACAATGTTTTGTAAAGAGGCAAGTGAAATCACATTGCTAATTCCATCTAGATTGGCCAACTCTACATTGAGAGCTCTGTATTTATTAAATGTCTCTAATTCGTAAAGGCTGCTATCCTTTGCCCCTAGAACCAATACATTCCCATCCTCTCCAAATTTCTCCTTAAAGCTTTGGAAGTACAGAAAGTTCTCATCTGTTTCAGGTACGGCCGTGTTAAAGTTGAATGCCAACTTAACATCTTGGGCTCTCCAAGCCATAAAGGCAGTAAAGAGCAATAAGGCTATGATGAGTATCAGCCTGTATTTCAGTACAATATGAGGGAATTTAGACCACATGCGAAAATAAGGTCACAAAGGTAATACTTTCACCTTTTAATCATACTTCAGCAAAAGCTTTATTAATGTCTAAAAATCAAGTGGTTCCGGGCAGAGCAGTTCCATTGATCTTTCTATACAGACTTACTGCATAAGAATCAGTCATACCAGAAATGAAATCGAGCAAAATCCTGATTCTACCATAAACAGAGTTTTCTCTTTTCATCAAAGTCGAATAGTCATTCGGTATCAATCGCAAGTAAAGTTTGTCCTTGTAGTTGGTTTCCGATTTGAACTGGGCAATGACAGCCGGAACGAATACTTCTAAAAGTCCATGCAAAACTCTGTATCCTGCTGCTTCAATCTCTACTACTTTTTGTGAACGATAGATCTTTTCTACACTTAACCCTACTATTTCATTGAGAACTGATTCTGATCTGATCAAATCAGCCAATGAGGTATCAAAATCCCCCGATAGCAATTGATCCTCGTTCTGAGTAAAAACTTCTACACATTGATTGACCAATTCACCAATGGCCAAAGCCCTGAGTAAACCAATGCGATCTTTCAATAATGGAATTTCCTTCAGTTTTTCCGGTTTGTAGCGATCTCCCAATATCTGAGCAAACAAGTCAATCGTTTTCTCTGCAGAAACTAAACCAAGATTACAACCATCCTCAAGATCAATGATATTATAACAGATATCGTCAGCAGCCTCAACCAAAAAGGCTAAAGGGTGTCTTACAAATCTCCCTTTTTCTAATTCTCTTAGATTGAGAGCCTCCGCCATTGCATGGAATTCCCCTTCTTCTGAACTGAAGTAGCCAAATTTCTTCTGACTTCTTCTACCCTTTATTAAGGTATCTACTTTTGAAGGCCTAGGGTACTTAGTGAATGCCGCAACAGTAGGTAAAGTAAGTTTTAAACCATCTTGAGATGATTTTGCAATAAGCCTAAACCCTTGTGCATTTCCTTCAAAATTCTCGAGATCAGCCCATTGACTATCAGTAAAATCGCTACTTAATGAAGTCTTTTGCTCTTTGAAATAATCGGAGATGCTAGACTCACCAGAATGACCAAAGGGCGGGTTTCCTATATCATGTGCTAATGCTGCCGATGCTACTACCGTTCCGAAATCGTTTGAATCAATCAAATTATTTAATTCAGGATGTGCATTAAGCACTTTGTGCCCAACAGCCCTACCTAAAGAACGACCTACCGAGGACACTTCTAAGCTATGTGTCAATCGGTTATGAACGAAATCATATTCCGGAAGAGGGTGAACCTGAGTCTTGTCTTGTAGCCTTCTAAAAGGGTGTGAGAAGATGATCCTATCAAAATCTCTGTCAAAGCGAGTCCTTTGATTAGAGTTATCAGCTGAATCCTTTAGGTCGAATAGTGCAGTCCAATTCATGGTTTAGAATTACCTCGAAAGTAATAGAAGTTTGATGTTTATAAAAGCCACAAAGGGCAGCTATTAAGAATGTGCAATTCTGCTCTCCTCGAATTGCATTAAATAAGGACAATTGGCGTTAACATTGACTTAACATTGTCCAACTTTTTCTATTCATTTAACTACTTAAAGTAGGAGCTGTAACTGACTGATATGCTCGATTCTATGCGAATTTGCTTGATTTTGCAAACGATTGCGTTAATTTTAAGAATGAATGTCTATGAATTGCAAGGCAGTCCTTGTACTTTAAGCATTCGATTGCACTTTATTGGCTAGCTATGGCCAATAAACAAGTAAATTAAAAATGATTGTATGAAAAAGTTTTTACTAATCCTTCTTGTTATGTCGGTAAGCTTCCAAGGGGCGCTTCTGGCACAAACTAGAACAGTTACTGGTACGGTAACGGGAGGTGATGACGGTTTAGGAATCCCTCGTGTAAACGTAACAGTCAAAGGCACCACTAGGGGTGTTGCGACAGACTTCGATGGTAATTATTCCATTGAAACTAGTTCTGACGAAACGTTAGTCTTTTCTTTTATTGGCTATGTATCTCAGGAAGTTGCTGTTGGTAATCAGTCTACTATTAATGTAGTATTACAGCCTGATTATGCACAGTTAGATGAAGTTGTAGTAGTAGGTTATGGATCTCAAGAGAAGAAAGAGATCACAAGTGCTGTTGCCAGCGTTAAGCCTGAGGACTTCAACAAAGGTAACGTATCTGATCCTACTCAGCTATTAGCTGGTAAGGTTGCGGGTCTTTCAATTACTCGTCCGGGTGGTAGCCCTAACGGTGGTTTCGAGATTCGTCTAAGAGGTGTTTCTACATTCGGTGCTAACACATCTCCACTAATTGTATTAGATGGTGTGCCAGGTGCTGATTTGAACAACGTTGACCCTAATGATATCGCTTCAATTGATGTATTGAAAGATGCATCTGCTGCAGCTATCTACGGTGCAAGAGCATCTTCTGGTGTTATCTTGATCACAACTACAAGAGCTGGTGCTGAGCAAGGTGTTACTGATATCTCACTCGGATCTTTCATGGCGATTGACAATTTAACACTACCTAACATTGCTCCTTTAAGTGCTGATGAATTCGTTTCTAGAGGTGGTACTGATTTCGGTTCTGAAACTGATTGGATCGATCAAATCACTAGAACTGCTCTTTCTTTTGCTACTAATGCATCAGTAAGTGGTTCTTTCGGTGGTACTTCTTATCGAGCTTCAGTTAACTGGCGTAAAAATGAAGGTATCGTTAAAGGTATCGGAAACGAAAGATTGAACACTAGATTGAATCTTTCTCACAGCGCTATCAATGACAGATTAAGATTAAACGTAAACGTTGCTTTAACTAACAGAGATTACACTGATAGAAATAGCAACTTGTTTAGATACGCTATGATTTATAACCCAACTGCGCCTGTTTATTCTTCTGACAGAGAGGCTGAAGTTGGACCTTACTTCCAAAGAGACCTTTTTGACTTCTACAACCCTGAGGCGTTGAGAAGACAGCAGATCTTCGGTGGTAACGGTAAAACTTTCTTGACTTCTTACAGAGCTGAGTTCGATATCTTAGAGAACTTAACTGCTGCTGTACAGTACAACCAAGACAGATTTACTGGTGTTAATGGTCAGTTCTTCTCAAGAAAAGACCTTCAAACTGGTTTAGGTTCTAGCGGTATTGCTCAAAAAGATCAGAATGAGAGATTTACTCAGATCATTACTGGTACTTTGAACTATAACACTAACCTTACTGATGACTTGAACATGACAGTTCTTTTAGGTGCTGAGCAACAAAAAAGAACTTTCGAAGGATTCGGTGCTAGAGTAAGACAATTCCTTTTCGATTCTAACGGATGGGATAACTTAGGCGCTGGTGCGATCAGATTAGGTAACCAAACAAATGTTTACTCTTACAAAAACCAGGATATCTTAAATTCTGCTTTCGCAAGATTAAACTTCAACTACAAAGGAACTTACTTCCTTTCTGCTAGTGTAAGATCTGAGTCTTTCTCAGGATTCGGTGAAGATGAGAAAACAGGTTATTTCCCTTCTATCTCTGCTGGTGCTGAGTTAACTGAGATTGCTGACCTAGGTCCTGTAAATCAGTTAAAGCTTAGAGTATCTTACGGTATCACTGGTGCTTTACCTCCAAGCTCTGATTTAGCTTTAGGTATTTTCGAGAACGGTCCAAGAATTGACTTAGACGGTGACCCTGCTACTACTGATGATGTTTACATCTCTCCACAGCAGAACAGAAACCCTAACAAGCAATTGAAGTGGGAGACTAGAAAAGAATTCAACGTTGGTGTTGACTTCGCTATCCTTGATAGCAAAATCACTGGTTCAGTTGAATACTACCAGAAAAATGTTGAGGACTTATTGTTCCCAATTACAGTACCTGTAGGTGCTCCTAACCCATTTGACGAAGGAAACTTTAACACTGCAGCATCTACTTGGGTGAACTTAGCAGACCTTTCTTCAGGTGGTGTAGAATTCGTTGCTTCTTATAACGGAGTAAACTTAGGTCCAGTAAGATGGACTCCAAGTGTGAACTTCACTATCTATCAGAAGACTCAAATCGATGACCTTTCAGTTACTGATGGTTTAGGTTTCGAATTCATTAGACCTCAAGGTTCAGCTCCTGGTTCTCCAGGTCAGAACGACAACCCTACTATTGAAAACAGAGTAGGTGCTACATTAGGTAATTTTTGGGGTCCTCAGTTCGTAGGAATTGATGAGAACGGAAACGGTGTTACTAACCCTGCTGATCCTAATGACAACTCTCAGTATTCTATCCTTGGTAATGCTCTTCCTGATGCAGACTTCGGTTGGAATAACTCATTCGCATACAACAACTGGGATTTCTCATTCTTCTTGAGAGGTTCTATCGGACACGAGTTGTATAACTCATTCAGAGGTTTCTATGAGAACCAAGATCCAGGATCAAACACATGGAACTCAGTTACGACTGATAAGACTCCTAACATTGTGTCTCCTCCTGTATTCTCTGACTTCTTCATCGAAGATGCTTCTTTCATTAGATTGGATAACCTTCAGTTAGGTTATAACATCCCAACTAATGCTGAGTGGTTAGCTAACTTGAGAGTTTATTTTGCTGCACAAAATGTGTTCACTATCACTAACTACGCAGGTGTTGATCCTGAAGTAAGATGGGTAGATCAGCAGCAACAAGGTATTGGTGCTTCGTTATCTCCAGGTTTGGAGAGAAGAGATACGTACTTCCCAACAAGAACGTTCACTGTAGGTTTCAATGTTAACATTAAATAGTAAACTACTTAGATATGTCTAGAATAAATAAAAGCTTTTCGTTGTTCGCAGCATTACTGATTATATTCAGTGCATGCTCTGAGCCGGAGCAAGAGATATTCAACGGTTATACTCCGGAAGAATTAGCTAACAGTGATAACCCGGCATTGATTGACGTTTTGAAGGCTTCGGCTTATCAAAGAATTATCGGAACATGGGGAGGTCATAACTCTCTATGGTCAATGCACGAGATCGCATCTGATGAGGGCGTAATTGCTCAAAAAGGTGGTGACTGGTTTGACGGTGGTCTGTGGTTAAGAATGCACAGACATGAATACAATCCTCAAGAAGGAGCAATTAACAATGGTTGGAACTACTGCTACACTGCAATTGGTGACATCAACCTTTTGTTATTGCAATATCCTGATGTAGCAGCTCTAGGTGCTGAATTGAGAGTTTTAAGAGCTTTGATCTACTTATGGTTGATCGATGCTTGGGGTAACGTTCCAATCATTTTGGAATCTGATACTGACCCAACTCCTGATACAAGATCAAGAGCAGAAGTATTCCAATTCATTGAGTCTTCTGTATTAGATAACATTGCTTTGTTATCAACAGATAATACTAAGACTACATTGAACTACTGGTCCGCTAAAATGATCCTAGCTAAGCTTTACTTAAATGCTGAGGTTTACACAGGAACTGCTAGATGGAACGATGCTAACGCTCAATTGAATGATATCATCAACAACGGACCTTTCTCTCTTGAGAATAACTTCTTTGCTAACTTCTCTACTAACAATGGAGGTTCTTCAGAGAACATCCTAACATTGCCTTATGATCAAGACAATGCTGGTGGATTTAACTTAGCTCAAATGACTGGTCACTACTTGACTCAGTTCACTTTCGATCTTCAAGAGCAACCATGGAATGGTTACGCTTCTCTAGAAGAGTTCTATAATGCTTACGAAGATGGTGACGTAAGAAGAGCTGGCTTCATCGCTGGTCCTCAATTCTCATCTACTGGTGAAAGACTTCAAGATGATTCTTTCGAGCCAGAAGATCCAGATGGTGCACCATTAACGTTTACTCCTGAAATCAACATGTTAGAGCCTAACTCATTACGTCAGGCGGGTGTTAGATTCGGTAAGTTCGAATTCCAGTCAGGTGCTGCTTCTAGTATCTCTAATGACTTCCCTATCTTCAGATATGGTGATGCTTTATTAATGAAAGCTGAAGTTGAATGGAGACTAGGTAACACTGGTGCTGCATTGAACTACGTAAACCAAGTAAGACAAAGAGCTGGAGTTGATCCATTATCTACTTTAGATGCTGACATTATGCTAGCTGAAAGAGGTAGAGAAATGTTCTCTGAGGGTTACAGAAGATCTGATTTGATCAGATTCGGTAAGTACAATGACGCATGGTGGGAAAAAGGTGTTTCTGATCCATTTAGAAATATCTTCCCTATTCCACAACAGCAGATCGATGCTAACAGCGGATTGGTACAGAACCCAGGTTACTAGTAAAAACTTACATTTATAATTCAAAAGGGCTTGCATTAGCAAGTCCTTTTTTTTATCCTCAAACCTTTAAAATTGAGGACGTTGGAGAAGAATTTTTTAGCAGGGCTGATATCACTTTTTATACTCACTTATTCCTGTTCGCCAAAACAAGATAAGGCACCCCTTTTCGAGAGTTTACCCTCGGAATACACACAATTAAAATTTTCAAATGAGTTGTCTTATAATGAGCAGCTCAATGCTTATACCTACAGAAATTTCTACAATGGCGCAGGTGTAGCTATTGGCGACATCAATAACGATGGCCTAGAAGACATTTATGTTTCAGGAAATCAGGTAGACAACAAGCTCTATTTAAATAAGGGATCTCTTCAATTCGAAGACATTACTTCCTCAGCTAAGGTGGCTAGTCCGAACGTTTGGTCTTCAGGAGTCAGCATGGCCGACATTAACGGAGATGGGTTCTTGGATATTTATGTCTGTAAATCAGGACCCTTAGAAGGCACCAATAGAAATAACGAGCTCTTTATCAATAATGGCGACCTCACCTTTACAGAACTGGCTGAAGAGTGGGGCGTAGCTGATAAAGGCTTATCTAATCATGCTGCATTCTTTGACTACGACAAAGATGGGGATCTTGATATGTATCTGCTTAATAACAGTACAAGGTCTGTTGGTATTTATGACCTCAGGCAAGGACAAAGAGAAATTCGTGATCCTCAAGGAGGAAATAAGCTATACAGAAATGATGGAGACCATTTTACAGATGTAAGTGAAGAAGCAGGAATCTACGGAAGTGCTATTGGTTATGGCCTCGGTGTAACTTTTGCAGATGTGAATGGAGATTCTTGGCAAGACATATTCGTTTCAAACGACTTCTTCGAAAGAGACTATCTCTACATCAACAATCAAGATGGTACCTTCAGAGAGGTTTTGGAAGAGGCGATTTCGGAGACTAGTATGGGCTCGATGGGAGCTGACATTGCAGACCTCAACGGAGATGGAAAACCTGAGATCTTTGTTACAGAAATGCTTCCTGATGATCATGAGCGAGTAAAAACAAAAACTGTTTTTGAAAATTGGGACAAACATCAAGCAAATGTCGAAAGCGGTTATCACCATCAATTCACAAGAAACACACTTCAATGGAATAGAGGTAATTTAGAAGATGGAACACCTGTTTTCAGCGAGATCTCCAGACTTACCGGAGTTCAAGCGACTGATTGGAGTTGGGGCGCATTGATATTCGATTTTGACAATGATGGCCATGATGACATCTTCGTTGCCAATGGAATTTACAAAGACCTGACAGATCAGGATTACATAAATTTCTATGCCAACAATACCATTCAATTTGAAGAGTATCGAAGAGATAGCGTAGTGATTACGAAACTCATTGATGCCATTCCATCAGTTCCTTTAAGCAATTACCTTTTTAAGAATAATGGCAATTTCAATTTCAGTAATGTTACATCTTTCATTGGACTAGATGACAAGGTCTTTTCGAATGGTGCTGCTTATTCGGATCTAGATAATGATGGAGATCTAGAATTAGTAGTAAACAGCATCAATAGCGAGCTTTTACTTTATAAAAACAACAGCTCAGAACTGGCGGGTAACCATTTCATCAAATTCAATTTTGCCAATAAGGGTAATGAGTTCTTTGGGACTAAAATCACAGTAGTAGCCAATGGTAAAAAACAAACCAAGGAGTTTGCCCCAGTAAAAGGTTACATGTCATCTATGACACACGAAATGCATTTCGGATTAGGTTCCGATACGACTGGAATTAGTGTTATGGCTACTTGGCCCGATGGTTCAAAAAGTACGATCAGCAATTTCGCGATTGATCAATCAAATGATCTAAGTGCCACAGAGTATCTTGGAATCGCCATCAATTACCCTAAGGCACCAGGCCTATTCAAAGCTTCAGAAAGGGTAAGTATTTCACACACAGAAAATAAATACTCCGATTTTGATCGTGACAGATTGATATTGCAAATGAGTTCAAATGAAGGTCCAGCAACTGCTATTGGAGATATAAATGGTGATGGCCTTGATGATGTATTCATTGGAGGATCCAAAGGGCTTTCTGCTCAGATTCTTTTACAAGAGAATAATGGATGGAATACAAAGTCTTTTAATCAAGATGTCAATGCTGAAGATGTAGCAGCGGAATTGATCGACATCGATCAGGATGGAGATTTAGACTTATTAGTTACAAGCGGAGGTCATGAGTTCTCATACCAAAATATTCAACTCAGAGATCGTCTCTACACCAATGATAGTAAAGGAAACTTTAGCTTACATCAAGGCTTTAATCCACCAGCTGAACCGAGCTCATTTTTGAAGGCCTTCGATTTTGATCAGGACGGGGACCTTGATCTTATCAGTGGTTCTAGACATATCCCTTTTGCCTATGGCGTAAAAGCGGACGCACATTTATTCGAGAATAGAGGCAACCAATTCATCGAAGTTCAAAACGATGTTTTCAAACAACTAGGTTTGATTACAGATGGTAGTTTGGCTGATATTGATAATGATGGCGATGTAGATATCATCCTTGCTGGAGAATGGATGCCAATTACCATTCTAGAAAATGACAAAGGCACTTTTACAAATTCAACTGATGAATTTGGCTTTTCGAATACGAATGGATTGTGGCATCATATCAATTTAGTAGACCTAAACCAAGATGGACAAATTGATATCCTTGGTGGAAATCATGGTTTGAACACAAGACTCAAGGCTTCTGAGAATCAACCTTTGCGCATGTACGTGAATGATTTTGACCAAAACAGAAGCATAGAGCAGATCATTACACAATATGAAGGTGACAATGCATATCCCATCGTCATGCTACCAGATCTGATCAAGCAATTACCTCCGCTCAAAAAGAAATACGTAAAGCATGAGGCCTATAAAGATCAAACCATTGAGGACATTTTTGATCCGGAAACACTAAGTAATTCGCAGGTTTTGGAAGTAAAGACCTTGAGCTCCTCCCTCTTCATAAATGGCGAAAATGGTTTTGAATCAATCGAGTTGCCATTTGACGCTCAAATATCTCAAGTATTTGCCAGCTATGTTAAAGATGTAAATGGAGATGGTGATTTGGATATCATTCTGGCCGGTAACCAGAAAAGAGTAAAGCCGGAGTTAGGCAGTAATAATGCTTCATATGGATTGGTTCTTTTAGCAAAAGACGATGCTTATATAGCATTATCATTAGAAGAATCAGGAATATTCGTTCCCAACGAAACCAGACACATCAAAAAGCTTAAAATTGGTGAAAAAGAAGTGATTCTATTTATTAGAAACAACGAGAAAAGCTTAGCTTTCGAATTGAATTAAGTTGCGGAAAATGAGGAAGATCGGATCAATATTCATAATGGCAAGCCTTCTGTTTGCCTTCGCTTGCCAACCCAAATCAGAATACCAGAAGTTAAAAGAAACTGAGCTCTCCACTGGGGTTGTTTACGACAGTCTTTTTGCTGGATTATCCTTTAACATGACCCAAAAAGAGTTTTTTGACTACTGCTGGGACATGAATAAAAAAGGAATTTTCATTAATGGCACGGGTAGTCAAGTTCTTTATGATGTAAGTCAAGATTTTTCACGTCCAACTCAAGTAACTTTTTATCCAAAATATGTCAATGGCAAAATGCTCGACATGCCTCTTGAATTTCAATATCAGGATTGGGCTCTCTGGAATGAAGAAACCAAAGTTGAGTTGTTGATTGAAGAAGTAAAAGAAGTACTTATGACCTGGTATGGCGGAAATGATTTTATCAAAATGACTTCTGCTGACGGTTCTACTGTTGTCTGGGTTAAAATTGACGGAAATAGACAAATTAGAGTAGGCAGGTTGAACATCTCCACTGCGAAGGTGGACATCACTAACCTACTAGTGAAGGAAGAATTAGAAGAGAACTCTTAAATTTTTTATATGAGACTAAGAGACATATCGATCTTAGGATTTTTAGGACTTGCAGTAGCTTGCGGACCTCAAGAGCAGAAAGAGCTCGCTCTATTCAAGTCTCTTTCTGTTGAAGAGAGTGGAATAGATTTTAAGAATGAATTGGTATATGACGCCAAATTCAACATTTACACCTATAGAAACTTCTATAATGGTGGTGGAGTAGCCATTGGTGATATTGATAATGACGGCCTTGATGACATTTATTTCACAGGAAACCGTCAATCAAACAAATTGTACCGCAACCTAGGCGGACTAAAATTTGAAGACATAACCGAACAAGCAGGTGTAGCTGGCCTAAAAGCTTGGAGTACCGGGGTCAGTATGGCGGACATCAATGGTGACGGACTACTTGACCTATACGTCTGCAACTCAGGAGATATTGATGGTGATGACAAGCAAAACGAGCTTTTCATTAACAATGGAGATGGCACCTTCTCTGAAAAAGCCAAAGAGTATGGTTTAGCCGATCAAGGATTTTCAACCCATGCTGCCTTTTTTGATTATGACAGAGATGGTGATCTTGATGTTTATCTCCTCAACAACTCATACAAGGCCATTGGCGAATTCAACTTAAGAATCAATGAAAGACCTAAAAGAGACCCTGTTGGAGGCGACAAACTCTACCGCAATGATGGAGGTAAATTTGTAGACGTAAGCGAAGAAGCAGGAATTTATGGTAGTGTGATCGGCTTTGGATTAGGAGTAACAGTTGGTGATATCAACAACGACAATTGGCCAGATATCTTCATCTCTAATGACTTCTTTGAGCGTGATTACCTCTACGTAAACAATGGTGATGGCACCTTTGATGAAGTACTTGAAGGTAACATCCGATCCATTTCAGCTGCATCCATGGGGGCTGATATGGCTGACATTAATAATGATATGAGGCCAGACATTTTCGTAACTGATATGTTACCCGAGCCTGATGAAAGACTTAAGCAAGTAACCACATTCGAGAGTTGGGATAAGCATCAATATGCGTTGCAAAATGGCTACCACTATCAATACTCAAGAAACATGCTCCACCTCAATAATGGAGATGGCTCATTTTCTGAAGTAGGTAGATTGGCTGGTATTGAAGCAACTGACTGGAGCTGGGGTGCATTATTCTTCGATATGGATAATGATGGCTTGAAAGACCTTTTTGTCGCTAATGGCATCTACCAAGACCTGACAGATCTGGATTACTTAAACTTCATTGCCAACGAAGAGGTACAGGCTAAAATTACAGCAGGTGGTACAGACTTCGAGGCTCTTACAGACCCTATTCCGATCAACCCTATTCCGAACTACGCATACCAAAATCAAGGTGGATTAAAATTTGAAAACAAAGCTGAAGCTTGGGGTTTAGGTACTCCTGTTCATTCAAATGGCTCGGCTTATGGCGATTTAGATAATGACGGTGATTTGGATCTTGTGGTCAATAACGTCAACGCTATTTCTAACATCTTCGAAAACAAAACGAATGAGATAAAGACTGAGAATCACTTCATCAAATTCGATTTGAAAGGTGAAGATCAAAACGTTTTTGCTGTAGGAGCTAAAATAGAGATCACGGCTGGTGAGGATAACTATTACATTGAGCAGATGCCGATTCGTGGTTTTCAATCTACAGTTGGCACCAAACCAGTCGTAGGCTTGGGCAACCATCAAACCATTGATGCCATCAAGGTAACATGGCCAAATGGAAAAGCCACCATACTAACGGATGTGGCGGCTGACCAAGAAATATCCCTATCACAAGCTGATGCAGATGCCATGGCGATCAAGACACTAGAGGCAATTGTACCAGTATTTAATGAGATAGATTTCTCGAATCGCCTAGATTTTGAGCATTCCGAAAATCCATTTGTCGATTTTGATAGAGACAGACTAACCTATCATATGCGATCAAATGAAGGTCCTAAAGTAGAGGAAGCTGATATGAATGGCGATGGTCTTAAGGACTTAATCTTTGGTGGAGCAAAAGGGTATTCAGCATCTATTTACCTTCTTCAAGCAAATGGCAAATACAGACAAAGCCCTCAACAAGCTTTTGAACAAGATAAGCTGGCTGAAGATTTAGGTCTTGCCATTTATGATCATGACAATGACGGTGACCTAGATATTTTCGTTGCTAGTGGAGGAAATGAGCATGGCGTTGGAGATCAATACCTTGCTGATCGATTATACCTCAACAACGGGAAAGGCGTTTTCTCCAAAGCTGAAATTCCTCTTTTGAATGCGAATCGAATGTCTTCTTCGGTAGCGCTGGCTTATGACATTAATCAAGATGGTTTCGAAGATATTTTTGTGGGAACGAGATTAAGACCTTTCCTCTATGGGGTTCCTGCTTCTAGTTTTCTTTATCTAAACGATGGTAAAGGTGGATTTACCAATGGTAGCAACTTCGCGCCTTCACTCGAAGATATTGGCTTAGTTACAGACGCTACATGGACTGATATTGATGGAGACAATGACAAAGACCTCATTATTGTAGGCGAATGGATGTCACCTAAAGTTTTATTGAACAATGACGGAAGCTTAGATGATATTTCATCTACCGCGATAGCTAATGGCTATAATGGATGGTATAACCACATCGAGGCGACTGATTTAGATGGCGATGGAGACATGGACTTCATTTTGGGTAACCACGGGCTCAATTCGAGATTTAGAGCCACTCAAAATGAGCCGATCAAATTATACGTAAATGACTTCGATCAAAATGGTAGTCCTGAACAGATCTTTACTAGAATCGAGCAAGAAAGAAACCTTCCTTATGTTTTGAAACATGAACTTCAGATGCAAATACCTGCCATTAAGAAAAGATATTTGAAATATGAAGCCTACAAGAACCAAACAATGGAAGAGATCTTTAATGAAGCACAATTAGAAAATGCGGTTACTTCTGAAATTCAATTCCTTGAAACAGCCATTATGATCAATAAGGGTGACAATACCTTTGAGATTGAAGGCTTACCAACCAAAGCACAATATGCCCCTGTTTACACTTCTAAAGCCCATGATTTCAATGGCGATGGACATGTAGATATCTTATTAGCTGGAAACCTACACGCAGCTAAACCACAAGTTGGTAAATATGACGCCAATTACGGCATCCTGCTTCTAGGTGATGGTAAAGGAAACTTCTCTGAAATAGATAAGGCCAACGGTGGAATGAACCTTGATGGTGAAGTGAGAGATATGAGAATCATCGGTGAAGGTGAAAATCAGATCTTACTTTTAGCTATGAATGATGAAGCGGTCAGAGCGTTCAAATTCTAAAGAATGAAAAAAGGCTGCATTGCTTTATTGGTATTGGCATTGGTTTGGTCTTGTCAAAACGAAAAGCCCAAACGTTTCAAATTGCTCTCCTCAGAGCAAACTGGTATTACTTTTACCAATGCATTAAAGCCTTCAAAAGAATTTAATATTCTCGAATACCTCTACTACTATAATGGTGGAGGAGTTTCTGCAGGCGACATCAATAATGACGGTTTGGTCGACCTATATTTTACCGCAAACCAAGCTCCCAATAAACTGTATTTGAATAAGGGAAATCTTCAATTTGAAGACATCACTGAACAGGCTGGTATATCGGGCAAAGGCACCTGGTCTGCAGGTACTACCATGGCCGATGTGAACGGTGATGGCTGGTTAGATATTTATGTTTCTAATGTCGGCAACTATAAAACAGCTCAAGGCAAGAACGAACTTTTCATCAATAACCAAAACGGTACTTTTACTGAGTCTGCTGATGAATATGGACTTGCATTTGAGGGCTTCTCTACGCAAGCAGCCTTTTTCGACTATGACCAAGATGGCGACTTGGACATGTACCTATTGACTCATGCTGTAAAGAACCCTGAGGTATTCAGTGAATCTGAAGCTCGCAATAAAGCTGACGCAGGAGGAGATAAATTATACCAGTCGCAATTGGCACAGGGCAAAACAGAATTCATAGACATAACGAAGGAATCGGGCATATACAGTAGCATTATTGGCTTTGGTTTGGGTATCACAGTGAGTGATGTCAACCAAGACATGTGGCCAGACATTTATATTTCTAATGACTTCACAGAGAATGACTATCTGTATATCAATAATCAGGATGGCACATTTACGGAAAGACTAGAAGAGAGCATCCGACAAACCAGCCGTTATTCCATGGGCAATGAAGTAGCTGACTTGAATAATGATGGCTTCCCAGAGATCATTACAACTGACATGCTCCCTTCAGACCCTGAGATCTGGAGAAAGTCAGTGACGGAAGACAAAGTTGAAGTTTACAAAATCAAAGAAAGACTAGGATACGGAGATCAATATGTCCGAAATACCCTCCAGCAAAATCTCGGTAATGGTCAGTTCTCTGATGTGAGTTTGATGGCCGATACTTATGCCTCCGATTGGTCTTGGTCTCCGCTCATTTTCGACATGGATAATGATGGCTTTCCAGACCTCCACGTCACCAATGGCATCTTTAAAAGACCGAACGATCTAGATTATTTGAATTACTTGTCTAATCCACCTGAGGGAGGTCAAACGCAAGAAGAAAGAGACGCATTTTTGATCAATACACTACCTACGGTAAAGATTGCCAACATGGCCAAAAGGCACCTTGGCAATATGGAAATGATGGATGTGGCACAGGAATGGGGCTTAGATCAACCATCCTATTCAAATGGTTCTGCCTATGCCGACCTTGACAATGATGGAGACTTAGAAATGATCATCAATAATACGGAGCAAGAAGCTTTCATTTATGAGAACACAACAGATGAAAAAGCTAATTTCTTAGGTGTTCATTTGAATGGACAAGAGTTCAATCCATTCGCTGTAGGTGCAAAAGTTACCGTTAGAAATGGCAATCGAGCATTATACAGACAGAATTATACGACACGAGGCTTTCAATCTTCTGTGCCGCCTACACTCTATTTTGGATTAGGCCAAATAGAGGAAGTGAATGTAGAAGTAGTTTGGCCAAATGGTCAAAAACAAATCATTCAAGGTGTTCCGGCTAATCAGGAAATTTATATTGATTATCAACCTGAAGGAGGAAGCATGAATCTTTCAATAGGTTCTTCTCAACCCCTTCAATCGGCCAACCACAACATCACCTTCAAACATGAAGAAGACGCTTATAATGATTTTGATATCGTCTATCTGATTCCTCGCAAGTTCAATACTGAAGGACCAGCCATGGCGGTTGCTGATGTAAATGGCGATGGGTTAGATGATGTGTTTTTCGGAGGAGCTACTGATCAAACTGCCGAACTCTGGTTGCAAGAAGAAAATGGTCAATTTGGAAAGAAAGAGGTACGTGCATTTGAGCAACTGTCTAAATCGGAAGATGTAGCAGCGGCCTTCTTTGATGCAGATAATGATGGTGACCAAGACCTATATGTCACTTCTGCCGGAAATGAGTATGCAGACGGACAACTCTTCGCTTATGACAAGCTATATCTAAATGATGGTAATGGGAACTTGAGCTTCTCCCCTATGGCTCTACCTCAAATTGGATCTCAGGGTAAAACCTTAGCCATTGGAGATGTGGATGGCGATGGTGATCAAGATGTTTTTGTAGGAGCCAATATTACGAAGGGAGCTTATGGTGTGGCGCCTAGGCAATATTTACTGATCAATAATGGCAGAGGGCATTTTCAGGATGAGTTCTCTCGTAGAATGGATCTTTCTGAAAAGCTCGGAATGATCAATGCTGCCCAGATGGCGGACATGGATGCCGATGGCGACCTTGACATTGTCTATGCTGGAGAATGGACGTCTGTCAATTGGCTGGAAAATGATGGTAGAGGGATTTTCAGAAATCGATCCACACAGAGTGGTTTTGGTCTCTGGTCATCTTTAAAAGTGGCTGATGTCAATTCAGATGGTCTTCCAGATATCATCGCTGGTAACCTAGGCTTGAATTCAAAACTTAAAGCATCCGAAGCTGAGCCTTTAGAAATGATCATCGGAGACTTCGATAATAACGAGCAAGTCGACCCAATTCTATTCCACTATCAAGAAGGTCAACAAACACCTTTCACTAGTCGCGATGAGCTGATCAAACAGGTAAGTGCTTTCAAAAAGAAACATCCAGATTATAAAAGCTACGCTCAACTCAATGGTCCTGAAGAATTACTTGGTGCTGACTTCAGAGAGAAAAGCTTGAGCCTGAAGGCAGATGAATTACGTTCTGTGGTTTTGATTAATAAGGGCGATGGTGAATTTGAGAAATTGCCTCTACCAAATTCTACTCAATTAACCACTGTAATGAGTATGGTTTTGACGGATGTAGATGGTGATGGAATTGATGACCTAGTTTTATTTGGGAATAATTATTCTTACAGAGTCAATCAAGGTAAATCTGATGCTAAACCCATCACATTGATTCTGGGCAAAGGAGATGGTAGATTCTCAAAGGCGAAAGATGCTTACTTGAATACTCCAAATACTTGGGGTCAATACAGAAATGCAGACCTATTAAACGGCAAGCAAATAATCGCCATTAGAAATAATGCCTCACCAGTCCTATTCAACATTAGGAAAAACGATTGATCAATTTCCTGACAGGCGGTTATGTACTTCAATTGATTTTGCGGAGATTATAGGTTGAAATCATCAACCTCCACATGAGAAAATTAATTCTTCTCGTTAGCGCATGTCTTCTCATAGCCGCATGCAAAGCACCAGAAAATGGATTCAGTAAAAAGGACATAAGGAGTGCGCAAAATCTGTACGGCTTAGAATTCGAAAAAGATGCAATTGACACCATGTATAACTACTTGGGTAGAAATAAACGGGGCTATGAAAGCATGCGTAATTTCGATACAGATCTGAATACTTTCCCAGCCTTAACATTCGATCCGCATCCACATGGTTTTGAATTTCCAAAAGGTACTCAAACACGTTTTCAAGAAAATATTCCGAGTGGAGTAGTGCTCCCCCAAACAGAAGAAGAGATCGCCTTTTTGAGCATTAAAGAGCTCGCCTCATTACTAAAAAACCGTTTAATCACCTCTACTCGACTCACACAGATCTATTTAGATAGAATCAATAAATATGATGGGCAATTGCAATCTGTCATCACTGTCACAGATTCTTTAGCCATAGCTCAGGCCAAAAGAGCCGATGAAGAAATAGCAGCAGGAAACTACAGAGGTATTTTACACGGTATTCCCTATGGTGTCAAAGATTTGATGGCCGTTAATGGTTATCCAACCACCTGGGGTGCCGAACCTTATCAAGACCAAATGATCAATGAGACGGCCACAGTTGTCAATATGTTGGAAGAAGAAGGAGCTGTGTTAATCGCTAAACTAGTTTCTGGCTCTTTGGCTAGAGGAGATGTCTGGTTTGGCGGCAAAACCAAAAATCCTTGGGATCTTGAGCAAGGTGCGTCTGGTTCCTCTGCTGGTTCTGGTTCTGCCACCTCGGCTGGTTTAGTGGCTTTTTCATTAGGTACTGAAACACTTGGTTCCATCACTTCTCCTTCCACAAGGAATGGCGTAACTGGCCTTCGCCCAACGTATGGTAGAGTAAGCCGCTATGGTGTAATGAGTTTGAGCTGGTCAATGGATAAGATTGGGCCTATATGCAGATCGGCAGAAGACTGTGAGATCGTATTTAATGCCATCTATGGATTTGACGCCAATGATCCAACCACCAATAAAGTGCCTTTCACCAAGGAATTTAGATCAGTTGATCAATTGAAAGTAGCCTACTTAAAGGCCGATGCTGACAGAGATACAACAGCAACCGGAAGAAACTTGCGCAAACAAGTAGAATTACTAAAAAGTGAATTCGGAATTACTCCTGATTCAATTGTTCTACCTAGAAAGTTCCCTTATCAGGTATTCGACATCATCCTCAGAGCTGAGGCAGGTGCATTTTTTGATGAATTAGTTCGTTCAGGAGAAATCGATGGTATGGTTGAGCAGCACCAAGGTTCTCGAGCAAACTCTTTAAGACAGGCAAGGTTTATTCCAGCTGTAGAATACCTTCAAGCCAATCGACAAAGAAGAGAATTGATCGAGCAAGTGCATGAAATCTTCAAAAACTATGATGTGATCATCGCGCCAACATTTGGTGGTAGACAATTAGTGATCACCAATCTTACCGGGCACCCAGTGGTAACTGTACCCACAGGATTCGATGAAACAGGACATCCTACCAGCATGACATTTATAGGCAACCTGTACCAAGAAGGAACCATTCTAAAAATGGCCAAGGCCTTTCAAGAACTAACCGAATTTGACGAAAAACATCCCCCACTATTCTATGAAAAAATCTTATCTCAACAATGATCTATTCTCCTCATTTCTAACAAGGGGGCTAGGGGGTTTAATCCTTACTTTTCTAATTCTAGGATGCCAGTCCGATCCTTATAGCCGTGGACTAGGAGCAGTTGCAGCATTCTCAGAGGCAGTCAATGCAGGTGCTAAACCATTAGCATTAAGTAGCCCTATGAGTTCTGACGACATGGATCAATTCTATGACCTTGCAGTGGCAGAGGCTAGTCAATACAATGTAAAAGCAATAAGAGAATCTGAGTTTTTAACAACGGATCTTTTCCCTTCATCCGTTACAGAAGGGAAAGAGGTCATTCTCCTTTTTCAAGGAACTACCTATGAGTCTTATTTAGAGATAAAGGCAGACAAGGAGAGATTGGAGGAGGCAAATGAATATCAAGGGACCGCTAAAAGAGATATTGCCAGGAGATTTGGAAGATTGCTCGGCTATCAACCTTCCTATGTGAATGAGCTTCTAAGTAAGAACTCTTCGTTTAAAACGCTTGGTGAATTTGGTATTCAAGCCACCAACGTGTTTCTCTATTACAAAGATTTAAAGAAGGCTACTGATTTTTACCAGAAGACACTGGGGCTCAACTTATTGGGTGAATATGACAATGCCTCTATGTTTCAAATTGCTGATCAGTCCATGCTAATCTTAGTGGATGAGGCAAAAGGGATGCATTCTGCCGAGGAGGACAAATCTGTGGCTCTGGCCTTTTTAACCAGAGATCTACCCAACTGGTACCAATATCTGCAAGAGCAAAATGTGGAGATCAAATACACCTATAAGCCAAAAGAGGGTGGTCCTCATGACGGTTTTGTAGCTATCGATCCTGAAGGATATTTACTAGAGTTTGAGATGTTCAAAACCCATAAAGAAAACGAGCCTTTCCAATCACTTCTATATCAGAATAAGGAACTAGCCACCAGTGTCACATATAATAACCAAACACTAGGCTTTCATGGCAGCATCACATGGCTCTACCATAAAGATCTATTGAAGATTCAGAATTTCTACGAAGATGTGCTTGGACTTGATCTCGTGGCCGACCAAGGCTGGACTAAGATCTATAAAGGCAGTTCTACCGGCTTTATTGGATTGGTAGATGAACGCAGAGGCATGCGGGACTATGCGGATAAAAAAGCCGTGAATATGTCGTTTGTCCTTGAAGATGTAGAAGGCTGGTACAACTATGTAGACGCTGAGGAAGTAATGCCCATAAGAAATAACGGGCTATCCACAGGTCCAGACAATATGTATAAAGCCTTTGTGGCTTTTGGCCCCGAATTATACTACTACGAATTCGATCAATTCATGCCCCATGAGAAGAACACCAAAGTCATGGAGTTTTTAGGAGAATGACCTTTGTCCTCCTCTTTCAAGAGGAGGTGTCCGAAGGACGGAGGAGTAGAAAACATATAATTCATACCTATGAATTTTCTAATCCCCCAACCCCCTTTTCAAAAAGGGGGAAAACGAAAGCCTTTAATTTTTAACGAATTAGCTTGAAGAATACGGCTCTTAAACACAAATTTGAGGATAGAATGAAGAAGAAGGGAAAGATGAAAAACTACTTTTTAATGCTAATCGCCATTTTCACCTTGGCGGCCTGTGATTCTGGGGTAAAAGAATTGAAAATTGAGGCTGATGTGTACCATGAAACCATGGAGCAATTGAGCCAAGTAAGTGTGCATGATATATTCTCTCCACCCGTGGCAAGTAGAATATATGCCTATCCAAGTATTGCCGCTTACGAGATCCTAGCACAAAACGATAACAGATATAATTCTCTTGCGGGTCAGCTGACTGAATTTGAAGACATACCAGCTCCTAGTACTGAAGTGAGCTATGACCTAGCCGCTATGGAAGCCTTCTTGAAAATAGGAACTGCCTTGATCTTCTCTGAAGAGAAAATGGATACCTATAAGGCTGAGCTTTATGAAAAGTTGGGACAAGGGGTGAATAAGGAATTCTTTGCTAACTCAGTAGCTTATGGCGATGAGGTGGCTGAGCACATCTTAGCCTGGGCAGATGGTGACATGTACAAGCAAACGAGAACCTTCCCGAAATTCACGATCACTGACGATCCTACCAGGTGGCAACCAACACCTCCAGGTTATATGGAGGCTATTGAACCTAGTTGGAATAGAATTAGACCTTTCGTTATCGACTCAGCAAATCAGTTCGTACCTGACAGACCAACTCCTTTCGACATGTCTAAAGGAAGTGACTTCTACAAAGAAGTAATGGAGGTATATGAGGTGGGTAACGGTTTAACTGAAGAGCAAAAAGAGATCGCTTCTTTCTGGGATTGTAACCCATACGTAATGAATGTGACTGGCCATGTGATGGCGGCAACTAAGAAGATCACTCCAGGTGGTCACTGGATCGGAATTGTGAAGATCGTTGCTAAGAAATCTAATTCTGATCTGATGCAGTCAGCTGAAGCATATGCTTTGACTTCATTGGCCTTAGCTGATGGTTTTATCAGCTGCTGGGATGAGAAATTCAGATCAAATCTGATCAGACCAGAGACATTGATCAACAAGCATATAGATGAAGAGTGGTTGCCATTATTGCAAACACCTCCATTCCCAGAGTATACAAGTGGACACTCTGTAATCTCTAATGCTGCGGCAATCGCCTTGACTTCGATCTATGGAGATAGCTTTGCCTTTGACGATGATACAGAAGTAAAATATGGTCTCCCGATCAGGTCATTCAACTCATTTATCCATGCTTCTGAAGAAGCAGCCATTTCAAGATTATACGGTGGTATTCACTATATGCCAGCTATCGCCAATGGAGTTACTCAGGGCAAAGCTTTAGGTAATTATGTAGTGAACAAGCTTGAATTACGAAATGAGGCTTTAAGCCAGAAGTAAAAAGGGAATTTAGAATTGACAATTAATACTTAAGAGAATAAAGGAAGGTCTTGGCGTTTAGCTGAGGCCTTTTTTTATTCTAGTCCTTATTAGTCATATCACTTAAAAAAAATGAAGCTAATTTAAAATGCTGAAGACAAGACGAATTTTGGTAGAATTCAAATGAAAATAATTGGAATCATTCTCTTAGTTCTAGCTTCTCTAATATTCAGACGGGGACTTAAGTTCAAAGACACTTCTGATAAACTGAATAAGATTCAAATGATTGTAGGAGCAATTATGTTATTTGTATTTGGCGCCATGTTCCTTCTTACTAAGAAAGAATTCTGTGAAGTTTTTGTTTCATTGTGCAAATAATTCGAACTGGACCGAGCTAATCATCCTTTGACCACATATCCTCTAAAAACTCCTTGAAGCTTCAAGCTTGGGACTTACAGCTTAATTGTTCATCTTGTTTTCATGAGAGTATTGGTGATTTCCTTCCTAAGCTTATTTCTTATGTCCGAATTAACAGCACAAGACTGGCCCAATTTAGCCCGCTACCAAGCCGATAATGAGTCGGTCAATCCAGGCTCTAAACCTGTCATTTTCATGGGTAATTCCATTACAGAAGGTTGGGTCAATATGATGCCTGAATTCTTTAAAGAGAACAATTATTTAGGTCGAGGGATCAGTGGTCAAACGACTCCTCAAATGTTGCTGCGTTTCAGACAAGATGTGATTGCGCTTCAACCAAAAGCAGTAGTGATACTAGCAGGCACCAATGACATTGCAGGTAACACAGGCCCCATGACTTTAGAGCAGATCATGGATAACTTAAAAGGAATGGCAGAGCTAGCTCAAGCCAATAATATCAAGGTGATTCTTTCTTCAGTTCTACCCGCATACGAATACACATGGATCGAAGGAAAACAACCCAATATTGACATCCCCAAACTCAATTCAATGATCAAGGCCTATTGCGCTGAGTCAGGCCATCATTATTTGGACTATTTCTCTGCCATGGTTGGTGATAAAAACGACTTGCGAAGCGAACTGACATACGATGGAGTTCATCCCGACAAAGCCGGATATCAAGTAATGGTGCCCTTAGTGCAAGCAGCTATTTCTGAGGTACTTGATCAGTAAAATTCTATGATTTTCGGGCATTTAGCCCTATTATTAGAGTCATGGTTTTTTGCAAACGATTGCAAATCATTCATCAACCTTAACCCAACTAAATGGAAAGTATTGGCTTGACTACCATCGACTTTGTAATCATCATCGTTTACTTGGTCGGAATTGTATGGTACGGAATCAGAAAAGGAAAGCAAGAAAGTTCTGAAGACTACTTCTTGGCTGGTCGTAACATGGCTTGGCCGATTGTCGGTATCTCACTTTTTGCGGCTAACATTGGTTCAAACACATTGATCGGTTTAACCTCAGATGCCTTTAATACCAACGTAGCAGTTTATAACTACGAATGGATGGCAGCAGTCGTCTTAGTAATCTTCGCGATCTTCTTTTTACCCTTTTACCTCAAATCAAAAGTATATACCATGCCTGAGTTCTTGGAGCGCAGGTATGACACACGATCTAGGTTTCTATTCTCAGGCATAACCATTGTTGGTAATGTCATCATTGACACAGCCTCTGGTCTGTACGCAGGTAACCTAATCTTAAAGATCATTTTCCCTGAGTGGCCTTCTTGGGTTATTATTGCCATGCTAGCCTTTGCAGCTGCGGCTTACACGATCCCAGGTGGATTATCCTCAGTGGTACATACTGAAGTGATTCAAGCCGTGCTACTGATCTTCGGATCGATACTGGTAACCTATTTTGCCTTTGATGAAGTAGGCGGATGGAGAGCCATGATCGATGGCCTCAATAGTATGAATGCATCGGGTGAGCTGAGTAAATCCTCAGACGAAGTGTTGAGTCTCATACGGCCCAATTCTGATGAACATATGCCCTGGCTTGGTCTAGTACTGGGAGTGCCGCTCCTTGGCTTTTACTTCTGGGCGAATAACCAGTTTATGGTACAAAGAGTACTTTCTGCTAAAGACTTAAATCATGGCCGTTGGGGAGCCATTTTCGCTGGTTTATTAAAATTACCAGTGCTTTTCATCATGGTGATTCCTGGAGTTTTGGCCATTTTACTTTTCTCCGATACCGATATCAGCTTCTTGAATTATCAAGTACCAGTAGCTGGCGGGTTTGAGACCTGTGCCGCCTTAAGCGATTGTCCAAACATGACTTATCCAGTCTTGATCTATACACTTTTACCAACAGGTATTCTAGGCTTAGTAATTGCAGGTTTATTAGCGGCTATGTCATCTAGTATTTCTGCGACTTTGAACTCCGCTTCTACTTTGATCACAATGGACTTTACACAGAAGCTAAGACCAGGTATGACCTCCAAGCAATTGGTTAGAGCAGGGCAGATCGCCACTGTGGTATTGGTATTATTAGCTGCTGCTTGGGCGCCAATGATAGAGACATTCCAATCTCTATGGACTTACCTACAGCAGATCTTAGGATTTATATCTCCACCAATTGTAGCTGCCTTTGTGATAGGCCTGTTCTATAAACGTTCTAACGCAAATGGCGGGTTCTGGAGTTTAGTCTTGTCATACGCTCTTGTGATTGTATGGATCATTTACTGCTTCTCTGCTTATGGCGGAATTGGTACTGACCAAACTGGCGTACACTTCTTATACATCGTACCAGTGCTTTTCGCGATCGCCTGTATTTTGAACGTAGTAATCAGTCAGTTTTCTCCTGCTCCTTCAGAAGAGAAATTGAAAGGCATGATCTGGACTAAAAAGATCTACCAAGAGGAGACACAAGAATTGGTGGGTACTCCTTGGTATCAGAACTATAGAATTTTATCCGTATTGCTTCTAATCGTCACTGCGATCATCGTGATATGGTTTGCATAATATTTAACTAGTGTCAATGAGAAACCCCGAGGACATTTCTTCGGGGTTTTTTGACCTCTAATTATTGTATAAAAAGCTTAATGAGAATACTTTAGTCGCCCACTAAATCACATCATGTACAACCCATCGGCACATCAATTACTGAAGAAGATACTTCCTGATATTAGAAAGGAAGCAGCCACGGGCGATTTCGAAAGAAGACTCACAGCCCTTTTTTCAGACATATTCCAACGCTATGAAAAACTCTATGGACAGCATCCAAAGGGTGAAACAGCCTTCAGTCGATTGATAAATGTGATGATCAAGGCACATGGATCTCGATCCAAAAGCCTAAAGCAAATTGATGCTGAAAGAGAGGTCAATCCTGCATGGTTTAGATCCAACCAATTAACAGGCATGATGCTCTATGTCGATCGCTTTAATAAAGACCTCAACGGACTCGAAGAGAAACTCGACTATTTCGAAGAATTGGGTATCAACTACCTCCATTTGATGCCATTATTGAAAAGCCCAAAAAAGAAAAATGACGGGGGCTATGCGGTAAGCGATTATCGCAAGATCGATTCGAAATTTGGTTCTAATGCAGATTTCAAAAGAGTCGCGAAAAAGCTGCATGAAAAAGATATGCTGCTCATGATCGATGTAGTGGTCAATCATACCGCAGATGACCATGAATGGGCGAAGAAAGCCAAAGCAGGGGATAAGGACTACCAAGATTTCTATTACGCTTTCCCTGATCGTGCCATTCCTAATCTCTTCGAGCATGGAATGCCTGAGGTCTTTCCAGAGAGTGCACCAGGTAATTTCACCCTGAATAAAGAGATGCAGCAATGGGTAATGACCGTTTTCAATACCTACCAATGGGATTTGAATTATACCAACCCAATGGTCTTTGTTGAAATGCTCGATGTCATTCTCAATTTGGCCAACATGGGAGTTGATGTCTTCAGAATGGATGCTGTAGCCTTTGTTTGGAAGCAAATTGGCACCTCATGTCAGAATTTACCAGAAGCTCATATCATTCATCAACTATTTAAGTTGTGTGCACAAGTAGTTGCTCCAGGAGTCGCCTTTTTAGCCGAAGCTATTGTGGCTCCAGACGAGATCATCAAGTACTTCGGAGACTCGGAAGTGTGGAGCAATGAACATGATATGGCTTATAACGCCACTTTAATGGCCCTGCTTTGGAACTCAATGGCAACTCGAAGCACCAGGGTCATGAAAGCTGGTATGCGAGATATGCCCACCAAACCAAATGGTACGACTTGGATTAATTATATCCGTTGCCATGATGACATAGGCTTAGGTTTTGAAGATCGGCATATTCAAGAATCCGGCTTTGATCCTCAGGCTCACAGGCAATTCTTGACCAAATTCTTAACAGGAGATTTCCATGGCTCTTTTGCCAAAGGAATGCCCTTTATGTATAACCCTAAAACTGGTGATGCTCGAATTTCTGGTTCTATGGCCTCACTGGCAGGGCTAGAAGTTGCTCTTGAAGAGAAAAATAAGCTGGGTATCAAAAGAGCCATTGCAAGGATCAATATGCTCCATGGCATTATTCTTTCTTATGGCGGCATTCCAATGATCTACTCTGGTGATGAGATCGCACTATTGAATGACTACAGCTTCTTGAAAGATGCGGACAAAGCAGACGATAATCGCTGGATGCATCGTCCAAAAATGGACTGGAAAACGGCTGAAAAAAGAAACAAAAAACGAACGCCTGAACAACAAGTATTTTCAGCCCTAGCCCAAATGATCGCGCTCAGGAAAGAGATCAATGAACTGGCTGATGAGAATAACCTCACACTGATCGAGACCAACAATGAGCATGTCTTTGCTTATCTCAGGACTAATGATGAGAGCCAAACCTTGATCTTGGCTAACTTCAAAGATGATGACCAAGAGCTTTATGCTCATTTGGTTTTCCCACAAACAGAGATCAATGCATTTAAAATGATCGATCGATTAAGCAATAAAAAAATTAAACCGTCCGATGGTCGATTGACACTCGGACCCTATCAAATTCTCTGGCTTCAAAACGCATAAGCATGAATAAAACCTGGTGGAAAGAAGGCATCGTTTATCAGATCTATCCTCGCAGTTTTCAGGATAGCAATGGAGATGGAATTGGTGATATACAAGGCATCATTAGCAGATTAGACTACATCAAATCTCTTGGAGTAGATATCATCTGGTTGTGTCCAGTTTACCGCTCTCCAAATGATGATAATGGTTACGACATTGCCGATTACCGTAACATCATGGAAGAGTTTGGTACCATGGCCGATTTTGATGAGTTGTTGGAAGGCATGCACCAAAGAGGGCTAAAATTGGTGATGGACCTAGTGGTCAATCATAGCTCAGATGAACATGCATGGTTCGAGGAATCGAAGAAATCTAAGGACAATCCATATCGAGATTATTACATCTGGAAACCAGGTAAGAATGGCGGCCCACCAAATGACTGGCAGGCTTTCTTTGGCGGCTCAGCCTGGCAGTATGATGAAACAACAGAAGAATATTACCTCCACCTGTTTACCGTCAAACAGCCAGACTTGAATTGGGAGAATCCAAAGGTGAGAGAAGAAGTCAATGATGTTATCAAATATTGGTTTGACAAGGGAGTGGATGGCTTTAGAATGGATGTGATCTCATTGATCTCCAAAAGGCCTGAATATGCCAATATGGTATCAAAGAATTTCGAAGACACCATTCGACTGCAATATGCTAATGGCCCTAGAATTCATGAATTCTTAAGAGACATGAATGACAAGGTCTTGAGCAAATACGATATCATGACCGTAGGCGAAGGGCCTGGAATTACGCTTGACCATGGATTGAATTACGTAGGCGAAGACCGCAAAGAATTGGATATGGTCTTTCACTTCGACCACATGTTCTTAGATTTTGGAGAAGGAGGAAAATTCGACCCAAGACCTTATGATCTAGTTGAATTTAAAGACGTTTTCACTGCTTGGGATGAGAAATTAAAAGGAAAGGGATGGGGAAGTATCTTCTTGGGTAACCATGATTTTCCTCGAATGGTATCACGATTTGGAAATGATGGTAAGTACCGAGAACTCTCTTCGAAACTCTTAGCCATGCTGCTCTTATCTCTAAGAGGAACAACTTACATCTATCAAGGCGATGAGATCGGGATGAGTAATGTAGCTTTTGACGATCCGAAGGATTATAGGGATATAGAAACGCTGAATTATTTCAAGACACTTGACAACCCAAAAGATGGGCTGATCAATGTGCATCCGATGGGCCGAGATAACGCTCGTACTCCGATGCAATGGACCAATGAAGCAAACGGTGGATTTACAACAGCGCAAGAAGGATGGATCAAATCAAATCCGAATTTTTCGGAAGTGAATGTGGCTTCACAGGAAGAAGATGATGCATCTGTTTTGAATTTCTTTAGACGCATGATTGCTTTCAGAAAAGAGCACTTGACCTTGGTTTATGGAGATTACGAGTCCATTCAAAATGAAGATCAAAAGATCTATGCTTATCGTAGATGGGACGAAGAGAATGAATACTTAGTGGTTCTTAATTTCTCCGAAGACACTGTCACTTTCGAAGCCAAGGAAGCTAATCTGGAATTACTAATTTACAATTACCAAGACGCTCAAAATGATTTGACAATGCGCCCTTGGGAAGCCAAACTCTTTAGAATTAACGACTAAACCATGAGCAATAAACTGTGGGGTATAGACCTAGGTGGAACCAAGATCGAAGGCATTGTTTTAAAATCTGCTGATGATCCAGAAGTGTTAATCCGTACCAGAATTGATACAGAGGCTCAGCATGGGTTCAAGCATGTACTTCAAAGGATCAAATTACTAGTCGATCAAATGGCTGAAGAAATAGGTGAACATCCTACCGTTTTGGGCATGGGTACACCCGGAGCCATCGACCCACCAACAGGAATTCTTAAGAATTCAAACTCGCAGGCCATCAACAAAATGCCCTTCAAAACTGAGTTGGAGAAGGTTTTAGGAATACCAACGATCATGGCCAATGATGCTAACTGCTTTGCCCTGGCCGAGGCCAAGATGGGAGCTGTACCTGAAGTGGACCCTAATGCCCAAGTGGTCTTCGGGGTGATCATGGGAACAGGCTGCGGTGGCGGTGTAGTAGTAAATGGCCAAGTCATCAATGGCAAGCAGGGTATTGGCGGAGAATGGGGACATAACTTTTTAGATGAAAGTGGAGGCCCTTGTTATTGTGGTAAAACAGGTTGTGTCGAAACCATAATCTCAGGAACAGGACTCGAGAATTTCTATGAACAGCAAACAGGTACTCGCAAAAGACTGAAAGAGATCATTCCAGCAGCCCGCGAAGGGTCGGATCCTCATGCCATTGCCACATTAGACCGACTAATTCACTTTTTTGGATTAGCCATTTCCAATGTGATCAATATCCTGGACCCTGACGTGATCGTACTCGGTGGAGGGGTCGGAAACATTGAAGAACTCTATACCAGGGGTGTGGAAGAAACGGAGAAATTCGTTTTCAACCTGAGACTAGATACACCGATCATTCGTCCAAAACTTGGTGATAGTGCAGGCGTATTTGGCGCTGCATTTTTAACTGCATAACCCCTCCGCCTTCGGTACCTCCCCTTACAAATGGGAGGAATTGGTTAAACAATTGAATTGGATACTAATTCCCCTCCTTTTTAAGGAGGGGCTAGGGGTGGTTATCTATCCTGCCCAACACCTCGCTCCACTTTCTCTAATTTGAGCTCATCAAAGAAGATATCGTTATTCGGTACATCTATGGAGATGCCAGAGATATTGCGTGCTTGATCAAATTGGAACTGAACTGTTCCCCAGTCAAACCAAGCGTGAGGCACATCCCAATCAATTTCGAACGTATCAAAATGCCAATGTTTCAGGTTAGCGCCTAGCAAGGGTGCATGTTCGAATTCAAGTCTCAGTCCATTGCCCGTTTCTTTGATCATGATGTCACCATACATCGGAGTGTAGAATGTTCCAACGTAACCTGCATTTGGCATGGAAGGCTTTGTATCCATCACGCGTTTGGCTTTGAGACCATCCACTCGATCATACATGGCGTCCGTTTTGATGTAATTCTCTATAGGTCGCATATCATCCCTTGAAAACCCTTCGTGCATATAGGTCTTCATCACATAATCAGTGATATAAGATGAAATTCCTCTCATTCCATTGGTCAGCACGACAACTCCCAAACCTTGCTCAGGCACCATCATGACTCTGCTATACATGCCATCATAGCCACCACCATGCGAAATGATCTTATTGCCCTGATAGTCGGCAATGCCCCAGCCTAATCCATAGCCTCTATAATCTGAGTCGATTGGTGCATACTCAGTAGGACGATTGGTGACAAAGTTGTTGTGAGGAGTCCAAATCAATGATTGAGTTCTAGGGTTCAAAATACCTTGCTGTTCACTAACCCCGTTAGCCATTTGCGCGATCATCCATTGGCTCATATCATTCACACTAGAAATGATGCCTCCTGCTGCGCCCATATTATCCCAATTGACCCAGTCCACGAGTATATTTTCATCACGCACTGCTTTGTGAGGCATGGCATAATTGCCCATGTCATCTAGGTCGTCTGTTGTGGTGATGGTTCTCTCCATTCCTAGCGGACCAAAAAACTGCTGCTTCGCATATTCATGCCATTCTAAGCCTGTGACAGATTTGATCACTTCACCTGCAGTAATGAACATCAGATTTGAATAGCCATAGCCATCTCTAAATCCATAAGCCTGAGGTACATACTTGGCTCTTTTCACTGTTTCCTCAGCAGTCAATTCAGACTTGTACCAGATCACGTCTCCGCTAAAAGTCCCTAAGCCCAATCTATGACAAAGCAAATCTTCAATTGTCGCTTCTTGGGTGGCGTAATTGTCGTATAATTCAAAGTAAGGTAGGTAATCCACTACTTTGTCTTTCCAATCTATTTTACCCTCATCTACTAGTTGACCTAGGGATGTAGCTATGAATGCCTTGGTATTCGATGCAATGGCGAAAAGTGTATTCGCATCGACTTTCTCACTTTCCCCTAGTTCTTTCACACCGTAGCCTTCAGCATGAACAACCTGACCATCCTTTACGATTGCAACGGCAAAACCAGGAACATTAGATGCTTCATGAATAGCGGTGATCTCCTTTTTCCAATCTTGGCCAAAGGCAGTAATTGAACAAAGAACAAGTAGAAATAGAATAAGCTTTTTCATAGGGCTAGAATTTGTTCTAAGTAAGCAAATACCCCGACCACGTCCAACTCGCAATCCCCCTGCCCCCCTTCACCAAGGGGGAAAACTTCTTAAATTAAAATAGGCAAACACACACAAGTATGAAAAACATAAATAACCTCAACCATCTCAAAGAGAAGCGAAGGCTTCTTCGAAATAATGGAACACCCGCAGAAGCGACTTTGTGGAAAGGATTAAAAGCAAAACAACTTGGCGTTCGCTTTAGAAGGCAATTTAGTGTTGGCAACTATGTCCTAGATTTTTATTGTCACAGCCAAAAGTTAGCCATTGAATTGGATGGTGACTATCATTCTTCTGAGCAGCAGGTTCAAAAAGACTTTAAAAGAGAGGAATTTCTTAATTCTGTAGGAATAATCGTTATGAGATTCCACAATGACGAGGTGAGACAAAATGTTTCTGCGGTTCTAGAAAGGATTAGAGAAGAGATTGGGAAAATACCCCCTTCAATTCCCCCTAATAGGGGGAAAGCGTAGATTTCAACCATCTGCTTCTCCCCTTCTAGGGGAGATTAAGAGGGGTACAAAAACTCAATCTATTAGCAATATTTAATTATATATCTATTATTTTTAGTATTACTAATTTTAATAGCCAATGTATAAAGGAAGAGGGGCGCAAAAGCAGTTGAAAAATAGGTTTCTAATGCACGAATATGTGCAAGAACATTTAGAAGGGATCGATGAATACGATGAAGATGCTCCTAGATCAAAATACCTTCCAATATTTCCTAAAACCATTGTCAACAAAGTCGAAAGCCCCGATGTAGGAATGGATTATTCTATCAATCCTTATCAAGGCTGTGAGCATGGCTGTATCTACTGTTATGCCCGAAATTCACATGAATACTGGGGTTATAATCCAGGATTGGACTTTGAAAGAGTGATCCTTTACAAGGAAAATGCTCCTCACTTATTAGAAAAGCATTTCCAAAATAAAAACTGGAAACCCAGCACCATTGTCCTGTCAGGAAATACCGATTGCTATCAACCATTAGAGAAGAAGCTTCAGATCACACGCAAGCTACTTCAGGTCTTTTTGACCTACAAAAACCCCGTAGGCATCATTACCAAGAACTCGATGATCATGCGAGACTTAGACATTATCGATCAATTAGTCCAAGATCAACTCTTCACCGCTTACTTCTCAATGAATAGTCTCAATGAAATTGTACGTAGGAAACTTGAACCAAGAACAGCTACCGCCAAGCAAAAACTCAAGGCCATAGAAGCTTTAACCAAATTAGGAGCAGAAGTTGGTTTAATGATCGGGCCGGTTATTCCAGGCCTAAACGATCATGAGATCCCAGACTTGATGAAAGCTGCTTCCGAGGCAGGCGCCACCAAGGTGGGGTATACCATGGTTCGCCTCAATGGACAAATAGGAGACCTATTTGAGCATTGGGTGCATCAGGCCTATCCCGACAAGGCCGAAAAGATTCTAAATCAGATCAAAGGAGCTCATGGAGGCAAGCTCAATGACAGTCGCTTTGGTAATCGCATGCGAGGAGAAGGCAGAATGGTACAATCTATTCACCGACTTTATGAACTGAGCAAAGCCAAATACTTTCCTAAAAGAGAGAAGAAGCCTTTAAGAACAGATCTATTTGTTCGAACAACTAAAGGGCAATTAGGACTGTTTTAATAGCGAGAAGAGATCAGCAATGTTCACTTTTCCAATTCTTAAAAGCATGTACATCGATCCCCATTGAGTGTAAATCATGTCTTATATGAAAAAAAGGGATTTCTTTCTTATTGGCCCAAACGGGTATTGTTCTTTTACCAGGGCAAGTAAACTCATGATGAGATCCTCTTGAGCGTGCTTCCTCAAAATCATTGAGGTGAAGAAATTTAATCCAACACTTTGTTCTTATGGGTGCTTCGTGACTCATTCAATTATTACTGTTTCGATCTCAACTTCAGTCGTGGTTGGCAAATGAAATTCTTGGAGAATCTCTTTTACGTTCTTTTCTTTTCCCTGAAAATTGAATAATTCTTTATTAACGCCAACAGAAATAAAGCCCAAGTCTCTCAAGGCCTCAACTCTCATTTCATTTGACATTTGCACAAGGTTATCAGCAAAATGCCAAGCAGTCTGCCTCAACATTTCTATGGCTTCAGCTGCCGATTCACCATATCCCGATATTCTTACTTCAGGTAAATAAGCAATATGGTGATCGTGATCTGTCAGTAAAAACCTTCTTACACGAACGCTCTTCAAGCCATCTTCGTCATTGATGTTTACATAATAGCCCTGAATGGAATTGGCAATGTTCATAGTCCAATAACAAATTGGGATAAGTTGAGGACAAAGTAAAAATTTGCCCGCCTATTTTAGGATTGAATCAGCCTCTATACTGAGTCAATTTAGACTTACAACCTGCGCAGCAAAGACTCCATTGAAGTAGTTTCCTTCAACTTCGCTTTCACATCATCAATAGATACTCTGATCTGAGAAAGATCATCTCTATCTCTAATGGTCACTGTATTGTCTTCCAGTGTTTGGTGATCGACTGTTACACAGTAAGGCGTACCAATGGCATCTTGTCTTCTGTAGCGCTTACCGATCGCATCCTTCTCATCATACTGACAATTGAAGTCAAATTTCAATTCTTTCAAGATCTCTCTTGCCTTTTGCGGTAGACCCGAATCCTCCTTCTTCAATAGAGGTAATACTGCTACTTGATAAGGTGCCAATTGAGCAGGCAGTTTCAATACTGTTCTCTGAGAACCATCCTCCAAAGTCTCTTCTTGGAATGAAGAAGACATGATGGCTAGGAACATTCTGTCCAAACCAATAGAAGTCTCTACTACATAAGGAACATAAGACTTATTCTCTTCTGGATCGAAGAACTGTAATTTCTTGCCCGAGTGCTCTTCGTGTGCTTTTAAGTCGAAGTCAGTTCTAGAGTGAATACCCTCTAGTTCCTTGAAGCCCATTGGGAAGTTGAACTGAATGTCAGCAGCAGCATTTGCATAGTGTGCCAAGTTCACGTGATCGTGGAAACGATAATTAGCCTCATCAAATCCCAAAGCTTTGTGCCAAGCGATACGCTGCGCTTTCCATGCTTCGTACCACTTCATTTCTTCACCTGGCTTAACAAAGAATTGCATCTCCATTTGCTCAAACTCACGCATTCTGAAAATGAACTGACGAGCAATGATCTCATTTCTAAATGCCTTTCCGATCTGAGCGATTCCAAAAGGGATCTTCATTCTACCGGTCTTCTGCACGTTTAGGTAGTTCACGAAAATACCTTGAGCCGTTTCAGGTCTTAAGTAGATCTTGTTTGAGTCATCAGCTACAGAACCCAACTCCGTTGAGAACATTAGATTGAATTGACGTACATCTGTCCAATTCTTAGAACCAGAAATAGGATCAGCGATGCCTAGCTCCTCAATAAGTGCTTTGATATCAGCTAAGTCACCAGTCTCTAAGCCTTTACCCATACGCGCTTCGATCTCATCGATCTTGGTTTGGTTACGCAATACATTAGGGTTAGTCGCTAGGAACTGCTCTTTGTCAAAGTCATCACCAAAGCGCTTTTGAGCCTTGGTCACTTCTTTGGCGATCTTAGCTTCATATTTGGCAATATGATCTTCGATCAAAACATCGGCACGATAACGTTTTTTGGAATCCTTGTTATCGATCAAAGGATCATTGAATGCGTCTACATGACCTGAAGCTTTCCAAGTAGTTGGGTGCATAAAGATAGAAGCATCGATACCCACAATGTTCTCATTGAGTTGTACCATGGCTTTCCACCAATACTGTTTGATGTTGTTCTTTAGTTCAACACCATTCTGCCCATAGTCATAGGCTGCGCCTAATCCATCATAGATTTCACTTGAAGGAAAAATAAAACCATACTCTTTCGCATGAGCAGTGATTTTCTTCAGCAAATTATCGTCATTCTGTGCCATGCCGCAAAGATATGTAAATGGATGTCAACAAAAAGTCATTGAAAACCAAAATAAAACAACCGATGGCATGAAAAATGTGCGCTTTATGGATTAAACCATGACTCGACATTTGAAATCTATTAGATTGATGACCATGAAACAAAAACTTTTGGTGCTTTCGGGTGCATTGATCATAATTCTGTTGGCTGTAGTAAGCATTCAACAGTATATGCTGTACCAAACCAAGCAATACAGCCCAGAGGCAACTGTCCAATTTGTTTCGGATGAAGTAAGGATAGATGTTTCTTACAGTCGGCCTTCGAAAAAGGGGCGTGTTATTTTTGGCGAGCTAGTTCCGTATGGTGAATGGTGGCGTACTGGAGCTAATGAACCGACTATCATTACCTTGAACAGAGATGTTGTTTTTAATGAAAGTGACATTCTGCCAGCAGGAACCTATTCTATCGTAACCATTCCTCACGAAGAGCACTGGAAACTTATCTTTAGCTCTAAAATTCCTGATTGGGGTACTAATTATGACCCCTCAGAAAAAGTTCTAGAAACAATCATGCAGGTGAGTGAGCTTCCTCAAATAGTAGAACAGTTTATCATAGATTTTATCGAAAATGATCAATTAGGTGAATTGATCATGGCATGGGATAAAACCAAAGCCAGTATTCCTTTCAAGGTACTTTAACGATCAAACCTGAGGGCTACTTCTTGTAGACTGTCGTTAGAACCTACCATAGTTAGCACATCGCCAATTCTTAATCTGGTATAACCGTGGGTAATGATACTTTGGCCTCCACGATTAACCGAAAGAATAATGATGTCTTGAGGTAGTCTTAAATCTCGTAATGATAATCCACGCAAATCTTGGTTCAATACTTCAACATCCATGGTATCTTGGTCGCCTTGCATACCCAATAAGAGAGTTGCCGCTTGAGGTGAACGAACCAAATGGTCCATTAAACTTACCATAGCGGTTGAAGGGTCTACAATTAAACAACCGAGTTTGTGGAAGGCATCGAAATTGAACCTCTTGTTTAGCCTAACAACGATATCCTTTGTTCCTACATGTTCATACAAGTCTTCGGCAATTGCCAAATTCTCTTGATCAGTCAAAGTCAATACAACCGCCTCTGCCTTATTGATCTCATGTGCTTCAAGTGATTTCAAACTGAAGTCATTTACTTTTCGAATGGTAATGTCAGGATACTCATTGCCATTGACATCTTCATTTCTGGTGATGATCTCTGCATTCCAACCATGCTCTTTTAACTGCCTAGCTAAAGCAACGGATTGAGATTCAAAACCTATAATGTAAGCATCTCTGACCCCGTCAAAATGAGGAATAGCGGCTCTTGTTCGTGCTTCACCCACTAAATTGATCGACCATTTGAATAGAGGTGGACCAATGAATTGATTAATAACAATAACGGCCACCACGGTTGTCTGGAACTCATTACCCCATTCAGGAAATGCATTCGCAACTACTGTAGCTAATCCTAGACCAACACCTGCCTGTGTAACAAATGGCATCCAGCCAATTCGCCTGAAAAGGGGAGGATCACCAGCCAAAGTTCCGCCAATCAATGAACCACCGATCATGGTTACTAATCTGATGGCAAACAACAATAAGGCAACTCCGATAAGGCTTACCAAAATGTCAAGTGAGACCGTGGCTCCTGTTAAGGTGAAGAAACAGATATAAATAATAGGTCCTACATCCTCTAAGATCTTGATGAATTCTTGGCGATACTTAGAATAATTAGTCACCAAGAAACTACCGATGATACAGACCAAAAGAGATTCTAAATGGATCGATTTGCCAAAATACTCAGCGGTATTTGCCTCAATAAAATGATTCAAAGCGTAGACTGAATAACCTATTCCTAGGATGACTACCGCCTTAACCGTTGAGTTCATTCTTAAGCTAAGGGCGAAGATCAATATTTTACCTACTACCCACCCGAGTAAGAATGAAACCGCTAATTCTCCCAGAAGGAAAAGCAAAAACTTAATCGTAAAAGGCTCACCACTTACTAAAGTACCTGCCACTGAAAAACAGATGGCGAAAAGCAGAATGACTAAAAAGTCTTTGACCACAGTTACGCCCATCGCCATTTGAACAAATGGTCCTTTAGCACGCATCTCGTTGATCACGGCAATGGCCGAAGCAGGAGATCTAGCAACGAAAATGGTAGCCATCATAATGGCCACGGCCACCTTGGTGGAGTTATCCATTTCAGTCATGAAACCGATGTAATCAGCAAGAATATAAATAAGGACTGCGCTTATGGAGAAAGTCACGGCAAGCTGTCCAAAAGTCATCCATTTGATACTTTTGAAGCGACTGCGCATTTCTTTGACATACAATTCCGCTGCTGCAGCAAAGGCGATAAATGCTAAAGAAATGTCATTGATAAACTGAAGACCATTGCCTGCTCCCTGAGGTAAAAGTTGAAAAATGAAGGGACCTGAAAAAAGACCTACCACCAGTAAACCTGTGATCAATGGAAGCTTGGCTTTTTGGAAGAATTGGGCAATTTGATTGGCTGCCACCGCCACAATAGCAAAGCCTCCAAGCAGGATTAAGGTTGATAAAATATTCTGCATGAACTTGAAAAATAAGCAGGTTTCATTTACTGAGCATGATAAATGCTCATTTTTATTTAATGAACACTTAGTCTTTAAGTTTAGAATTAATGGTTAACCCATTAGTCAGCGTTTGATGGACCGGACACCTGTGAGAGATCTCAAGTATTCTTTGTCGTTGCTCCTCAGTCAGGTCACCAGTCAGCTCTAATTCCATATCAATAAACTCCATAAGGCTCTTTGCATCTAGGTTTTCTGCATCGACCGCATGACGCTTTTCACGGGTCATATGCACCTTCACTTCTTCAAGTTCTAGTTTTTTATGATTTGCATATAACCTCAGTGTAATGGCTGTGCATGCGCCTAATGCACTTACTAGCAAGTCGTATGGAGTTCCGCCTAGATTATCGCCACCTACCGACTTGGGTTCATCAGCAATTAAGTAATGACCGTTCGCCTTTATTTCAGAAAGCAATCCATTCTGTTTTTCGTTTCGAACCACCACTTGATGATCAGTATCCAAATCATCATTCTTATCCATGTTTATATAGCGGTCGGCCCAAGAAGCGATTACCTCACCAACGTAAGTAGCATCTTCCTTTTTCGTGAGTAAGTGATCGGCCTTATCTAGAGATATGTAGCTCTTTGGGTGGTGTGCTGATACATAGATCTTCTCTGCATTTTTGATGTCGACAATCTCATCCTGTGGAGAGTGAAAAACCAATAGAGGCTTCTTCAAGCTAGAAATGGTTGTACTCAAATCATTCTTTTCAAGGTCATCAATAAATTGCTTTTTAATGGTGAAGGGTCTTCCACCAATCGATACAGTTGCCAAACCGGTCTCTTCAATTTCTTCAATCGAATTTTGGAATAAATGCTTGACATGAGGTGGGTCTGCAGGTGCCCCGATGGTAACCACGGCTTCTATGGTCTCTAATAAACTAGCCGCCATTAAAACTGCTGCTCCTCCTAAAGAATGACCAATAATGATCTTAGGTGCTTCATACTTATGTTTTAAATAATCTGCTGCACAGATCAAATCTTGGACATTGCTTGAGAAATTGGTATCGGCAAAGTCGCCTTCGCTTTCTCCCAAACCTGTAAAATCAAACCTCATCACTGCAATACCCTTTGCCGTTAAAGCACGGCTTATATTGGTAACCGCCATAAGGTTTTTTGTGCATGTAAAGCAGTGTGCAAAAAGGGCGTAGGCAGAAGGGTTTTTGTCAACGGGCATTTCGAGCCTTGCCGACAGCTGGTGACCTTCTTCATTTGTAAAGTTAAGCTTGATGGTCTTCATAAGAATGTGAGCACATTGCTACACTCTTCTTAAGCTGACAATGGTGCTGGTATATAGTGATACAAAAAATGGAACGCTGTAGGTGATCAATAGTTTAGCCACATTGACATCCTGATAGTTTCCGGTTAGTAAACAATCACCTTGATTGATACAGTTCAAAATTGAACCTACAATTAATGACATTTTTATCGCCAGCAGCAAACTTGACCTATTATTAGCTGCAGACCATATCTTTTTGAGCTTCTCCATCATGACCTTCTTACAACCTTAATTACGTTTAATTGTCTGTGGCATAATGTCTTCTATGTTGCAATCGAAAATCTTTTTTACATGATAGTAAGGGTAAGTGACAGCTTAAATGTTTTTATGGCAACTACCTTATCAAAAGCGCTCACAGATATTTAAACCATCTGGAGGAAATGACTGGTGAAAGAAATCCCTTGAGGGTGAGCGTGAATAAATGATAGGCTTGCAGAGATGCAGGCTTATTTTTTGCCCCAATACTTCATTTAAGCTTCCAATAAAACAAATACCTTTACGGGCAGTTTTTGAGTGGAATAGCAAGTAAATGACAAAATCTCTTACAGGCGTATTGATCGTAAATCAGGGCACAACAGACAGCCCAAAAACGAGTGATGTACGCAAATACCTCAGACAATTCTTAATGGATGGAAGAATCATAGATATTCCATTTATTGCTCGTTTTATGTTGGTCAATGGAATCATTGCCCCTTTTAGAGCTCCAAAATCGGCTAAAGAATATGCTAAGCTCTGGGAAGACCGAGGATCTCCACTAAAATATACTGGCGAAGATGTGAGGGATATGCTTCAAGAGTCATTAGGCAATGAGTACAAGGTGGTCTTGGGCATGCGATATCAAAGCCCAAGTATTGAATCTGCCTTGCATGAATTGAAGGAAGCCAACGTAGCGAAGATCATCGTTATTCCTTTATTTCCTCAGTACGCTTCTGCTACCACAGGTTCTGTTTCTCAAAAAGTAAATGAGATCGTCAATCAATGGCAAATCATTCCATCAATTACACATGTCAATCAATTCTTAGAACATCCGAAATTCATAGAAGCTTTTGCCGAGAATGGTAGAAAAATGATGGCAGAAAAAGACTATGACCATGTCATTTTTAGCTACCATGGTGTGCCTGAAAGACACATCAAAAAGGGATCAGTAGGAAATCAATGCCAGCTAGGCTCATGCTGCGAAGCTTTTCATGAAAGGAACCGCTATTGTTACAGAGCGCAGTGCTTCCATACTACTAGACTCTTGGTAAAAGCCTTAGGTCTGAAGGAAGGAGAGTATTCTACAGCCTTCCAATCTAGATTAGGAAAAGACCCATGGGTACAACCTTATATAGACGAAGAGCTCAAAAAGCTTCCTGGAAAAGGAATAAAGAAAGTATTGGCTTATTCACCTGCCTTTATTGCCGATTGCCTAGAAACCACATTAGAGGTGGGCGAAGAGTTTAAAGAAGAATTTGAAGAAGCCGGTGGTGAAGTTTGGGACCTGGTTCCAAGTCTGAACACATCTACCACTTGGGTTGAATGTTTGGAAGATCTAGTAAGGTCTAATTGATAGATTTGGGTTTGGCATAGGTAGGATATTCTCACTATCTTCTTAGCTAAACTCAAACATCATGAAACACATTTTATCAATCCTTATCCTTCTGTTATTTAGCAGTACGGCCTACTCACAAGTTCAAACCACTTTGAGGTTTACTAACCCTGATGATAATTCTCAAGTAGTTGAATTTCATATTGGTGACTATGTTGAACTTCACTATTTCAACAAGAAAAAGAAGCATATCAAAAGTGTAGAATGTCGAATTGCCTCCATTAAGAACGGAGTATTAAAAGTAAAGGGCATCCAAAACACGTTTTCTGGAGACAAAATACCTGCTGATATGATAGTAGGATTTCAAGAGCTGGATCAGGCCGAAGCGCATCGAAGAGAAGAAATCAAGAAGACAACCACTTTAGCGGCTATAGCGGGTGGTGTTGTGGCTAGTGATATTAAAGAAGCTGCTATTATAGGTGGTGGAATCGGTGTGGCTAATGGAATTGCAAAAGCCGCAACAAAAGTAGAGAAAGGTGAAGAGCACTGGCACTGGCTAGTGAAAGTAGAATAACTATCTAGGCTTGATCTGCTCTACGCGAATCCGAGCTAATTGGAATCCCGCTGTCTGACAAGCCTCCTCTTCCATCAAATCCTCATAGGTAAAGTAAACCACTAGGCCTTCCTGTTCATATTGGACTGGAAGTCTATTAGGTTTAAAATAATTTCCGTCCACATTGATTACCCAGCCGCATTGCTCATAATTCTGTGGATTGTTTTCCATAGTACCTACGCCTTCCAAAATAGAAGGAGCATCATCATTGGAGCAAGCCAAAAAGCCAAGAAGAAAAATCAATATGAGCGATTTCTTGAACATTAATTAAAAGACGATTAAAAAACAAAAAGGATGCTTAGACTAAGGCTGGTTCAACAATTTCAACCAGTTTACCTACTACATAATCCACCTCTTCCTCTTTACTGTATTTGCTGAAAGAGAATCGAATGCCTTGTCTATTCGGATCAGCTTTAATTCCTGTTAACACATGAGAGCCTGTATTGGCTCCACTCGAGCAAGCACTACCTCCAGAGGCAGAGATGCCATTGATGTCTAAGTTGAAAAGAAGCATATCATTGTCTTCATGAGCAGGAAAACTCACATTTAAGACAGTATACAAACTTGATTCAGGATTAATATCTCCATTAAACTCAACTCCAGGAATATTGGCTCTTAGCTTGTCGATCATTCGAGATTTCAATCCTTGCACATGAGCTTGGTGTTCATCCATTTCACGATAAGCAATTTCGAGCGCCTTGGCCAATCCAATAATGCCATAGACATTCTCCGTTCCACCGCGGTGATTTCTTTCTTGCCCTCCACCTTCGATAAACCTTGGAATCGATTTGCTCTTGCAAACTCTTAAAAATCCGACACCTTTTGGCCCGTGAAATTTATGCGCTGCACCCACAATAAAGTGGCATTTCAAAGCTTGTAGGTCATGGCGATAGTGGCCCATGGTTTGAACCGTATCTGAATGAAAAACAGCATTATATTCATCAGCCATTTCACCAATTCTAGCAATATCGTTGAGCGTACCAATCTCGTTGTTAGCATGCATTAATGAGATCAAAGATCTTTTGTTAGTTTTCAAAAGCTCTTCCAAATGATCCATATTGACATGCCCTTGAGCATCTAGCTCAACATAACTGGCTGTCGCCTCACCTTCAGCTACCAATTTTTCAACAGTATGACCAACGGCATGGTGCTCAATTTTTGAGGTGATGATATGGTCAATTCCGTAAGCTTCAACTGTGCCTCTAATGGCTGTGTTATCTGCTTCTGTACCTCCAGAAGTGAAGAAAATTTCGTTGGGAGCAGTATTTAATAGCTGTGCAACTGTTCTTCGAGCATACTCGATCTTGGTCCTTACCTCTCTACCATGCGCATGAGTCGATGAAGGATTGCCGTACATATCTAGCATCAATGGCTTCATAGCCTCAAAAACTTCAGGGTCAAGTGGTGTGGTTGCCGCGTTATCAAGATATACTTTCATCATACAAAAAATTAATTGGACACGATCTCCTTAATGTCGCTGATGATCTTATTCGCTAAATGCTCGGCAGTTGCTTCACTTTCCGATTCCGCATAAATACGAATGATCGGTTCAGTATTCGACTTCCGCAAATGTACCCATTCTTTGTCGAATTCTATTTTTACACCGTCAATTGTGTTAACCGGTTGGCTCTTATACTTCTCTTGCATTCCGGCAAGAACAGCATCAACATCAATCTCTGGCGAGAGGTCAATCTTATTCTTTGAAATAAAGTAATTCGGATAGCTTGCTCTTAGCATAGAAACTCGTTTGCCATAATTGGCTAAGTGAGTCAAAAAGAGGGCTATTCCAACTAATGCGTCTCTACCATAGTGTAATTCAGGGTAGATGATACCACCATTCCCTTCTCCACCAATCACAGCATCAGTCGCTTTCATTTGGTTCACCACATTTACCTCACCTACGGCAGAAGCATTATATGTTCCACCATGTTTTTCAGTAACATCACGTAGTGCTCTAGTAGAGGAAAGGTTTGAAACCGTATTGCCAGGGTTCTTTGAAAGCACATAATCCGCCACAGCGACTAAAGTGTATTCTTCACCAAAAGGAACTCCATCCTCACTTACAAAAGCCAGCCTGTCAACATCAGGATCTACTACAATTCCTAAATCGAAATTACCACCTTCAAGCACTCTAGAGATTTCTGATAAATGCTCTGGTAAAGGTTCTGGATTATGTGGAAACTGACCATTAGGTTCGCAATACAGCTGTTCTACTTCTACGCCTAATTGTTCTAAAAGAGGTGGTAGAGAAATTCCACCCGTAGAATTCACACAGTCAATCACTACTTTAAATTTGGCAGCTTTAACCGCCTCAATATCCACCAAAGGAAGTGCCAAGACTTGATCTATGTGCTTTTGAATATAAGTATCATCTTGTGTGATAGTACCTAACTTCTTTACCTCAGCAAAGTCATAGTCATCATTTTCAGCGATGGTTAAAACGGCTTTTCCGTCATCTCCGCTGATAAACTCACCCTTTGCATTCAATAGTTTAAGTGCATTCCATTGAACAGGATTATGGCTGGCGGTTAAGATAATTCCTCCACCAGCACCTTCAGCAGGTACAGCCACCTCAACAGTAGGTGTAGTGGACAAGCCTAGATCAATAACATCAATTCCTAAACCTATTAAGGTTGATGATACCAAATTAGATATCATTTCACCCGATGGTCTGGCATCTCGCCCTATTACAATTTTTGAAATTCCGGTTTCTGATTTTACCCAAGTACCAAAGGCTGCAGCAAATTTTACAGCGTCAATTGGAGTGAGTGCTTCATCTACTTTTCCTCCGATAGTCCCTCTAATTCCGGAGATAGATTTAATTAACGTCACAGTTAGTTTGATTAAGGTAAGACATAAATGAACTAGCCTTTACAAAAGCTATGCCCATTGTATCTGATCAGTTGAGTTGAGTATTCTTAGCTAAACTTGGCTAAAACCTTGTCTACCTCATTGTCTGGGTTGCCGCAAGATTCGCCTGCTTTCATTTCTTTTCCGCAATAACCACATTTAACTCCATCCTTATTCAAAAATGGACTTTGAGAGGCACATGTCCCTTTAAACTCACCATTTTTCAAGAGAATCAGTCTGACAGACATGCCCACGAAAAACAGCCCCACTAAAATCAATGTCAAAACCAATGTAGTCATACCGCAGTATTTTGATGCAAATTTAACATACTTGAGTTCATAACGCTACCTTTGCGACAGAAGTTTCTCAGCCTTAATTTTATTCGATGATCGAACCACCCAAGGACAACAGAAGAGCCGAAAAACTAGCGGCATTTGATAGATTACTCACCATAATGGATGAGCTAAGGTTGAATTGCCCTTGGGACAAAAAGCAAACCCTGGAGTCGATTAGGCACCTTACCATCGAGGAAACCTATGAATTATCGGATGCCATTTTAAACGAGAATATCGATGAGGTCAAAAAGGAGATCGGAGACCTTTTACTCCATATGGTATTCTACTCCAAAATTGCGGATGAACAAAAGGCTTTTGATGTAGCGGATGCACTTAATGCCATTTGCGATAAATTGGTGCACCGACACCCTCACATTTATGGCAATGTTGAAGCCAATGATGAAGAAGCCGTAAAAGCCAACTGGGAGAAAATCAAACTGAAAGAAAAAGGGAACAAATCTGTTCTTGGTGGCGTGCCCAAATCTTTACCCGCCATGGTGAAAGCTACAAGGATTCAAGACAAAGCAAGAGGAGTTGGTTTCGATTGGGAGAAGAAGGAACAGGTATGGGAAAAAGTTGAAGAAGAGATGAATGAATTCAAATCTGAGTTCAACATCGATTCAGATCAGGAAATCAACAAGGAAAAAGCCACTGGTGAATTTGGCGATATGCTCTTTTCCTTAGTCAATTATGCCAGGTTCATTGATATTGATCCGGAAGAAGCTCTAGAAAGAACAAATATTAAATTCATAAAGAGATTTCAGTATTTAGAGCAACAGTCTAAAAAAGATGGAAAGGACATTGCCAACATGTCTTTAGCTGAAATGGATGTGTACTGGGAAGAAGCCAAAAAACTAAAATGACCTTTAAACGCCTCTTGAGTAAATTCCTTTTCTGGCGTGTCAAACACATCAGCACCAGAAATTTTGTCATAGTACTAGGAGGTGTTACTGGGCTTTTAGGTGGAGTAGCTGCAGTTATTTTGAAGAGTTCTGTCCATGCTATACAAGCATTTATTGACGGCCAGAACATTCCATTACTTTTCGTATTCCTTCCAGCTGTAGGTATCCTGATCACAGCCATACTCGCTAAAGACCTTCTAAAGGAACCCTTAGGTCATGGCATTACAACAATTCTATATGTCATCTCAAAAAAATCAAGTCGACTAGCGCCAAAGAAATTGTATAGTCGACTGTTAACATCAGGCATTACTGTGGGCTTTGGTGGATCTGTAGGGCTAGAGGCGCCCATTGTTGTAACCGGCTCTGCGATTGGCTCGAATATCGGCCAACTCATGCATATGAATTACAAGCAGCGCACATTACTTATAGGTTGTGGTGCTGCTGCAGCTATATCTGGAATATTTAATTCACCGGTAGCAGGAGTCATCTTTAGCATAGAAGTAATTCTAACTGATGTTACGGTTGCTATTTTCATACCACTGCTAATTGCAGCTGTATTTGGAGCTTTAGTTTCTATGCTCCTTATAGGTGATGATGTTTTATTTTCGTTTAATCTAGAAGACCCATTTTTAGCGACAGACTTTCCTTACTTCTTGGTTTTAGGAGGTATATGCGGACTAGCATCAGTCTATTTCACTAGAACAGCGCTTAGAGCTGAAGACATCATTCAGAAAGTAAAATCTGTATATCTAAGAGCAATAATAGGAGGGCTTGCCCTGGGCTCCTTGATCTATTTCTTAAACCCAATATATGGTGAAGGATATGATGCCATTAAGGTAATCCTTCAAGGAAGATCCGATGAGCTATTCCATAACAGCATATTCTTCGAATGGGACTCTCCATGGCTACTTGTGATCTTTGGACTACTTGTTTTATTGGTTAAGCCTATTGCTAGTGGCTTAACCATTGGTGCTGGAGGCAATGGAGGGGTATTTGCTCCTAGTATGTTTATGGGGGCTATCACCGGTTTTCTGTTTGCCCAAACTGGCAATTTGATATTAGAGGGAGAGCCATTGTCCGTAAGCAACTTTACACTTGTTGGTATGTGCGGGGTGATGAGTGGAGTATTGCATGCACCACTTACAGCGATCTTCCTAATTGCGGAAATTACTAGCGGCTACACGCTCTTTCTACCATTGATGCTGGTCTCTGCCATAGCTTACTCCAGTAGTAGCTATTTTGAGAAGTACTCTTTCTACACTAGTAAGCTCATCAATTCTGGAGATTTGATCCCCTATGATAGAGATAAGCAGTTGCTTAGTCTGATGCAGATCAATCGTCTGATCGAGAAGGATCTTTTAGTGATCGAACCTGAAAAGAAACTAGAAGACTTGGTGAAATTAGTTAAGAAATCTCACAGAAATATCTTCCCCGTTGTGACACAAAACAATGAGTTACTGGGGATTATCACCTTGGATGATATCCGAGAAATCATGTTCGATCCTGATTCTCAGAAAAATGTAATTATCTCAACACTGATGCATAAGCCGCCTGCAGTGGTCAACTCAGATGAAAATATGCAGTATGTTATGACCTTGTTTGAGAAAACTGGAGCTTGGAATCTTCCGGTGGTTAATTCTGACGGCTATGTGGGCATTGTATCTAAATCTCGAATTTTCAATGCTTATCGAACCCTGCTCAAGAGACAAAAGAAGGGAATTGAGTTAGGTTAAGAACTAATAATCACATTTTCAATCAATTAGCTCTGCTGGTTGAGAAATTAAGAAAAAGCGTCAAGGAGCCAAAAGTTATCAACAAAACTTTTTATTCATATTTTCATTGTAACTCATTGATTTTGTGATTGTTATAAGGGCACAGTGGAAAAGTGTGGATAAAAAAGCCAAATTGTGGAAAAAAATTGTGGCGTTTTTTTGATTCTTTTTTTTGTCTAAAATACACGACTTTTTGTGTTGATTTATTGCACATAAAAAGCTCGTTTAAGGGGCATAATTAAAGGCCGTCTATTTAAATTAATCTAAGCCTTCTATCTAGGCATTTTAGTAAAGCATCAATTACAAATAGTAGTCTGGATAATAGAATCAAAGATTATGCTTGCGTTTAGCTTGTGTTACAGGTAGTTTATGAACACTCGAAAACCTTGTTTCGGACAATTTTAAATAGGCAAAATACAATCTTAGAATAGTACAATTTTATATGCGCTCTGACCTTTGCTATGTACTGCTATTATTACTAAATAATTTGCAACTGACACTAGGTAAATTGTAGCTTGTCATATGCGCTCGGCTCTGATTCTTATTCTATTTCTTATCACTATTCCCGTCATTGCACAGGAGGAATCAGAATCTTTACAAATTGGAGATGCTATCAGTGAAATTGAGCTACCCAATACCTATGGTCAGATCATTAACATAGCTGAGGACGTAGACAAGGCAATCTGTATCATATTTACTAATCATCAATGCAATTACGCCTTATTATATCTAGATCGAATTATCGAATTGCAGAATCAATATGCTCCTCAAGGGATAAAATTTGTTCTTATAGAATCCAGAATCGAATCATTCGAGGGCTCAACACAGTCCTTAGAAGAATTTATATCTGATAGAAATTTGAATATGGAATATGTTATTGATCTGAATAACACATTGAGCAAGAGATTTGGAGCGCAAAGCAGCCCTCACACTTTTCTATTAAAGAATTCAGGTTCTGAATTGATCGTTAGCTACTCAGGCAGTATTGATAACAATAGTCGCAAGCCTGAAAGGGCCACAAGAAATTATCTTGATGATGCGATTAAAAGTGTGCTTTCCGATCAAGAATTGATTAAAGCCAAAACCAAGGCAATTGGCTGCTACATTGATAAGGGCTGATCAAACTTTAAGCTGGCCTTGCTCTTCTAGCACCTTCAGAATGCTATCCACATATTCTCTTGAATTGGAAAGTCTTGGAACTTTATGTTGTCCTCCCAATTTCCCTCTGGACTTCATCCAGGCGTAGAAAGTACCTTTTTGTGCTTTATGTACAATAGGAAGGCTCAAAGCGATGTTTCTGTGTCTTTTCGCATCATAATCAGAATTCACCCTTCTAAGCGAGGCGTCTAGCAGTTTGATGAATTCATCAAGATCATTTGGCTCATCGTCAAACTCAATGATCCATTCATGTGCACCATTCTGGTTTTCACCGAAGTATCGAGGTGCTGCTGTAAAATTGATGACTTGACTATTAGTCTGTTCTGCAGCTAATTCAATCGCCTTCTCAGCATTTTCGACAACCACTTCCTCGCCAAAGGCATTGATAAAGTGCTTAGTCCTTCCTGAGATTTTGATCTTATATGGGTCAATTGAAGTAAACTGTACTGTATCTCCAATTTGATACCTCCATAATCCTGCATTAGTAGAAATCAACAAAGCATATTGCTTTCCAATTTCAACTTCTCCTAAACCAATAACCTTTGGAGACTCTTTGTGAATCTCATCAAAAGGAATGAATTCATAGAAGATTCCATAGTCGAGCATAAGAAGCATATCATCGCTCGACAAGTCATTTTGAATACCGAAAAAGCCCTCAGAGGCATTATAGGTTTCTAAATAAGTAAGGTCGTCACCAACCAACTTTCTGAAGATGTTTCTGTAAGGCCCGAAAGCCACTGCCCCATGGAAGAACACCTCTAGGTTAGGCCAAACCTCTCTGATATTTGACTTTCCGGTAATTTCTAGTAAGCGCTGCAAGAGCACAATTGTCCAAGTAGGAACCCCTGAAATACTGGTAACATTTTCATTGAGTGTGTGCTGAGCCATCTTTTCAATTTTGGCCTCCCACTCGTCCATCAATGCTATGTCTAATGTCGGGGTACGAACGAATTTGGTCCAATACGGAAGATTACTCATAATGACAGCCGACACATCTCCGTAGAATGACTCATTATTTGTATCGAACTGGTTCACTTGTTGACTACCCCCAATGGTCAATCCTTTACCATCAAACATGAGAGTTTCAGGGTTTGAACTACAGTAAATGCCAAGCATGTCCTTTCCGCCTTTAAAATGGCATTCTTCAAGCGCATCATATGAGACAGGAATAAATTTACTTCTGGCATTAGTAGTACCCGATGATTTAGCAAACCACTTGACGTCTGAGGGCCAAAGCAAGTTTTGTTCGCCACGCATATTCCTCTCGATATAAGGATGAATATCCTCATAGGAGAAAACAGGAATCATCTTTCTGAATTGCTCTTGATTATGAATGTCCGCAAAGCCATGGGTTCTACCGAATTCAGTATTGCGAGCTGTGGTAATAAGTTTTTTGAAAAGCTCCTCTTGAACTTCCAATGGGTATTTCATGAAAAGCTCGATGTCGTGCATCCGCTTTTTCATTACCCAAGTCAATATGGAGTTAAGTATTGCCAATGAGGTCTTTTCGCTTTAGTTCAAAGTTTCTACCTAAATATACTTTTCTTACTTGTTCATCAGCAGCCAATTCTTCAGCGGTTCCTGCTTTAAGCAGCTTACCTTCAAACATTAAGTAGGCTCTATCTGTGATAGATAAAGTCTCTTGTACATTGTGGTCGGTGATTAAGATACCAATATTTCTGTTTTTCAGCTGCGCTACGATCGTCTGAATTTCTTCAACCGCAATTGGATCTACACCAGCAAATGGTTCATCGAGCAAAACAAATTTTGGATCTACAGATAAGGCTCTGGCTATTTCCGTTCTTCTTCTTTCTCCACCTGAGAGAACACGTCCTAAATTTTTTCGGACATGGGTAAGGCTAAATTCTTCAAGGAGAGACTCCATTTTCTCCTTTTGCGCTTGCTTCGAGAGTTTAGTCATCTCGAGCACAGCCATAATATTTTGCTCAACCGTTAATTTTCTGAACACGGATGGTTCTTGAGCTAAATAACCAATACCCATTTGAGCTCTTTTAAACATAGGCTCTGGCGTAATGTCTTGATCATCTAAGAAAATTTGGCCCTCATTGGGCTTGATCAATCCTACGATCATGTAGAATGAAGTAGTCTTGCCAGCTCCATTTGGTCCTAAGAGACCTACAATTTCACCTTGATTTACCTCTACAGATATGTCGCTAACCACTCTCCGTTTCTTATAAATCTTTACCAGATGTTCCGCTCTTAAATTCATTGTCCTGCAATAATAACTAATCGAACTTGATGTCTTTAATCATAAGCTGAAGAGACTTGATACCTCTGAACTCATTTTCTTCAATTGTATAGGCTAAATGAAATCTCATTCCGCTGTCTACAAGATCAATATACTCACCCAGACCAAAACCAATCGCATCAAAAGAAGCGTCTGTTCCATCTTGTTTTACCGTGAATTTGAGATGCTCACCTTTAAGTAATCTGGCATTTGTGGCATATACATTCTCCGATACAAAAACGGGCTGCATGTTTTTAGGTCCGAAAGGAGCCATCCTAGAAACAATCTGATAAAAACGCTCATTGATCTCATCTAAAAAGATAACCGTGTCAATTTTGATCACGGGTATCATTTGATCTTCAGTGATATTTCTGCTGACTACCTCCTCAAATCGCGTTTTAAAAGCCTCGACATTCTCAACATTCATCGTTACTCCTGCCGCATATTTGTGTCCACCATATTGTTCTAACAGATCTGAGCATTCAGCGATGGCTTCGTAGACGTCAAAACCGTCAACTGAGCGGGCAGAACCCGTAGCCATATCATTTGACTCTGTCAGAATTATTGTAGGCTTATAAAACTTCTCAATGCATCTAGAAGCCACAATACCAATTACTCCTTTATGCCAATCATTTTTGAAAAGCACAGTAGACTTGGACGCAAGCATATCTTCACTGCTCGAAATCATTTCAAGGGCCTCCTCGGTAATGGTAGAATCAAAATTTCTCCTCGCGTCATTTTGGTGATCAATAGAAGTAGCCATTTCTTCAGCCTCATCAATACTTTTAGCCAAAAGAAGGTCCACTGCAGATCCTGCATGATCCATTCTTCCTGCCGCATTGATGCGTGGTCCAATACCAAAAACTATTCCAGAGATAGTCAACTCTCGCCTTGATTTGCAAAGATTAACAAGAGCAGATAAACCCGGTCTTGGTTTTTGATTGAGCTTCTTCAAACCAAAATAGGCTAATACTCTGTTCTCACCAGAAATAGGCACTATGTCGGAAGCAATACTGACCGCTACCAAATCTAAATATTGAAAGAGTTTCTCCTCTTCAATGCCCATATTTTGGCAGTAGCCTTGTAAAAGCTTGAATCCTACTCCACAACCTGAGAGCTCCTTGTATGGATACTCACAATCACTTCTTTTTGGATCGAGTACAGCAACTGCGTCAGGCAGTTCATCACCTGGTCGATGGTGATCACAAATGATCACATCAATTCCTTTTGATTTAGCTAGCTCAACCTGATTGATGGCTTTTATCCCACAATCTAAAGTGATGATCAATTTGACATTTTCAGCTTCTGCGTGCTCAATACCAGCAACCGATACCCCATAGCCCTCTTTATATCTGTCGGGGATATAGTAAGAAAAGCCCTCGTAGTGGGATGATAAAAAACCGAATACGGTTGCCACTGAAGTGGTCCCATCAACGTCATAATCTCCATAGATCATGACATTCTCTTGATTTTGAATGGCTTCCTTTAACCTTGCAACAGCCAAATCCATGTCTTTCATCAAGAAAGGATCATGAAGATCAGAGATTTGAGGTTTAAAGTATGATTTGGCGTCTTCTTCAGATTTTACTCCCCTTTGAACAAGAAGAGTCGCCAATGATTCGGAAACGTTTATTTCTTGCTGAAGCGATGAGACTGCATCATAATCGAATTCCCCCTCAAATAGCCACCTCTTCTGCATGCTTTATTAAAAGTCTTAAAATTCAAATGATAAAAAAGGCAGTACTCAAGATGAGCACTGCCTTTACTTGGGTTAATTATTCTTAGTTAGAGCCTTGAGAGGCATCTCCGATTACCTCTTTCAAAGGAACTCTTCTATTGTCCTTGTATGGTACGATCCATGCATCTTGAACGCCCATTTCTCTTAAATAGCGCTTCAATACATTCGCATCTTCGTAATTTCTAAAATGGCCGATCACATACCTTCTTAGCTCTTCCATGTCTTCCTGATCGAATTCATTCGAGCTTTCAGCATATTTCTCAAGATCCATCTTACGGAAAGCTCCCACTTGTACCTTGAAAACTACTCCAATACTAAAGTCTTCGCCATTTACCACATTCGGGTTATAAGCTGGTTGCACCTGCTGTGGCTGACTTTTCAAGTTTTCCAGTTCTCTTTGTGCAGCCTGGTAAGCAGCCTGCATGCGAGTAACCTGTTTTTGAAGATCGCTCACTTGGCCATCTTTTTCAGTCACTTGTGCTTCGAGGGAGCTAATCTCGCTTTGCATGCTGGCAATTGAAGCTTTTTGAGCTGTATTCTGCTCATACATGTTTCTGAAGTCTTGTTCAGACATCTGCTTCTTCTTTTTACGCCACTCTTTTTTCTCTTTTTTAGTAAGAGGTCTCTGTGTTTCTGTTTGCGCGATTGCTGCCGTTGCAACAAATACGCCTAACAATAGCATGCCAAAGGTCTTTGTGATTCTCATCTTTATCAGTTGATATTTAACCCAAATTAGGATTTTAACCTAGCTTTTCAAACTACCGATCATATCTTCCGGTCTAACCCACTCGTCAAACTCTTCTGCGGTTAGGTATCCTAAATTGACTGACTCTTCTTTTAAAGTAGTACCGTTCTCGTGAGCTGTTTTGGCAATCTTAGCTGCCTTTTCATAACCAATTTTGGTATTTAAGGCTGTTACGAGCATTAGAGAATTATTCAAATGCTCTTCGATACTTTTATAATTTGGCTCAATACCTACCGCACAATGCTCATCAAAAGACACACAAGCATCTCCAATTAAGCGTGCAGATTGTAGCACGTTATAGGCCATTACTGGTTTGAATACATTCAACTCATAATGTCCTTGAGCACCACCAACCGAAACAGCTACATCATTACCCATAACTTGAGCTGCCACCATGGTCATCGCCTCACATTGGGTTGGGTTCACCTTACCTGGCATAATTGAAGAACCTGGCTCATTAGCTGGAATGATGATTTCACCGATTCCTGATCTTGGACCTGAAGCCAACATTCTAATATCATTTGCGATCTTGTTTAGAGAAACCGCCATTTGCTTTAGCGCACCATGGGTTTCAACAAGTGCATCGTGAGCCGCTAGCGCTTCGAATTTATTTTCGGCAGACACAAAAGGAAGGCCTGTAAAGCCTGCGATTTTAGCTGCTACTAATTCAGCATAACCCTCAGGAGTATTAATTCCAGTCCCGACAGCTGTACCACCCAATGCTAACTCAGACAGGTGATCCAATGTGTTTTTTAACGCTTTAAGACCATGGTCTAATTGTGAAACGTAGCCAGAAAACTCTTGACCTAGTGTGAGAGGAGTAGCATCCATCAAATGGGTTCTACCGATCTTTACCACTTTCATAAAAGCATCTGACTTGGCCTTTAATGTATTTCTTAATTGCTCAACACCTGGAATAGTCGTTTCAACTATCATCTTATAAGCAGCAATGTGCATGCCTGTTGGGTAAGTGTCGTTAGATGATTGCGATTTATTCACATCATCGTTCGGGTGAATAAGCTTTTCACCTTCTCCTAATTTGTTGCCCGCAAGGACATGCGCTCTATTGGATACCACTTCATTCACATTCATGTTTGACTGGGTTCCAGAACCTGTTTGCCAAACCACTAGCGGAAACTGATCATCTAATTTGCCTTCAAGAATCTCATCACAAACGGCAGATATCAAATCTCTTTTCTCTTCAGAAAGTGCCCCTAACTCACAATTGGCATGTGCGGCTGACTTCTTCAAATAAGCAAAGCCATAAACTACTTCTAATGGCATACTACCAGGAGCGCCAATTTTGAAGTTGTTTCTAGATCTTTCGGTTTGGGCTCCCCAGTACTTGTCTGCTGGTACTTGTACATCGCCCATTGTGTCTTTTTCTATTCTGTATTCCATAAGAAAAGAGTGATTAATTAGAGGGCTCAAAGGTAGTTACCAAGCATTTTAAAGCGAAATGAATTCAGCCTTTTCACCGAATTAATCAAATAACCAAAAGTTTCTAGCGAGCGGTCAGATCGTTTACCGATTTCTGGCGGTCGTTTACCGATATATCACCTTCAAATCGTTCAAAGCCCGCGTACATTTGAGTAATCAAAAACAAAAAAGACAACGGTCATGGGTTTGGTCGCCCAGAAGAAGCCCGAGGTCAACAACTCAAAACAACAATAAAATAGGGTAGACATGGAATCAGTTTCAAACAAACGAATATTTACAGGAGCCATTTTTTTAATACTAGGTGTGCTGCTTACACTAGATAACCTAGACATCTTAAACATTAGATTTCCGGATTATCTTTTCGGATGGTATACCATCCTCATCGTGGTAGGTCTATTCATCACTTTTGTTAGAGAAAGGGTTGGATTTGGTATCACACTCATTGTCATAGGCGGCATATTTATGCTAGATGAAATGGCCTATTATTTCTATTGGGACTTCGACTTTAGAGATATCTTCAGATTATGGCCTCTGGTATTCGTAGCAATTGGTGCCTCACTTATTTTCAGAAGAGCTCGACAAGGAGAAACTTTCGAAAAAAAAAGCTTAGATGATGACGCTGATTCTGTAGATGAGATGGCCATTTTCAGTGGAGCTGAAAGAACCATTACATCGCAACAATTTCAAGGCGGTAAATTGACTGCCATCTTCGGAGGTACAGAGTTAAACTTAATAAATGCTGATTTAGCACAGGGCACAAATATTTTGGATGTATTTGTCATGTTCGGAGGAACAGATATCAGAGTTCCTGCAGATATGAATGTTAAAATTAAGGCAACAGCGATCTTCGGTGGATTCTCAGATGAACGTAAGGTGTTAACTGAGAATGAATCTAACAACGGCAAAGAGCTGGTCATTAAAGGGCTAGTCCTTTTCGGAGGAGGATCGATCAAATAAGCCTCAAGGTATAGCTGTTAGCTTCAAGGGAAATCTTGAGGCTTGCAGCTTAAAGCTTGAAACTTTTAACTATTTTCCGCTATAGGCGGATTTTTTTATGGATCACCCATTCATCAAGAATAATAACATTATCATTTACACCCTTCTCTGGGTGCTCATGTGGGGTGTTTTCACCTTTGCCTTAGACTTCTTCTACGAATTTGATTTCGCTCATGCGAGCGTAGACAGCATGGTTTTTAACCTGCTTTTCTACGGGGTAGGAATCGCCTACTGGTTCAATGTGCGCTACAGCTCATTTTCCAAGTCGGAGCTATTTAACCTGGTCATTTCGCATTTTGCTGCTGCTGCCATATCCGTGGCAATTGTCGTTTTTTTATCTCAGGCGATTCTCAAAACCATCTATACAGATGAGGAGTATCTTATATTCTTACGAGGATCGCTCCCGTGGCGAGCCGCATTAGGTCTGTTGTATTATGCCATAATCAATCTCGTTTATTACTTGATCCTGTATTACGATGATCTCAATGAGAAATCCACAAAACAATCTCAGTTGGAAAGCATGTTGAAGAGCTCTGAGCTAGAAATGCTAAAATCGCAGATCAACCCTCATTTCATTTTCAATAGTCTTAACTCGATCTCTTCTTTGACCATTATCTCGCCAGAAAAAGCCCGATCGATGATAGTTAAACTATCTGATTTCTTGCGTTACTCACTAGGCAAGGAAAATGATCAGATGAATACCTTGAATGATGAGGTGAATAACATCATGCTATATCTGGATATCGAGAAAGTTAGATTTGGAGAGCGGCTCAGTGTCAGTACAGATATTCATGCAAAGTGCAAGGAAATGATGCTGCCGAACCTCATTCTTCAGCCCCTATTTGAAAACTCAATAAAGCATGGCATTTATGAGAGTTTAGAAAAGATCAATATTGAATTGAAAGCTGAATGTGATGCGGGGCTTCTAAAAGTCTCTGTCAGCAATGAATATGATCCCAATGCTGTGACTAAAAAGGGCAAAGGCATCGGTTTACAAAATATTAGAGATCGCTTAAGACTCATATACGGAATAACCCAAGGAGTTTTTATTCATAAAACAGATCGTATTTTTACTGTAAGACTTGAAATCCCTCAATTGCATGAGTAAGATCCGCACCATAATTATAGATGACGAAAACTTAGCTCGCGAGCTTATCAAAGCGTACCTGGCTAAATTTGACCAAATAGAAGTCATTCAAGAGTGTGAAGATGGTTTTCAGGGTCTTAAAGCTATTCAAGAACATCAGCCTGATTTGATCTTCTTAGATGTTCAAATGCCTAAAATCACAGGGTTCGAAATGCTCGAATTGATCGACCAACCACCGGTGGTGATTTTTAGCACAGCTTTCGATCAATATGCCATTAAAGCCTTTGAGTTGAATGCAACTGATTACCTCTTAAAGCCTTATTCTGAAGAACGTTTCAATGAGGCGGTTGAGAAAGCTATTTCCAAGGTAGGCAAATCCGAGGCAGTCAAAAAAGAGGCAGAATCTGTTACTGAATCTCATCGCGATCAGCAAGAAAGTATTGATCGGATAGTTGTAAAAACAGGAAACAAGATTCAGATCTTACCGCTCGAAAGTATTTATCATTTCGAAGCACAAGACGACTATGTGGCCATTCATGCCAACGAAGGAAAGTTTCTCAAACTTATGCGTATGAAACATCTAGAAAGTGGACTTCCTGCAGGCAGTTTCGTGCGAATTCATCGCTCGCATATGGTCAATGTCAAAATGATCGAGAAGCTAGAGTTATATGAAAAAGACTCCTATTTGCTCACCCTTAAGAATGGAGTAAAACTACCTGTTAGTCGAAGCGGCCACACAAAACTAAGGCAGGAGTTGAATTATTAACTGCTAAACCCGCGGTTTAAACCGTAGGAAAAAACACCGTCAATAAATTAATCCTACCCCGATGCAACCCCTCCATTATTAGGCTGTCTCTTATATGTTTAACAAAATGTATACTTATATTAGTTTGACAAAGTATATATAAATGAAAGGTAATTATTTAGGTGAATTCGAAGAGCTTGTCATGCTCACTTGTGCGCTTTTAAAAGAAGAGGCATATGGAATCAACATTGTTGAGCAGATCAATGAGAAAACAGGTAGAAAAGTCAACCTGAGTGCCGTCCACGTCACCTTATATCGATTGGAGGACAAAGGCATGGTCAGATCGGAAATGGGCGGAGCAACTGCACAAAGAGGAGGAAGAAGAAAGAGGATATTTCAACTGACCAACCTGGGGATCAACCTACTTAGAGAAGCAAAAGCTAATAGAGAAAGTTTCTGGACACTCATTCCAGAGCTTAGAACTTAATGCAAGAAAAAGAGAACATATCGCCTCCCAAATTAGCGCTCAAACTGATTGAATGGTTTTGCCCTGAGCGCCTGCAAGAAGCTATTATTGGCGACCTAGTCGAGCAATACGAAATCAACCTTGATCGACACACGCGAATCTGGTCAAACTTACTTTTTACATACAACGTCATTCGGTTTTTCCGATATGGCATTTTAAGCCGAAAGGCAAAACGTCAACACTCAAATTCAACAGCCATGTTTCGTAATTATTTTAAAACCTCGGTCAGAAATCTGATCAAACAGAAGTTTTACTTCTTACTCAATACAATAGGTTTATCTATTGGTATAGCCGCTTGTGTTTTATGTTACCTCCATCTCTCATACGAAATGAGTTATGATAAAAGCATTCCCAATCAAGATAGAAGTTATCGCCTTGTTACAGGCGATGTCAATGGGGGTGAAGGATGGGTAAGAGTATCGGCCCCAATGCCGGTGCGACTGGAGCAAAAAATACCCGAAATTACTTCATACGGAAGACTGGTCAATATCACCAGAAATCCGAGCGTAACTGTGTCATATGATAATGTCATTTTCAGTGAAAAGAAATTCTATTTAGCCGATCCCGGGCTATTGAACATTCTAGGAATTAATATCATTAGAGGTGAAAAGAATCAGGCTCTTTCTGATCTTAAAAATCTAATTATCTCAGAATCCACTGCTAAAAAGTACTTTGGGCTTGAAGATCCTATTGGAAGAACCTTAAGGGTAGATGACCAATACGAATTCATCATTACGGGTATTTTCGAAGATGTTCCATTCAATAGACATTTTGACCTTGACTTTTTGATCTCTTTTGAAAACCTCGAAACTGTTGTTCCTAATACGAGCTTAAATGGAAATTGGGGCCAATTCAACTATCTGGCTTATTTACAGCTAGCTCCTAATGCCGATCCTGCGGTCGTTCAAGACAAAATTCAGTCTGCTGAGATCAACATCGGTACCAATAGAAATTTTGATTTAAGCTCTATAGGGATTCAGCCATTAGCTGACATACATTTCATAGATAATCCGGGAAATCTGAAAGCTTCTTACAACTTAGATTACATCTACATCTACGGGGCCATCGCATTTGCAATACTGTTTATCTCTTTCATCAACTTCGTAAACCTCACCATAGCTAATTCGTCTAAAAGACTAAAAGAAGTTGGGATTCGAGAAGTAGTTGGTGCCAATAAAATTCAAGTGATACTCCAATTCATTATTGAGTCATTCATTGTTGCATTATTTGCTTCGGTGGTAGCCCTGGCCTTGTGTTACTTTATTCTAATTCCTCAAATCAACAACCTTCTTAACAGTCAAATCTCCCTAAGATTAACTGACCCACTCTTGATCTCCGTAATTACTGGACTTTTACTATTAGTATCGCTGAGTTCAGGAGGCTACATTGCCTACTTTATCATTTCTTCTAAACCAGTAAATATTCTAAAAGGTGGAGCAGGCTCTGGTAAAAAAGGAAGTCTCTTCAAGAATATCTTATTGGGTTTACAATTAACACTTTCTACCGTGCTGATTCTCTCGAGTATGTTCATCTACCAACAACTAAATTTCATGGGCTCCAAGGACCTTGGTTTTTCCAAAGAGCAAGTAGTTAGTGTGGCATTGAGTAATGCAACAGCTCAAGAAAATGGAGACCTACTAATCAGTCAGTTTGAACAGATATCTGGGGTCAAATCGGCTTCAGGTACGGACTTCGTTCCCGGAGGGGCTAATTGGAATAACCAAGTTTGGTGGGAAGGCCAAACTGAAGATGTAAGTATGTATTTGATCACCGTTGACCCCAAATTTATATCGACTATGGAGATGGATCTCATAGAAGGTGAGTTAGAGAACATTGAAGCTTCTAAAGCAACTCAAATAGTTCTAAATCAGGCTGCCGTAGATTATATCGGTTGGGATTCTGGATTGGGTAAGTCTTTTTCTCCTTTTGGCAAGGGAAGAGAATATACTGTTGATGGGGTGGTTAAAAATTACAACTTCCGATCACTTCATCATCAGGTAGAGCCGTGTATATTAGTGATCAGATCAGAAAAAGACTATAGTCAATTAGCGGTTAAAGTAGAAAGTGCCAACATGTCGGCCACTTTACTGGAGATGGAAGATGCCTTTAAAGCTGTTTTACCAGAAATGCAGTTCGAGTACAGCTTCATGGATGAAACATTTTCTCGATTGTATGAGTCTGAGCAAAGAACCAGTAAGATCGTAGCCGCACTGACATGCGTTGCTATTCTTTTAGCCACTCTTGGTTTATACGCATTACTAACTTTTACCCTTCGCGAAAAAACGCGAGAGCTAGCTATTAGAAAAGTACTAGGTGTAAAAGGAAAACAAGTCATCTGGTTGCTTTCTAGAAATTATCTAATAGTCTTCACCGTTGCATCTGTGATCGCTATACCAACTGCTTACTATATGATGAATAATTGGTTGGATAATTTTGGCTATAGAATCGATTTGAACCTTGAGACATTTGCCTTGACTATCACTGCCATCCTCATGTTGATATCAGGTATAGCCTTGATCAAAACATTTCATTCGGGTAGAATCAATCCGACCGATGCCTTAAGGCATGATTAATAGACTGCGATTCAAATCGTGGATTTGACCTGTGCAGCTCGTTTCTTACGGGCTGTTCTTTTTTACGATTCATCCGCCTAATTCTACGATTCGGTAAGTCTTATTTATAGAAGGCTCACTTATCCATGACCTTAGTATCATCAAAACAACAACACGATGAAAGGTCAAAAGCTCCTATATCTATTACTACTGGTTTTAACAACCATACAGCTCAAAGGTCAGAGCATCATTAGTGGTCAGGTCAAAGATCAATTCGGAGAGAGTATTCCGGGTGCTAATATCTATATCAAAGACAGCTTCGATGGCACAAATTCCAAACCTGATGGCAGCTTCAAGTTCGAGACATATGAGGAAGGCGATCAGGTATTGGTCATCAGCTTTATTGGCTTTGAAACTATTGAGCAAACCATAACTCTCGATGGCAATACACTTGAATTACCCATCATACTTCAAGAGAGCATCAACAAATTAGACGGAGTAACCATTACTGCTGGTGCTTTCGAAGCAAGTGAGGTCAAAAAATCAACTGTTCTTAAACCATTAGATATTGTTACCACTGCAAGTGCGGCAGGTGATATTATGGGTGCTATCAATACCCTGCCTGGCACAACTGCTGTAGGAGAGTCCGGTAGAGTATTTGTTCGAGGAGGGGAAGGCTATGAAACGAAAGTCTTCATAGATGGTCTTGAGGTGAGAAACGCTTTCAATTCTACGATCCCCAATGTTCCTACAAGAGGCAGATTTAGTCCATTTCTATTTAAAGGCACCGTTTTTAGTACTGGCGGCTACTCTGCAGAATATGGCCAAGCCCTTAGTTCGGTATTAGTTCTAAACTCAAATGACAAAGCTATTGAAGACAAGACTGAGATCTCAGTTATGTCTGTTGGTGGTGATATCAGTCATACAAAAGCTTGGCAGAAAACCTCCATTTCAGGGAAGATCCAATACACGGATTTGAGGCCTTATCAAGAAATTATAAGCCAAGATTTCGATTGGCAAAGACCTCCACATGGATTTGTGAGCGAATTGGTTTTTAGACAACAAGTAGGAAAGGATGGCCTATTAAAGGTGTATGGAAATTTCGATCATTCAGACTTTGCTATTAGAGAATACAACCTGAATACTGATGCAAAAGACACCATTGAGCTCGGTAATGACTACCACTACATTAACGCTAGCTACAAAGATATTTTGAATAAGGACTGGTCGATTCGAGGAGGTCTGACCTACACCTCTAATGTGGATGACATTCAATTTAATGGTCAACGATTTAAGGATGTATCAAGCGGGTGGCATGCAAAGGCCGCACTCAACTGGGACGGACATAGCAAGCTTAGTTTGAACACTGGAATGGAAGTGTTTACCAACCAATTTGATAGAACCATTTACAGTGAGGAGGGCAATGGAACCTTTGGCTTCAATGATGAATTGACTGCCGGATTTGCTGAATTGGATTTCTTTGCTTCAAATCGATTTGTGGTAAGAACCGGACTTCGAGTTGAGCATTCTAGCTTACTTCAAGATACTTGGTTAAGCCCTCGAGTTGCAGCCTCGTATAAGCCTTCTGAAAAAGGGCAGTTCTCTCTTGCCTATGGTAAATTCTATCAGCAAGCTCAGAACCAATATAGCTTGATCAATAGAGGATTAAAACCAGAAATAGCTCAGCACTATATAGCTAATTATCAGTATACCAACCTTAATCAAGTTTTTAGAATTGAAGCTTTTTATAAAGACTATGAGGACTTAGTGACTTTTCAAGACCCAAATGATTTTGATCCTAGCCATTATGGCAATTTAGGTTATGGCAAAGCACAAGGAATTGATGTGTTCTGGCGTGATGCTAAAACCATAAAGAACACAGATTATTGGATCTCTTACAGTTTTACAGATGCGGATAGATTGTACCAAGACTATCCTGAAAATGCTGCACCTTCATTTTTGGCTAAGCATAATTTCAGGTTTGTGGTAAAGCATTTTGTTGAGCCATTAAGGACTCAATTTGGCGCAACTTATTCATTTGCCTCAGAAAGACTTTTCCATAATCCGAATCAACCAGGGTTTGAAAATGATGCTACGCCATACTTTGCTGATTTGAGCTTGAATGCTGCATTTCTGATCAAACCACATATCATTCTTTATACTTCATGTTCTAATGTGCTCGGGAGAGATAATGTATTTGGATACGAGTTCGCTGACCAGCCAAATGGAGATGGGTTTTATCAGAGCATGCCTATTACGCAACCTGCCAAACGATTTGTCTTCGTAGGCTTATTCATCACACTAACCAAAGACGGAAAACAAAATCAACTTGAAAATTTATAATCATGAAACTCTTATTGACAACAATCGCAATTGTTTGGGCTGCACTAATTGCTAGTCCAAAAACAGACAGTTATGATCTGACCATTCAAATCGATGGAATCAGAAATAACAATGGCTACATCATGGTAGCACTACACGATGGCTCATCCGACTTCCCTGATTCAGACCCTTTTATGGCTGTGGAAGGCGAGGCAGAAAATGGAAGTATAGAATTAGTAATTGAAAACGTACCAGAAGGTGAATATGCCATTGCCTTGATGCACGATGAAAATGGAAATGGCGAATTTGACTCTACTGAATATGGTATGCCATTAGAAGGCTATGGATTTTCAAATAATCCTGAGCCTCAGATGGGGCCAGCCACCTGGTCGGAAGCCAGCTTTGATGTAGAGGATGATCAAGATCTTTATATCGAATTGATCTATTTAAACTGATCTATATTCGACACTGGGTCGCCTCACTTTCGAGTGGGGCTTTTTTGTTTACGGTTCATCCTAAGTATTCTACGATTCGGTGAGACTTATTTATATAAAGCGCATCAATCAACGACCTTAGAATCATCAAACAAACGGAAATCTAAAACTCAAAATACTATGAAAAAGATCACATTAATCATCGCAATGCTTGTCACAGTTTTCTCAGCGAACGCTCAAAACAAAGAGGCATATATGAAAGCAATGGCAGGTGGCTTACAGAAACTCGGAAGTGCTGCTGACGTAGCTTCAATGCAAGCCGCAGCTGGTCAGTTTGAAAGAATTGCCGCTAAAATGGATAAGGATTGGTACTCTAATTATTACGCTGGCTTGAGCTATACTAGAATGAGTATGATGGCTGAGGGCATCAGTACAAAAGATGAGTACAGCAAGAAAGCACTAGAATTTGCCAAAAAAGCAAAGGACATTTCTCCCAATAATTCAGAGGTAGTTGCATTAGAGGGTTTTGTATACATGGCTCAGCTGGCAGCAGACCCAAATACGAGAGGGCAGATGTTATCAGGTAAAGTAATGCAGACCTACGGAGAAGCATTAAGGTTAAATCCAGAGAACCCAAGAGCCTTGGCTTTACTTGCTCAAATGAGATATGGAACAGCTCAGTTTTTCGGTTCTAGTACAGCAGAAGCTTGTGGAATGGCCAAAAACTCGTTACCTATATTCGAATCAGAAGAAAAAGGTCAGTCTTTTAATCCTACTTGGGGTGTAGAAATGGCCAACGGATTAATCAGCCAGTGCGAAAAATAAAATGAGCTTAGAAAAAGTCATACTATTAAGTCATGCCATAGCCGGAGGCCTTACTTTAGCCTCTGGCTTAATGGCTGCTTTCGTAGGTAAAAAAGGCGGAAAGTTGCACAGACAAGTAGGTCAAGTATTTTTCGGGTCTATGTTCTGGATCTTTGTGAGTTCACTGATCATTGTAAGCTTCTTCCGATTTAATTTTTTCTTACTGATCATAGCTGTTTTCAGCTTTTACATGACTTTTTCCGGATACAGAGTACTCAAAATCAAAAAGACTTTAAAAGTAGAATGGTTCGACTGGGCAGCATCAATAGTCACTATGCTTTTCGGATTCAGTTTAATGGTCATCGGAGTCCGATTGTTGGTTTTACACGGTTATTCAAATGCCATGGCTTACCTCTCGCTATTTTTCGGGTTTTTTACGCTCAATACGGGCAGACTCAATTTTCAAGGATTTCGAGCCAAAGAAAGACCTAAAATGTGGTGGTGGTTTGCCCATATGAATTCTATGTGTGGTGCTCTTATTGCCAGTATTACTGCTTTTTTGGTTCAAAATGGAGAAATCTTCGGAGTAGCAGACAGAATGAATTGGATGCTCTGGGTTTTGCCAGCCTTAATTGGTTCACCTTTGATCAGCTATTGGGCTAGAAAATACAGGAAGCAATTTGGTATCGCCTGATCCAAATAATTAACTAGTTTTAATCAATGAGCTACGTCAAATCCCTCAACTGGAAAACCGAGATCATCAACTCATTATTGATCTTTGTTTTTGGTTCTTTCACAACACTTATATGGTGTGGCGGATGCTGGGACAACATCTGGGCTGAACGTTATTCGATGCTTTTCTCCGGTCTGATGTGGGTTTTCTTATGGCAAGGGAACGGGCACCTATCAGATTATATATCAAGTAAAGTCTCATGGCTAGAAGCCCCAGGTAAAAGATTTGCTTGGGGAATCATTGGCGTAATAGTGTACTCACCTGCAGCTGTATACTTTATCTACTTGATCATCTTATGGACTATGGATGTGAAGGTTTCTGGAATTGGAAGTATTGCACTCATAGCCATCGGAATCACTTTCGTCATTAGTTTCTTTTTGAATGCAGCCAACTTCTTACGCAATTGGAAGCAAACAGCTCTTGATGCGGAGAAGTTGAAAAAAGAGCAAATGGCAACGAAATATGAGTCTCTCAAGAACCAGGTTAATCCCCATTTCTTATTCAATAGCCTCAATGCTTTAACCAATCTAGTTTACGAAGACCAAGACAGAGCTGCCGATTTCATAAGACAGCTATCTAAAGTTTATAGATACGTTTTAGATACTCGCTCACAAGAGCTGGTAGCACTAGCTGATGAACTTAAATTTGTTGACTCTTATCTCGTGCTTCAAAAAGCGAGATTTGATGAAAAACTACACGTTCAAATTGACATCAAAGGGCACGAGAAAAAACTTGTCCCTCCCATTTCGTTGCAGATTCTTTTAGAGAATGCCATCAAACACAATGTCATCTCAGAAGAAGATCCATTGAATATAAGTGTCAAGGTCGAAGAGGGTCTGCTTGTTGTGAGTAATAACCTTCAGAAAAAGAACATTCCCATAGAAGAATCAGCTGGTATGGGGCTGCCGAATATTGTCGCCCGCTTTGAGTTTCTCACAGATCAAAAAGTGGAGATCCTTGATGGGCCAGAAGAGTTCATTGTTAAACTTCCTTTACTCTCTATGTCATGAAAGTACTGATTGTTGAAGATGAAAAAATGGCTGCTAACCGGTTAACCAAACTATTGGCAGAACTTGCTCCCGAAGCTGAAGTGCTTGCTCAGTTAGATTCAGTAAAAAGAGCTTCAGAGTGGTTATTCACTCAATCAGCAGACCTATTATTTTTCGATATACAATTGGCTGATGGTTTGAGTTTTGAGATTCTCGAAAAAGTCAAAGTAGAAGCTCCAATTATATTCACTACTGCTTTTGATGAATACGCAATCAAAGCTTTTAAAGTCAATAGCGTTGACTATTTGTTAAAGCCGATCGATCCCAAAGAGTTAGAAGCAGCCTTAGATAAATTCAAATCTCAGTTTCAGTCTTCGCCTCAACCGATGCTCGATCTTTCTGCCATCGAACAAGCCATGAAACAAATGACTCGCAAATTCAAAGAGAGATTCGTGGTTAAGATTGGAGAGCACATCAGAACACTTGAAGTAGCAGACACTACTTTCTTCTTCAGCCAAGAAAAAGCCACATATCTACAGAATGCAGACCATAAGCGTTTCATTATTGATTACACATTAGAGCAAGTTCAAGAGCTAATTGATCCAGAAGACTTTTATCGAATTAATAGGAAGTACTTGATCTCCATGCGTGCTGTGAAGGATATCGTTTCTTATTCTAATTCCCGTTTGCGAATAATTCTCAATGGATCTGACGAAATGGATGCCATTGTGAGCAGAGACAAGGTGCAAGATTTCAAGCGCTGGCTCGACCGCTAAATGAATTATCTTCTCTTCCTGTAACTTTCAACGATAAGATTAGTTAAACTTGCTTATGCTTAGAAACATTCTCCTTGTTTTAGTCCTAGTTGCTTCAAACCCCTCACTTATTGCGCAAAACCCAACTGATGTTTGGGTAATGTCTTATGTTAGAGCTAAGCAGCCGATTTGGACCATGGTGCAAAGTGAAGGAAGATTTGAATTGGATGAAGAGCCTCCTCAAGATTCAACTTATCTCTTCAGCCCTGGGCTTATGGTACTAGATTTTAGAGAAGGAATTAGCAGTTATTCTTGGGAGGGACAGGAAAGTTGGACATCAAAAGTACTTAAAGATAGTCTTTACTTGTTTGGACAACGAGATACGCTTTATGGAGTATTTAATGAGCAAAAGATCATTTTAAGCTCTACCCTAGATGATAGGCCAACAGAATATCATTTTGATCAATTACCTTCTAAAACATTTAAAAAACCTGATTTGATAGGTAAGAAATGGAAAGTCAGCTCAAAAGGACACCATTTCGATAAAGACATATTTGAGTTTGCTACTGAAGGAGATCCTAACACTAGCCTCATGAACGACCAGCATACTTTTATTCAAATCGATCAAGGGATTTTGATCGCTTTTGAATTTGACTTACTCAATGCCTCTAATGAACAGGAATATGGTATGGTTTACCTCTATCAAGAGAGAGGAAAAACAGTAAGAGGAGTTTTCTATGCTGCTCCTGATGATACCAACCCACCAGTAGCGACAAGCTTAAAAATGGCTCCTCGAAAGTAGTTGAAATATCTACTCCAGTGCCCGAATTGCTAGTGATCGAAAAACACAATTATTCAATACTTTTGTTTGTAGATTCGCTTTATGAAGTTTGTTCCACAAGCATTTTTCAACAGTAAAAAGATTAAAAAACTATATCTATCTGGCGAAAACTGCATTATTTACAAATCGACAGATCAAGTTGATATTGATAATCATAGGCTATTAACCAATCACGCTATTACGATTGTCACTTCAGGTTCTCTTTTTATTCATGATGATGAAGGCCTTCCAACAACTGTTAGACATGGGGAATTGGTTCTGCTTCCAAAAGGATTATACGCTATAACAGATCTTATACCTTCAAATGGGCCATTTGAAGCAATTGTCTTATTCTTTGATGAAGACATTTTAAATAGATTACTCAAAAACCTCTCTGTTAATCAAATAGCCGCTAATAGCGGACCAAGTGTTTATCGTCAATGCGAAGAACTACTTACCTTTATTGCCCAACTAGATTTAACGAGGCAAACCCAAACCGATAACGAATTAACAGAGTTAAAAATCTTAGAAGCGCTAAGAATAATTTCTCTTCACAGCGACCAAAATTTCAACCATTCTCTAAAGTCCTTACTTCAAAAGCCAACGAAGAAACTATCCTCTTTTATGGAGGCTCATTATGACAAGCCATTAGCCATTGAAGATTTTGCCTTATTAACTGGTCTAAGCATCTCTACATTTAGAAGGAGCTTTCATAAGAACTTTTCAGAATCACCTAAAAAATGGCTCATTCGCAAAAGACTTGAATTGGCAAAAGAAATTCTAAAGAACCAAAAACTCCCTATTTCACAAGTAGCGAGTCAAGTCGGATATACTGATATTCCTCATTTTGTAAAATCATTTCAAAAAGCCTATCACATTAGTCCTCTTCAATTCGCAAAGCGAAATTTTCAATCATAATCGCAGTCTGACCGAAAAACACAATTTCAGTTGTTCCCGGCAGTCATCTTTGTTGAAAAGTTAGAATTATGAAAATAGGATTTATTGGTCTTGGCATTATGGGAAGCCGAATGGCCAAAAACTTACAAAAAGCCGGTTTTGATTTAATCGTTTACAATAGAGATAAAACTAAAGCAGAGGCAATTGAATCCGAAATTGCTCAAACAGTAGAGCAAGTTGGAGCTAAATCTGATGTGGTGATCACTATGTTGTCAACCCCACAAGTGGTTGAAAAATTAGCTAGTGAGTTCTTGCCCCAAATGAAAGAAGATGCCTGGTGGATAGACTGCAGTACAGTCAATCCTAGTTTTAGTAGACTAATGGCTAAAAAAGCTGCACAGCACAACTTAAGATTTGTTGATGCGCCAGTAGCAGGTAGCAAAGCCCCTGCAGAAAGTGGTGAACTACTTTTTTTAGCAGGTGGAAAAGAAGCAGCTCTTTATGAGTTAACACCATTGTTCGAGGCTATGGGGAAGAAAACCCTTTATCTAAATGATGTGGGTAATGGTGCTAATGTAAAAATGCTTATCAATTTGCTCCTGGCTCAGTCTATGACCGCATTTTCAGAGGCAATTAGTTTAGGTAAAAACATGGGGCTAAATGAGAGTCTTCTGCTCAATATTTTAACCTCAACACCAGTAGTTGCTCCATTTCTTGGTGCAATCAAACCTCAGCTTGAAGCTGGGTCTTTTGATGTCAACTTTCCTTTAAAATGGATCTTAAAGGATATCAACTTGGCGTTGGATACCGCCAATGAAGTAAAAACAAACATGGCTTCACTAACAACCACGAAATCCTTATTTGAAAATGCTATGGAAAAAGGTTTTGGAGATGAGGATTTCTCTGCGATTTATAAGAGTGTGTAATCCCAACTTGGTCTCTGACCTTGTTTGATAAAAGGTGTTGTTCAAGGTTTTGAATGTGCCGAATAACTAGAAAAATGATTCCAAATAAAAAGCCCTGACATTTCTGCCAGGGCTTTTTTCTTAATCGTTTCCTGATTGAGCTGCTTTTTGCATTGGATTTGAGCCAGAAGATTGTCCTCTTGCTCCTCCTCCTCTACGCTTATAAAGCTCAAAACGACTTGGCTGATTTTGTCTTGGCCAATAGTTGTTAGATACATCCGTATCAGCAGTTTCTTCATCTGGATCGATCAAGATCTGAACCACTTCTTTATCTTTCATAAAGGCTTTGGTCACTTTCTCTTCATTCTTTCTCCAGATATAAGCTGGTATGCGATCTACTTCTTTAGAACCATCGGCAAAAGTCCATTCAATAATAATTGGCATAACTAAACCGCCTTTATTAGTGAACTCTAATTGATAGAAGTTCTTATCGCTTCCAAGTAAAGCTCTTTCCTCATCAGAAAGTGAAGCACTGAATCTTTGATAAGCTCTCTTGGCATCTTCAGTTACCTCAAATCTGTCGTAAGAGTAGTAAAAATCCTGAAGCCTTTCGTCTCTCTCTACATAGTAAGACATGCCCTCTTCAGTGTTTTTCTTCTTCGATATCTCTCTTCTCATTTCTGCATACTCAGCAGCTTTGATCGGATTTTCAATTTCAGGATTTTTGGTATCCAGCTTATACCATTCCACATTATCAAGTGAAATATCAGTATTGTCGATAGTAAAGTACCAACCCTTCACAAACCAATCGATATCTACCGCTGAAGCATCTTCTAAGGTTCTGAAAAGATCATCTGGAGTTGGGTGTTTAAATGCCCATCTTTTCGCATACTCTTTGAAAGCGTAATCGAAAAGCTCTCTACCCATAATAGTTTCTCTAAGAATATTAAGACCAGTAGCTGCCTTAGCATAGGCATTGTTACCGAAACCAATGATGTTCTCAGAATTAGTCATAATTGGCTCCAATTGCTCTTTAGGTAAAGCCATATATCTGGTGATATTTTTAGCTGGACCCCTTCTGTGGGGATAGTTTGGATCCCACTCCTGCTCAGTTAAATACTGAACGAAAGTGTTCAAGCCCTCATCCATCCAAGTCCACTGACGCTCATCAGAGTTAACAATCATTGGGAAGAAGTTATGTCCTACTTCATGAATGATCACACCGATAGCACCATACTTTGTTGCCTCTGAATATGTACCATCAGGTAAGGTTCTACCATAGTTGAAACAGATCATTGGATACTCCATGCCATTAGAAGCCTCAACTGAAATAGCTACAGGGTAAGGGTAAGGAATTGTATACTTTGAATAAGTCTTTAAAGTATGGGCTACTGCTTTTGTTGAGTATCTCTCGTAAATGCCGTAAGCCTCTTTAGCATAGTAAGACATCGCCATTGGATTGTCATTTCTGCCATCAATTTCTACAGCCATTGCATCCCAGACGAATTTTCTAGATGACGTCCAGGCAAAATCTCTAACGTTTTCTGCCTTGTAGTGCCATGTTTTAGTAGCACTTGTGCCTTCTTTCTCGTTTTCTTTCGCCTCCTCAAGCGTAACGATCTTCACAGGCTCAACAAATTCTTTCTGAGCTTGTGCCCATCTTTTCTGCTGCTCTGACGTTAAGATGTCTCTTGTGTTTTGAAGAACTCCAGTAGAACCTACCACGTGATCAGCCGGTACGGTCATTTTTACATCATAGTCACCAAAAGTCAAGGCAAATTCGCCTCTTCCTGTAAACTGCTTATTGTTCCAACCTTGGAAATCTGAGTATACAGCCATTCTTGGGAACCAGCCTGCAACCGTATAGATGTAGTTGCCATCTTCAGGGAAATACTCATGTCCACCTCTGTTACCAGATTGGTTTCTAGGTGTAGTATTATACCACCAGTCAATGCTGAAAACCACCTTAGCTCCAGGCTTAAGTGGAGTAGGTAAATCAATTCTCATCATGGTCTTGTTGATGGTATAAGGAAGAGCTTTTCCTTTAGCATCTGCCACTTTCATAATGTGGAATCCCCAATCATTATCATGGCCATCAAGTCCTTCTAACTGACCGTAGGTCATTCTATCCCTAATAGAGCTCGGATTGAATTTGTAAGAATCATCATCTGGGTGATAAACGTTCTCATCTAAAGCAATCCATAAATAGCTCAACTGGTCAGGTGAGTTATTGTAGTAAGTGATGGTTTCAGACGCATCGATTCTCTGATTATCATCATTTAACGTTGCCTCAATTTTATAATCAGCTTTCTGCTGCCAATACTGAGGACCCGGAGCACCTGAAGCACTTCTGTATACAGAAGGGTCACGCAACATGCGCTCTAGTTGTTCGAATCTTTTGCCGTGGTTACTTGTTTCTACCTGTGCTAAAACACCTGTAGATAAGAAACCAATAGCCAAAACGAATAAGGTTAGTTTTCTCATAGAAGTATTATTTACCAAAATTTAGTTTCTATCATCATAGTAATGGCAATACCTGCCACTGCTGAAGAAATGATCAAATTCCAATCTCTTCGTGATACATTAAAGAGGCTCACAAACACAAATGCAATGATCATGAAGAACACCACAATGATGATCTGCCCAAGCTCTAGTCCCAAATTGAATGCCAATAATGGAGACACAATGCTATCTTCTTTTCCTAACATGCTTTTCAAATAATTAGAAAAGCCAAGTCCATGAATTAGACCAAAGAAAAGTGCGAAGAAATAATTAGTGTTAAACTTACTAGGTGTAAGAGCGCTTTGTTTCCTAAATAGATTCCCGAAGGCAGTTATGAAAATGGTTACTGGTATCAGGAACTCAATAATATCTGATCGAAAGTTGACGATCTGTAATGTACTCAAGGCAAGGGTAATGGAATGCCCAATGGTAAAGGCTGTCACTAGAATGAGTACTTTCTTCCAATCCTGTAATTGATAAATGACACATAAAGCCACCACAAAAAGGATGTGATCGATACCATTAATGTCTAAAATGTGTTCTCTACCTAAATCGAAATAGATCCAGAATTGGCTCATATATTGCAGGGATTAAGCGCTAGCTGTAACTGAGTTGCAATTATAAAGGTTAATTTTGAATCGACACATTAAATAATGTCACATGCCCTTCAAACTGTTATATACGGTATTTCTAAGCTTATCCGCGGTATTTCACCCATTTCATGTGAGCGTTACTGATATTGAACATGATACTGAAAGCCAGGCCGTGCAAGTGAGTCAGCGCATATTTATCGATGATCTTGAGCTAGGTCTAAAGGCATTCCATAACATGGAAAGAGTTGACACTTTTAATCCAGAGAACCCTGATGAATTAGACAGTCTGATTGGGGCTTATTTAAAGGAAAAAGTGTTTTTCCGTATAGATGACCAAGACTATGATTTTAATTTTCTTGGTTCTGAAGTAGAAGGTGATGCACGCTGGTGCTACTATGAAATTGAAGGAATCGCTTCTGTGTCTAAAGCAGAAATAACCAATGTCACTTTAATGGAGCAGTTCGATGATCAGCAAAACATCGTGCATTTTAAGTCGAATGATATACTGAAAAGCTATAAATTAGATAAGGATCAAAAATTCTATCTATTCGACTTTACTAAATGAAAAAATACATCTCCTTTATCTTATTGATCTTTCTAATTTCTGCCTGTGAGTTTGGCGAAAAGAAAAAAGAAGTTGTTGAGACAAGTGAAATTGAATCAGTCACTCAATTTGTAGACTACCGTGTTGAAAAGATTGATCAGAAGTTCGGCCCCTGTGTTGCTGATACCACGGCTAAACAGTGCGTACTTTTTCAAATAGAGTTTCCCGTTATCACTGGCAAGGTTTCGCAAGAGATCATTGAAAAGATCAATCAGAGTATTCAATCAGACATTTTCCAAAAAACGGTTGGGCGTAAAGTGGCTTCGTTTGATCAAATGATGACTGATTTAAGTGCCTCATACGACAGTCTAATCAATGACTTTGACGACTATGCACAAGGTTGGTTAGTCGAGATCAATTCTGACATCCTATTCCAGCAAGAGAACTATATCAGTGTGGCCAGTACCATTTTTACTTATACTGGTGGAGCACACCCCAACAATAGTCAGGTCTACCGCAGCTATGACCTCAAAACTGGAGAAACCATTACCCTAGACGATATTCTTGAACCAGGATATGCTTCGGCATTAAATAGTTCTGCAGAGATTGAATTCCGCATGCAGAAGGAAATTCCACCTAATGAAAGTTTAGAATCTGCCGGCTACTGGCTGGAAGATGGCGCATTCAAGGTGAATGATAATTTCGCCATCATCAATCAATCCCTCATGTTCTATTATAACGCTTATGAAATAGGACCTTATTCTCTAGGCGCAACAGAACTCGAACTAAAGCTTACCGATTATGTTGATTTAATAAATCCAAACGGTCCTCTCGGTGAACTCAAAAATTAGATTCCTTTTTCTTGGCTTATTCTTAGCCCTTCAAGTTCAAGGACAAGACAGCCTGACTTTTGTTATTAAAAATGCTGGTATCGATGTAGATGGGATTTTCCGAAGCCATTCCATTACGCAAAACTTCGACTCACAGAATCTTGACAATAGTTTTTTCAAAGCCCGAATAGATGTGAATAGTATTGATACAGGGATTAAAGCGCGAGACAAACATCTGAAGAAAGAGAAGTATTTCTATGCTGAAGAATTCTCTCACATCGAATTTGAATCTACTTCCATCCTAAGTACTCCGGACGGCTATTTGATGAAGGGCAATTTGAGCATTAAAGAAACCACTTTACCTGTTGAGGTTCCTTTCAGTATTACAATGGTCGATGGGGTAGAGAAATTCAAAGGTTATTTAGAGTTGGACCGAAGGGACTACAATGTGGGCAAGAATCACCTGATCATGGGTGATTTAGTCAAGATCTATATCTCGGTTGTAAATCGAAACTCTTTATAAGCCTGCCATTCCTTTCCATCGTGTTTGAGCAACCAAAAGGAATCCACATCCATTCTTACTGAAAATTGTCTTTTCTTATATTCTGACCATGCCAGATCGAATTGGTCTTTCTTTAAGTCTCTGAAAGCAACAGTAACATGGGGATTGAATCCTCTATTGTGAGTTGAATTGAGTAAATGGAGCTCTCTTTTGGTGATCCCTGTTAAAAATTCTTGAAAGGCCATGAGTTCTTTAGAATAGATATTCTTGATGTAGATGGTTTTGGGTGGAAATGCACCGAATTCATGGAGCCTTAGATGAAATGGATCCATTTTAGTTGCATAAGCAAGTTTATTGAATAATCTATCCTCATTTCGCTCTTTCCATAAGAATGGCATATGGAGTGTTAAATGTGCAGGTGACCTAAGAGCAGCTTTTGTCCCGTACTTCTCTTTCATCTCTTCCTTAATTTGGAAGATCTCTGATGCCAAAGGCTCCTTTGGGATCAATGCCAAGAAATATCTTGCTTCACCTCCTTTCATATCATTTGACCAATACTCATAATCGCTTTTGTGTGCGTTTGAAATTAGTGTAAATTCCGCACCACATTAAACTTGTACTTATGAAAAGGCACTTTTTAGTAGCAATTCTATTCTGTTTCTCGCTCTTATCTACTCAAGCTCAAAACTTGATGAGTCCGGATGAATTCTTAGGATATGAGCTTGGCAGTCGTTTTACACCTCACTATAAAGTAGTGGGTTATTACGAATATGTGGCAGCTCAATTGGGCAATGTCAAAACCCAATATTACGGTCAAACCAATGAGCTTCGCCCTCTTATGGTAGCCTATCTTTCTTCTCAAGAGAACATGGATAATTGGGAACAAATTAGAACAGATAACCTAAAAAGAACGCACCTGATGGAAGGCGATCCATCCGGAGATAAGGTGGGAATTGTATGGTTAAGCTACAACGTTCATGGAAATGAGGCCAGTGGTACTGAAACTGCCATGAGAACACTTTATGAATTGGCTCGACCTGACAATTCTAGTTCTCAAGAATGGCTAGAAAACACTGTGATCATCATGGACCCTTGTATCAACCCTGATGGACGTGATAGATATTCAAATTGGATCAATCAAGTAGCAGGCACTACCCCTAATCCTAGCTATGACGCCAAAGAACACAATGAACCTTGGCCTGGAGGTAGACCTAACCACTATTTATTCGATCTAAACAGAGATTGGGCATGGCAAAAACAAGTTGAATCGCAGCAGCGAATGAAACTCTACAATACCATTATGCCTCACATTCATGTTGATTTTCATGAGCAGGGTGTGAACAGCCCTTATTACTTCGCTCCAGCAGCGGAACCTGTTCACGAACAAGTGACTGATTGGCAAAGAGATTTCCAAGATATGATCGGACGTAATCACGCCAAGTATTTCGATCAAAACAGCTGGTTATTCTTTACTAAAGAGCGCTTTGATATACTATATCCGTCTTATGGTGATTCTTACCCAATGTACAACGGAGCCATCGGTATGACTTACGAACAAGCTGGCCATAGTAGAGGAGGAGTAGCGGTAGAAACTGCTGAAGGAGATACTTTGACCTTAGCAGACCGTATCGCGCACCACCATACAACTGGTATGTCTACAGTTGAGGTGGCCTCAACTAATATGGAAAGAATGGTAGATGAATTCAGTGCTTATTTCGACAAAGCTGTTTCAGACCCTAAAGCCAAATACAAAACTTATATCATTAGAGGAACAAACCACCCAGACAAACTTCAAACACTAGTAAATTTCTTAGATACACACCAAATCCAATACGGTACAGGTTCATCGAGAAAAGCTGTTAGTGCCTTTGATTATATGAACAATACTAATGGCAATGTGAACATTCAAAATGGTGATATTTTGATTGCTGCCAATCAGCCAAAAGCTGTTCTTATTCAGTCATTGTTTGAACCAGTCACATTTGTGAGCACAGTAGAAACTTATGACATCACAGCATGGGCAGTTCCTTACATGATGGGACTAGAAGCCTATGCTACAGAGGTTAGTATTTCAGTCTCACCACAGGCTTATGATAAGCCAGCTGCATCTGCAGAAATTACTGCCGGTGCTGCCGCATACATTGCCAAATGGGAGACAATAGAAGATGCGAAATTCCTAGCTGAATTATTAAAGCATGACATCAAACTCAGATATGCTGCTGAGCCATTCACTATAGGCGGCAACTCATATGAAGCAGGAACATTGATCATTACCAGAAAAGGTAATCGTCATATGAGAACGAAGTTTGATGAGATCGTAAAGGCATCTGCAGAGAAATACGGAAGATCTCTTTACGCTTCTCCTAGTACCTATGCTGATGCGGGTAAAGATTTTGGCTCACCAGATGTGCCTTTCATAACGAAACCAAATATTGCAGTAATGAGAGGAAATGGCGTTTCTTCGCTTGCTTTTGGTGAGTTCTGGTACTTTATGGAACAAGACTTAGGTTACCCAGTAACTCAGATCGATACTGAAGACATTGGCTATGTTGATTTAAGCAAATACCACGTGTTGGTTCTTCCCTCTGGTTCATATGGTAGAGCATTGAATGAATCTACCATGAAAGAACTCAACGAATGGGTTAGGAATGGTGGAAGAGTAATCGCTTTGGATAGAGCCATTAATACCTTTGCTGGTAAAGACGGGTTCTTATTAAAGAGAAAAGAAAACAAGGATGAAAAATCTGATGAAGAGAAAGAAGCCGATGCTCTGACTCCATATGCGGATAGAGGTTCTAAATATGACCCTTACCGCTTGCCAGGTGCTATCTTCCAATTGAAAATAGATAACACTCATCCATTAGCATTCGGATATGGTCAAAAGTATTTCACACTTAAGAACAATAGTACTGCCTTAGCCTATTTAGATGGCGGATGGAATGTAGGAACTATTGCTTCTGCTGACTCACACATTGCCGGTGTTGCTGGTGATAAAGTGAAGGAGCAATTGGCTAAATCCTTAGTATTCGGAGTAGAGAATAAAGGCGGAGGTGCAATTATTTATATGGCTGATAACCCACTATTCCGTGCCTTCTGGGAGAATGGAAAATTGATGGTGGCTAATGCTTTATTCTTTGTTGGGCAGTAGCACTAAAATGAAATTGAGAATTAAGAAGCGGCCAAGTGCCGCTTTTTTTTATAGGTCTAGTTTCTTGGCGGCCAAATCCTCTAAAGCAATATTGACTCTGGTTTTAAATACTTGATAAGGCTCATTGATCTCGAGTCCTTTTTTAGCCATATCATGGAGTTTACCTCTTTCATCTAAAATGGAATGGATACCCAAATAGCTAATACTAGGTTTGATCTTATGTAATACCCTGGCTGCTTCAAAAAGATCATCTCCATCTATCGCTTGGTCAAGATTATCTAACTCATCAGGCATAGTTTCCAAAATGGTATCTATCAATACCTTCATGAATTCCCTGTCATTTTGAGCGGCAATCTCAAGACTAGTCAGATCAACTGCCTCTAGGGTGTTATCCATATCGATCTGCAACATCTCCCTAATGCGTAATGAAAGGGTTCTAGGATTAACTGGCTTTAGTAGATAGGAGTAATTACTGATCTTTTCTAGGTCAGGGTGCATGTCTTCTGTATCACCAGAAAGAAAGATCACTGGTATATCTTTATTGACCCAATCACCGTTGCGGGCTTCTATGATCACTTTTGGAGCATAATCGTCCTCTAGATGCAGGTCACTAACTAATATGTCATGTTTAACGTGCTCCAATTCACCAGCAAGATCTGCCGCTGTTGTTACGAAAGTAGAATTCAAGTTCCATTTCGCAGAGCGCTCTTTCATGATCATGATACTGATGGGATCATCTTCTGCAAACAAGAAGGACAAACCACTAACATCTACATTTGCAGCTGGGTCATAGTGATCATCAACAGTATATTGAGCAGAATCAGCTATTTCGAATGGGAGATCGAAAGTCATTTTAGTACCCTTGCCTTGCTCACTTTCTATTTGAAGTGTGCCGCCCATGATTTTGATCAGCTGATTGGCAATAGTCATCCCTAATCCGGTTCCGCCATATTCCTGGTAGCTTTGACCTTCTGACTGCACATAAGGCTCTAGAATATGTTCAATGTTATCGGAGTTCATACCGATACCCGTATCAGAAATATCAAACAGCAATAATCCCTTATCTGATTTAACAGACAGAGTAACACCTCCGTCTTTCGTAAATTTTAGTGCATTACCTATAATATTGTAAAGTATCTGCGACATTCTGATGGGGTCAGAGCTAATAAACTCTGGCACGCTTGCATCAAAATGCGACTCAAGGCTGATCTCTTTTTCCTGTGTGATCATGGTAAAGCCCTTGACAATAGCCCCAATGATCTCTCTTATGTTAAATGATATCTTCTCTGGTACGAGCTTACCTTCTTCAATCTTCGAAAGGTCTAGCACATCGTTGATGATATGATTCAAATGCTCGGAAGTGGCCTTCAATGCATGCAGATAATCATAGATCGCTTTTGGTTCACTCCACTCTAATAGCTTTACTAAGCCTGTAATACTATTGAGCGGTGTTCTCATTTCATGACTTACTGCTGCAAAGAACCTTTCCTTGAATTTCTGAATCCTACCTAGCTCTTCATTTCTGAAATTCAAGAAATCCTTTTCAGTCTCGAGAAGCTTTTTCTGCATATTGAGATACTCCTCATTAATCGCAGAGTTGTTTCTACTTTGTTGGATGGATTCTATGCGTTCCTTTTCAACGGTCTTGTTAAAAAGAATCCACTGCATGGTTTCTTTATCAATCTTGGCTAATCTGACCACAAATAAACCCTGAACTCTTTCATTCCATTCGACAGGGTTCAATCTCAATTCATCTCCTACTGGCATAGTTTGGAAGTAATCTTCCATACTGGCGAAAAAATCAAATGCATCGTAAAGAGATTCAGTAGGATCGAGTTTAATGATAGAATGACAAGATTGGACCAATGTGCCATCAATTTTAAAGATGGTCACCTGACTCAAAGGCTTGATAAGCCCTAATTTGATTTTGTCCAGATCGTAGTTCACTTGATCATTTCTTTGGCCAAATTGAGAAAGGCCTCTTCTACATGTTCACCTGTTTTAGCACTTGAGAATTGGACATCATCCATTCCAATTTGCGCTTTTAACGTGTCTAATTCTTCTTGATTTAATAAATCGGACTTATTGCCCATTACCTGTATAGGAATGCCAGGTATTATTTCGTTGAGGTAGGTAATCTCGTCAGCCAAATGCTCGTAAGTAGATGGCCGTGATACATCAAATATATAAAAAGCACCGTGAGCGCCTAAACGATAACTTTGTGGCACTTTCTGCTGACTCTCTTCACCGGCTATGTCCCAAATAATGAGTTTTAGGCCTATGCCGTCTATCGAAATTTCCTTTTTATCGATCTTAACCCCTATGGTAGTGAGGTAATCATCTGAAAACACCTGGTGTACATATCTTCTTACTAAAGAAGATTTTCCAACCCCGAAATGCCCTATTAGAATTACTTTTTTACTGATCACTTTGATCAAAATCTGTGAAGTACTCTACCAAGCCTCCTTCTATCATCTGTTGATCTGCCTCCTCTTCTCCCTTTTTAGCTTTAGCCAATACTTGCTGAGCAAAGGTGAGCAATTCATCATCTAATTTGTTTCTGAAACTGGCGGTCATACCTCCATTGCACACAACAGCAATATAGAAAGATTTGAAGCTCTTTATGATGATCTTGAAGTTTTGATAATCTATGCTTTCGAGCTCTTGTTCGCCAGATTCAAAAGCATCTTCAACAAATGCCTTTATGGCGGTCAGCATACCGGCTACCACATCTTTGTCAAGGCCTTCTTGTTTAGAGAAACTACCCAGCATAATACCAGATTCTTTCTCAATCACATAGATCTCATTCACCTTCGGCTCAATAAGGTTACTAAGCATCAGTTCTTTTTGAGGAGTACCCGTGAACCAAGCTTTAATTCTGATCTTCCACCCTTCCCAAGAAAAGGCCAAGTCCATCTGCCGATCGACTCTCTCAGATAGCATTTCAATTTCACTGGTAATGTATTTTTTGATCATTCGACCGATGATCGGATATAGCACCTCAATGACTTCATCTTGCGATTCTTTGATCTGCTTTTTAATAGACTCCGTTATCTGTGGACCAAATAGCGCAGGGAAATTGCGCTGCATTTTCGCTTCTTGGTCTTCTATTATCGGGCCTACTCGTTCTTCAAGCTGATCTCGATCATTGAGCTGCTGGTCTAACTCACTTAATTTATCAGACAGTTCTTTCCTCTCCTCCCATTCTTGTTCGAGGAGGATTTTTCGGAGCTGCTGAAAACCAAGTTGTTCGGCCACTTATTACTCAGCGATTTGTTTGCCCATTTCTTGAAGCATTGCTCCGAGTAATTTTCTATTGACCTTTCTCTCGTCAAGATCGGAAACTGCTTCATCCATATCTTCTCTGAGTTGGGTCATTTTCTTAGTTGTATCAGATCTCAGGTCATTGATCATTTTAGTCAATGCATCTCTAGTATCATTGATCTCATTTTCGATCTCTGTTCTTGTCTTTTTGATCAATGCTTTGATCTCATTGAACTCAGAGTCGTACTGCTGCATATTTTCACCAAATATGAGCTGCTTGACTGCTTCAATTTTAGGATCTCCAGAAATTCCGTTTTCCGATACTTCTTCCTTTTTCTTAGTTGCCATGATTATTTAGTCAAAATTGCTTTCAATGTTTTCTCGTCTATTTCTCCTGAAGGATAGATCATTGCCGATTCTTGAATGGCGATTACTCTATCCAATGTAGCCACACTGAATATGCCATCTACAGGAATACTATCGCCATGATTATTGAGCAATAACTGAAGGTCCCAAACTTCCGAACCTTTGTCGCCAATCTGCAGGCCAATTAAATACTCAGAATCTATCAGTTCCATTTCGCTCGGTTCCATCTCGTTTTTGAGCATCATAATTACTTCATCGTCTGAAAAACCCTCATCCTTCAACATTTTAGAATACACCAATTGATCTTCCAAAGTCTTTACAGCAACAATTAGTTGATTGTAATGCTTCATGGCCTCAATTGACTCAAACTTCTCGTCATCCGGGAATCTGACGTCTAAGCCTTCATTGTACCACAATGAGCGGGCGTAAGAACCAACTTCCAATGCCGATTGATAATAATTTTCTAAGACGGACGGGTCGTAGTAATCTCTGTCAATATCCTCAGATATTACATAGTCATAATTCGAAGGAGGATTGTACCTACGGTCTTTGAAATATTGAACCGTCAAATACGATCCTATCGAGATGATAAAAATGATGAATAGTAGGCGCTTCATGTGTCGAAATCAATGCTACAATCATAAAAATAAACTAATTTTTATCTCAATTGTACCAAAAGGGAAGAAGAATATTCCTTTGATAATCTGAAACTTAGCGAACAGTACTGCATTCTTTACATTCAATTTGAGCTAATTCCAAGGCTAAACACCTGTCTTTCAATTGTTATAACCGTTGCAAAAACTCACCAAGAACCATTTAAAATCAATTTTTAGCCCTTTAAATGACATTTGTTGATTAATAATAGCCTTACCCTAATTTCAATAGATTAAATCTCAAGCTATGTCAAAAGTCAAACCAATCCAGAATGCCCTATATATACTATGCATCATAGTGTTTTTGCAGGCAAACCCGATTTTCGCCCAAGAAGGATATCAAAGACCTCCCGAAGTAATTGCCAAACTGATTGAAGCACCTTCAACTCCATCTGTAAGCATTGACTCCAAAGGAGAGTGGATGCTGTTAATGGAGCGACCAGGATATCCAAGTATAGAAGAGGTGGCTGCCCCTGAATTGAGAATAGGAGGCACAAGGATCAACCCGGCTACGAATGGCCGCAGCCGCAGAACTTATATGACGGGCCTTGAAATGAAGAGCATTCAGACAGGTGAAACCTTCCGATTCAATGGCATGCCTGATAACCCAAGAATTGGTAATGTCAGTTGGTCAGATGATGAAAGTAAGATTGCTTTTACACATACATCAAATAATGGAATTGAGCTTTGGGTAGCAGATGTCAATAGCAAATCTGCCAAGAAGCTGACAGAGGCTATTGTAAACAATGCCTATGTCAAAGCATTTGATTGGTTACCAGGCAATGAAAGTCTAATTGTCAGTTCCATCAAGTTGGATAGAGGAGATGCTCCTCAAAAACCTATTGCTCCAGCCGGTCCAGTGATTCAAGAAACTGCCGGAGCTGAAGCGCCTTCAAGAACTTATCAAGACTTACTCAAGAACCCTTTCGATGAAGAACTATTTGAATACTATACAACCGTTCAATTGATGAAAGTCAACCTAGATGGTTCACAATCTAATATTGGTAATGAAGGGATCATTAAGAATTACAACATCTCACCTGATGGTAATTATATCCTCGTTCAGAACATTCAAAAACCATTTTCTTATTTGGTGCCAGCATCAAGATTCCCATTTAATTATGAAATCTGGACTGCCAATGGCGAGATGGTAAAAACTTTAGCTGAAATAGATTTAGATGAAGTAAGACCAAAAGGATTCGATGCCACCAGATTAGGTGCTAGAAGTGTCAGCTGGAGAGCCGATCAGCCTGCCACCTTGTACTGGGCAGAGGCGCTTGATGGAGGAGACCCCAAAGCGGATACCAATAATAGAGATGTGGTTAAAATGCTGATGGCTCCATTTAACGGAGAGGCAGAAACTCTTTTTACAACTAGTTTAAGATATAGCTATGTCACTTGGGGCGATGATAAAAGAGCCATTGTCCATGAAAGATGGTGGGCAAAAAGACTTGATAAGAGAACACTAATCAACCCTTCAAAACCAGGCCTTGACGGAGATGTATTGATAGACAGAACAACGGCTGATAGATACAATGATCCCGGTACGCCAATGACTGTTAAAAATGAATATGGGTATTACGTTCTGAAGTTTGACAAGGATAACATCTTTATGTCGAGCATTGGAGGCTCTCCAGAAGGAGACCGCCCTTATTTGAGCAAATTCAATTTAAAGTCTAAAAAATCCGAGATCTTATTTAGATCTGAAGCACCTTATTATGAAAGGCCTGTAGATATTATTTCTAAAAAGGCCGATAAGATCATTACGTTAAGAGAATCAGAAAAAGATCCGCCAAACTACTATATCAGAGATTTGAAAAAAGGCACTTCCAAAGCCATCACGGACTTCGGCCATCCACAACCTGATCTGTTAACAGTCAATAAAGAGGTGATCAAATATAAAAGGGCTGACGGGGTTGATTTAACAGCAGTTTTATATACTCCTTCTGGTTACGATAAAGAAAAAGATGGACCTCTACCCGTATTGATGTGGGCTTACCCAAGAGAATACAAATCGAAAGCGAATGCTGGTCAAGTAAGAGGCACACCATATTCATTTACTCGTGTTAGCTCTGGCTCACCATTGTTCTGGGTATTGAGAGGATATGCCGTCATGGCGAATACCGAAATGCCAATTATTGGTGAAGATGATAAGCAACCAAATGACTCTTTTAGAGAACAATTAGTGATGAATGCTGAAGCCGCAATCAATGCTGTGGTGGAATTAGGGGTTGGAGATAGAAATAGAATTGGTGTTGGTGGTCATTCATATGGCGCATTTATGACAGCCAATCTATTGGCGCATTCGGATCTTTTTGCTGCAGGAATCGCAAGAAGTGGAGCGTATAATAGAACATTGACACCATTCGGTTTCCAGAGAGAGGAAAGAACTTATTGGGAAGCACCTGAACTTTACAATTATATGTCGCCATTTATGCATGCTAACAAAGTGAATGAGCCATTATTACTTATTCATGGCGAAGCAGATAACAATTCAGGAACCTTTCCAATTCAAAGTATTCGATTCTATAACGCCATTAAGGGACATGGTGGCACAGCTAGGCTTGTGATGCTTCCTGATGAAAGTCATGGCTACCGTGCTAAAGAATCTATCATGCATATGTTGTGGGAGATGGATTCCTGGTTAGAAGAACATGTGAAAAACTCTTCTACGAAACCTGAACCAACCACATTGGATTCGAGAGGACAATAAAATCAAAGAATCAGAAGCGCATCATTTTAAGAGTGGTGCGCTATTTTTTTACCTATATAAATAATGCCATTAGGATGATTACCCATCATTCAGTTATTTGAATCAAAGATTAAAAACTATGAAAAGAACTCACCTCACTTTACTCCTATGCCTTTTGCTGATTGCACCATTATCAGTGCTTGGTCAGAGAAGAAAGAAAAAAGAAACGCAAGAGGTTCAAGACCCTCTAAAAGATGTATCGCTCAGCTCCTTCAAATTCAGAAGCGTTGGGCCTGCCCTCACCTCAGGTAGGATTGCTGACATTGCAGTTAATCCAGAAAATCATTCAGAATACTACATAGCAGCAGCAGCCGGTGGAGTTTGGAAAACATCTAATTCTGGCACCACTTTTCAGCCCATCTTCGACAATTACGGAAGTTATTCTATTGGTGCGTTGGCCCTAGATCCCAATAATTCTAATGTGCTTTGGGTGGGTTCAGGCGAGAATAATAATCAAAGGTCTGTGTCATATGGTGATGGCGTTTACAAGTCGATCGATGGAGGCGCTTCATTTACCCATTTAGGACTCAAGGATTCTGAACACATCGGAATGATCAAAGTCGATCCAAGAAATTCAGATGTTGTATATGTAGCTGCTACAGGTCCACTTTGGAGTGCCGGTGGAGACAGAGGTTTATACAAAACTACAGATGGAGGAAAGAATTGGGAAAAAGTACTGGAAGTAAGTGAGCATACCGGTATCAATGAAATTCACCTCGACCCAAGAAACCCAGATGTGCTATATGCAACTGCACATCAGAGAAGGAGAAGACAATGGACCTACCTTGGTGGAGGCCCAGAATCAGGGATATATAAATCAACAGATGCAGGTGCCACGTGGGAGAAGATAAACAAGGGATTACCTGGAGGTGACAAAGGACGTATTGGCATGGCTATTTCACCTGCCAACCCTGAAGTCATATATGCTATTGTAGAAGCACAAAGCGGAAAAGGTGGCTTCTACCGTTCTACCAATAGAGGAGCTTCGTGGCAGAAAATGTCTTCACATTCTACCAGTGGTAATTACTACCAAGAAATTGTAGCAGACCCTGTAGATGTAGATCGAGTTTACTCTTTAAATACCTTTACCATGGTAACTACTGATGGGGGCAAAACATTTAAGAATCTTGGAGAGAAGAGTAAGCACTGGGATAATCATGCCATGTGGATCAACCCTGATAACAACCTCCACATTTTACAAGGCTGCGATGGTGGCGTTTACGAATCGTTCGATCAAGGCAAAAACTGGAAGTTCTTTACCAACCTACCTGTTACCCAATTCTATAAAGTATCTGTGGACAATGCGGAGCCATTCTATAACATCATGGGTGGTACCCAAGACAATTACAGTTTACATGGCCCTTCAGAGACCACAAGTGCTCATGGAATTGTCAGCTCAGATTGGATAGTAACACTTGGAGGAGATGGTTTCGAATCTGTTGCTGACCCTACCGATGAGAACATTATCTATTCACAATATCAGAACGGTGGATTGGTAAGGTTCGACAAGAAAAGTGGAGAGATGGTAATGATTCAGCCTAAGCCTAGAAAAGGTGAAAAAGCCTACAACTTCAACTGGGATTCTCCATTGATGATTAGCCCTCATGATCATAAAACACTTTACTATGCTGCTAATAAGCTTTTCAGAAGTACAGATCGAGGCGATTCATGGGAAGTAATAAGTGATGAATTAGATCAAGACATTGATAGAAACCTTTTACCAGTGATGGGTAAAATTTGGCCTATGGATGCTGTAGCTAAAAACGGGTCTACCTCACGTTATGGAGCTGGCGTCTCTTTGGACGAATCAAGAGTTCAAGAAGGATTGATCTATGCAGGTTCGGATGATGGTCAAATAAGTGTGACAGAAGACGGAGGACAGACTTGGTTTAAAATCAATCAGTTTCCAGGTGTACCTGCTAACACTTATGTCTATGACCTTGTCGCTTCTAAGCATGATGCCAATGTGGTTTATGCGGCATTCAACAATCACAAAAGCGGTGATTTTACTCCATACATCTACAAAAGTTCAGATAAAGGAAGATCCTGGACAAATATTAGTGCCAACCTACCTGAGGGAGCAGTTTATGCCATAGAACAAGACCATGTAAATGGGAACATTCTATTTGTGGGAACAGAGTATGGAGTTCATGTTTCGCTAAACGAAGGCCAAACATGGTCTGCACTAAAAAGCGGTCTACCTACTATCAATGTGCGTGATATGATGATTCAAGAAAGGGAAAATGACCTTGTACTTGGAACCTTCGGTCGCGGCTTTTATGTGCTTGATGATTATTCCGGGCTTAGAGAAATTAGTGCAGATTTGAAAAATAAAGAAGCGCATCTCTTTGATATTTCTGCTGCTTACATGTACAATACTTGGACTCCACTTGGAAGCCTAGGATCAAGAGACAAAGGGTTTCAGGGTGAGTCATTCTACTCAGCCAGTAACCCTGAACAAGGAGCAGTCATTAAATATTGGATCAAAGATGGTGTCTCTAGCCTGAAAGGTGATCGCTCTAAAAGGGAAAAGGAACAATTCAAGAACAACGAAGCCATACCTTATCCTACTGTAGCGGAATATGAAGCCGAGCAAAGTGAAGCGCCATCATATCTCGTATTTACCATTACCGATGGTTCTGGAGAAGTAATCAGTGAGTTAAGATCAGCATACAAAAAAGGACTAAATAAAATCACTTGGGACATGACTTACATGGATTTTGAAAGCATCAATTCGAAAGCCAAAGATCCTAGCAAAAGTCTTAATAGCTCAAACATTTATGTGGTTCCTGGTACCTATACTGTAACAATGAATGCTGTAGTTAAGGGTGAATTGAAGGAGTGGAATTTAACTTCAACAGTTGAGCTCAAAGAGTTGAATAACCGAAGCATCCCAGCAGATAACTGGTCCGAAATGGCCACGTTCAAGAAAGATGCCGTTAAGTTATTAAATGCAATGGGCAAGCTCAGAGAATATATGTCTGAGGCCCAATCAAAAATGGATGAGATCAGAGCTGCGTCTAAAACTATGCCTTTAAAAGAAGGAATGGCCATGGCCTCTTCTGTAGATGAGCTCGAAAAAGAATTTGATGCCATTCGGATGAAATTGAACGGTAATTCTACACTTAGCAGACTGGACAAAGATGCCGATGTAAGCACAAGACAAAGAGCTCAAGCAGCTTTATTTGATGTGTTTGGTTCTCTGTCAAATGTGACAGGAACATCCAAGAGGAACTACGAAATAGCTACAGATGAATTTGCATCTATTTTGAATGATGCCAAAAGCTTCGATCAGGCGATGAGTCAATTACTCGGCTCTTACAATGGTCCAGATTTAAAAGGAAATATTCCTAATTGGACAAAGAATTGATTTTAATCAATACGAAAATGCCCTATCCATTGTATGTTTAAGGGGCAATTAAAGGAGAGAATTGTCAGATTTTCTCCTTTTTTATTGTGAAATGCATTTTTTTATATGCAAACAAATATTTTTTAGTTGTTTCTTTACTAGTCAGATTTACAGGGACTCGACTTAGTATCAAGAATCAATTATCCTATTTTTGTACTGGGTCATTAATGTATTCTTGATTGAGGTATATTCTCGTCATATTATTTAGCCTTTCAGCTAAACCTTCCTATTCACAGGACTTGATTTCTGTTGCCAATACTTTCTTAAATGATAAGAACTATATTGAGGCAAAGGAGGCCATAGACGAAGCTTTTGACAATCCTGAGGCCCAAATTGACCCAAGAGCTTGGTATACCAAAGCGAGAGTTTATCACGAAATTCTGAAAAGCGATCAAGTGCAATTGAGAGCTATCAAATCTGATTATTCTGGACATGTCAACCTGACTGTAGAAGCGTACGAGAAGACAAGGGCTCTAACAGAGAGGACAAATAACTTACACATATTGGCTACCAATCAGCTTGAAATACTTTGGGCAGACGGTATAAACAATGGCGTAGCGAAATTTCAAAAAGGAGAATTTGCTGATGCACTCAGCTCATTCCTTGTTGCGAAATCTGCCAAACCTGTAGATACTTTGGCTTATATGTACTCAGGCTTAAGTGCGCAAAATGCTGGTATGTACAAAGACGCTATTGATAATTACACAGCGCTACGGAATTTCTCCACATTGAGCAAAGATGCCTACAACGGTATCATCATCTCTAGCCAGGCCATGAATGCCACTTACGAGCAGCAATTGGAATATGTTGAAGAGGCGCTATTCGAATATCCTGACCATATTCCCTATGTCATTCAAGAAGTTAGATTATTAATTAAGCTGAATAGGTTTTTGGAAGCTGAGTCTATTTTGAAAACCGCCTCTCAAAGGTCGCCTAACAATCCGCTTTTGATTATAAGAGAAGCTGATCTATACGATAGAATATTCAAGGCGGCATATATCAATGGCGAACCGCAGAGGTCTGAGGAATACTTCGAAAAAGCTTCTAGAAAATATGAAACTTACCTCAGGTCATTCCCTGATGACTTTGCTGCTAACTACAACTACTCGGTAATGATCAATGAGCAGGCCAATCGTGTTTATGTTCGAATCAATTTGATGAGCAAAGAAGAGTACGAAATAAGAGGAAAAGACACCGAGCAAATAGGACATGAATGGACACGCAGAGCACTTCCTTATATGGAAAAAGCGCACGACTTAGAGCCGGGAGATGAAAAAGTGATCCTTGCCTTGACCGTTTATTACGAAAGGCTTCAAATGTCAGAGAAAATTCAAGCGCTCAACAATGGAAATTAAGGTCGTAGTTGCTTCTAAAAACCCTGTCAAAATCAATTGCTCTCATAGCGGTTTCCAAAAAGTTTTCAAAGACCATCGAATTCAAATCGAATCTGTTTCAGTTCCCTCTGAAGTAGCTGACCAGCCCATGGATGATGATGAAACCTTAGCTGGAGCTCGTAACAGGGCATTTAACGCTAAGAAAGAGATTCCAGATGCGGATTACTGGATAGGCTTAGAAGGTGGTATTGATCAGAACGATTCTGAAATGGAAGCCTTTGCTTGGATATACATTGTCGACCAAAACCGAGAAGGCAAAGCACGTACTGCCTCGTTTGTACTTCCCAATAAGATCAAAGAATTAGTCAATAAAGGGGTAGAGCTTGGCCATGCTGATGATATGGTTTTTAAGCGTGAAAACTCTAAGCATGGAAATGGAGCTGTGGGCATTCTGACACATGAGCTTATTGATCGTGCTGCTTATTACGAACCGGCTGTTATTCTAGCTCTCATTCCATTTGTGAATAAAGAATTGTATTAAAAAAGGCCGCTTTCGCGGCCTTTATATTATCTACTTCTATTTAAGCTTTCAAACTCTTTAGGTTTTCTTGGCATTTTCTGATCCATGTTGGCAGTCTGCATCACCATAGTAGCTATGATCACTGCATTCTTTTTAAGATCTGAAACTTGTAGCCTCTCGTAAAGATCCATATTCGTATGGTGCGTTCTCGTACCATAATCGATAGGATCCTGTATGAATTGAAAACCAGGTAGTCCTATTCCGTCAAAAGCTAAGTGGTCAGTTCCACCTGTATTTCGAATAGTTACAGTGGATGCATCAACCTCGTGGAATGGCTTGAACCACTCTGTAAAGATTGGTCGAGTCGCTTCATTACCTTGTAAATAAATACCTCTTATTGCTCCGGTTCCATTATCCATGTTGAAATAAGCACTGAATTTTTCATGAGCCTTATTAGGGCTTCCGTTATCCATAAAAGTCTGCTGAACATAATTTCTTGAACCATAAAGGCCCTGCTCTTCACCACTCCAAAGAGCAATTCTCACTGTTCTTTTTAACTGAACACCCGACTCCTTTAGAATACGAATAGCCTCCATCATAGCTGCTGAACCTGCAGCGTTATCTGTAGCACCTGTGCCAGCAAACCACGAATCGAGGTGAGCGCCAAGCATTACCACTTCATCTTTCAGATTAGGATCAGAACCTGGTATTTCAGCTATTACATTATAGCCTTGTTGATCTTTCTTATGAAATTCTGTTTTGGTATCAGCCTCTATCATCACCTTCTCTCCTTTGAGGGCTAATCGTACCATTCGATTATAATGCTCTGGAGCGATTTCCATTTCAGGTAATGGATTAGGATCTCTTCTTGCTCCATTGGATGTAAAGAAAGTTCCTTGGCCTCCACCTCGGTGAGTATTCAAGACCATAGCAACTCCTTCTTTCTTAAAGAATTCATAAGCCGCATTTCTGAGCCTAGCTCTTCTTCTATATTCAGAAATGCTGCGGGCAGTAAAATCAGTTCTTGAACTAACATTTCTTCCTTCCATGTCGCTTAACTGATCATCTGTTAGCCTTCGAGCGTCAGCTTCAAATGTTGTTTTAGCTTCTATTGTTGTCGGAAGCATCGCTACCTTCCCTTTTAGCTTACCTGCATATTCAGATAGTTCGCTTTCAGAATCTATATCGACATAAACAACTTCAGCAGACATCAATCCATTGGTGCCCGGAGTCCAAGCTTTTGGAATACCGATCACGGCCTGATAATAAGGAGCTGTCATGGCGAGATAAGACTTTCTAACGTCCCATCCGTCACCGAAATCTCCCCAAGGTTTCACCTCCACATTTTCAAGACCCCATTCTTTCATGGTATTTGAAGTCCAATCATAAGCGTTTTTTAATCCTTCTGACCCCGTAAGTCTGGGGCCGATTCTGTCCGTCAAATTCCAAGCAATATCCATTACCTGGCTTTTATTAAAGCCCTCGTCTTTAATCTTATAAACTGAGGAATAATCAAGACTTGGGTCTTGGTAGGCATTCGCTTGAAAAAATGCGAACAAGCATAGCGCAAATAGTAAATTGAGTTTTTTCATGTAAGTATTGGTTTAACTCAATTTACCAATAAAGTCTGAGGCAAAATAGAAAATGTGATGTGCAGGATGACTAATACCCTTCGATGATCAAGGCTGACGCGAATGTTTCAACAAATTGATCAAAAGCAGAAATCCAATCTTCTTGTGGGTTCCAATCCCTTCCAAAATAGATCTGGTTTCTTCTCAAATCTCTCAGATAGAAAACCGTTCGTTCACCTTCAAAAGGTTCTCTCTCTTTTGTGGACTTAAAGTATTTATCAATCAGCTCAAAGTTACCCGTGATGTATTGCAATTCGTAGTCATAACCCAGACGGGTTAATTGTCTATTGGTAGCATTGGTTTCAACTATTTCAACATTATTAGTCGAATCAGCAGCAAAAGATTCCAATAGCTCTTTTCTCTGATTGAATTGGTTTAACCTAGATTCATTATCGAATAAACCCTCGGCAGAAAATATTTGAGGGCCTGGAGCATTATAAAATTCAACGTTTAATGCTCTTAAAGCAATCTGAACTTTAGCGGCCTCTGTTCTAGGAACTGAAGAAGAGAAAACGTAACTGTTTTCAACTCCGAGTTTGAAGAACTCTGGTCGATCATTGACCAAAAAATTACGTTTCTTCAGAACACCTGTCTTCAAATAGGTGTCGAGCTCATCAAACATGGGCTGCCATTCCACAGGATTGCGAACCCAAAAATTACTACCGGCATCCCACCAATTGGCCTCTTGGTTATATGGTCCAATGGCCAAGAACATGGGTTCTTCATTACCTCTAATCAAAAGAAGTATCAGATGATCAATGTCTCTTTCCTTCAGGTAGTCTGGAATTTCAAGCACCTGATTTGGCAAGGGAAATAAGTCAGATTGATTGATGTATGCCATCGCATCAATACCTTGTTGAGCAAAAAAGGCCTGAAGTTCATCCAGTCTTTCTCTCCATTCACTGTCCTTATCTTCCTCAGGTACAGAAAAAAGCACAAGAGACTTAGTACTCAATATATCTTCAGGTATGTACAAGGCTTTGTTGATAGAGAGTCTTTCGAGGATATCGTCAGCACCTTCTTGAGCCAATAGACCTGTACTCATTAAAAAGAAGAGGGTAATTGTAAGAATTTTATAATTGGGCCTAAGCAAAATGTGTAAGTGTATTCGCTAAGTTTATATGACTTCACCTATAAATATGTGGTAAATTCAGTTTTAATCTTAACAACGATGCAAAAGAAATCAAATTTCGTTCTTTCCCTAATTCTCTTATTTCTGAGTTCAACAGCTATAGCTCAAACTGACCTTATAGATGGAGAATACATGCTGGAAGATCTACGCAAGCTTAGCCACGATGCGGCTGAAGGTAGAAAGACTGGTACAAATGGCGCAGAAGCTGCACGTAGGTTTATCATAAAACAAATGGATGCATTACGTGCCAAAAGCCTTGTTAAAGGGTATAGGCATGATTTTACTTTTGAAAATAGAGAGGGTGAAACCATTGAGGGCATCAACATCATAAGCTATATCAAAGGATCTGAAGAAGGCGCTTTTGTCATTACAGCTCATTATGATCACTTAGGCATTGTTGATGGAAAAATCTACAACGGAGCTGACGACAACGCATCAGGGGTGGCAGCTATGCTCGCTTTTATAGAGTATTTCTCTATCAATAAGCCAAGACATACCATGGTATTTGCCGCATTAGATGGGGAAGAAATGGGGCTTCAAGGAGCCAAAGCTTTCGTGAATGACGGTGACAGAGTGCCCCTAGAAGAAATAAGACTGAATATTAATATGGACATGATCAGTGTGAGTGATAAAAACGAGCTCTATGTAGCTGGTACAGCTCAGAACCCAGATCTGAAAGCCATTGTAGAGAAAGTAGATCGAGCAGGAGTAACACTCAAATTTGGACATGATACAGGTGAAGGCAGTGACAACTGGACTTATGCCTCTGACCATGGCGAGTTTTATAGAGCAGGCTACCCATTTCTATACTTTGGTGTGGAAGACCATGCCAACTACCATAAACCAACGGATGATTTCGAGAATATCGACAAGGAATTCTATGTTAGAGCAGCTCATGCCATACTTGAATCCATCATCCGATTAGATAATGAACTAAACTAAACCTATATGATCGCAACACTCATTGGCCTTAATTGGAAGGAAAAATTTCGATCTCCTGTTTGGGCAAAAAATGTGATAGCCAACATTTTCCTCGCTTTGGCGGCTATCATGCTCTTATTCTATGCCGTAGCATTAGGGTTCTTCCTAAGCTTTGGCTTAGATGAATTTTTCCCTGACAAGGACCCGATAGAATTGATCAATAGTCTTTTGATCTATTACTTCTTTGTGGAATTCTTCTTAAGATTCTTCCTGCAGAACGTTCCGGTATTGAGTATTCAGCCTTTTCTGCACCTACCGATCAGGAAAAGCAAGATCATTCATTTTATGCTCAGAAAGAGTCAATTGAGTGTTTTTAACCTTTTGGCCATTCTCATATTCACGCCTTTTGCCTTTGCCAAAATTGGCGGTGAGTACGGAATGTACACAGGCTTTATGTGGTGGATCATGATCATTGGACTGACCTTTACAGTCCATTTTAAGACCATGTTCTTCAAGAAGAAATTGAATGATATTCCAAACCTCTTCTTGATTATGCTGGTGACAATTGCCGGTATAGCAGCCTTAGATTATTATGGCATTGTCTCTTTGTCTGAATTGTCAGCATTGATCTTCAACTATGTACTTAAAATCCCATTGCTAGCATTAATCACCATTTTAGGCTGGGTGATCACTTATAGGATGAATTTCGGGTATTTGAAGAATAACACTTACCCAGAAGAACTGACCACCAGAAAAGCGACCAATAAAATTGCAGGTGAGTTTGCCTTCTTAAAACGCTTTGGTAGAATTGGTGAATTGGTCATTCTTGAACTTAAGCTGATTTTAAGACATAAAAGACCTAGAAACACACTGATTATGAGTGGAGTGCTTTTACTCTACGGATTGGTATTTTATCCTCAAGAGGTATATCAAGAAATGGACTGGATGTTCCTTTTTGTTGGTGTATTCGTCACAGGTATTTTCTTTATCAATTACGGTCAGTTCTTACTTAGCTGGGATAGTAGCTATTTCGATTTCGTACTTATTAGAAAGACAAGCTACAGGCAGTATATCGAATCTAAGTATTACCTATTCGTAACTACCTCCGCCATCGCCTTCGTATTGTCACTAGGCTATGGATACTTCGGATTGAATATTATCGGAATCAACCTAGCCGCCTTCTTATTCAATATTGGAATCAATATTCCACTTGTAATGAGAATAGCCATGTATAGCCCTAAGAAAATAGATTTGAGTAAGGGAGCAGCCTTCAACTATGAGGGAGTTGGCGCTGCACAATTCTTGATCATATTACCGATCATGTTCTTGCCTTATGTCATCTATGGTCCATTCATCGCATTAGGGCAGGATTCTCTTGGCTTAGCCATTCTCGGCTTCATTGGCCTAGTTGGCTTCCTTTTTAGAGAAAAGGTCATTACCTACCTCACCAATACTTTAATTAAAAACAGACATCAAATTGCTGCGGGTTTCCGAGCTCAATAACCTATACAACTATGATCAACGTATCAGAATTATCTAAATCATATAAAGGAGTTACAGTTGTAAATATTCCTTCATTAGACATTAAAAAAGGCGAAAGCTTTGGTTTGGTAGGAAATAACGGTGCAGGTAAAACCACCTTTTTCCGTATGATTCTAGACCTCATTAGGCCTTCTACCGGCCATGTGATGAGCCAAGGAAATGATGTAAGCAAGTCTGAAGATTGGAAATATTATACTGGTTCATTCTTAGACGAATCATTCTTAATTGACTACTTAACTCCAGACGAATACTTTGAATTTCTTGCCTCATTACACGAATACTCTTCTGGTGATTTAAAAGAGTATTTAGCGCAATTTGAAGAGTTATTCAATGATGAAATCATCGGGAAGAAAAAGTATATCCGAGATCTCTCAAAGGGTAATCAAAAGAAGGTAGGGATCGTTGCTGCATTGATGGGCAACCCTGAGATCATTCTATTAGATGAGCCTTTTGCTAACCTAGATCCCACCACGCAAATCAGATTGAAAAACACCTTATCTAAGTGGAAAGAAGAAAATCAATTAACCATGTTGATTTCAAGTCACGACCTGAATCACGTTACAGAGGTTTGTGAAAGAATTGTTCTCCTCGAAAAAGGTGAAGTAAAACAAGATATTGCTACCAGTAGCTCTACATTAAAAGACCTAGAAGAGTACTTCGCAGCTTATTGATTTGGATAAATGGACTTATAGTCATTGATATCCCAATCGATGACTAATCCTTTTCCTACACCAATAGCAGCCTTTTGGCCATAGAGATACTCCACTAAATAAAGGGCAGGATCATAAGATTTTGCCCCTCCTGCAGATGTAATGGCTTTACCATCGTGTACGAAAGAAATACCCTTGTAAACATCCAATTGAGGAAATGTTTCTTTGAAGCGATCAATATCTGAAGGGAACGTAGTACACTTTACCTCATCTAATAATCCGGCCTGAGCCAAGATAAAAGCGCCATCACAAAGGCTCATTACATACTGAGCATTGTTACCTACTGCTCTTACCCAAGAAATAAGGTTTTCATCTTCTAGATCACTATCCATATTGTGTTCTGCACTTGCTACAACTAATACATCAATATCAGGAGCATCTTTAAATGAATAATGAGGAGTGATTTGAATCCCCTCAAATGTGGTAATGGGTTCTAGTGTTGGAGATACGATAAATGTCTCCATCCCCAATTCCGTATGAAATATGGTGTGTTGAAATATGTCATAAGGAGCAATCAATTCTGAATTGTATACACCATCTATGGCTAAAAAACCCACATTTAGTTTTTTGCTTGGTTTATTTTCCTCCATGTGAAAAGACTTAGTTGTTTGATCAACTTCTTGCTTTTCAAAATTTGTACATGCACTTAGAATCAGCGCAAACCATACGATCAATACACTACTTTTCATGTTTATATACTTCGCCATTTTTCATTACCAACTTTACTCGTCTCAAAGCATTGATGTCTGTCATTGGATTCCCATCTACTGCAATGATATCTGCCAGATATCCTTCTTTAATTTGGCCCAACTCATTCAAGTCCATTATTTGAGCATTTCCAGAAGTCATAGATTGTAAAACAGACTTTACATTAATTCCATATTCTTGCATCAATTCAGCTTCAATCACATTTTCTCCATGTGGATAAACTCCAACATCTCCACCGAAAACCCAGTCGACATCAGCTTCCAAAGCCAGTTGAATAGACTTTCTTTTATTCAACAATCTTTGTGGTTCTGGCTGCCCTTCCTTCCAACCATTGTATTTCGTGATTGACCAGCCTGCCGCGATAGTAGGACAAAATCCAACTCCTTTTTCTTTCATCAATTGAAAAATCTCAAAGGTTCCTTCATCTCCATGTTCTATGGTTCTAACCCCGGCCTCTATGGCTCTTCGCATTCCTTCTGGCGAGGCAGCATGCGCGACTACGTAACGACCACTGCTTTCAGCAATCTCAACTATTGTTTTCAGTTCTTGCAATGTAAAAGTGGGCGCTGCTTTATTATCAGGACTCCAGCGATAATCTGCATATACTTTTATAAAATCAGCTCCATTGCCAATTTGATCTCTCGTTACTCTGATCAAATCATCATATCCGTCTGCTGGCTCGGCACCCAAAGGTACTTGCACCCCTTCTCTAAATCCTTTTGGGCCATAGCTGCCAGTTGTGACAATTGCCTTCCCTGCTACCAACAACCTTGGGCCAGGAATAACTCCCTTTTCAACAGCCTGCTTTAACCCAACATCCGCATAACCCGCTCCTTCAGATCCTAGATCACGCATTGTAGTAACACCAGCCATCAATGAAGCCCTCAAATGATTCACCGCACGAGCAGACCTTTCTGCTATGGACTCCTTCAATACCTGATCATTCCAACTTGTTTCATTGTAGGGGTGCAAGAGTATATGAGAATGTCCTTCGATGATTCCTGGCATCAAAGTCATACCAGAGAGTTCAAAGACTTGATCAGCCTTACTCTTTTTGGCAGGACCTGCGTAAACGATTCTTTCGCCTTCAACAGAAACGACCCAATCGTTATGCATTTCTTGTCCGTCAAAAACATAATCAGGTTTTAATAAAACCCTATCCTGGGCAAAAGAGGATATGGATAAAATAAGTAGACAGAAGCTTATTATTTGATTTCTCATAGTGTAGGTTTATTTGGCAAAGATTTGAGAGGGATCTTTAAAGGATTTAAATTCTAGAGCATTGCCGCTTGGATCAAAGAAGAACATGGTCGCCTGCTCACCTACCTCTCCCTCAAATCTAATGTAGGGTTCAATCACAAAGTCTATTCCGTGGTCCTTCAACTTATCTGCTAACACATGCCATTGATTCCACTCTAGAACAGCACCAAAATGCCTCACAGGAACATTTTTACCATCAACAGCATTGGTATGAGCATGAGCTAATTCCTCAGGTTTTACATGTGCACTCAGCTGATGACCGAAAAAATTAAAGTCTATCCATTTGTCTGTTGATCTACCGATTTCACAACCCAATAGGTCACCAAAGAAGGATCTGGTAGAGGCAATGTCTTTAACTGGAAATGCTAAATGAAAAGGAGTATCCATAAAATGAGGTGTTATAGTAAATTGATTTTCACTCAATTTAATGTTTATCCAATAAAAAAGGCCTCGAATTTAATCGAAGCCTTATTAATCAATTTCTTACTCCGCTTGAGAGTTACCATGAACCCCCAGAGCCGCCACCGCCAAAGGAACCGCCACCGAAGCCGCCAAAGCCGCCTCCGCCACCTCCTCCGAAGCCACCAAAACCTCCTCCACCTCCGCGGAAGTTGTCCCAGTCATTATTTCTTCGGTTGTTATTCATACCTGATCCAAGCATAAACCAAGCCCACCAAGGAACTCCTCTTGTTCCGTAACTTCCTCTTCTTCCTCTCCTGGCTATGGCAGGGATTATGAAGAAGAATAGAAAAAACAAGAACCCAAATGGTATGCCTTTGCTGTCTCCATCGGCATTTCTTCTTCTACCTTTAGCTATCTGATCAGCCTTATATTCACCCGAGGCTAATTTGAAAATAACGTCAGTAGCATCATCAAGACCTCGATAAAAATTGCCTTGCTGAAATCTAGGATTCATGTAGTCTTCTCGAATGGTATAGGTGGCTGCATCAGTAACACTACCTTCCATACCATAACCAGTAACAATAGCTGCTTTACGATCAGCAATTGCAACAACAATAAATACACCATTGTCTTTGTTTGCAGTACCAACTCCCCATTTTTCACCAACACGTTGAGCATAATCAACAACTTCATAACCATTGAGACTATTCACGATTAAAATCGCGACCTGAGTAGATGTAGTATCCTCATAAGCCAAGAGTTTATTCTCTAGCCTATTGACCTCAGAAGTGGTTAATGTGGAGCCAGTCAGATCATTGACTAACCTTGGAGGATTAGGTTTTTCTGGAAGATCGCGCTGCGCCCAAAGCGAAAAACTACTCAGTAAAAATATGGCAACTAAAAATCTTCTCATATTATTCTTTTCCAAATGAAATATCATCCGCCAACTCATTTCGGTCGTCACTTTGATATGGGAAAAATTCCTTTAGTCTTTCTCCTGCACAAAGCACTCCCTCTACAAGCCCCTTAGTCAATTCGCCTTCTTTAAAATGCTTGAGCATTTTTTCCTTGGTCAAGTCCCAAAAGTCATCTTCAACTTTGGCATTGATGCCAGCATCACCAATAATGGCAAACTTATGATCCTCAACCGCCATATAGACCAAGACACCATTTCTGGCTTCAGTCTTTTGCATTCCTAGGTCGGCAAATACATGGGCTGCTCTATCCAAGACATTATCTGACTTACAGTGCTTCTCTAAATGCACTCGGATTTCACCGCTTGTATTTAGCTCAGCTTGCCTAATTGAAGCCGTAATTCTCGCCTTTTCTTCCTTAGTAAAATGATGCTCTGCCATTAGAAACTTACTTCTGGTGCATTTTCTGAGCCTGCTGCAGCTTCAAAATATCCTTTCTTTTCGAAGCCAAACATGCTTGCATAAAGTGTTTTCGGGAAGGTTCTAATGTTGGTATTATAGACCTGAACTTGTTCATTGAACTTTCTTCTTTCTACCGAAATGCGGTTTTCTGTTCCCTCTAATTGCACCTGTAGCTGCTGAAACTGTGTATTGGCTTTTAAGTCAGGGTACTTCTCAATAGTTACTAATAAACGACTTAGCGCTCCACTTAATCCTTGTTGTGCCTGATCAAAATTGGCAATGGCTTGTGGAGATAAATTTGAAGGGTCTATAGTGACTGAAGTAGCTTTTGACCTTGCTTCAATTACTTGAGTTAATGTTTCTTGTTCAAAATCAGCATAACCTTTCACCGTATTTACAAGGTTCGGAATTAAGTCTGCCCTTCTTTGATATTGATTTTCTACTTGTGCCCACGCAGCTCCGATACCTTCATCCTGCTGCACCATAGTATTATAAGCACCTTTTATACTTGAATAGCCGATCAGTACGATTACCGCTACAACGATCAGCGCGATCCATCCTTTTTTCATAGTCAAATTTCGGTTTGCTTTTAATTGTACGTGAATCTTACCACAAGATATGTGCTACATTTGTTATCGGACAATATGACAGATAAACGTTGTTAAATGGATACTGAATCTTTCAGAAAACACGCTCATGAATTAGTCGACTGGATGGCAGACTATTTCGAAAATGTTGAAGATTACCCTGTTATGCCTAATGTAAAACCAGGTGATATTTTCAAACAAATACCTGATGAAGCTCCTACAAAGCCTCAGAGTTTTGATGACATCTTTCAAGATTTCAAAGACATCATCGTACCTGGTATGACTCATTGGGAAAGCCCCAATTTCATGGCCTATTTCCCCGCCAACAAAAGCAAGTCTTCCGTTTTAGGAGAAATGTTGATGAGTACAATGGGAGCACAATGCATGATTTGGCTCACTTCACCAGCTGCTGCGGAGTTAGAAGAAAAAATGATGGAGTGGTTGAGAGAAATGGTGGGCTTAGCTCCAAGTTTTACAGGTGTTATTCAAGACACTGCATCAACTGCTACTCTTTGTGCTATTCTAACCGCTAGAGAGAAGTACAGTAAATTCAGTGTAAATGAAAATGGCTTTACTGATGAGAAATTCATTGTCTACTCCTCCGAGCAAATCCACTCATCTATAGATAAGGCAGTAAAAATAGCTGGATTAGGAAGTGCTAATCTTAGAAAAATAGCTGTGGATGAAGACTTTGCCATGAAAGCAGACGCTCTCCACAGGCAAGTGATCAGAGATATTGAAGATGGTTTTAAACCGCTGTGTGTAGTTTCTGCTATAGGAACCACAAGCACTACAGCAATAGATCCCATTAAAGAGATTACAGCCATTTGCGCCAAATACAACATTTGGCATCACGTAGATGCAGCATATGCAGGCACCGCATTAGTGTGCCCTGAGCTGAGATGGATGTCGGAAGGCGCCAATGGAGCCGATAGTTTCGTTTTCAATCCTCACAAATGGATGTTCACAAATTTTGATTGCACGGCCTATTTTGTCAAAGACCCTGCAGCATTGGTTAATACCTTCTCTATCACGCCTGATTATTTGAAGACTGATGTCGATGGTGAAGTTAAAAACTATCGAGACTGGGGAATTCCTCTAGGAAGAAGATTTAGAGCCTTGAAACTATGGTTTGTCATCCGTGAATTAGGTGTAAAAGGAATTCAAGAAAAAATACGCAAGCATGTCAGTTTAGGAAAGTGGTTAGCTAAACAAGTAGATCTACATCCTCAGTTTGAATTATTAGCTCCAGTACCACTAAATACCGTCTGTTTTCGATACATCAATGGTGAAGAAAAACATCTAGATCAATTGAATCAAAAGATCATGGATCAAATCAATTCATCCGGTAAGTTGTTCTTTACTCAAACTAAGCTTGATGACAAGTTTACTTTACGTTTAGCATTCGGAAACACTAATTTAGAAGCATATCATGTGGAAAACGCCTGGCAACTCATACAAGATACAGCTGAACAATTGGCTTGAGTTTAAGGTATATTGTGCATGAAAAAGCTTCTGATCTTACCCTTTCTCCTTCTTCTTTCTTGTGGTCAATTGGAGGATAAGAATTTGGACCCATTTGAGGTGAGTTTCGCTACAAATGATGCTTCTAAATTATTCTTCAAGAACACACGTCAATTGCAATATAGACTCGAGGAACTCACAGAAGCCAAGCTACAAACGTATAGATGGAAAGAAGAACTAAATAATGAACTACCTCAAATTCATTTGGCCTTAATTAACAATTGGCGTTATGACGAAGCCTATATCCTTTTAGAACCTAATTCGCTCATTCCATCACTCAGTCAACTCAAGCTAAGATGGAACAATCCAGAATCAGGAGAAATAGGAGAAATAGAATTTCAAGGAGGAAATAAAACCTATCATGCCCAATTTGCAGGACAAGTTTATTTAAAGCTACGCGAGAAAGCGAACTTTGAAATATTCTTAAATAATGAGTGGTTGCCGATTCTTACCGAATCGGAAAGTAGGACAGCCTTCGAAACGACAGTCTATGACTTTTACAGGCTGACGGAAAGATTATGAATTAGTGTCTTTCTTCTTCTTTCCTTTGAAAAGTGCATCATGCTGACTTACAGCACCTATGAAACCTACAAGGATAACTACAATCCAAATGAAAGTATTTGCGCCACTAGCAATAGGAGGATCAAACAACATAGTTCTATAATTTAGGCTGCAAAGATATATCAAAAACACTTTGTTAAGAAGCAGTTCACAGATTTTTAACAAGCCTGTAACAAATCACTGACTTATTAGCTCAAAATGTAATGAAAAGTTAACCATTGAGGTTCTCCAGAGTCTTTCTCCTCCTCTTAAATTCGAGCAGTCAAAGCTAAAACTCAATGATGAATTCACTTCGAGATCTGCGGAAGAAACGCAAGATCACACAAGAGCAGTTAGCAGAGCTAGTAGGAGTGTCCAGGCAAAGTATCAATGCTATTGAACGTGGTAAGTACACACCCTCTACGGTTCTGTCATTAAAGATCTCCGAAATCTTTAATACGTCTGTCAATAAAATCTTCGAATTAGAAGCGAAAGACTACGAATAACTATTCTCCATGCGCGGTAAGTACCAAGCTTCTTGCGCCACCATAATTTCTGTGCTCGCAGAGATAAATACCCTGCCATGTGCCCAAATTCAACCTTCCATTAGAAATTGGGATGGTGACTGACGGACCAAGTAAGGAAGCCTTTATATGAGAAGTCATATCGTCTGGCCCTTCAAATGTGTGTTGGTAGTGAGTTCCCTCTTCCGGTACTAATAAATTGAAATGCGACTCAAAATCTTCTCTTACAGTTGGGTCTGCATTCTCATTGATGGTCAGACTTGCAGAGGTATGTTTGATATGAACATGCAGCAAGCCTGCTTTTATATTTTGTATTTCCTGAAATTCAGAGGTGATGTCGTGTGTGATCAAATGAAAACCTCTAGGCCTTGGATGAAGCCTCATCTCTTTTTGGAAGTACACTATTCTTCTCCTCCTGCCTGTAGTTTTTCTGTATTTTCAGCCATCCTCAGATTCTCAATAAATTCTTCTATCTGGCCATCCATAACTGTTGGAAGGTTATGCTGAGAATAACCAATTCGATGATCTGTTACCCTTCCTTGAGGATAATTATAAGTTCTAATCTTATCAGATCTATCGGCACTTCCAACTAATGACTTTCTAGCACCTGCCAGTTCATCTTGCTGTTTTTTCAGTTCTTTCTCATACAGTCTTGAGCGTAGCACTTGAAGTGCTTTGTCATAATTCTTGTGCTGAGATCGTCCATCTTGACACTCTACAACAATACCTGTTGGAATATGAGTAAGCCTTACTGCAGATTCCGTTTTGTTGACGTGCTGACCACCTGCTCCAGAAGATCTATAGGTATCTTTTCTCACATCTTTCATATCGAGCTCCACATCAACATCTTCTACTTCTGGTAAAACAGCTACTGAAGCTGCCGAGGTATGGACCCTGCCTTGTGATTCTGTAACTGGCACTCTTTGAACGCGATGAACGCCAGATTCAAACTTGAGCGAACCATAAACATCTTCTCCTGAAACACTGAATACAATTTCTTTGAACCCACCTGAAGATGCCTCATTTAAACTGATCAATTCTTTTCTCCAGCCTTTTGTGTCAATGTATCGGTCATACATGCGGTAAAGGTCTCCTGCAAAAATTCCGGCTTCGTCTCCTCCAGCACCCGCTCTAATCTCTACGATTACATCTTTCGAATCATCTGGATCTTTAGGAATAAGCATGAACTTGAGCTCTTCTTCAAGTTCTTCTTGGCGAGGTTCTAATTCATCCAATTCCATTTTAGCCATATCGCGAAATTCTTCATCCTTTTCAGTCTTGAGAATCTCCTTTGAAGAAGCAATGTTATCAAGCACATTCTTGTACTCCTTGTAGACTACAACGATCTTTTCGAGGTCTTTGAACTCCTTGTTCAGCTTTGTGAACTCTTTCATATCAGATGCCACCTCAGGTTGAACGATGAGTTGGCCTACCTCTTCAAATCTTAATCTAATCGCCTCGAGCTTGTCTAGCATATTGAATGAATTATAGCCGTAAAATTAACAAACAAAATGTATCGATGTTACTTTTGCTAAAAGGCTCTACCATGAAAAGACTTTTACTTTTTTTCGCAGCGATTTCTCTTCTGACTTCTTGTAGCGATCAGAAAATTGATACGACAAAAGCACGTGAGGAAATGGAATCTCGCGAGATCAAACGAGTGACTGACGGAGAAATAGTTAAAAAGGCATTTGAAATGGGGGCTTCTGAAGACGTAAAAGGGCAGTTCGTTGCCATTGATTCCATAGATCAATTCTCAGGAAAGACCTTCGAAGTGTTGGATGCCTATGCTTACAATTATGAGAACGACTTAGAATCAGAACCTTCCGTTCAAATTCTGGAGGGAGATACTGTTTTACTATATGCCCAGCCTCAAGAAATTGAAGGAAGGAAAGGTGTTTTGATCAAAATGCTTTCGAAAAAAGACCTTATACTCAATATGAAATAGACTAAAATGTGCTTTGCGCATTAAAGCCTATAACACCAGCAAGAGATAAAAGTCCTAATACGATTAATATGGCATAAATAAGCAATGCTGCTTTTGCCCAATTCGATTTTGAGCTGCCCTGTTCACCTGCAAATGCCCAAATAAAGAGCATAATTAAACCAATTAATGGTATAGCCGAAACAATGATAGTTATCATCCATTCAGTGACTGAAGTAGGGGTTTCGTGTTTTTGTTCCATGTGTAGCTGAGTTAATTTCGATTAATTAATGTACGTAACTGGCTGCGTTGATATCAATTGTAGAGCCAGTCGCGTGGTCTGCCATTCCACTTGCTAGAAAAACCACAGTAGGTGCTAGATCTTTCGGTTCTGTTAATTGATTTAGTGCTATATCATTCAAGGCATATTCTTCCCCATATTGATCCATAAAGTCTTGGGCCATATCCGTTCTAACAAAACCAGGTGCAATGTGAAAAGCCTTGATATTATCCTTTCCATGGTATCGAGCAATAGACCGTGTAAGTGCAGGTATAGCCCCTTTTGATGCTCCGTAGGCCAAATAATCCATTGTATCTCCTCTAAAAGCAGCTCTAGAGGAAATATTAATAATTCGGCCTCCTCCATTATCCTTAAAGACTTCAATGGCCTTTTTGCAAAGAATTCCTTGAGCCCTTGTATTTACTGCAAAAGTCTTATCCCAAACCTCAGCCCAATGATCATCCGGCTCCTGCATATCCACAGAATAAGCCACGCCAGCATTATTGATCAATATGTCTAGCTTACCATAATGATCTATTATTTGCTTAAACAAGTTAATTGATTCGTTTACTTGAGCTAAATCGGCTTGAAAAGACTTTGAACCCTGGCCTGCTTGATGAGCAATGGCATCCGCCTGTTCTCTATTTCCTCTAAAATGCACTGCAACGCTTGCACCAGATTGTCCTAATAGTTGACATATTGCCGCCCCTATTCCTCGCGAACCGCCCGTTACCAATGCTACTTTTCCTTTTAAAGAAATATCCATGTGATCAATGATTTAGTCGAATAAATTACATAGTATATCACATAACCAAAACCTTATTCTCACTAATCCGAAGTTTAATCATATGAAAAACCTATTGACCTTTCTAGGCTTGATCCTAGCATTTCAGTCTTATGCTCAAGATGTCACCTTCGAAGAATATAATCCTCCCTCCTCTTTAGTTGTACCAGAACACCCTACTACTCGAGCCAAATTTCCATTTATTGATGTTCACAGTCATCAGTGGCGCATGGGAGAAAGAGATTTGAATAAGCTAGCAGGAGAAATGGATGACCTGAATATGGGTTTGATGGTTAATCTTTCAGGCGGAAGCGGTAAAGCCGTTGCAGATGGAATAGCTAATATCAAAAGCAACCAGCCTTCAAGATTTGTCCTATTTGCCAACCTCAATTTCAACAATCTAGATGATGAATGGGGCGAAAGAGCTGCAGCACAACTTCAAAGAGACTATGATCAAGGAGCCAGAGGACTTAAGATCTTTAAGAGTTTTGGTTTTAGTGTTAAAGACGTTAATGGTAACAGAGTGGCGGTAGACGATCCTCGTGTTGATCCGGTTTGGGCCAAATGTGCAGAATTAGGGATACCCGTATTGATCCATACGGCAGACCCAAAGCAATTTTGGGAGCCTTGGGATGCGAATAACGAAAGGTGGTTAGAATTAAAGCTTAGGCCTCGAAGAAAAAGAAGTGATACTGATCCTGCCCCTTGGGAGCAAATGATAGAAGAGCAGCATAATGTATTCAAAAAGCACCCAAACACTATTTTTATTGCAGCGCATATGGGATGGTTTGCCAATGACCTAGCCCATTTAGGAGAGTTGCTTGACGAGATGCCCAATATGATGGTAGAAATTGGAGCCGTGATCGCTGAGCTTGGAAGACAACCAAAGTTTGCTAATCTCTTTTTTGAGAAATACCAAGACAGGGTGCTCTTCGGAAAAGACGCTTATAACCCAGAAGAGTATTATACCTATTTCAGAGTTCTAGAAACCGAAGACGAGTATTTTCCTTATTACAAAAAGTACCATGCTTTTTGGAGGATGTATGGATTAGGCCTTCCAGACGATATCCTAAAGAAGGTCTATTACAAAAACGCACTTCGCATTATTCCGGACATTGATGCGTCTGCTTTTCCAGAATAGAACTGAAATTTGAGTAAGCTTTAATCCCGATTCAGTAAATGCATACCCTTATACAGCCAAATCCGCTACAAATCGCGAAACGCAGCGTCTATGTTTGTAGTATGGTTAATGAGAACCAAAATATTGAGAATGTTATGAGAAAGGTGTTGTTGATAGTGGGAGTCATGGTGGGCTTATTCATTTTAGTAAGTTCTGCTCAAGCGCAAGAAAAGAATGTATTCATCTATGGTGAGGTTGAAACTGTAGATGGCGATAAATATGAAGGTTATCTCAGGTGGGGTACAGATGAGGTGTATTGGGTTGAGCTTTTAAACGCTCAAAAGTCTTCAAATGATTTTCTAAAATTCTTATCAAAGAAAGAGGTTGAAGAACTCGCTAGCCAGAGTTCAGGAAATAGCTGGTTAGGAATTGATCTTGGCGTTCTAAGTATTTGGGAAGATAAATTGAGCCGTACCAACCACAGATTCGATACTCGCTTCGGTGACATCAAATCCATAGAGCCCATTGGCAAGTCTAAGGCTCGTATCACCATTAAGAATGGTGTTATTCTCGAAGTGACCAATGAGGGCGGATACTATACAGATATAGGAGGCACTGTAAAAGTCATGGACAACGAATTAGGCGAAGTGAACTTGAAATGGAGCAGAATTGAGAGAATCAATTTCATGGCTGCTCGAGATAACAACCTCACCAAACCATTTGGCAAGCCTATTTATGGTAAGGTAGATGCAGGAAGAAAAGGCACCTTCACAGGTCTTATCCATTGGGATGAAGACGAGAGATTTCAAGACGAGATTTTAGATGGAAAAGACCGCGGAGACGATCGCAAGATCCCTTTTAGAAGCATTCGCAACATAGAAAAGGAAAGAAATGGAGTGATCGTAACTCTTAAATCAGGGAGAGAATTCAGATTAACTGATAGTAACGATGTCAACAATGGAAACCGAGGTGTGATCGTTTTTGACCCAGAAATTGGCAGAATTGATATCCCTTGGAGAGACTTCATGAATCTTGAAATCATAGATGAAGACTCAAGAGGAATGTCATATGACGATTTTCCGGTATCAGAAGGCTTATCAGGAACTGTTGTTACCATTGAAGGTGACGAGTATCAGGGCTTATTAGTCTACGACCTTGACGAAGCTTGGGAATTTGAAATATTAGATGGAAAAGATGATGATGTAGAATTCGACATTCCATTCAGAAATGTGAAAAGCATTATCCCGAAGAACTATAATTACTCAATGGTCACTTTAAAGAATGGTACCAGCTTATTGATTGGTGATGAAAGAGACGTAACAGACGATAATGACGGAGTTCTGATCTTTACATCGAAAAATGAAGAGCCTGTTTATGTAAAGTGGTCAAAAATTGACGAAATTATTTTCGACTAAGTCTTCAAGTGAATTTTATCAAAAGAAATCTTATTCCGCTCATCATTGTCATTGTATTGGTGGGCGGTACTTTTTTAACGCTTTATCTCAATGAAGCTGATCAGGGCCTGTATTTAACTGCAGGTTGGATCACCATAACTCTACTTCTCGTTTGGTTTCTTAATAGATTATTGACTAAACAACTAGATAAGAGATTACCATGGCTTAAGTTTGGTAATAAGCGTTTCTATTGGCAGTTATTTTCAGGAATCTTATTGTCTCTTCTCGTCATTAACCTGAGTTATTTCATTTTGAAATTAGGGTTGACACAAGATCCGCCAGATCAAGCACAAATAATAAGTATGAATGTGCTAGGCCTACTGATATTGCTTCCTGTTATCTCAATCAACTTTGGTATTCAATTTTTAAGCAATTGGAAAACGGCACAGCTTAAAGCTGAGGAATTCCAAAAAGAAACTATCAAGGCTGAGTTAACGACACTCAAGAATCACCTTGATCCGCATTTTCTTTTCAACAATCTGAATATTCTATCTTCGCTGATTACGCTCGATCCAGATCTTTCTCAGACCTACCTTGAGAAGTTTGCAGAGGTATATCGAAGCATTTTACAAAGCAGTAAAGAAGAACTGATTACGCTCAATGACGAATTAAAATTTATAGCCTCTTATCTCTATCTGTTGGATATCAGATTCGAAGACACCATTCAGACTTTTATTGATATTGAAAGTGAGGATCATATGAAATACTTGCCTCCCCTTACCCTGCAAATGTTAATTGAGAATGCCATTAAGCACAATGTGATCACCGAGGTAAGGCCGCTCAAAATTCATATTTCAAGCCAAAATGGGTTTGTAACGGTTAAAAACAATCTACAAGAGAAGAAGATTGAAGCTAGAAATAGCAGCAAGAGTGGCATCAATAACATTAAGAAAAGATATGCTTACTTTACGGATAAGGAAGTTCAGGTATTTAAAAATGCTGATAGCTTTATCATTAAAATTCCATTAGTAGAATTAGAAGAGAATTGATCATATGCGGATAGTCATTTTTGAAGATGAGAAACTAGCCTCTGAACGATTAATTCAGTTGCTCAAATCAATCAAGCCAGAAGCTACTGTGTTGACTTCAATGAAATCTGTGGAAGCAGCAGTTCTTTGGCTTCAAAATAATGAGCACCCCGATTTGATCATAAGTGACATTCAACTATTAGACGGGGTGAGCTTCGAAATTTTTGATCAAGTAGAGATCAATTGCCCTGTCATTTTCACTACAGCTTATGATGAATATGCCATTAAGGCATTCGAGGTAAATAGCATTGATTATTTACTCAAACCCATTCAAAAGGAGAAGCTTGCTAGTGCAATTGAGAAGTACGAAGCACAAAACCAACCTAGTGCTGGTATAGATCTTTCCAAAATTCAAGAGCTGATCCAAGGCGAACCGGAATACAAGTCTAGGTTTTTAGTAAAGTTTGGACAGCGAATCAAAGCTATTCCAGTAGAAAAAATTGCCTACTTCTATTCGCGAGATAAACTTTCTTATCTGGTCACTTTCGAAGGACAAAAGTTGCCAGTTGATCAAACCCTTGAAGAATTAGACGGTCTTTTAAATCCAAAAAACTACTTCCGCGTGAACAGAAAATTCATCGTTCACTTCGATTCAGTGGCAGACATACACCCTTATTTCAAGGGCCGTGTTAAGCTCGATTTAGAACCAGGAATAGACGAGGAGATCGTGGTGAGTTCTGAAAAAACACCTGTATTTAAGAAGTGGCTTGATCAATAACTGAATCTGACCTTCCTATTCGGTCATACATCTTCCCGATTCGGTCAGAAAAAGCCCCGTTATAACCCAAAGCCATTTCGCATATATAAGGAGTTCTACACCTTTGACTCAATCAAAACAAATTAAAGGTCATGAACTCAAAATACAGAACTCTTTGCCTGACATTATTAGTAGCACTATTCAGTGTTTCAATGCAAGCTCAGGATCAAGCGCTTATCTACGGAACCATTACAACCATTGATGGAGATAAGTACACAGGTCAATTAAGATGGGGAAAAGAAGAAGCCATCTGGACTGACTTATTCAATGGAACAAAAGAAGACAACGAAAACTACAGATACCTTTCTAGGTCTGACAGAGAAGCTTTAAGAGACAAGCAACGCGACATGCGTAGAGGTTGGGGCAATAGCTGGGTCAGCTGGAGCTCAAACGACTACGAAACTACTCACGAATTTCAAGCACGTTTTGGCGACATCTCAAAAATTGAGATTAATAGAAGGTCAGAAGTTAAAATGACGCTTAGAAATGGTGAAACCATGTATGTAGAAAATGGGTCAAACGACTTTGATACTGAAGTACATGTTATGGATGCTGAAATGGGTAAAACCACTTTCAGATGGAGCCGAATCGAAATGGTAGAGTTTTCAGAAACTCCAAGCGGACTAGAGAAAATGGGTGATGCCATGTACGGAACAGTTGATTTCTATGGCGGCTCATACACAGGCTTTGTTCAGTGGGACCACGATGAAAGATTGTCTACAGATATTCTTGACGGTGACACTAGAGATGGTGATGTGAAAATTGAATTCGGCAAGATCAAGTCTATCGAGAAAGAAAGAGGTGGCAGTAATGTAGTTCTTCAGTCTGGAAGAGAAATGTACTTGAGAGGTTCTAATGATGTGAACAGTGAAAACAGAGGAATCATTGTTACAACTGAATTCGGAAGAGTAGATATCCCTTGGAGAGAGTTTGAAAAAGTGACTTACTCTGATGCACCAAGTAATGTAGCTGGCTATAATGCTTACGCTGAAACCAAAGAGCTTTCGGGAACAGTGACAACTGTTGATGGCAAAGCACTAACCGGTAAGATCATCTTCGATCTTGACGAAGAATATGGATTCGAAATGCTTCAAGGTAAAGATGATGACATTGAGTACATCTTGCCAATGGAAAACATTGCCAGCATTGCTCCAAAGAATTACGATTACTCGGAAGTGATCATGAAAAATGGCACCAAGCTTACTATTGGAGATGCAAGAGATGTAAGCGAAGAAAATGATGGTGTACTAGTATTCACAGGTGGTGGTGACCCAACTTATGTGTTGTGGGAAGACATCGAGATCATCAAATTCGATTAAAATATTGGGATAGCCCAAAGGTCAATTACTCACTCCCAGAGTTTAAAAGGGAATTCTTCATAGGTCAAATACAAAAGGTCGGAGCTGGTTACTTCGGCCTTTTATTATATTAAAGAAAATTAATTCACCTTGTTAATTCATGGACGACATCCATCAATTTCGATTCATTTTAATCGGATTCTTTGTTTTGTGCTTCGCTATCTTCCTTTTCATTGATAAGACAAATGATATAGAAGATTCAATTTCTTCTAAATGTTGGAAGTCGCTTGACAAGTACACAGGTAATTTTCAGAATATGAAGAACCTTCAAAAAAATTGCTGATAACATGGAAGAGTCAAACTTCGAAGGGCTTACTTTTTACCACTATGGTGATCAAAAAATCGAAATTGAAAATAATATTGGCGGTTCATTCGATACACTACCTGTCATTCATGAATTAACCAAAAAGACGATTTTCGAAATAAAAAGAGAATCAGGAAGTATACTGTTTAGCGGGTGTAGGTCAGATTGGAAATATGACATTGGTATTTTATACTACACTCAGTCAAATCCTTATGTTCGCTCTTATCAAACTATTAAGGAATTAAAGAATCGAGATATAAATGGAAAATGGGCAATCGTAGCTAGAAAACCAGCTTACTAGAAGCTAAAAAGAAAATAGACGAATAGCACCAGCCACAGCACATCTACAAAATGCCAAAAATCATTAAGCATTTTGAATTTGATTTTCTGATAAGGGTTAGTCGCGTACATCAAATGTCTGACAGCATCCTTCGACACATTGTGAGCTTCCATTAATAGGTAAAGGGCAAAAACAATGACTCCCACCATGTGTAAAACATGCATTCCAGAAATCACATATAAGTAAGCCCCGCTTCGCTCACCGTTAAAAAGTATATTCTTAGCCTGCAGCTCTTCCCAGCCAGTGAACTGTAGAACGGAAAAAAGCACGCCCAGCAGAAAAGTAATACCCAACCACTTTTTGATCTCTTCAATATCATCATTCAAATACGCAGGATAAACCTTGGCAACTGTAAAGCTTGAACTGAGAATGACTAATGTGGAAATGATGAATGATTTTGGAAACTCAATTTTTAAGAAATCTAGCTGGTCTGGCTTAGAAACAGTGAAAGCCACAATCATAAAAAGAAAGATAACTCCACTCCCTATCATACTCACATAGAGCAAGATCTGGTGCGGATGCATTTGCTCCATTTTTTTGAAGGCCTCTTTCCTAAGATCTAGTTTGCGTTTGGTAGCCATTAGATTCCCCTAACTATCGAACTAACGAAAGGGTTATGCAAAGGAACAATTAATTCTTACTCAGGTTATAAGGCTTTTGTGAGACCTTTATTTGCTTACATTTGCAGCCCTGATCGACTGAAAATTGAAAGTAAGAGAATTCTTAAAGATTTATCGGGAAGATCCGATCGTTCAGACCATAGCTGAACAATTAAAACCTAATGAGGAAAAACACATCAGGTTAAAGGGATTGGTGGGCTCTCTCGATGCTGTTCTCACTGCTGCTGTCTTTCAGTTGAATAAGCAAACCATGATCATGGTGATGCACGACAAAGAAGAGGCAGCTTATTTTCAAAACGACCTTCAGAATTTACTAGGTGAAAAGGAAGTTCTACTTTTTCCTACCTCATATAAAAGACCTTATCAGTTCGATGAAACAGAGAATGCCAACATTCTCATGCGGGCCGAAATACTGAATCGGATCAACCATAAGTCTACAACAGGTGAATTAATTGTCACTTATCCTGAGGCCCTAACGGAGAAAGTGATCAATAAAAAGGCACTTGCCACCAATACGTTTAGTACAAAGGTAGGAGAGAAGATTGATGTTGAGTTTTTGACTGAGCTGCTTCAAACCTTTGGCTTCGAACCAACTGATTTTGTTTATGAAGCTGGCCAGTTCTCTGTTAGAGGAGGTATTATAGACGTTTTCTCATATGCCCATGACTTGCCATACCGTATCGAACTTTTCGGCAATGAAGTGGATAGCATTAGAACATTCGATCCGGCTAGTCAGCTTAGCCAGGAAACTGTCAAGCAGATCAATATTATTCCAAATGTGCAGACTAAGCTTTTGGAAGAAACCAGACAGAGTTTCCTAGAATTCGTTCCTAAAAACTCCAAGATCTGGTTCAAAGATTATCAACAAACGCTCGATGTCATTGACAAGTATTTCTCCAAAGCAAGCGACAACTTTGACGATGTACTATCTGCTACTGATGTACAAGTAGTATTGAGCCCAAAAGAGTTATTCGAAACTTCTGAATCATTTGTTGACAGGCTCAACCATTATGGACAGGTTGAATTTGGAAATAGGTTCTATATCGATGCTTCTTTCGAACATCAATTCGATGTTGAAACTCAACAGTCATTCAATAAGAACTTTGACCTCATTGTTGAAAACCTAGGTCAATGGCAGATTCAAAATATGAGTTTGGTAGTCGCAGCAGAATCCCCAAGCCAAACAGACCGGTTGGAGACTATTTTCACTGAGTTGGATCCGAATATCAAATTCCAGCCGTTACAAATAGGTTTGAGAAAAGGCTTTATTGATAAAAACCGAGAGATGTTGGTCTACACGGACCATCAGCTTTTCGATCGTTTCCATAAATACAAGACCAAGACCAAGCATTCTAAATCCAAGGCGCTTACACTTAAAGAGCTCCGCTCGCTATCAACCGGTGATTATGTGACGCACATAGACCATGGCATAGGCAGATTCGCAGGAATGGAGAAAGTCGATGTCAATGGCAAAATGCAGGAATCCATTCGCCTGGTCTACAGAGATGACGATCTTCTTTACGTGAGTATCCATTCCTTGCATAAGATCTCAAAGTACACAGGTAAAGAAGGTGTTCCACCTTCAATGAGTAAACTGGGTTCTCAAGAATGGGAGAATAAGAAGAAGAAGGTAAAAGGGAAGGTAAAAGACATTGCCAAAGACCTGATTAACCTTTATGCAAAAAGGAAAAATGCTCCAGGCTTCGCTTTTTCAGAGGATGGGTTTATGCAGGCAGAGCTAGAATCTTCATTTATTTATGAAGATACTCCTGATCAGGCCAAAGCGACTGAAGATGTCAAAATTGACATGGAGAAGGCACACCCAATGGATAGATTGGTATGTGGAGATGTTGGTTTTGGTAAAACTGAGGTTGCCATTAGAGCAGCATTTAAGGCAGCCGTCAATGGTAAGCAAGTGGCAGTACTTGTGCCAACAACTATTTTGGCGATGCAGCACTACCGTACTTTTGCAGAAAGGCTATCTAACTTCCCTATCAGGGTAGAGTACATCAACAGATTCAAAACCACCAAGCAAGTAAAAGAGACTCTCGCTAGAGTTAAATCAGGCGAAACAGAAATATTGGTTGGTACGCACAGAATTGTTAACAAGGATGTAGCCTTTAAAGACCTAGGCTTACTTATCATTGACGAAGAGCAGAAATTTGGGGTGAAAGTCAAAGACAAACTCAAAGAGTTTAAAGTCAACGTTGATGTACTGACTTTAACCGCTACGCCAATTCCGAGGACATTGCACTTCTCATTAATGGGAGCAAGAGACCTGAGTGTTATTGCAACACCTCCACCAAATAGGCAGCCTGTTACAACTGAGCTTCATACCCTCAATGAAACGCTAATTCGCGATGCGGTTAGCTTTGAATTGAGAAGAGGCGGACAAGTTTTCTTTGTGCACAACCGAATTAGTGATATTGAGCAAGTTGGAAATATCATTCTAAGATTGGTTCCAGATGCTCGGGTGGGAATTGCCCATGGTCAAATGGATGGTGCTTCATTAGAAAAGAGGATGGTCAAGTTTATTGAAGGCGAGTTTGATGTATTGGTTTCGACTAACATCATCGAGTCTGGGCTTGACATTCCAAATGCCAATACCATCATTATTAATCATGCGCACATGTTCGGTCTTTCTGACCTGCATCAAATGCGCGGCCGGGTGGGACGTTCCAACAGAAAAGCATTCTGCTACTTATTAACACCCCCAACCATCGGTCTTACCTCTGATTCTAGAAAGAGGCTAAGTGCATTAGAAGAGTTCTCTGATCTGGGAGATGGTTTTAAGGTGGCCATGAGAGACCTTGACATCCGCGGTGCGGGTAATCTATTGGGCGCTGAGCAAAGTGGGTTTATCTCAGACCTAGGGTTCGATGTATATCACAAGATCTTGGACGATGCAGTTCAAGAATTGAAAGAGACCGAATTTGCAGACCTATTTAAAACTGATCTAGTCAAAGAAGCCGCTAAAGCTGTTGCTCAGGATACTACTATAGAAACAGATCTAGAGATTCTTATCCCTGACAATTATGTCTCTAATATTTCTGAAAGGCTTAATCTCTACTCTCGTCTAGACAATATCAAGAATGAAGAGAAGTTGGAGCAGTTTACCACAGATCTAGTTGATCGTTTCGGTCCAAAACCTGAATCAGTTGATCAGTTGATCGAGACTGTGAGGCTGAGATGGCTAGGTGAGCAGTTGGGCTTCGAGAAAATCGTTCTGAAAAATGGCAATATGAAGTGCTACTTCGTGCCATCAGAAAACGAAAAGTATTTCCAGTCTCCGGTATTCGGCCGTGTTTTAGCTTTTGTGCAAGGAAACTCAAAGCGCTGTAAAATGAAAGAATACAAAACTCGTCTCATCCTCACTATTCAGGAGGTATTGACCGTTCAAGAAGGAATAGATTTACTACAGAGAGTTTAAAGAGTCCAATTCTTGGGCAAATGATTCTGTTTCTTCCAAGTAAGTATGAATTGCGCTACTGACCAATCTTAGTTGAAATTGATATTCTCTCAACTTCGAAATAAATACATCTGATGTCATGTCACTTCGCACACTATTCAAATCAGCCATTACATTGAAGGTCTCTTTAGCCTTTTCCTCATAAAAAGCCTGTGTCTTATAAACTGCCGAGAGTTGCATATTGGTTTCGTTGGGCAAGAACCCCATGCTTTCATTGATCTTCGCTACCTCTAGAGCGGCTGCATTCAAGAAAGAGAGGGTAAAGCCTAAAGAAAGTTCATCAGGTTCATCTGCATCAATATTCTCGATATACGAATCAATACCCCTCAAATCAGCATTGATATTAGTGGAGTCGCGCAATAAGCCTTCTCTATTAGATACAATCTCCTCTAAGATGTTCTTATAAGAGATCTCTGCCTCCTTTTTATTTAGATAATTCTGCCTAGCCTCGGTCAGAGTCATTGCTAAAATCACAGCAATGACAATTGAAAGAAATTCAAATATGGCTCTGCGAGTATCTATTTTCATTAGAAGCTCATTATGTCCTTGAATTTCAAGGTTTGTCTTCTCGAAACGTCAATTTCTTCTCCGCCTTTCAGGTAAATTCTCAAACTGCCACTAAACCAAGGTTCAATTCTTTCGATCCATTTCAGGTTAATGATCTGCTGTCGGTTTGCTCTGAAAAAGGTTTTATCGTCTAACCTAGATTCTAGGTAATTGAGTGTTCTGGTGATCATCGGCTTAGACTCATTGAAATAGACCGTGGTATAATTACCGCTCACCTCAAACAACCTGATGTCTGATAATTGCACGAACCAACATTTCTCACCATCCTTTACAAATACCTGATCATTGATGGTCAGTTTATCATCTTGGTTTTCTGCGTCTTCTTTCTTCTTTTGGATCTTATCGAAGACTTTAGCTACAGCACCAGCCAATCGCTCTTTTTGTACAGGCTTTACCAAATAATCAAGCGCATTATACTCGAATGCTTTTAAAGCATGTTCGTCATAAGCTGTTGAAAAGATTACTTCAGGTACTGATTCTAATTCCTCTAAAAGCTCAAAGCCATTTTTACCAGGCATTTGAATGTCAAGGAAGATCAGGTCCGGTTTTAATTCAACGACCTTGTCTAATGCTTCGTCAACACTAGCTGCCTCACCTACTATCTGTACTTTATCAAACTCCTTCAAAAGGCGTTTCAATTCGTTTCTAGCAAGTCTTGAATCGTCTACAACTAAAGTCTTCATAGCATTAAATTTTATCTAAAGGTATTTTGATAGTAGCACAAACCATTTGTTCATTCATGTTTTCTACATGCAAACTGGCTTTATGACCATACAACAATCTTAATCTTTCTTTTGAGTTATTAATTCCAATTCCCCTTCTATTGGAAGAATTGCTTCTGGTTTTCAATTGACCAGTATTCATGACGAACAAATTCAAGTATTCGTGATCTAATTTAGACTCTACGATGATTTGACCACCATTTGGCAATTCATTTATACTATGCTTAATGGCATTTTCTACCAAAGTCTGGATGATCATTGGGGGTACTTGAATTTCTTTGGCTGTTTGATCCATTCGAAATTCGTATTGAAGACGCTCTTCTAACTGAATCGCTTCTAAATTCAAATAGTCTTTTACAACGGCCACTTCCTTATCAAGTGACACCTTTTCAAATTGATCAAATTGAATTGAAAAACGGAGTAGATCAGATAAATGAGTAATTGAATCTCTTGCCCTTTCAGAATCTTCAATTACCAAAGACCTGATATTATTGAGACTATTGAATATGAAATGTGGATTGATCTGCGCTTTCAATGCACTTAACTCAGCATCTTTAACAGAAGCAGATAGCTTCCATTTTTCAATTTCCATCTCCCTAGTTTTTTGCAGGTATTGGTAAGCGAAATAAAGTGCAGACCAAGAAATAAAGTACACTGCAAAACTGATAATGAAACTGATAATGAAGATCAGTATTTTACTCGGAGAAAAAGCTGCCTGATTAGCTTCAATCAATTTCTGCTTGGTCTCCTCATCAATTCCTTCAATCTGCGGAATGCCTGTTAATTCATTAACAATGTCAGGGTTTGTTTCGGCTACAATAACTATGGCCCCCACAATAACCACTAAACTTAATATGCCGAGAATGGTACCCTGAAGAATAGAACCAAAGAATACTTTTCTGACTAAAACCGGAATCCTAAGGTCTTTCCAGTTCTTCCTTTTTACATAAAGTCTATATAGATGACTTATGAATACACCCAGAAATATGAATATTAGGTTAGAAATGAGTGCAACCGAAGTAGGCAAGAACATGGCCATAGCCAAGAACGAAGTGAGCATTAGACCGCTCCAGCCACCAAATTGCAAAAGCCAATAGAGCTTATTCTTATTCATACTGCAAATGAATTCAATTTAATACAATAGAAGAACCGAACAGAAGTGAGTGGTTTATTCAAATGATTAACTGTTTCATGCCTATTTGAGTTAATGCTATTAGTAAAGAGATGAAAAACAAAAGCTTAACTATTCATTGTTAACTATAAAATAACAAATCCAATTACGCGTTTCAGAGAAACATAGGAACTTTGTGTTCCTGCGTGTAAAATGTATATTAGCGGGTTATTACACCTAAACAGTAGATAATAGTTGAAAATGAAACACCTCAACATCCCTATAAAAACATTGTTGGCAAGTAGTCTTTTGGTGGTTACCATGAGTTCTTGTAAACTTCTCGGTATCGGAGGAGGTGGTGACACTCAAAGTGGATCCACAGGTGCTGAGTATGCCACAGAAAAAGATCTATTAGGATATAGACCATATAATGAGCAGGAACTACCTTCCCCTCCGGGTATGGTATTCGTTCAAGGCGGAAGAACCGTATTAGGTTCATTTGAGCAAGATCTATATGGTTCTAGAGATAATGTCGAAAGAACAGTGACTGTGAATTCATTCTTTATGGATGAAACAGAAAGAACTAATGGAGACTGGAAAGAGTATGTTCATCATCAGTTCAATCCAATGGATCTTGAATTGCCAAGTAATATCGAGGTAGTTGATCCATATAGTGAAGAATATGTTGATCAGGACGGCAACCCTAGAGTAACCTTACTTTATAATGTTCCTTCAAATGGTGTCAATGGACAATCTAACCAAGACATTATTCCTAAGGATAATGTATGGGAGTCGCAGTTTGCTTTCAATAGTGTTTACGCTAAAAATTATTACAGCAACCCTGGATTCAATAAATATCCTGTTGTAGGGGTAACGTGGAGACAAGTAAGAGATTTCTGTGTATGGAGAACTGACTTCGTGAATTTGAACCTAATCATGGAAATGGAGCCAGAAGACCTGCCAGAGGATTTCAGCAAAAATTTCTTCGCTCCAACTCCTGAAGGAGACTATAAATTAGCGATCAATGGAACTGCTCTTCCTAGCCAAGAACCAGAAACTGGTGCTTCAGGCAATCCAGATGAAGAGCAATACTTATCAATGAATGATTTCTTTAGATGGCAACAAGCCGTTGTTGAGTACATCAACATTGATGAGAACGAAACTAAATTCATCGAAAGAGGAATCTATCTTCCTGACTTTAGGTTGCCAAACGAAGCTGAGTGGGAATATGCTGCAAAAGCGACTATCGGTACTGTTTATTTAGATGAAAATGAGGAGTATGGTAGAATCTACCCATGGGATGGTCGTAGCACTAGAAACCCTTATGGTAAGAGAAGAGGAGAGCAATTAGCTAACTTCAAAAGAGGTAGAGGAGATTATGCTGGTATCGCTGGTGGTGTAAACAATGATGGTTCTGTATTACCTGAAGAAGTAGGCGGAAGAGAAGCCAATGACTTTAACTTATATAACATGGCAGGTAATGTTTCTGAATGGGTATATGATACATACAGACCACTTGCTTTCTCTGAGTTCGATGACATGAACCCAGTGAGAAAAAGCTTAGGCGAAGAAGATCAAAGTGATCCTCAAACTAATTACGATTGGAAAGGTGCTACTCTTGATAAAGACAAAATCAAGGATAAAACCCTAGATCCAGGTCAACCATTGACTTACCGATCATTAGTTAACGATAGAGCCAGAGTATACAAAGGTGGTTCTTGGAAAGATGTTGCTTATTGGATGGCTCCAGGTACTAGAAGGTACTTAGACATGGATCAAGCTACTAGCACTATTGGATTCAGATGTGCAATGATTTCGATTGGTACTCAGCAATTAGATCAATCTAATGGAATCTTTGGTGGCCTTTTCGGAGGTAGATAAAACACCATAAACTCTAAAAACATTGAAGGCGCTTATTTAGCGCCTTTTTATTTAACGGCAGCTAGTACTAAGCCACTGATTCTAACACCTGATATTGTCTTTAGCACTTCATAACATGATATGATGGTAGAACCAGTTGTCATTACATCATCAATGATCAACAGGTGTTTGCCTTCGAATCTCTCAGCTTGCTCTTCATTTAATCTGTAAACCTGATCGAGTGATTTAATTCGCTTGGCTTTTGACAGAGCAGTTAATGAACCATCATTGACTCTTCTTTCCAGTAAATGGTCATTTATGGGGATCCCTGTTACTTTAGAAACACCCTTTGCTATTTCATATGATTGATTAAAGCCTCTTTTCCTGAATTTCTTTTTATGCAATGGAACAGGGATGAGGTAGTCAATTTGATCAGAGAGCATTTCTTTTTTCAGATCAGAAGCATACCAAGTGCCCAAGGCTGTCGCTAAACTTTTATTCTCATCATATTTAATTGCATGAAGCAGCTTTTGTGTAATACCATTCTTTTCAAAGTAGCAGTAAGCATAAAATGCCTCCAAGTCGACAATATTTTGAAACTTTTCTTCTATTGAAGGAATTTGAAGTATGTGATTACAAGTTTTAGGTAAATCATAGCGACATTTGGCGCATATATGATCTACACCAAATGGTAATTCCTCTCCACAAGACGAACACAATGGAGGATAAAGCAAGGAAATGAGGTCCTTGAGGTATGTGTGTATTATCATATAAATAAAGTTTAGATAAAAATGGGAATAGTTCAAGATTTTAATGAATACAGAGCTGAGATGAACCAGAAGATTCTCGAGGAGAATAATACCGTTCTGAAGAGGCTTTTCAACCTAGACACCAATGCCTTTGCCGAAGGCTCTTTAGATAAGCAAACCAAGGAGTTAATCGGACTTGCATGTTCTATGGTTCTTAGATGCGATGATTGTGTGAAATACCACTTAGGCAAATGCAAAGAGGTAGGTCTCAATAGACAGCAAGTCTTTGAAGCCTTCTCAATAGCAAATCTAATTGGTGGCACTATTGTTATTCCTCATTTGAGGAGAGCAGTAGAATATTGGGATGAACTTGAGAACCAGTAATAGTGTATAAAAAAGATCTTAGTCTTCAGGTAAGATGGGTCAAACTTGTGACTCATTTGGGTAAACAGGTGGGTAAAAGACCCAAAGACCTCAATTCTGTTCTTTTTCTTATTGGCGTTCAGGAGTTGGGCGAGGGTAAGAGGAATTTCAGTAAAGAAGAGAAGCAAGATCTTATGCATATCGCCATTTGTAAAGTCTTAAGCCTAACAGGTTATTATGAGCTCATAGGAAAAGATGAGGATGGATGGCCTCACTGGAAACCTTTAAAGAAGTTACCACACTTTGATTTACTCGATCAGGAAAAACTTCTTAAAATGGGTGTATTAGACTATTTTGAACAGGAATACGACTTAATCTTCGAAGCATGAAAATTATATCCTACAACGTTAATGGCATTCGAGCAGCCTTGAATAAAGGATTTGCGGAATGGCTAAAAGAAGAATCGCCAGATGTTCTTTGCCTGCAAGAATTAAAAGCCATGCCCGAGCAAGTACCTGACTTTTATAGTGAGCTAGGTTATGAAATGTATTGGGAAACAGCTGTAAAAAAAGGCTATAGTGGCGTTGGTATTTTAACCAAGCAAAAGCCTAATCGAGTAGTAAATGGTTGTGGGAATGATTTATACGATAATGAAGGACGAGTGATCAGGGCAGATTATGACAACTGCAGTGTCATGAGTGTTTATATGCCGAGCGGAACAGCAGGAGACATTAGGCAAGACTTCAAATATGACTGGCTCGATTTCTTCTACGATTATGCCCAAGAAGTTCGTAAGGAGTGTCCCAACCTTGTGATCTGTGGCGATTATAACATTGCGCATCATCCCATCGATATTCATAATCCCGTTTCGAATAAGAACTCCTCAGGCTTCTTACCAGAAGAACGTGCTTGGTTGACTAAATACATAGAAAGTGGCTTTATAGATACATTTAGGCATTTCAATGATGATCCCCATCATTATTCCTGGTGGAGTTATAGAGCTAATGCAAGAGCTAACAACAAAGGTTGGCGTATCGATTATTTGATGGCCACGGAAGAAATGGTCGATAGATTAAGCGCTGGGCGTATTTTGCCTGATGTAAAACACTCAGATCATTGCCCAATCGTATTAGAAATTGACTGATAGGTCGTATATTCCTCGGTAATTCAAAGACTTAGCAATCTTATTTAGCATTCGTTCGTATTAGCTATAAGAAATAGGCATAATGTCATCTTCGAAAGGAATAAAAGATCAATTAGCTGCTTTCAAGAGAAAGTACTACATCAACAAAGCTTTAAAGGGAGTTTTGATATGGAGTGCTGTGTTATTTGCTGCCTACTTTCTGATTAACACGCTTGAATTTACGGCTCGCTTTAATGAAACTGGAAGAGCTATCTTATTCTTTAGTTTTCTTATAGGAATCGGACTCTCTGGCTATTTGCTTTTTATCCAGCATCTGCTGAAACTTTCAAAAGGAAATAAACAAATCAGCAATGAAGAAGTAGCAGAGGAAGTTGGTAGGTTTTTTCCACAAGTATCAGATAAACTTCTAAACCTTCTGCAACTTCAAAAACTAAGCAAAGAAGAGAATGAGCTTCTGTCAGCCAGTATCCAACAAAAAGAGAATGAGCTCATCCATATTCCTTTTGTAAATGCTATTGACCTCAACAAGAACAAGAAGTATGTCAAATACGTAGTTCCACCTGTTATTGCTATTGTTTTAGCTCTCATTTTCGTTCCGCAGCTCATTACCAAAAGCTCAGAGAGGATCATCAAATTCAACACAACATTTATACCTGAAGCACCTTTTTCATTCGAACTTGAAAACAATGAGCTTCTCGCATTTCGTAATGAACCTTATCTTTTAAGAGTTAGTACAGCGGGTAATTCAATTCCTGAAAATGTCTTTCTTCAGATCAACGGCAGAAGGGTTAAGGCTAAAAATGAAGGAAACGGTCAATTTCAATATACATTTAACCAATTAGACAAAGACATTTCTTTCGTTTTAGAGGGAGCCTCCGTCATATCTGAGGTATATCAATTGAAAGTTGTAGACAGACCTAATCTGAATTCCTTTCTGATCAATCTCGATTACCCTAATCACACAAAACTACCTTCAGAGCAAATTCAGAACTCGGGCAACCTCAATATTCCAGAAGGTACAAAGGTAGAATGGCAATTAAATGCCCAAAACGCTGATCAAGCGGCTATTCAAATTAATGACGGAGAAAAGGCATTTCGATTGAATGGAAGCACTTTTAGCTTTGATAGTACATTCTCAAATAGCTTTGACTACAACATTTCTCTGTCTAACGCTTTTGCTGAAAATAAAAATAGCCTTCAGTTTACAGCAAAGATCATTAAAGATCAGTATCCCAAAATCAGTCTAGAGCAATATCAGGATACAGTTCTCTATAGAGAAGTAGTACTAGCCGGCAATATTTCTGACGATTACGGCTTTAGTCAATTAAACATTAAATACTCATATGAAGGTCAGGATTCATTTCAATCAGAGCCTATTACTATTGATCAATCCTCTAAAGAGCAAACTTATTATCATGTATTCAGGCTAGATAGTGCCTACATAAAAGCAGGTGGAGAATTTAAATATTATGTGGAAGTATCTGATAATGATGGTGTTAATGGAAGAAAACGTAGTAAAACCGGAACGTTCTCCTTTAAAATTCCAACCCGTGAAGAATTGTCAGAAGAGATCGAAAAAGGAAACCAGCAAGTTCAAGATGATATAGACAAAACACTGAATCGCGCCAAAGAGCTTCAAAATTCTATTAAAGAACTTGATGAAAGACTAAAGACCAAAAAGGAGCTCGATTGGCAAGATGAAAAGCTCATGGAAGATATTCTGAAGCAGAAAGAAGAATTGAGCAAACAGCTGGATCAACTGAGAGAGGAAAATCAAAAGAATAACACTAAGCAGGAGCAGTTTCAACCACAGAGCGAAGAAATCCAACAAAAAATGCAGCAGTTACAAGACATCATGGACAATGTCCTTGATGACGAAACGAAGAGGCTGTATGAAGAACTCAGGGAATTATTGGAAGAAAATGCTGAAATAGAGGAATTCAGAGATCAGGTAGAGGAAATGAACCAGAATAGTCAAAACCTGGAACAGGACCTTGAAAGAACCCTAGAGCTTTTTAAGAAACTTCAATTCGATATGAAGTTACAAGAGAGTATAGAACAACTCGATGAAGAGATTAAAGACCAAGAAGAACTTCAAGAAGAAACCGAAAACGGAAATCAATCAAGCGAGGAATTAGCAGAGCAACAACAAAATGAAGTCGATGACTTAGAAAAACTCAAAGATCAGCTTGAACAATTGAACGAATTAAATCAAGACAGGAAAAATCCTGATGCTCTGCCAAGCGATTTAAAGGAAGAATTAGAGGAAGCACAAGAAGACCAAAAAGAAGCCCAAGAACAATTAAAACAAGATTCTGAAGAACAAGGGCAGGAGTCGCAAGAAAGTGAAGAGAGTGAAGGTAGCTCTAATGAGCAGCAGAATCCTTCAGAATCTAAGCAAAGACAAAAAGCATCTAAATCTCAGCAAAGAGCTGCTCAAAAAATGAAGCAGATCAAGCAAAGTATGGAAGCGATGCAGTCTGGGATGGAAATGGAACAAATGCAAGAGGACCTAGGCAACTTAAGAGATCTAGTTGACAATCTTGTGACCCTTTCGTTCAATCAAGAAAACTTAATGAACGATTTCAAGGACATCAGACAAAGTGATCCACGTTTTGTAGAACTCTCTCAAGAGCAATTAAAGATCAAAGATGACTCTAAGATCATACAAGATAGTTTAGTATCACTATCGCAGCGCGTGTTTCAGATTAGCTCTTTCGTTATGAAGGAATTAAATGAAATGAACAGGCAAATGGATGGATCGGTTGATGCACTGAAAGAGAAAAGAATTAGCCAAGCCGTTGGTAAACAGCAGTTTACGATGACTTCTATAAACAATCTTGCACTTCTTTTAGATGATGTTCTTCAACAAATGCAAGAACAAATGGCAAACTCCATGAATATGGGTCAGGGGCAAAAAGGTGGAGAAAAGAACATGCCTATGTCTGGCCTGTCTGAACTACAGCAGCAGCTAAGCGAGCAGATCAAAGAACTTAAGAAGAGTGGCAAGAGCGGTAGACAGCTGTCTGAGGAACTCGCCAAGATGGCTGCTCAACAAGAGAGAATTAGAAATGCCCTAGAAAATTTTGAAACCGGTCTTGATGGAAATAAATTGGGCGAGAAGATCGATCGCTTAATTGAGCAAATGGAAATGAACGAGATGGATTTATTGAATAAAAACATCTCCGACCAAACCATAGAAAGGCAAAGAGATATTCTTACCCGCATGCTAGATGCCGAAAACGCCATGGAGCAAAGGGGTGAAGATGAAAAGAGAGAAGCACAGACAGCATATGATTACGAACTATCAGTTCCTGAAAGCATGCTGGAGTATTTGAAGCAGAAAGAGAAAGAAATTGAACTGTTACGTACAATTCCAACTAAGTTAAATCCTTATTATAAAAAGGAAGCCAACAAATATTTCAATAAAATCAAGAATAAGGATTAAATAATGAATAGTATAAGCATCGAGATACCATCCTTAACTGACAATATTCGAATAGTCGAAAGCTTTGTTGACAACGCTAAAGACAAATACGAGTTGACCGATGACCTATACGGCAACATTATGATTGCTGTAGTCGAATCAGTAAACAATGCCATTGTGCATGGTAATGGTCTGGATAAATCAAAGAATGTAGTCTTAACAGCCATTTTGAACGAGGAGCAGGTACAATTCACTATTCAAGACCAAGGACCCGGTTTTAACCATGATAACCTTCCTGATCCTACAGCTCCAGAGAACATAGAAAACCCTGGTGGCCGAGGAATCTTTTTGATGAAGCACTTAGCAGATGAAGTAAGCTTTAGCGAAGAGGGGAGAAAAGTAGAGCTCACCTTCTATCTAGATTAATATGAACGAAATAGAGTTCTTCTATGAAGACACCTCATTTAGGCTAGAAGAACAAACCAAAGTTGTTGATTGGCTCATCGCTGTAGCCACAGAATACAACTCAGCAATTGCTAGTATCAATTACATTTATTGTTCAGACAATTATTTGCTTGATATCAACAGAGAATATCTCAACCATGACTACTTCACAGACATTATTACGTTCGATCAACGCGATGATGTTGATGAACCGATTGAAGCAGACATATTCATTTCAATAGATCGTATTAAGGATAATGCTCAACAAGAATCCTTAAAATTCGAAGACGAACTTCATCGAGTAACTGTACACGGCTTACTCCATCTCATTGGTTTCAATGACAAAACAACCGAGCAAGAATTGGAGATGAGAAAAACAGAAGACGCTTGCTTATCTTTGCTGCAGAATTGAACTGTTCCACGTGGAACTTTTCAAGCAAACATTGAATTAGTGTTTCACGTGAAACATCAGACTTATGTATCCTAATTATGACGTAATAGTAGTGGGGGCAGGACATGCAGGATGCGAAGCGGCAAATGCTGCTGCCACCATGGGTTCTAAGGTTCTACTCATCACTATGAATATGAACACAATTGCCCAGATGAGCTGTAATCCAGCCATGGGTGGAGTAGCTAAAGGACAAATCGTTAGAGAGATTGATGCTCTTGGCGGAATGTCAGGTATCATTTCCGATAAGTCTATGATTCAATTTCGAATGCTCAATAGATCTAAAGGTCCCGCCATGTGGAGCCCAAGAACTCAGAATGATAGGATGAGGTTTGCCGAAGAATGGAGACTAGCTCTAGAGCAAAACCCCAATGTAGATTTCTGGCAAGAAATGGTCACCAACTTAATTATTGAAAAAGATAAAGTAGTTGGTGTCATCACAGGAATGGGCGTGGAATTCAAGGCAAAGTCCGTTGTCATTACCTCGGGTACTTTCCTCAATGGGATCATACATATAGGAGAAAAACAATTCGGAGGTGGAAGAACTGGAGAAGCTGCATCAAAAGGGATAACCGAGCAATTAGTAACACTTGGCTTCGAAGCTGGCAGAATGAAGACGGGCACACCACCTAGGGTAGATGGTAGAAGTCTAGACTATTCCAAAATGGAAGAGCAAAAAGGAGATGAATCACCTCAGAAGTTCTCATACTCTTCAGAGACCTCTCCTTTATCAGAACAGAGAAGTTGCTATATCACTTATACTAACCCAGAAGTTCACTCCATATTAGAAACTGGTTTTGACAAGTCACCAATGTTCAATGGCAGAATACAAGGCATTGGACCACGCTATTGTCCTTCCATCGAAGACAAAATCAACAGATTTAGTGAGCGTAATAGACACCAGATTTTTGTAGAACCAGAAGGATGGAATACTGTTGAGATCTACGTTAATGGCTTCTCCACCTCTTTACCTGAAGATGTTCAATACGAGGCCATGAGGAAGATTATAGGCTTTGAAAACGCTAAAATGTTCAGACCTGGCTATGCCATTGAATATGACTATTTCCCACCTACACAACTGAACCATACATTAGAAACGAAGATCATTGAAAACCTATACTTCGCAGGTCAAATCAATGGAACCACCGGCTATGAAGAAGCCGCTTCTCAAGGGTTAGTTGCTGGTATTAATGCGCATCTCAAAAACCAAACAGGTGAGGAGTTCACTCTTACCAGATCAGAAGCATATATCGGTGTCCTTATTGACGACCTCATTAATAAAGGCACTGAGGAACCTTATAGAATGTTCACTTCTCGTGCCGAACACAGAATACTTCTTAGACAAGACAACGCAGATATACGCCTAACTCAAAAAGGCCATGACTTAGGATTAGCCAGTTCAGAACGACTTGAAGCAATGCTTGAGAAGAAGAAACTTCTTAACCAATTGAGAAATGATCTGAATCAAAAGAAAGTTGATCCAGCCCTTATCAATCCGTTTCTGAAAGATCACAACACTGCAGAAATTCAGCACCGTACTACACTTTCAAAATTGGTTAAAAGACCACAAATCAAGGTGACAGATCTTCCACATATTGATCAAGATCACTCTGATTATTTCAATCAATATGAAGAACAGATCCTTGAACAAGCCGACATTCATATCAAGTATGAAGACTATATCGAGAAAGAAGAAAAGCTCGCACAAAAGATGATTGAACTTGAAGGACTCGAATTAAAAGACAACTTCGACTATACACAAATACCAGCACTCTCCTCTGAAGCTCGAGAAAAACTAATCAAACAAAAACCTAAGACTATTGGTCAGGCTTCTCGTATTAGTGGTATCTCACCAGCAGATATATCCGTGCTTATGGTATACATGGGTAGATAATGAAAGAGATCAATCAATGCCCTGTTTGTCAAAGTGAGTTAAAACCTCATTTGTCAGTTCATGATCTATTCGGAGAGCAAGAACAATTCGAAGTACTACACTGTAAAAACTGTAATACACTAGAAACCAGCCCTCAACCTAATCAAAAAGAAATCATAAAATACTATAAATCAAATAGTTATGTGTCACATGGAGATACAAAAGGCTCATTATTTGATAAGGTATACAAGGCCATTCAAGGGATCAACCAATCGTATAAACTCCAACTCATTAAGAAATACTCATTAGGTAACACCATCCTTGACTACGGAGCCGGAAACGGAGCGTTTCTTAATTACATGAAGAGTAAAGAGTTTCATTGTTCCGCAGTTGAGCCAGATGATAAGGCAAGAGCATTAATAGATTCGAACATTCCGAGTTTTGCAAACATTGACCAAGTCAAACAGTCCTTTGACATCATTACCTGCTTCCATGTACTCGAACATGTTCATGACATCACTGATTTGCTCAATCAGTTCAAAGCAATGCTTACAAGAAATGGAATCATTGTTCTGGCTTTACCGAACCATCAATCATATGATGCTCAGCATTACCAAGAATACTGGGCTGGCTATGATGTTCCACGGCATTTGCACCATTTCTCTCAGAAGAGTATTTCAACGCTTACTCAAAAAGTCGGCTTGAATCTTGTAGGTACACATCCTTTGAAGTTTGATAGCTATTATGTGAGCTTACTTTCTGAACAGTATAAAAAAAGTAACTTCGCCAAATTAAAAGGAGCTTATCGTGGCTTAGTCTCTAATAGAAAGGCCAAACATTCGGGAGAGTATAGTAGTCTAATTTACATAATAACACATTGATTAATAAGTACTTACAAAATATTTTCTTGTTCACGATCATTGTCTTAATGATCTCATTTAGCTGCGCCAGAATAAGTACTCCTGGTGGTGGAGATAAGGATTCTATTCCTCCTACACTTATTAATTCAGTCCCTCAGGATGGTCAACTCAATTTCAAAGACCAAACTATATATCTGGAATTCGATGAATTAGTAACCACCAACCAAATTGAGAGTAATCTCATCATCACACCAAAACCAGACGGAAGCTTTAGAACACGTAACAGTAGAAACAGAATCCAACTCGAATTCTCTGAACCCTTTGCCGACAGTACTACTTATACTTTCAGCTTCTCAAATTCTATCGAAGACCTAACTGAACGCAATATTCCACCGGGTCTTACCCTCAGTTTCTCCACAGGTGATTATTTAGATTCACTAACCATCACCGGACAGATACGAAATCTATACGACCAAGTTCCTGAAGAAGGAGTTCTCGTATCTCTTTATGAAGCTGCGGATAGCTTGACTATTCTAAATGGATCTGCCAGCTATTATACAAAGACTGACACATCTGGTATTTACACCTTCAAAAATCTTCCACCCAATCAATACAGAGTATACGCTGTCATAGATAAAAACAATAATAGTAAGGCTGACTCTGATGGTGAGTTCTATGGTTTCTACACGGATACATTAAATCTCATAGAAGACATAGCTGATGTCAATTTCACAGTTCAGAAACTAAGTACTAAAGAGTTAAAACTTCTCAAAGGAAGACACTTCGGACGATACTACGAATTAAGCTTTAATAAGAGTATTACCGAGTTCGAGACTTTGTCTGCAGGTGAATATATCTATCAACAAACCAAAAAGGATATTGTACGATTCTATAGAACCAACGAATTATTCAATGATACTACAGAGCTCATCTTTAGTGTCACTGACTCTATTGGATCCGTTCTAGTTGATACAGCCAATTACTATTTCGTTGATTCGGAAATCGAACCGGATCAATTCACCAACAGTCTCAATCCGAAAAAATCATTATTCAAACCTCAAGAGGAGATTATCCTTAATTTCAACAAGCCCACAACCTTAGTAAATCTAGACAGTATTCAAGTATTTGTCGATTCACTAAATGTGTTCCCACTTCCTTCAGAAGGTATAATCGCAAATACTCATGGTACCGAATACAGGATTCCTTTTACAGTTAAAGACTACATTCGAAGACCTGATCAAAAGGTTAAACTCGAATTTAAGCCAGCGACTTTTATATCAATAGATTCCGATACATCTGCATACATTCAAAAGACTGTTCAAATAGCAACTGAAGAAGAAACAGCCCTCATTTCAGGAACAGTAAACACCTCAGCTAACAATGTCATTGTTCAGTTACTAAAGAGTTCTAACCTTGAGATTGTAGAAGAATCTTACAGTAAAAATTTTCAATTCTCTTATCTAGAGGCAGGGTCATATATGATCCGAGCTATCAATGACCTCAATAGCAATGGTCAATGGGATATTGGTAATATACTGACCAATGAGGCACCAGAACCGACAGCTTTCTATTATGACAGAGAATATGACACACAATTAATAGAGGTCAGAAAGAATTGGGAGCGTTCGCAAATCAACATAGTTCTACGTTGATAAGTAGCTAATACATGTGTGAATAAGTCAACAGTAATTGGGGGAAACTTTTAGCCTCATTATGTTCGATTGACCCTGTCAACTCATCTATACAAGCAAACAAATTTTTGAACATTACGTCCAATACTTATTAACGGTGTATGAGAAAAGAAAATCTTATCCACCAAACGCACCATTTATAAACATCCATTTATAAATCACTCAATTTCAATTGATTGGTTTTTTAGAATATGTGGAAAAACTAAAACTAGTTGTTAGATAAAATAGTATTACCAAAGTCTGATGTTTATAATCCACTTATCAACAAATCCACAGCCTTAATAAATAATGATAGATTTAAATAATCTTATATATAATATTTAAGTTGAATAGAATATGTGGAAAAGGGTATTACTTCTTTTAATGCTAATAGGATCTACTACTCACTTGATGAGTCAGTCCCAGGATGCTATAAGTATTGCCAATGAATATTTTTTCCAAGGGGATTATGAAAAGGCGCAAAAGGAGTATGAAAAAATCCTTAGAAATAAGCGAAACATTCCGGCAGTTCATGATAACTATGTGAAACTGTTAATGCGTGAAAAGCAGTTTGACACTGCTGAGAAACATATTAAAAGAGCTGCGAAAGAATATCCGCAGAATTTTACTTATGCTATTGATCTTGGGCTCGTCTATAGTGCTTTAGGAGATGAGGCAAAGGCCATTGATTCTTATAATACTGTAATCGAAAAAGTAACTACAGATGCTGCTAATGAAAGTAACAGCAATAAGATCAGAATTTTGGCTCAGACCTTTTATGAAAAGAATTTGCGAAACTACACTCTTCAGACTTACACAGTTGGAAGAACGAAATTGGTAAGGCCCGATCTATTCGCTTTAGAACTGGCAAATGTCTATCGAGTTCTAAACAAAAAGCAATTGATGATTACTGAGTATTTAACCTTTGCTAAATCTCAACCAAAGAACATCAATTACATTAAGAATTCATTTCAGCGCCTTCTAGTAGAACCAGAGGATTTAGACACATTGGAGATCACTCTTTATGATTTTATTCAAACAGAGGCCGGTAATCCTATCTTCAACGACCTTTTGATTTGGACTCATTTGCAGCAAAAAAATTTTTCGGCCGCGTTGCGGCAAGCTAGGGCATTGGATAAGAGGTCTCAGAATGAGGGAAGAAATATCATCAATGTAGGAATGATCGCTTATCGTAATGAAGACTACAGAACGGCTGATAAGGCCTTTGCTTATATACTCAATGAATTTCCAGAAAGTCCTAATGTGAGATTAGCCTCTCGTTATGCACTTTTATCAAGGGAAGAGGTTTTGAAATCTACTTATCCAATAGATGAAGCAGCTGTGCGAGAATTGATTTCAGACTATGGTGTTTACCAAAGACAGTCGCGTGATATTTTCTCAGCTATGGAAGCGCAAAGAAGAGTAGCCCTACTACAAGCTTTTCAACTTAACGAAATAGACTCAGCAATTGTAACTCTTAATGAATTAATCAATCAACCTGTGGGTAGACATAAGGTGTTGGCTGAGGCAAAAATGGATCTGGCTGATATCTATTTGCTGGATGAACAACCTTGGGAAAGTATTTTGCTTTATGGACAAGTTGAAAGAGAATTCAAAGATGAGCCACTTGGTTACACTGCTAAATTGAAGAGCGCAAAACTGTCTTATTACAAAGGCGAGTTTGAGCTGGCTCAAGGACATTTAGATATTTTAAAATTGGCTACCTCTAGAGAGATTGCCAATGACGCTTTAGACTTGAGTATTCTGATCAAGAACAATACTGTTTTTGATTCGACAGATCTTGCTATGCAAAAATATGCTCATGTAGAATTGATGCTCTTTCAAAATCAAAAGGAAGAGGCTTTAACAGAGATCGATACCATGCTCATCGAACTTGAGGGCCACAGTTTAACAGATGAGCTATTAATGTTAAAGGCAAAAACCCAAAGAGAGCTTGGGGATTTCGAAGGTGCACTAGCCTCTCTGGATGTGATCAATCAGACCTACTACTATGAAATTCTGGGGGATGACGCATTCTTTATGACAGCCCAAATTCTCGATTATGATTTGAATAGGACCGAAGAGGCTATGAAGCTGTATGAGGAAATGCTTACTAAGTTTCCTGGTAGTATATTCGTGGCAGAATCGCGCCAGCGGTTTAGGGAACTTCGAGGAGACTTTAACAATTAGCACAATTGGCCAAATCATTCAATAACCTTAGAGTAGGAAAGAGATTTCGACTCATCAACTTTGGTGAAACCTCAGAATTCGAGATTCTTGAGATAATGGGTAATGGTGATTGTAAACTAAAGGATATCCACACACTTGAGAATTATGACCTCCATGACCTTGTCAGATACGGGAAAGGAGAAGATTTCGATGTCTCTGAAATCTAGATTTTAGCATTAAGCTCATATTAAATTTACTCTGCATGCATAATAAATTATAAAAATAGTATGCATGCATAACAAATATTATTTACATTCGTAACCCTTTAAGGAGAATATGAAAAGAGAAGAAACGGTAGATCACCAAATAAAAAGCTGTTGGCACGCCATTCACAGAATGTATAATCATGAGGCGGCCAAACACGACAGCACTACTTCTCAAGCTTTTGTGGTATTGAGTATTGATCCTGTGGATGGTACTCCTGCCACTAAGATTGCACCAATGATGGGTATGGAATCTAGAAGTTTGACAAGAATGCTCAAGAGCATGGAAGAAATGGGAGTGATCTATAAGCAGCAAGATCCGAATGACGGAAGGTCGGTTAGAATTTTTCTAACTGAATTGGGTCAAGAAAAGAGAAGAATATCAAAAGAAACTGTCATCAAATTTAATGATGCTGTTAGGCAATCGATTGCGCCAGAAAAGCTTGATACCTTCTTTGAAGTAGTTATTAAGATAAATCAAATCATAGATCAAAAATCAATCTTTTAACATGAGTCGAAAGATCAAAAAAGTAGCGGTATTAGGATCTGGAGTTATGGGCTCAAGAATAGCCTGTCACTTCGCTAATATTGGAGTTGAAGTACTGTTGCTGGATATCGTACCAAGAGATTTGGCAGATGACCAGAAGTCTAACCCAGCGGCTAGAAATAAAATCGTAAATGATGCCTTGACATTTGCCTTAAAGTCAAAGCCATCACCTATATACGATAAAAGCTTTGCTAAGCTGATTAAAACTGGAAACTTCGAAGATGACATGTCCAAAATTTCGGACGTTGATTGGATCATTGAAGTTGTTGTTGAGCGATTGGATATCAAGAAGATCGTTTTTGAGCAAGTTGAAAAATATAGAAAACCAGGTACGCTAATCACTTCAAATACATCGGGCATTCCAATGCACATGATGTCTGAAGGAAGAAGTGAGGATTTTCAAAAGCATTTCTGTGGAACACACTTCTTCAACCCTCCAAGATATTTAAGGCTTCTAGAAATTATTCCAGGTCCTTCAACAGACCCCGAAATCATAGATTTCTTAATGCATTATGGAGACCTGTATTTAGGTAAAGAAACAGTTCTTTGTAAAGATACTCCTGCCTTTATCGCTAACCGTATAGGTATTTACGCGATTATGTCTGCGATGCACACCATTGAAGAGATGGGAATGACGGTAGGTGAGGTTGATAGACTGACAGGACCAATTATCGGTAGAGCCAAATCTGCAACCTTCAGAACAATGGATGTTGTTGGGCTGGATACAACAGTTAATGTAGCCAACAACCTTTACGCTGGTTTACCAAACGATGAATCTAAAGAAGCTTTTGTACTTCCTAACATCGTAAAGAAAGTACACGAGAATGGATGGTTTGGAGATAAGTCTGGTCAAGGTTACTTCAAGAAAACTAAGGACGCCAACGGCAAGAAAACCATTCTTGAATTAGACTTAAAGACATTTGAATATGGTGATAGAACAAGAGCCAAATTCAAAGCGCTTGAAGCGGTAAAAGACGTAGAGAGTTTAAAGGAAAGAGTGAAAACGCTTGTCAACTTCGATGACAAGGCTGGAGAATTTTACAGAAAGACATTCTATGATACATTCAAATATGTGACTTATAGAATACCTGAAATTTCTGATGAGCTCTACAGAATTGATCAGGCTGTTTGTGCAGGTTTTGCATGGCAGATGGGTCCGTTCGACACTTGGGACTTACTAGGAGTAAGAACTGTTGTGGAGCAAATGGAAGGCATGGATCTGAAGCCTGCTCAGTGGGTTTATGAAATGCTAGAAGCTGGACATGAGTCTTTCTACATCTTAGAAAATGGCATTAAGAAATATTACGACATTCCGTCAAAGTCTTACAAAGTCATTCCTGGTACTGAGGATTTGGTGATCATAGAGAATATCAGAGAAACCAATAAGGTTTGGGGCAATGCCGGAGCTTCTTTATTCGATATTGGCGATGGTGTTCTTTGTTTAGAATTCCACACAAAAATGAATGCAATCGGTCAGGAAGTGATCGAAGGTATTGAGACTGCGATCTCAATGGCTGAAAAAGATTACAAAGGCCTTGTTATTGGTAATGAAGGAGAAAACTTCTCTGCTGGAGCCAATTTGGCCATGTTATTCATGTTTGCTGGCGATCAAGAGTTTGACGAGGTTAACTTGATGGTAGCTCAATTCCAGAATACAATGAAGAGAGCCAAATTCTCTAGCATTCCGGTTGTAGCAGCGCCTGCAGGATTAACACTTGGTGGAGGTTGTGAATTGTCGCTTCATTGTGATGCCATTCAGGCACATGCCGAAACGTACATTGGTTTGGTAGAAGTTGGGGTTGGTTTGATCCCTGGTGGTGGAGGAACTAAGGAGCTTACTCTTAGAGTAGCAGACTCAGTAGCCTCAGGTGACCCTGAATTAAACAGACTTCAAGAAGCCTTCATGAATATTGCGACTGCTAAAGTGGCAACTTCAGCAGAAGAGGCGAGAGGAATGAGTATTCTTAGACCTCAGGATGGAGTGACGTTGAATAGAAAGCGTTTGCTTTCTGATGCCAAAGCTAAAGTGCTTGAATTGCATGAAGCAGGCTATACGCAACCAGCGGAGAGAAAGGACATCAAAGTTCAAGGACGAGTTGGTTTAGCTTTATTCGAAGCGGGTATCAACGGGATGCTTTTAGGTAATTATATCTCGGAGCACGATGCAAAGATCGCTCGCAAATTAGGTTGGATTATGTGTGGTGGTGATATCACTCAGCCACAAGAGGTTTCAGAACAATATCTTCTAGATCTGGAGCGACAAATGTTTGTCGAGTTAACAGCTGAGCCAAAGACGCTTGAGCGTATTCACAGTATTCTTTTCAAAGGAAAACCATTACGTAACTAAATCTCAAATCAGGAAAATTATGGACGCATATATAGTTGCAGGATATAGAACAGCAGTAGGAAGAGGAAAACGCAGTGTATTAAAAACTGTAAGGCCTGATGACATGGCTGCTGATGTGATCAAACACTTGGTATCAAAAGTGCCAAATTTTGATGCGAAAAGAGTAGATGACCTGATTGTGGGTAATGCTGTACCAGAAGCAGAGCAAGGCATGCAGATGGCAAGAATGATCTCATTGTTGTCATTGCCAATAGAAGTGCCTGGTGTTACAGTGAATAGATATTGTGGTTCTGGTTTAGAAGCAATCGCTTTGGCTTCTGCTCGAGTGCATGCAGGCACGGCAGATTGTATCATCGCAGGTGGTACTGAATCAATGAGCATGGTACCAGTAATGGGTTATAAAACTGCCTTGAACTACAAGCTAGCAACTGAACACCAAGACTATTATTTAAGCATGGGTTTGACTGCTGAACAAGTAGCCAAAGAGTTCAATATTTCACGAGATGAGGCAGATCAGTTTGCCCTCGATTCTCACCTGAAAGCGGTTGCTGCTCAAGCAGCAGGGAAGTTCGATGACGAGATCGTTCCAATTGAAGTACTTAACAAATCGGTTGGACCTGATGGTAAGATCAAAGAATCTAAATACACGGTAGCGAAAGATGAGGGACCAAGAGGGGATACTTCTTTAGATGTTCTTGGTAAACTCAGACCAGTATTCGCACAAGGTGGCCAAGTAACAGCAGGTAACTCTTCACCAGTTTCTGACGGTGCATCATTCGTTATGGTGATGTCTGAGAAAATGGTAAAAGAACTGAATTTGGAGCCAATCGCAAGAATGGTGACTTACGCAGCTGTTGGAGTTCACCCAAGAATCATGGGTATTGGACCAGTTGAAGCCGTGCCGAAGGCATTAAGGCAAGCAGGTCTTAAGCAATCAGATCTTGATTTGATAGAATTGAATGAAGCATTTGCTGCTCAATCATTAGCAGTGATCAAAGAACTTGATTTGGACACGAGTAGACTGAATGTCAATGGAGGAGCTATTGCTTTGGGTCACCCACTCGGTTGTTCAGGAGCTAAGTTATCAGTTCAGTTATTCAATGAAATGAGGAGACAGAATTCCAAATATGGAATGGTGACTGCCTGTGTTGGTGGTGGACAAGGTGTAGCAGGAATTTATGAATTCCTCAATTAAGAAATATCAGTAGAAAGAATAAAAGCATATCAAAATGTCAGTAGTAGCAGATAAAAGAGCAATTAAAGGTGGCGAGTTTATCGTCAGAGAAACGGAGTATCAGGAGGTCTTCATTCCTGAAGAATTTTCTGAAGAGCAGAAGATGATGGCACAGGCCTGTCAAGATTTTATTGACACTGAGATTCATCCTAACTCAGAGAGAATAGACAGTATGCAAGAGCCTGATTTGGTTCCCAACATTTTCAAAAAAGCTGGTGAATTGGGTCTCTTGGGAATTTCTGTTCCTGAGCAATATGGCGGAATGGGCATGAACTTCAACACGGGTATGTTGATCGCTGACATCATTGGTGCTGCAGGTTCTTTCTCAACTACCTATGGTGCTCATACGGGTATCGGTACGCTTCCTATTCTTTACTACGGAACAGAGGAGCAGAAGCAGAAATATGTGACCAAGCTAGCTACTGGCGAATGGGCGGCATGTTATTGTTTGACAGAGCCAGATGCTGGTTCTGATGCTAACTCTGGTAAGACAAAAGCTGTGCTTTCTGAAGATGGATCTCATTATAAGATCACAGGTCAGAAGATGTGGATCTCAAATGCGGGGTTTGCAGACCTTTTCATCGTATTCGCAAAGATTGAAGATGACAAAAACTTAACTGCATTTATTGTTGAGAAGTCATTCGGTGGAATAACAATGAATGAGGAAGAGAAGAAATTAGGTATCAAAGGTTCTTCTACTCGTCAGGTGTTCTTCAATGACTGTGAAGTGCCAGTTGAAAATATGCTTTCTGAAAGAGGCAATGGGTTCAAGATCGCTGTGAACATATTGAATATTGGCCGTATCAAATTAGGTGCTGGTGTACTAGGCGGATGTAGAACGGTAACTTCTCAGGCTATTCAATACGCTAACGAAAGAAAGCAGTTCAATACACCTATTTCAAGCTTTGGAGCTATCAAGCATAAACTAGCTGAGATGGCAACCAGAATCTATGTGACTGAGTCACTTGACTATAGAGCTGGCCAAAACATTGAAGATAAAATCAACGATTTGATCGCAGAGGGAATGGACGAAGCTCAGGCTAAATTAAAAGGGGTTGAGCAATTCGCTATCGAGTGTGCGATTGGTAAAATTCACAGTTCTGAGGTATTGGATTATGTAGTAGACGAAGGCGTGCAGATCTATGGTGGTATGGGCTTCTCGGCTGATGCACCTATGGAAAGAGCCTACAGAGATTCAAGAATTGCAAGAATCTATGAAGGTACCAACGAGATCAATCGAATGTTGATGGTTGGTATGGTATTGAAGCGTGCAATGAAAGGTGAATTAGATATCTATAGCCCAGCAATGGAGGTATCTAAAGAATTGACTTCAGTTCCGACCTTCTCAATGATTGATAAATCAGTCCTATTCGCAGAAGAAAAAGAAGTGATCAAGAACTTGAAAAAGGTATTCTTGATGGTTGGTGGTAAAGCCGCTATGGCGCTTCAAGATAAGATCGAAGATGAGCAAGAGGTAATGATGAATCTTGCAGATATCATGATCGAGATTTATGCGGTAGAATCAGCCATGTTAAGAACAGAGAAGTTGATCAGCTTAAGAGGCGAAGAGGCTTGTTCAGATTATGTCGCTATGACTAAGATCTACATGCAACAAGCGGTCAACAAAATCAATGCGGCTGCAAAAGAAGCAATTGCTTCATTCACCAAAGGTGATGAGCAGAAAGTGATGTTAATGGGTCTGAAAAGATTCACAAAAATCGATCTTGTAGACACGAAGACGTTGAGACGCCAAGTGGCAGAAACTATGATCAATGAAGGTAAATTCCCGTATTACTTCGGGTAATAAAGAATCCTCCTGAAAGGGAGAAGTTAAAACTCAGTTTCAAATGCAAAAGCCAGCTTCATATGAAGTTGGCTTTTTTTATATAGCCCTCCCAAAAGGAGCAAATGCCAATCCGGCAAGCTTAAAGTGTTGAACGCCAAACGGGATACCCACAATAGTGATGCAGAAAAAGAAGCCCCAGATCATATGGGTTAAAAAGACCCAAAATCCACCAAATATGATCCAAATAATATTCAATGGAAGTGAAAGGCATCCGCTCAGTGTTCGCCCTGGTTCTATTTGTTGACCAAAAGGAGCAAAGCCCAAAATGGCGAGCTTGAAACACTGAATACCGAAGGGAATTCCTACAATGGTCATGCATAAAGCAATTCCACCGCAGATATATTCTAGAGCGATCATCCACCCTCCAAAGACGATCCAAATAATATTACCGAGTAGTCGCAATTTTGTAATTCGTTAAAAAGTGATTCGTCAATGGTTTTTCAATTAACAATAAACGAATAACCCTCAACTCTTCATTTAACGATGCTTCATACTCCTAAGGTGGGATTCAATTGATAAATGGAGCATAATCAAATTGGCAGGTTCAATTGATTGTTGGCCTTGGGCTCAATAGAGCTTTTATGGTTTTTCCTTTTCTAATAATTTCAAGCCTGACATCTTTTTCAGCATACTGAAAATAATCACTAAACTCGCTTTTTGATTCCAGTTTTTTGCCATCTAATTGAGTAATTAAATCGCCTTTTTGAATCTTTACCTCATCGGCAGCACTATTTTGAGCTACGTTAATCACACGATAATTTTCTCCCTCTCTCTCTACTTGAAGACCAGAATAGTTCTTAGGAAATACTTCGTCATAAGATTGATTAGGTCTTATATAAACTCTTTCATTCTTGTAATCAAAAATGGAATTGAACCTTCTCAACAATTCATATCCAATGATTCCATGGTACCCTTCAAAACTGTTAACACCTTGTTTTGCTTGAGATAAGCGCACATCAAAACCCTCAAATGTATGCCCTAACATGGTAAACTTCGGAGCTACGCTAACATGATCAGTATATTGACTGCTCAATGCGGTAGAGGTGATTGGGTAATTATCGCCCATAGTGTTTAGCAAGTCATATTCTTCAACTAAGTTGCTATTGAAAACTATGGCTAAGGCTGCCCCTGTATCCACAAAATATTTGCCTTTGATTTGCTCGCCACCCTTCATGGTAAGAGTACTTTCAATAATCGGAATATTGAATGGCGTCAGAGAATATTTGTGTTGAGCATATTCGCTTAGCTCCAGTTCTTCTAAGGAATCATAAAGCCTGATCGCATTTTTGTCATAATCTATTTCAACCACATACTTCGACAAAACTGAAGCACCTAAAATGCCATCGTATCGGTTTTCATCCTCACTTAGGTGATCAATGTTCAATACAGCGAAAGTCTCGTTCTCGAAAGATGTCTTGTTGAAATTAAAATCTGCACCTTCTACTAGTTTCATTTGAGCAGAACCACCTGCGCCTTGAATACTTGTATTGCCATTTGGATTAAGACCGAGTTCATGAGCTGTTCGATCGCTTAAAAGGTTGGCAGCAGCTCCTGTATCGAAAACAAAGTTCAAAGGCCTGCTATTGTTAATCGTTATCTCGACCTGAATATGACCATTGACGATCTCGAATGGTATTACATCTTTAGCTTGGTTGGCATAAGCCCATGAGGTTAAGAACAGTAATGAAATGATGAAATATTGTTTCATGTGATTTGAGTTGTTGACCAAAGAGTTTACCGCAAAAACTAGGTTAGTGTTGCGTTTGAATAGTTAACGAGTGTTATCGTTCTTAAATCAACCTATTCTTTTGTAAGAAATGACCTCTTGTGATTGAGTATCAATTTCGAATACGGATAATTGCTCCACGCCATCCAAAGCAAACTTATGTAAGTAATGTATGCTTTGGTTGGCAGATAGGTCAATGCTATAAATAGAAAGATTGAGGGCTTGAAGTTTTGCCTCAATGATCTCTAATGCCATGCTCTCCTTCTTCAGAATTTTTTCTACCGTTTCGTGATCTTCCAAATTGTTCAATGCCATGTTCAGTTTGGAATTCATTTTAAGGTACTCATCCATTTGGTCGGGTTGTAGCTCTTCGAACTGATGCAGCTCTTCATTCCAGCTTTTAGGAAGTTTGTCATAGGCTCTCAAAAAATTCGATTTTTGCTTCAGCGTATCTTTTACGACAGCTAATTGTTCCTTCAGAACTACATCACCCAAAAGCATCTCATTAGTGATTTCAATAAATTCTAATGCTTGGTATTCCTCGAATTCACCTGTTTGCTCATAGATAAACCAACTAATAGCATCCAGCATCTTTTCTTCCTCTGACTTACGATCTAAAAGGACGAAGGCACAGACACCTATTATTGTCATTACAATTAGTCCACCTAAAATTTTCTTATTCATATCGTAGCGTATTTGAAGGGTTGGACCTTGCGCTTTTAAGTGTCTGATAACTCACTGTGAAAATGGCAACGAGCATGACAATTACTGCTGCTATTATAAAAACAAGCCAACCAATATTGATACGGTAAGCAAAACTTTCCAGCCAGTTGTTCATCACAAAAAACGTTAATGGAATGCCTAACAGAACAGAAAGACCAATGAGTATCATGTATTCTCTAGAAAGAAGGATAAGTATGTTAGGAACCGTAGCTCCTAGTACCTTTCTGATTCCAATTTCTTTGGTCCTTTGCAGAGCACTAAATGCAGACAAACCAAAAAGACCCAAGCAAGAGACTACAATAGCTAAAACAGAAAATATGGTAAATACGGATCCAAACTGATCATCCTTGGCATATTGCCTATTGAAGAAAGCATCTAAGTAGAAATAATCAACTGGGTTTCCTGGGAAGAAATCCACATAAATTTCTTCAACATCAGATAAAATTTGACTTGCCGAAATTCCCTGAAACTTGATTGAGAACAAATCCCTTCCTGTTTCTCTACACCAATATAAAATAGGGGCAACGTCATTTTTCAATGACATTTGATTGTAATCGTCTACGACCCCAACAATGGTCTTTTCTCTTCCCCCATGAATAACTTTTTGTCCGGCAGCTTCTTCTGGTGATGCATAACCCAAGAACTTAGTAGCTGCTTCATTCAGCATGATGTTGTCCTCGTCTGTTGCAAATTCTTTGCTAAAGTTTCTACCGGCAATTACCTCAATCTCATAGCTTGGGAAATAGTCATAATCTACAGCAGCATTATAAATTACTTTATTCTCTGTAGAAGGTAGTTCAGCTCTTCTTGCGCTATTGGTCCAGAAAATTTCTGCCCCGGGAACATTACTTGACCCCGACAATGACTTCACATTAGGGTGACGTAGCACTTCATTTTTGAAACTATTATACTCAGCAGAATAGAGAGAGTCTACGGCTATTAAACTGGGTCCTTCGATCACTAAGGTTTCGGCCATTTCAAATCCGAGATCCCTGTTTTTTAGGTAGGTCAATTGTTCAAACACAATCAGTGTTCCTGCAATCAAAAAGACAGAAGCTAAGAACTGAAAAGTAACCAAGCCCTTTCTAAGAAAAGTACCTTTGCTGGAAGTGGTCATCTTGCCTTTCAGCGTAACGATTGGCTTAAATGATGACATAACAAAAGCAGGGTATAGACTGGATAATAATGCACCGGATAGGAACACACCAATCACCAATAGCCAAGTACCAGAATTGAAAATAAGCCCCAAGCTAAGTGGGGAATTAGTTAGTTGGTTGAAGTAAGGTAAGCTTAGGTACACTAAGCCTAAAGAAATTATGGCTGCAATTAGGTTGATCAATACTGATTCAATGATGAATTGAGTAACCAAATTTGATCTGTAGGCTCCCATAACTTTACGTACACCAACTTCTTTAGCTCTTTCCAAAGATTTAGCGGAAGCTAGGTTGATGTAATTGACCCAAGCAATAACTAAAATGAAAATGGCTAGTATACCCAAGAAGTAAACAGAATCAGCATCTCCATTTTCTTCCGGTTCGGACTCTTGTAAAAGGTTAGATTTTAGGTGAATATCTGTTAGAGGTTGCAGCAGAAACTCCTGTCGGTAATTGCGTTCAGCAAAATTTTCTCCCCTGATATTATGGAGATGCTCATCAAACTTAGAGTTAAAAGCTTCATGATCAGTACCGGGTTGCATTTTGACATAGGTATTAAAATCATACCAACCCCAAGCAGTAGCTGCATTTTCATCTGCGTCTACTAAGGTTTGAAATGAAATGAGAACGTCAAACTTAATGTGCGAATTCTCAGGTACATCTTCCAAAACAGCAGTAACGATAAAGTCTTCATTGATCCATGAGCTATTCCAAGTCAATGTTTTACCCATTGGGTCTTCATTACCGAAATAACGTTCGGCTGCAGACTTTGTCAAAACCAATTTATTGGAACCATCAAGTGCATCTGCTGGATTGCCTGAAATTACTCCCCAGTCGAAAATAGTTAACCAGGTAGGGTCAGCTATTTGAAGTTTTTGCTTAAAACTAATGTCCTCTTTTCGAATCAGACCCATAATTGGGAATGCTCTTGCAAACTCTAATACTTCTGGAAAGCTATTCTTCATTTCTGGGCCTACTGCCGGAACAGCTGCGGCACATTTAAAAATGGCTTCTCCCTCTTTGAAATAGTTGTACTGAACTCTGTAGATATTCTCATGATCTTCATGGAAGGTATCATAGCTTCTCTCATAGGTGACATACTGAAAGATGATCATGCAGCAAGCCATACCTAAAGCAAGTCCAAATATGTTTAGAAAGGAGAATACTCTTTTTTTGAGGAGACTGCGAAAAGCAGTTCTAAAATATGAGAATAGCATAGTGATTAAATTTGAGTTTGACCTGAACTAATATCTTCAATATCTGGCGATTATAAAAATGAACAAAAAGCAGAGTCAAATTTATGTGAAGGGTATAGATAACTGCTTTGCAATGTCGATATTTCAAATCATCCAATCTAATGACCATGAGTAATAGACGTAAATTTTTAAAGTCAACCATTTTTAGCGGCTTAGCTGTTAGTAGTGCTAGTTTAGGCTCTTTAGCCTGTGCTCCTCGGCAAGAAATGAAAAAGCCTGTGGTCATTTCAACATGGAATCATGGCCTAGAAGCTAATGCCGAGGCTTGGAAGGTTCTATCTAAAAAGGGCAGATCAGTGGATGCAGTAGAGCAAGGCGTAATGGTGACAGAAAATGATCCGGAAAATGCCACGGTTGGAATAGGAGGTTTCCCTGATAGAGATGGCAAAGTGACACTTGACGCCTGTATTATGGATGAATTTGAGAATGCCGGTTCTGTAGCATTCTTACAAGACATTAAGAACCCGATTGCCGTAGCTCGTAAAGTGATGGATGACACACCTCATGTTATGCTAGTTGGAGAGGGAGCAAAAAAATTCGCCCTAGATAAGGGATTTAAAGAAGAGAACCTTTTAACAGAAAAGTCTGAGAAGGCCTGGAAGAACTGGCTCGAAAAGCAGGATTATCATCCAGAGATTAATATTGAAAACCACGACACCATAGGTATGGTAGCCTTGGACGATTCAGGAAATTTGTCTGGAGCCTGTACAACCAGTGGTGCTGCTTGGAAGATGCACGGTAGAGTTGGAGATTCTCCGATTATAGGTGCTGGTCTTTTTGTGGATAATGAGGTGGGTGCTGCTACGGCAACCGGTCTAGGTGAATTTGTTATCAAAATTTGTGGTGCACATATGATTGTCGAATTAATGCGCCAGGGTTATTCTCCGCAGGAAGCTTGTGAACAAGCGGTTAATAGAATAGTGAAGAAATACCCAGATGACTATCAGAACTTACAAGTTGGTTTTCTAGCCTTAAATAAGAATGGAGAATATGGTGCATTCTCAATTCATAAAGGGTTCAACTTTGCCGTCAAATCTGATGATCAAGATGAATTGATAGATGCGGGCTTCTATCAAGGATAATTAAGTGTTGAAGAAAGGTTGAGCCTTTCCATATGTTAAAGATCTCCAAAGCCACTCAAATGGGCCGTATTTGAAGAAATTCAACCAGACTGCTGAGAAGAATATTTGAAATGCCCAAATCGCTAATACAAACACTGCTTGGGCAGAGCGGTCCAGATCTCCAAACAGCGCTAGTCCGTGTCCATAAAAAATAAACGAACAGATGATGGACTGAATGAGATAGTTACTCAAAGCCATTCTTCCCACATCGGCCATTCTTTGGGCTAAGAAACTACGAGTAGAAGATTTACAGAGGAGCATGATTATCCCTATGTATCCTAAGGCCATTAAAACACTTCCCCAATAGTTGAATTGGGAGAAATAGAAAAAGCTCAATTGAAAATCCCAATCATAGTTGAAGTCTAACAAAGTGCCTATGACGACCAATGGCAGTCCTAAGCCGAAGCCATATCCAACCATTTTCATGTAGTATTTGGATGACTGCTTTAGTTTAAAGACGCGCCTTTTATAAAGCGCCATTCCTATCAACATACAGCCAGAAATTCTCCAAAAACTTTCGAAGACAAATACCTTGGTTTGCATGCCAAAAGCCTGCGGAGCTCGAATAAACATTTGCCTTTCCCAGCTGCTAGTGTAATAATCTATTTCTTCGGAAATGGCCTCAGAAGTCGGCATCCACATATCGGTTCTTGTGGCTTCATATTCGCCAGGCTCCCATAAAGGAACGGTGTAACCAATAACTAAACTTATGACAGAGCCGATAACTAGAAATATAACTCCCGCTCTCACCTGAGCAGAAGACTTACGATTTCGAAAAATGAACATTAAGAACCCGCAAATGGCATACATAAATAAGATGTCGCCTGCCCACAAAAGATAAGCATGGAAGAGGCCGATAATGCCGAGATAGATAAATCTTCTGTATTGAAGGTCTGTAGACCGTAGATGCTCTTTTCTTGCTTTTTGAGAAAGCATGATCAGACTTGCACCAAAGAGCATCGAGAAAATGGTCATGAATTTTTGATCGGCAAAAACGTGACTGGCCAACCAAACAAAAAGGTCATTGCCCTCTAAGCGCTCATATGAAGTCGGATTGAGATAAGCAGAAGAAGGCATGGCAAAGCTCTGGATATTCATGACGAGAATTCCCAAAACCGCTACTCCCCTCAAAATGTCTAATGCTGCAATTCTGTTTTTTGCACCGACAGGGTTCAGAATATAACTAGATGTTCCCAATAAAAATTAATACACGCCTTAAAGCTCTAAATATACTCCATCCGATTTTATATGCAATTTAAAGCGTTTTAAAGGGCCGCATTTGTGGTTTGACTCACTTCCATATTCTAATGAAAATCGATATTCGTGTAAAGGACAGACTACTTCTCCAAAAGCGGTGACCTTGGCATCTTTTAATGGATGTTTTTGATGAGGGCAGAGGAACTCAAAAGCAAAGAAACTACCCTCGTATTGAGCTATACAGACTTTAGTGTCATCTACTCTAAAAACCCGAATGCTTTTATCCCGAAATAATTGATCAAAGCCGTTTGTATCATATATGCGAACCACTTCCGAAAGTTTTTAGAATTTAGCCACCTTTAAGCATTTTCAAAATAGAACATAAGGACCTTGTTGGTGTTTATGTCTTGAACTCTTATGAACAATACTTTTCGCCTCAGCCTAATCGTATCTCTATTAGCAATTAATCTGGTGGTTAATGCACAAATCAAAATTACAGTCCTAGATGCTGGACTAAAGCCAATACCTGAGGCTTTGGTGCATCATAAATTGACCAACTCGAATAATGCTAAGTTAACGGATAGTGTAGGGGTTTGGACTTCTGAATTAACCTTAATCGAGCAAGTCGAAATTCTGGCCTTGGGTTACAAATCGATTGAAATTAAAGCTATCCAAACAGGTGAGTATACTTATGTGCTAAGCCCCATTAATCGACAGTTAGACCAAGTCATAGTTGATGGTTTTAGCAACAATGCCAAGTTAGATGGTGTTGCTGGTTCCGTAAGAAAACTGCCATCTCAAGAACTCAATCGATTTGATGAGTTGTCTTTGGTAAGGCCTATAAATCTAGTACCAGGAGTCACATTTGAAGAAAGAGCTGCTTCGAGTTATCGTGTTTCCATTAGGGGAAGTTCATTGAGGTCTCCATTTGGAGTGCGTAATGTCAAGATATACTGGAATGGAATTCCCTTTACAGACCCAGGGGGAAACACATATATCAATATGCTCGATAGGCAAAACATGAATTCCGTTGAGATCGTCAAAGGCCCTGCAGGTAGCTTTTTTGGTGCAGGTACAGGCGGTGTGATGAAAATTGGTAGCACTGATTATTCAAGTACTGCTAATTCTGTTCAGGCAGACTTAACCTTTGGAAGCTTCAATCTCCAACGCTATGCCCTTAGTTATAATACACTCAATACAAATAGTTCTTGGACAGCCAAGTTCGTTCATCATCGAACGGACGGTTACAGAAGACATAATCAATCAGAAAAAACGGTATTTGAATTAGATGGGCTTCTCTTTTCTGGGGAGAAAAGAACAATTGAAACATCAATTTTATACTCTGATTTGAACTACCAGATACCAGGTGGTTTAAATGCTGATCAAGTGGAGGAAGACCCTCGTCAACCCCGACCAAGAAGTGTTGATCAAAACTCTTCTATAGATCATCAATTGCTTTTAATGCGTCTTGGTCAGGAATATCAGTTTTCGGATCAATTCGTAAACAACACACAATTTTTTGGCTCATTCAGAAAGTTTGAAAACCCTTTCATTCTAGATTATAAAAGAGATACTGAGCAGCGATTTGGCCTTAGGTCATTCAATCAGCACGATCTGGGATCACATTCGAAACTGACCTATGGTCTGGAATACCAACAGGCTTTTTTCGATGGTAAGAACTTTGGAAATAGAGCCGGTCAATCGGATACCATTCGCTTTGCTGATGAACTTCTGAGCAAGGAATTAATCGCTTTTGTCGGCTTTAATAGAAGCTTCGGTAATTGGACAGCTGAGATAGACATGAGCCTCGGAAAAACATCTTACCAAATTGACCGAACCATTGATAAGATCAATGATAACCCGCAATCTTTTGAGAAATCATTCGATGCGGTTCTTAATCCTAGACTTTCAATCTCAAGGTTTATCGATCCATGGATCAATGCTCATCTATCTGTCTCGAGTGGATATTCGGTGCCCACAACAAGCGAGGTTAGAACCAATGAAGGAAGTTTAAATACAGATCTACAAGCGGAAAGAGGAATTAATTATGAGTTGAACCTTAGGGGCGGTAGCCCTTCCTTCTCTTATGATCTTGCCATTTTCCATTTCGATTTAACCGAGTCCATTACAACATTTACTAATGAAGACGGTGTAGTTTTATTTAGGAATTCAGGAGCAATTCAACAGAATGGAATAGAGTTAGAGTTAAAGAGAAACTGGATCATTGATATGAGTGGGTTCATAAATAACCTATCCACATCGCTTGCTTACACCTATCATGAATTCGAATTCGGAGATTATGAGAACCGAGGAAATGACCTAACGGGAAATGCGCTGACGGGTACCGCTCCGAATGTAATCGGTTTTACAACAGACCTTTCGTTGAACAACGGCCTATTTGTTAATCTCTCGTATTTATTCACGGATGAAATACCTTTAAATGATGCCAACTCTGTGTATGCAGATTCGTTTCAATTGATTGACGTTAAAGCTGGATGGAATAAGAGTTTTGGTAAAACTCACGTTCAATTGTCCGTTGGTATCGATAATCTTCTAGACGAAAACTATAGTTTAGGAAATGATCTGAACGCCTTTGGAGGAAGGTATTTTCAGCCAGCACCAACAAGAAACTTCTTCATTAATCTTAAACTCAAATTTGACCAATGACACCTGAATTAGTTAATGATCTAATCAAAAATAGAAGGTCGGTATTTCCGAAGTTTTATAGTAATGAACCTGTAGATGAGTCGATCATTCAGCAGATGCTTGAAAACGCCAATTGGGCCCCAACTCATAGATTTACTGAACCTTGGAGGTTTACTGTTTTTTATGGTAGCGGATTGAAAAAACTCGCTGAGTTTCAATCAAACCTGTACAAAGAAGTAAGTACAGAAATGGGTAACTATGATCAGAAAAAGTTTGATAAACTGGCTTCAAAGCCCATGATGGCATCACATATTATTGCCATTGGAATGAAGAGAGATGAAGAAGAATCTGTACCTGAGGAAGAAGAATTAGCTTCTGTGGCTATGGCTGTACAAAATATGTATTTGACAGCTTCTGCTTATGGTATTGGTTGCTATTGGGGTTCGGGGGGCATCACTTACATGGATGAGGCAAAGTCATTTTTTGGACTTGAGACAGAGGACAAGCTTTTAGGTTTCTTGTATATAGGAAATATTAAGGGTGAGTTTCCAGGGAAAGGATTAAGAAAGCCAATAGAGGAAAAAGTAAAATGGGTTGGCTAAAAGACTAATTGCCACCTAAAAGCCCACTTCCATTTCAAATCAAAATTAGATATCCCAGCTTTGGAAAGAATGTTGGTTAAATCTTTCTTTTTGAAAGCTCTTTTAACTGATAAAGGGCCGTCATACTTCACCATTTCAGACTTTGAAAACAACAGTGTCAACAGTTTAATGGAGTAATATGCTAGCCAATGGCGATGGAGGTCATTGATGACTACACCCAGCTTTGCTTGGCTTTTAAATTGTGTGAAAATTCTGGTTAGGTCATCATCATGAAAGTGATGAGTAAAAAGGGTACATATGATGATATCGAATTTTCTTTCTTTAAATTCTCCGGAGAATATGTCGGCTGTTTCAAAAGAGATATTTCTAAATTCTGAGCAGTTCTTTTCCGCATATTTGATGATATGAGGATTCGCATCAAAACCGATCATTTGGATGTTTTTACCCCTCTTTTCTGCCCATTGAGCCACCAACTTTAAAATGTCTCCGCCTCCACATCCTAGATCACCTATGGTGATGGTTTCATTGGAGTTACTGGTTAAAATTTCAAGACCATTTGTAGTTACCTGATTACCACCTAAAAGCCGATTGATTACCTCTAGTTCTTTCAATGTCTGTTCAATCACAGGGCCAGAGGAATCCAAGTCATCCATTAATTCCTCCTCATATGATCGATTTTTGAAACTCATTTCACCAAATTGAAGTATCAAGTGTTATATTGAATTATGACTTCTCTTAGGGGCTTATTGTTTTTTGCATTGATGACTACTTCAGTTATTAACGCATCATACGCTCAAGAAAAAGTCGAAGACTTTATCATCTCAGTAGTTTCAAACTACAAAAATCCTATGGCCTATTATCCGCTAAGGCAGGATATATTTTTACCAGATGAGGTGGAGAAAGCAGAAATTGAACGAACCAATGATAGGCCAGATGGGGCACTAATTCAAGGTTCTTTTATCTTTTTGAAGGATGATACTTTAAACCGAGAAAGGTTTGTCAGCTCAGAGGGTAGTTTGCTATATCCATCCTTGAAATATAGAGGCTTATCAAAGAAAGCAGGTTATGATTATAGCGTGCGCAGGCATAAGCTTTTAATGAGAAGTAATGAGAATCTAGGTAAGTTTCTTTGGTATAATCAGCAGTTCAAGAAACTAGATTAGGTTACTTGAAACTTGGCGGTTTCAATTGTCAAACCTGGTCCAAAGGCCATTGCAGCGACAGTTTTACCTCTATCAGAATCTTTTAATTGATGAAGAACTTCTTTCAGCACAAATAGGATGGTGGGTGAAGACATATTACCATACTTGCGCAATACCTGATGTGCTGCTTCATTTTGGCTCTTGTCTAAGCCCAAACTTTTCTCAACAACATCTAAGATTCTTTTACCTCCTGGGTGGACAGCAAATAGGTCTGCTTTTTCAGCGCCTAGATCTTGCAGTAGCTTGTCAATTCCTGATTCGATCAGATCAGGTACATAGGTGGTTAACTTCATCTCGAAACCGGTGTTGCCGATGTTCCATGCCATTTCGGCTTTACCAGAAGGGAAGAGCCTACTGAGAAACCCATCAATTTTGAGCTGTATTCGTTCAGATTCCTCTGCGTTGATCAGGGCAGCAGCGGCCCCATCTGAAAAGATGGCATTGGCAATCAAATTATTCTCGTCACTTTCTTTTTGAAAATGTATTGTACATAGTTCCACACAAACAATGAGAACCTGAGCTGACGGGTCAGCTTTACAAATAGCATTGGCAGATTTAAGCGCGGTAATAGCGGCATAGCACCCCATGAAATTAATGCAGGTCCTTTCTGTCTCAGCATCTAGACCTAGCGCCTCAATCAAATCTATGTCAAGTCCGGGCGCATAAAGTCCAGTACAACTTACCGAGATAAGATGAGTTACATTTTTAAGTTCCTGTGGCTTTACGGCATCATTCACCGCGGAAATGGCCAATGGAAGCGCTGTTTTTCTGTAGAGCTCGTTTCGCTCTTTGGTGGTAGGAAAGGGACTTAATTGATCATTAGCTGGGTATAGCTGCCATTTACTTTTATCTAGTGTGCCATAATCAGCAACCACTGAATGCCGCGATTCAATGGCACTGGCTCTGTAGAGGGCTTGAAGACGAGTTTTCTCTTTTCCTTCTAACTCGTGTGCCATCGCCATAAACTCAAAAACACTGTTCTGATCTATTTGATACTCGGGTACTGCCGTACCAATTGATTTTATGCTTACCGACACATACGATAATAGTCGATTTTGGTATAAATTGTTTTCAGAATCGCAGCTTTATGTTCAAAAAGTCTACTTGGCTACATCTTAGAATTCCTTTTAGCTATTTTCTTCTACCCATTTATCTCTGGGCAATCTCTCTCAGTCCGAACTTAAATGAGGCTGGTCTGGGATTACTATTTCTGATTCTTCACTTCTTCATTTATCCAGGTTCTAACGCTTATAACAGCTTTTATGATAAAGATGAAGGCAGTATTGGAGGTTTAAAAAACCCACCCAAAGTGGATAAGAATGTGCTTTACATCGCGCAGGTATTTGATACAATTGGTCTTTTTGCTGCCTTATTTCTTTTTGACGGTTATACTGTCGGCCTTATGGTTCTGGTTTATGTTTTAGTGTCTAGGGCTTACAGTCACCCAAGTATTCGCCTAAAAAAGAAACCTATAATCAGCTGGTTAATTGCTGGGTTTTTCCAAGGTGCTTGGGTTGTATGGATCGTGTATATTGGTTTAAATGGGTATGATATATTTTCCATTCTCAAGCCAAAGATTTTGTTCGGGGGCTTGTTGGCCTCGGGAATATTGTGGGGTTCTTACCCTATGACTCAGATCTATCAACATGAGGAAGATCAAAAAAGAGGAGACATCACTTTGTCAATTCTTTTAGGAGTCAAAAACACATTTTTATTTACAGGAATCTTCTTTGCGTTAGCTTCTGCTGGCTTTGTGCTTTACTTATCAACGTATTTCAATCTTAAGTACGGATTCATGTTCTTGGCATTCATGGCTCCAGTTGTTGCCTATTTTGGTTGGTGGTTTCTGAAAACCATTAGAAATCGGGAAATGGCGAATTACACCAACACCATGAGATTGAATATCATTTCAGCGACCTGCCTTGGTGGTTTCTACCTGTATTTATTTCTCAATTCTACACAAGTCTTGAATGTGGTGGGAGTGTATTAGAAAGGCTGCCCATGTGTGTTAGCCATTATCTTTTTGGCTATAAAAGGGGAGTTTTTCATGATCTTTACCGCAAGTTCAGAACTGCGGGGTGTACCAAAGAGCTTCTGTGCTTGCCGACCTATCCATAGTCTTTTCGCAAAGGTCTTGGTCCATTTTTGAGAATAGGCCTTTTCAGTCTCAGTTCGACTGAGCCCGAATTGAAGCATGTCTGAGGCAATTTTAGCCGAGTGAATTGCCATGGCCATGCCATTTCCGCATAAGGGTGTGATGAGACCAGCTGCATCTCCAACCATTAGAACATGCTGATCAACCGCTGTTTTAGGGGCAAATGAAAATTCATTTATGACCTCAGGTTTATCAAAAACAAAATCTGAGTTGGTGAATATTTCCTTTAAGAACGGGTTTTGATAAAGAACATTTTCTTCCATTTCAGCTATCGAGCCATATTTTCTGAGGACATTCCTATTGCCTAAATAGCAGAGATTAAATAGGTCATTTTCTATAGCTGAAATGCCGCAATACCCACTTTCAAAATTATGAAGAGCAATTAAGTCTTTCGGAAATTCCGTTTTGATGTGGTACTTGACCCCTATGTATGGGTTTCGTTTTTGGATAAAGGAACGATTGAGTTTTTTGTCAATTACACTTTGCTTTCCATAGGCACCAATGATGTAATCTGAGTGATAGTTTTTTCCTTTTTGATCTTTCAGATGAAATTCGTCCTTATCAAAGATGATTTCGCTAATGGTGGTGTTTGTCTTGATTTGGGCACCAGAGTCAATAGCTTTTTCAGCCAAGAATTGATCTAAATGGTATCGGCTTATTCCGAATGCTCCAAGGTCGAGTGGCATTTGGTGAGTGTTGCCTTTTGTGGAGGTATATAGGAATTGAGAGATGTCAGATGGTGAGAATTCCTCAGGATAAATTCCCTCTCTTTCGAGAAAGCTTTTTACCTCATTTGAGATGTATTCACCGCAGACTCTGTGAAAAGGATATTCCTTTTTTTCGAAAAGCGTCACATCGAAGTCTTTTCGTGCCAATAGAATTGCCGAGATTAATCCACCTAAACCGCCACCTATGATGCAAATTTTTTTCAATTTTTGCCCCCTCTACACCTATTTGTTGCCATTTAAATAAAACTCAATCACAACCTTACTATTTGAACATAAGTTTATTACAAACTATTAATAGAACTAAACAATCCTTAGGAAAATGATAAAAACCAAACTTACAATGAGGCATTTCCTTTCTCTTGTAGTTCTTTTTACGATGCTGTTTGCCACCATCGATTCTGATGCTCAAAGCAGAAGAAAAAGAAAGCAACAAGAAGAGGAGGCAGCTAAGAAAGCTGCAGCGGCTCAACAAAAAAAGCCGGCACCTAAGAAAGGCGGAATTCAACCTTTTGACAAAGTAATTACCAAGGACGCTAAGACTGACGAAGGTTTATTCAACGTTCACAGAATGGATCAAAAATACTTCTTCGAAATCCCTAATGACTTATTAGGTAGAGATATGCTGATGGTCACCAGAATTGCAAAAACAGCTTCTGGTATCGGTTTCGGTGGCGGTAAAACCAATACTCAAATGTTGAGATGGGAACGCGACCATGATAGAATCAACTTAAAGATTATTTCTACCATTGTTACTGCTGCTGATAGTTTACCAGTAGCTGAGGCAGTGGAGAATTCTAACTTCGCTCCAATTTTGGCTTCATTCCCAATTAAAGCTTTATCAAAAGATTCTTCTGGGGTTGTTATTGAAGCAACTAATATGTTGACCAAGGACATCAAGCCTCTGGGTCTTCCTCAGTTCAGAAGAACTCAGTATAGAGTGACAAGACTAGATGCTGAAAGATCTTATGTGGACAGAGTAAGCAGTTATCCTCAAAATATTGAGCTAAGACATGTAAAGACTTATTTTGCTAATAATTCTCCTTCTTCAAGCGCAGATGGATCCATCACTGTGATGATGAGCAATTCAATGATCGTTCTTCCAGAAGAGCCAATGATGCGCAGAATGTATGACCGTAGAGTAGGTTGGTTCGGAAGAGGAACAACCGATTATGGTTTAGACGTTCAGCAGTCTAAGACGGTAAGATACTTAGACAGATGGAGGCTAGAAGTTAAGGACGAAGACGTTGAGAAATTTAAGAATGGCGAGCTAGTTGAGCCTAAGAAGCCAATTGTTTATTATATCGATAGAGCTACTCCAGAGCAATGGAGACAAGCCATCAAAGATGGTGTAGAAGACTGGCAAAAAGCTTTTGAAAAAGCTGGTTTCAAGAATGCCATAATCGCGAAAGATGCACCTACTCCTGAAGAAGATCCTGATTGGAGTCCTGAGGATGTTAGATATTCAGTAGTTAGATATTTGGCTTCACCAATTCCTAATGCGAATGGTCCTCACGTTTCAGATCCACGTTCAGGTGAGATTCTTGAAAGTGATATCAACTGGTATCATAATGTAATGACTCTTCTAAGAAGATGGTTCTTTGTCCAGACTGCTGCTGTAAACCCTAGAGCTCAAAGCCCAGAGTTTGACAATGAAGTGATGTCTCGTTTGATCAGATTCGTATCTGCACACGAAGTAGGTCACACTTTAGGTTTACCACACAACTTTGCATCGAGTCATTCTTATCCAGTAGATTCATTAAGATCTGCTTCATTTACTCAAAGAATGGGTACAGCACCATCCATTATGGACTATGCTAGATTTAACTATGTAGCTCAGCCAGGTGATGAAGGTGTTGCTTTGATGCCAGACATTGGAGAGTATGATAAGTTTGCTATCGAGTGGGGTTACAGACCAATTTTAGATGCAAACTCTCCGGAAGAAGAACTACCTACACTTAGAAAGTGGATTGCGGATAAAAATGGTGACCCTCTTTATAGATTTGGTCGTCAAGGAAATCCGAATGACTACACTGCTCAGAGTGAAGATTTAGGAGACGATGCCATGAAAGCAAGTGCTTATGGTATCAAAAACCTTCAGTTGATTATGACCAACCTAAGAAACTGGACATATGTTGAAGGCTCTGATTACACTGAACTAGGCGAGATGTACGGTGAAGTTCAATCTCAGTTCAACAGGTACATGGGCCATGTTGGTAGATATGTTGGCGGTGTAAAAGAAGAATACAAGAATATCGATCAGGATGGTGTAATCTATACGCACGCTCCTAAAGCCAAGCAGAAAGAGGCAGTTGCTTTCTTAAATGATAACTTATTTGATACTCCTGATTGGATGTTAGATGAAGAGATCATTGGAAGATTAAGAGACTATGGTACAGTTGAAGCCATGAGATCTATGCAAGTGAGAACTCTTAACTCATTGCTTGAGTGGAGAAAGCTTGGTCGAATGATTGAAAATGAAGCTATGAATGGAGATGATGCTTATGGCATGATGGAAATGATGGCTGATGTTCGTGGTGGTATTTGGAGTGAATTGAGAAGAGGCGCTACTATCGATACTTACAGAAGAAATCTTCAGAGAGCACATATCGATCGCCTTGAGACATTAATGACTGGTGAACTACAAGAAAATCCAGCATTCAGAAGATTCTTCGGACCAGGTATCAATGCTAAGCAATCTGATATCAGACCTATTGTGAGAGCTGAATTGAAAACTATGCAATCGCAGATAAGAGCGGCTATTCCAAGAACTAGAGATAGAATGAGTAAAATTCACTTGGAAGATGCACTGATCAGAGTGAATGATATTCTGGATCCTAAATAGATTTTTAGGATTACGAAAATATAAAGGCCTCAATTGAGGCCTTTTTTTTATATCAACTTTTTGTGCTTGATCACTTTCTTAATCAGCTCACCATTCCGTCTGATAATAATTGTGGTACGAGTTCTTGGTTCTGCTCTCAATATGGTATTGATCTCTGAGTATTTGTAAAAGAAAACGGGTCTACCATTGAGAGCGATGATCTCATCACCAACCAAAAATTCAAGCTTTGAAGCTGGGGAGTTTGGAATGATTTCATTGATGAAATATTGGTCGAGGTTTTCACCTTTCGCAATAATTCTAAGTCCCATAGTATTGAACTTGAAAGCGTCTTTGTAAGTGTTGTTCTTTTTCAGATACATCACTTCATTGAAGTAGTCATAAATAACTGTAAAGCGAGAAAGAATATCAGAGCCAATAGTGCCATAGCGAATGAGGCTACCATCTTCACCTTTAACTTCCTTTTTAATTTTCCAATTCTCAGGGTAGGAGGCTACCACTTTTTTAAACCTGAATTTCTCTATTTGGACTTTATCTACTCGGCCTACTTTTCCTACAATATTACCTGTAAGACCACTGCCAATAGTATGTTGAATGTTTTTCTCAGGGACAGTGATGTTGTCATTATTCTCAGCATCTAAGAAAAGTGCACTACTCGCTCCGGTGTCAATCAGCAAATTGACTTTCGTGGCAGCCTGACCTTTTTGCTTCACTTTAACCTCTACAAATGGTCTCAGGTCTCGTATTTCAATGTCTACTTTTTTAAATCCTTTAGGTACTTTGAATTTGCTCGGTTCATAAAGTCTGATCGATTCTTTTTCATAATTGACTTCGACAATGAATCTGTTAAAAATTTCGGAGCCTAAAACACCGATAGCTTGTACACCTAAGGCATTTTGAATATCGAGATCGTTCTCTTGAAACACCAACATTGACTGCTTCTCACCTTGGACACCCTTGAACTGAATATTAACATCATTTGCGACTAGCAGGTCAGTGATCTTATTGCCATCACCTGAGTAGATAGGGACCGTGCGAGCATCAACTAAGTTATTTTCACCTATGACCCATTTATCGAAGATCATTCCAGATTCAGAGCCAGTATCTAAAATAAAATTGTGAGGTCCTTTACCATTTAGGATAATCGGAATAACAATGAGATTACTCTCATTCTGGAAGGATAGTTCAACTTGTTGATTCTTCTTGAGTAGAGAAAAGCCTAACGGGTTTTGCCCCATTGCTGAATAGCAAAAAAGTATCATTAAAAATGATATGGCAAGTGGCTTTTTCATTGAGTCTCGATTGTTATTTATACCTAAAATAGAACAAAAAGGTTCTTATTCAACCATTTAGGTTTTTGAAAACGTCTTCTTGTAGACAGGCTTTCTATATAAAAACTGTAAATACAGCAGAGGAAACAGTAAAGCAGACAAGACATTATTTTTAGCGAAATATTCAATATCGTCAACAATGATGGTTTTACCCTCTACTTCTTTGACGATGTGATGATGTCTCCATTTGCTAAATGGGAAGGGTAGGGTAGTGCCAACATCAATGAATCTAAAAAGGCTATCTGTTACTTCACTATCGGTAATATCACTTCGCCATCGTTCTTTCCATAAGCCAAAATTGAGTTCCATTTCTACAATATCGCCCTTCGTACATCCGTCAAATCGTTCAAGCCTAACTTTTGGAAAAGGAGGGTTCAATTTCAAAAAGAGGTCTTGGGTAAACCCCTCTCTTACCTGATCAACTCTGGCCTCTACTTCTGTTGTTATTACTATGTTCACCTTATAATAACTGCACATTAATTAATCTGTTCTTAAGAAAAGGCCACTTGGTTGCTCATTTTAATATTTGTACCTTCAAACATCACCTTAACACAGTAGTATTGTGTTTGCAATGCGCGCGAATATTTCGAGATTAATACTTTCGGCCTTTTTCTTGGCTATAGTTATTCCTTTAGCATGTCAGGATTTTCGTGTTAATAAATCCCCAGATAGTTACCCACCTTTTTTGCTTAAGAAAGCCAATGAGCTTTATTCCGATAGAGACTACGGTGCTGCTTTAAAAGAAGTTGACAAGGTAATCAGCACTTTAGACACAACCGAAGATGTGAGAACCTACATCGCAGCATTAGAACTTAAATTTCATTCATATAGAAGGCAGGAAGGTGTTGGTTATGAAGGTGCTTTTTCTTTGATCGATAAAGCATATGGTTTGGCGAAAAAGCACTTGTCTTCTGATGATCTTTTGATGGCTCGTGTTTATAAGACTTATGGCACTTATTTCTATCGATTTGAAGACTTCTTTACTTCAAAAGCCCTTTTTGATACGGCAATGGCTCTTTATAACTCGAGCGAGTATTTCGATGAGAGATTGTATAGCTCTATTATCGACTATAAGTTTTATGCTTATAGCTACTCTTATGGAAGTACAGACACGCTTCTAAAATATGTTGGCCTAAGACAAGAATTCGAAGAAAGTAAGTCTAAGCCTGATCCTGTTGAAATACTTTATATCATGCAAGATTATCCTGATATGTATATCACAAATGGGGACTATGAGAGGGCTGTGACCTCAGCCATACAGGGTTATAAGTATGCTTTAGAGAATAAAGAAAAGGTCTTAGTTAAGAATGATTATTTCGAAGCTAATTTTGAGGTATACGCTAACTCCTATATGAATTTAATAGAGGTAATGTTGGCCAAAAGAGAGTATGATGAGGCCATTAAGATAGGCTCCTCTCTCTTAGATTTAATAGAGGAGGAAAGGGTAAATCCTGAAAACTATATTGAGTATCCTTCATTAATGCGGACATTGGGTGAGTCTTATGCCAACCTGGGCAATTTTGAAGAGGCACTGAATTATTATCAAAAGGCACTTCTGATAGGAAACGAGACAAGTGTCAATGCCAGGTTTTATTCAAGAGTATTATTCTCCATTGGGGAGTGCTATTTAGGCTTAAACGAGCTTGATAAATCACTTGAGTATTATGAAAATGGGCTTTCCTTATACAAGGCAAATGTCATTATGCCCTCAACCTCACTCCATAGCTCTTATGATCTGATTGGTGATTATTATGATGGTCTTAAAGATTATCAGCAAGCACTCATAAACTATGATTCTGCCCTTCTGAATTCAATGCCGAACAACACTAGGTCTTGGATGGAATTTCCCAATGACACAAGCCTTGCCCTTTCAATGGAGCAGATCAAAACCATATCGAGAAAGGTCTCCGTGATGGAGCGAATAGATTTAGACTCCATTCCTAAAAAGACTCTGTTGTTGAATGTTCTAGACAATAGTGCTCAATTACATGATGTCCTAGTAGACAGGAGGCAAGAATTCAGTGCTGCCGATGGAAAACTTTTCTTATCGAGCGAATTTAGATTTATGTATGAGACGGCAATAGAAGCGGCTTTTCTTTTACACGAAATGACTGGAGAGGATACCTATATATACCAAGCCTTAAAATTCTCAAGATTAAGTAAGTCGGTTCTTTTCCTTGAGCAAAGCTCTGAATATGAAAAGGTGAATAACAACTTCATTTCGTCCGAATTGAAGCAAGAATTTAATAATCGGATTAAAGAGCTCCATTTTATTGAATCAGGTTTTTATAAACTTCTCGATGATGATGTAAGGAGTGATTCAATTGTACAGTTGAATGAAAGGTTGGTTGTTGCGCGCGAGAAATTTAGCCAAGTAGTAGACTCAATCGATTTTGAATTATCAACCATTCAGGCGGATGATCTTCTCACTTCTTTAATGTCCGAACTTGAAGTGATTGAGGTAGATAAAAATGAATTGATCATTGAATATTTCTACGGAGCCGAGAATATTTACATTCTTTCTTTTGATGATAGTAGACGTGGTATTTATAAAGTACCGATTGATGATGATTTTGATGCGGACTTGCTAGGGGTCATAAATACAATCATTAATCAGCCTAGCGTGGAGGAGTTTGAACAAGACCAGAAAGAATTTGCTAGTAACTCTTATGCTATCTACTCTAAATTGCTAGAGCCTATCATTAATGATCATGGGAAAAAAGAACTCTTGACAATAATACCTGATGATATACTCTCAAGGTTACCATATGAAGTCCTGATTAGCGAACAGGATGAAGCTTTGAGTTATGATCAGATGCCGTTCTTATTAAAAGATTATCGAATTCGCTATCAATTGTCATCTCTTATTCAAAATAGATCTGCTAAAAGCCAAGAGACAGAAGGCATATTAGGGTTGGGTTTCGCGAGTAATTCTTTTGATGACTTTGGAGGTCTTCCTGGTACGGAAAGAGAGATCAACGTGTTGAAGGCGTCTTATCCAGGCACCTTTATTAACTCAGCATCGAAAGAAGAGTTTTTAGACCTTTCTAAGAATTTCGATATACTCCATTTGGCAGTTCATGGCCGAGCGGATACTTTAGATAAATACAGCTCTGAATTGATATTTAGTTCAGGAGATGATAACAGATTAAAAACGACTGATTTATACTTAGCTAGCCCTAAGGCTAGGCTAGCTGTTTTAAGTGCTTGTGAGAGTGGAATTGGCGTAATCAATCAGGGCGAGGGGTCTTTTAGTATTGCTAGAGGCTTTGCTATTGCCGGCCTACCATCAATTGTTATGAGTCTTTGGCAGGTAAATGATAAGATTACATCAAATCTGATGGAGTCTATGTATAGTGAATTTATAAATGATGGGAGAAGTATAAATGAGTCTCTACAATCAGCTAAACTCAGCTATTTAGACAAAGCTGATTCCTATTTAGCACATCCTTTTTATTGGGCCTCTTTTGTGCACCTAGGAGACAACATTTATTATAGTGAACCATCAAAGGCGAATAGTTGGATCCTCTACATTTCAATCTCCGTAATTCTGATACTGGTAATACTATTAGGGTATAAAAAAAGAAAGAGAACTATTTAAGCTCTCTTTCTCGCGTGTATGTGTGTGATTGGAAAGAATTTCTTATCTCTCGCCAAGGATTACAGCAAGACCAGATCTCTTTTTCTTGTGTTTCTTTAAAACGATCATCTCTACCGCACTTCCAGCCTCTAAGCTTTCTATTGGCTCATCAGTCACAAATCTATATTTGTAACCGTTGGTTTCAGAAACCACAACGCCAAATTGCCATTGTCTAGATTCTTCAAAGTCTACTGCATCAGCACTACCGTCAGGTGAATCTTGTCTAGGTCTTTTGTGCACATCTTCAATGATTCCAAAATCAAATGAAGTCCAAGAAAGCCCCATTTCTCTCAAAACGGTTTCAGCTTTCTCTTTATAAGCAGAGCTTTCACTAGTTAAACTAACTAAAGTAGAAATAGCTGCTTCTTCGTTATTATTAGCTAAGTGTGCTAATGATAAGTACCATTTAGCTTGTTTATCAAAAGCATCAAAATTATTTACAGTAGCATTTAAGTTTGATATTGCTTCGCTGTAGTTTTCAGCTTCAAGATTCGATAAACCCATGTAGAAATAATTATTCGCAGATTTATCAGTCTTTACTAATTCAGCATAAGATGCTGCAGCCAAAGAATAGTTGCCCATATCATAGGCTCTAGATGCTTGGCTTTGAAGGCTTGAAGATTCAGTCGCCCCCCTAACTTGTCCATTTAGATTTTCGTAGTGAGAAAAATTCTCTGAATAAATATTCTGGAGAGAAGGTTGAGTATTCTGATTTAGGGCGAAGAAACTAATCGTAGCAATTAGCACAAAGCTAGCTGCTACAGAAATCATTCTCTTCATTTTATAATTGTTTAGGGTTGATTCACTGTGTTGGATATCTGCTTCCATTTCATTCAGAAATGATTTAATATCCTTTCTTGCTGATGCTTTGACACCCAACTGAATCTCCTTCAATTCTTGAAATTCCCTGCCAAAATCAGGGTCATTTACTAAAGACTCTTCAAACGAAGTCAAATCCTCGTTAGAAAGGTCATTTTGTAAATAGCCGTCAATTAGATCTGTGTTTTTCATCAGTATTAATTGCTTTTTTAATTCTTTGGAGACACTTGTATTTCAAATTCTTTACTGTGTTTCCATTTTTATAATTCATTACTTCTGCAATCTCATCGTTAGAAAGATTATTGAAGTAAAAGAGTCTCAATATTTCGCTGCATGGTTCGCCTAACTCGTTGAGTATTTTTTGAAGTAGTATTCTTTTCTCGGCTTTGGTGTCGTTCGTTAGATCTATGCCCTCGTCCTCGAAATCTTCAATTTCATCTTGATAAGAAATTTTCGACTGCTTTCTAGAATCAGATAGTAGCTTGTTTTTTCCTATCGAGAAAAGGTAGGTTTTGATACCTGCATCATTCATTTCTTCAACAGAACCCTCTACAACGTTTTCGTAGAAGGAGATGATAGAGTATTGAAATATATCTATCGCTTCGTCATGAGTACATTTATGGGCAAATGTGATCCAGTTCACAAAAACCGTTCGGTACTTCTTATAAATTTCCTCTAGTGCAGATTTGTCACCTCTCTGCAAACGGAAAATCAAAGAGTCCTCACCCATGCTCCGTATTATTTAGTGTTTTACACATCATAAAGGTCACCCAAAGGATAGATAAATATTTTTCATTTAGCACATTAAATTGAATAAACCCAACTTTACAGTAGAATAGTCCAAAAATTGATGTGATAAGTATCAAATAGGATTTAGATAAAAAAATTTTTTGGTCGAATGGGTGACTTTTACCTATTGGGAATCACTAAATATATACATAGTATTCCCATGGGTGCAAGGTCTTATTTTCTTTTGGACAATGAAATTTTATCAACGGACGAAATGTATTCGTCTCGAGGCTCCTCTATTTCTGAGGATAAAGCAATCCTTGAAGGTAAGTCTATACTCATTATAGATGATAGCCCCATCAACCTTAGTGTTGCTGAAAAGACCCTTTCGAAGTATGGTGCTGAGTGTTTCAAAGCGTTTTCAGCAAAAGAAGGAATCCTGAGTTATGTAGAAAATGATGTAGATTTAGTTTTAATGGATTTACACATGCCGATGATCGATGGGTTCGAAGCCACTCGAATGATCAGAGAAACGAGCAAATTCAAAACAGCCTCTACTCCTATTCTGGCTTACACTACATACGCTTATAATGAAGTAAAAGAAGCTATTAAAAAGTATGGACTCGATGGCTATATTGGTAAGCCTTTTACTCAAACCCAAGTGTTAGATACCATTTTATCAGCACTAGATTAATCCATCTGTTTATTACCCTTCCTGTTACATGGTATTTAAGTTTCCATGGACTATTTTTGGCAAAAAAATAATCTATGCCTACTGATAGCCTAATCTTTGATTTAATCGAAAAAGAAAGATCACGTCAAACCAACGGTATTGAACTAATCGCCTCTGAAAACTATGCTTCAGAAGAAGTAATCAATGCTATGGGTTCAATTTTGACTAATAAATACGCTGAGGGATTACCTGGTAAAAGATACTATGGTGGTTGCGAAGTGGTTGATGAAATCGAGAATATTGCGATTGACAGAGTTAAAGAACTTTTTGGAGCTGAATGGGCAAATGTTCAACCACATTCAGGAGCGCAGGCTAATGCAGCTGTCATGCTGGCTTGTTTAAAGCCTGGAGATAAAATACTAGGTTTTGACCTTTCTCATGGTGGTCACCTAACACATGGCTCAACAGTAAACTTTTCAGGAAAATTATATGAACCTCATTTCTATGGCGTAGAGGAAGAAACGGGTTTAATTGATTGGGATAAAGTTGAGGCAAAGGCATTAAAGGAAAAGCCTCAAATGATCATTTGTGGTGCTTCAGCCTACAGTAGAGATTGGGATTATGCTAGATTGAGAGCAGTCGCTGATCAAATTGGTGCTATTCTCTTGGCGGATATTTCTCACCCATCTGGGCTTATTGCTAGAGGGTTATTAAATGACCCATTGGAGCATTGTCATATCGTGACAACAACTACACACAAAACCTTGAGAGGTCCAAGAGGTGGATTGATCATGATCGGTAAAGATTTTGAGAACCCATGGGGTTTGACTACACCTAAAGGTGTGGTTAGAAAAATGTCTCAGTTATTAGACTCGGGTGTTTTCCCAGGAACTCAGGGTGGTCCATTGGAGCATGTTATCGCTGCTAAGGCAGTAGCTTTTGGAGAAGCACTCTCTGATGATTACATGAACTACATCCTACAAGTGAAAAAGAATGCCGCAGTAATGGCTCAATCATTTGTAGACAAAGGATATAAGCTGATTTCATCAGGTACGGACAATCACTTGATGCTTATCGACCTGAGATCTAAAGGCATTTCCGGCAAAATTGCTGAAGAGACTTTAGGTAAAGCAGACATCACTATCAATAAGAACATGGTGCCATTTGATGACAAATCTCCATTTGTTACATCTGGTATGAGAGTTGGAACTGCTGCCGTTACTACAAGAGGTTTAGTTGAGGCAGACATGGAACGTATTGTTGACTTAATTGATGATGCTTTGATGCATCATGCTGACGATTCAAAATTAGCTTCTATCTGTTCAGAAGTAAATGGCTGGATGTCTAGCTTCCCATTATTCAAATCATAATTGGCACTAGATCAATTACAAGATATTGACGAAAAGGAAATGAGTTTCCTTGACCACCTCGAAGAATTGAGGTGGCACCTGATCCGTTCGGCTGCGGCAATACTTATTTTTTCGATTGCGGCATTCCTTGCCAAAGACTTTGTTTGGAGCACGATCATTTTTGGTCCTACCAAGTCAGATTTCTGGACTTTCAGAAAACTCTGTGAATTATCAGAAATGATGAATTCACCTCTGTTGTGTATAGGAAAGGATATTCCTATTGATTTACAGAATAGGCAGATAACGGGTCAATTTACGATGCACATCAAATCCTCAATTATTGTCGGTTTGATTTTAGCTTTCCCTTATACATTCTGGGAAATTTGGCGTTTCGTTAGGCCAGGACTAAGAACTAGAGAGCAAAAAGCCTCGAGAGGTGCAGTCTTCGTTGTATCCTTTTTGTTTTTAACGGGTATTGCTTTCGGTTACTACATTGTAACTCCTCTCAGTATTAATTTCTTGGCCAATTATACCTTGGCTGACGAGATTCAAAATATCATTGATATAGTTTCACTCGTGGGCCTTGTATCTACCTTGGCATTGGCTTGTGGAGTGATGTTTCAGCTACCTGTAGTGACTTATTTTTTATCTAAAGCAGGGCTCATTTCGCCCAAATTGATGAAAACCTACAGAAGGCATTCAATTGTGGTTATCTTAATTATATCGGCTGTTATTACACCTCCGGATGTGATCAGTCAGCTCCTAATTGCTTTACCGCTTTTGTTATTATATGAAATCAGTATTGTGATCTCTGCGAGAATTCACAAAAGAATGGATAAGGAGTACGACCTATGAAAAAAATTGGATTAGCTGGAGATCACGCAGGCTTCGATTATAAAGTAAAGCTAAAAGAAGACCTTTCGAAATTAGGTTATGAACTGATTGATTACGGCCCTGATTCTGATGCCTCAGTAGACTATCCTGATTATGTTCACCCGCTTGCTGATGCAGTTGCCAACCAGAGTGTAGAGCAAGGAATTGCCATTTGCGGTAGTGGCAATGGTGTTTGTATGACTGTCAATAAACATCAAGATATTCGCGGTGCCCTTGTTTGGAATAGGGAGTTGGCAGAATTAGCTCGTCAACACAATGATGCCAACATTATTTGTGTGCCGGCCAGATTTGTAGATTATGAAGTAGCAAAAGATATGGTCTTAGCTTTCCTTACAACCGACTTTGAAGGAGGAAGGCATTCAAGAAGAGTCTCAAAAATTAGCTGCTCATAAATAAGGTCTTGCTAGTAGTAATAAAACTAGCACAGAGATGGCCTCTCTGATCCACAACTTATTGGCATTACCAATTGACATGCTCACAAAGAATGTAATTGGTAATATCCCCAGCATTACCGCACCGTAGGTTCCTCCAAAAATGAAATAGATGGCAATACTATAAACAAGAATTGTTGTAATCACTCTTTGAAAGTGAATCTGATGGTTAGTCATTTTTCTTCCTGAATAGTTAACCGCCAATTCGTAGAATGCTATTAAAAGCATGGGAACAATAATCAAAGGCTGATATTCTAGCCAATTACTTGAATTGATGGTGCTCAAAATGCTTTCGGCCCAAAAGCTATAATCTGTTGTAATTGCAGTGAATTTTGAAACGGTAAAAATGATCAAATGTGGGAATCCGAATCCGAAAAGCGCTAAAAAGTACCTTCGAACGATAGTTCTAGTGTATAGAAAATAGATGATCAATAGACAGATGCTGAATAAGGCGAAAGGTTTGAAAGCAATGCCAGCAAGGCCTAAAAATAGACCGGTAAAAAAGATGTTTTCCTCAGAGGCTCTTTGTTTAACATGGCCAAGAATGAGATATAAGGCTAATATCAAGGAAGCAAGTCCCAGAAGAATGCCAGAATAAATAAATGCTTCTTGGAAAGAGCTCATCAATAGTATAAACACAATGCCAGGAGTGTAATTGCTTTCTTTTAAAGCATTATTCATCAAAATGAGCTGGTTAAATAAAACGGCATTTAAAAGGACTAACACACCATTAAGAATTATACCGAATCCTTTACTTTGAGGCTTAAGAATGAGAAAATCGTAGAAGTTTCGATCAAATTCTAGTTCCGGTACAGGTGCGTAAGTGTTCTCTGAAAAGAAAAAGAAAAGAACTCTGGTTACAATCACTGCAACAGCGTACAACACGTATAAATAAGGATCGTTTTTTCTAAAAATGGAAAACAACTATAACTGAATTTAGTCAGCGAAATTAAGCGAAAAATGCCCGCAAGGAAAATACATTAATATGTTAGATATTTGAGCCATGGCAGGATCAAAAAGACAGGAAAAATTTTCCAAACTTATCAAAGAGGAGATTAGCTCTATTTTCAGTCTAAACTTCTCATCTCAGTTTAGTGGTAAACTGGTGACTATTACTGATGTAGTGATGAGTCCTGACTTAGGATTAGCCAAAGTTTACATTAGTATTTTCCCTGTTGTTCATTCTGACCAATTGATAGATGTCATAAATGAGAATAAGTCATCTATTAGAGGCTCTCTTGGTCGAGCAATTGGAAAGGAAGTTAGAATTATTCCTGAGCTAGCCTTTTTCCTTGATAGCACGGCTGAGAATGCATCTAGAATTGATAGTTTAATCGAGGGCCTTAATATACCTCCAGCTGATCCAACTGAAGAAGAGTGAACATCTCTACTTTCATAGCAAAACGGTATTTCTTCTCTAAGAAGTCCAATAAGTTTATCCAAATACTTTCGATTGTCTCCATGGTTGGCGTAGCCATTGGTACCATGGCGTTAATTATCGTACTGTCTGTTTTTAATGGACTTCAAGATGTATTAAAAGATGTGTACGGAACATTTGATCCGGATCTGAAAATTCAAACCATTCAAGGAAAGACTTTTCAAACCACTGATTCAACCTTGAATGAACTAAGAAGTATTCAAGGCGTAAAGGCTGTTGCACCAGTAGTTGAAGAGAATGTAGTGTTCAATTATAGAAACACACAATCAGTCGTAAGAGTCAAGGGGGTTGGTGATGAATTTTTGAGGGTTCAAAAGCTTGATACCTTCATGGTCTCTGGCGAGGTAAAGTTTAAAGAGGAGGGAAAGAATTTTGCTCTTTTTGGAATAGGTGTTGCTTATCAATTGGGCGTTTTGGTAGATAGCGACTTGCTAGCAGTTGAGGCCATTTTTCCAAAGAAGTTAAGAGCGGGGGCACTGCCAAGTTCAAATTCACTCAATAAGAGAAGACTTTATCCTGCAGGTATCTTTCAAATTGAGCAAAACTTCGATGAAAAGTATGTTATTACTTCATTAGACTTAGTTCAATCTTTAACTGGATATCGAAATAGGCTGACTAGCATTGAACTGTATGTTGAGAATGAAAACGATTATAACTCAATCAAGGGAGATGTACTTGAGTTATTGGGGCCAGAGTACGAGATATTAACAAGTGAAGAGCAACATGCTGAACTACTTAGAGCTGTAAAAATTGAGAAACTCTTTGTCTATGTGGCTTTGTCATTTATCACAGCCATAGCTTCATTCAATATCTTCTTTTGCCTTTCTATGTTGGCCATAGAAAAGAGGAAAGATATTTCCATTTTGCTGGCTTTTGGATTGGACGCGAGCAGCATTAAAACCATCTTTTTAAAGCAAGGAGCATTAATTGCCTTCACTGGGGCTACAGTAGGTATTGCATTAGGGGTAACCATTTGTTTGATTCAACAGAAATTTGGAATCATTGGCATGGGTATGTCTACCTCTTTAATACAAGCTTATCCGGTTAAATTACTTTGGCCAGATATAGCATTGGTAGCAATGTCGATGGTTATAATTACACTTTTGACTTCTTTCAGACCAGCACTTTTGGCCAGTAGAACAGACGAAGTGAAGCACTTAGGTTAAGCCTAAATTAAGAATAGCAATCACCTTTGCTCAGATACCTTTTATCCGTATTTTGCAAATCGCATTCTACTTTAAATGAAGGTTTCTACGGCACTACCCTTTCAATTAATCTACTCACTTTTTCAGCATGAGTATCTCGGATATTTGTTCGAATCATTTGTAGTTCAGCTCGATGAAAACGGAAAGCTGACCCTTCAACATCAAAACATTTCGTCTAAGAATGCCATAGAATTTCAATCAGGAATTGATGAGAAAGACTTGAGGCTTATTGAGTTGATGGATCAAATTCAACAAGAGTCTATTATTCTGAAATTTTATAAAAAGAAGATCAAGCCAGAAGAATTCTTTTTGAAAGTATTCGATAAAGAGAGTGGAGATAAACTTCTTCAAAAAGCCATTCACGAATACATTGAAAGAAGAAGATCTGAGATTCTTTCTCTACTAGAAGGAAAAATGATCTTCGAGATGGGAAGAGATGGCGAGCCTGCATGGAAGAATATAGTCTGGCAAAAGGAAAAGGCTTCAGTGCTTTTTCACTTCAGAAGGAACGAAGAAAACACTCATTATTTTCCTACTATCAAATTCCAGGAGGAAAAACTAGAATGGCAGTATAATGGCTCTTATCTCATCTGCAATGAACCCGCTTGGCTGGTTGTTGGAGACAAACTGATTCAGTTTCAGAAGAATGTTGATGGCCATAAACTGAAACCATTTCTGAATAAGAAGTTCATTGTAATTCCGAAAAAGGTAGAAGAAACCTACTATCAAAAGTTTGTGACTCAATTGGTGTCATCTTTTGACGTTTATGCCAAAGGCTTCAAAATACAGACTCAGAAATTCAATTTAGAGCCTAGATTAAGGTTTTCAGAATTAGGTGAATCCAGAACAGGAGATCTTTTTGACAATGGAAATGGTAAGAATGAGCTAAGTGATAGCTCTAAGATTCTCTTTAAGATTGATTGGAAGTACGGCCCCTACCAATTCGAATACGAAAAGATGCCAAATGCATCAGTCGAACTACAGAAGGAGAATGACAACTATACTTTTCACAAGGTATACAGGCATGGTGAATTAGAGCTCGATATTGTTGATGAACTGTCCGATATGGGCTTGAACCTGCAGAACGGTAGAATGACTATGGCTCGAGGCGAAGCATTTGGCTGGATGCAAGAGCACTCTGACAAGCTCTCTGAACTTGGGATTGAGGTTTGCCAAAGTGAGCAAGACAGCAAGCGATATTTTATTGGTGAATCTGTTATTGATCTCGAGGTAAGTGAGGGAATTGATTGGTTTGATATAAAGGCAGTCATCAAATTCGGAGATTATGAGATTTCCTTCGAGGAGCTTAGAAACTTGATTAAACTCAAAAGGAAAGAGTTTCAATTACCAAATGGAGAAATCGCAGTAGTTCCTGATTCCTGGTTTTCTGATTATTCGGAGTTGTTTGCCCTAATGGAGCCGGAAGCCACTTATGGCCGCATTAAGAAACACCATCTGGCTTTAATTCAAGATCTCCAAAATGGTAATCTGGCAAAAGTTACCATGGATCGCAAGCTTCAGAAACTACAGGGTTTTGAAGAGATCGATGATTATGCCATGAGTCCGAATTTCAAGGGTACTTTGAGACCCTATCAGAAGGCAGGCTATAATTGGATGAGGTTCTTAGCTGAATACAACTTTGGGGGTTGTTTGGCGGACGATATGGGTTTAGGTAAAACGGTTCAAACCTTGGCAATGCTGCAGTCAAGAAATGATGAGGTTGAGTCTAAAGTACCTTCATTATTAATCATGCCTACCTCATTGATCTATAATTGGCAGTTGGAGGCAAAAAAGTTCACGCCTAAACTCAAGGTGCTGATTTATACTGGTACAAATCGACTTAAAGATGCCAGCCAATTCGTCAAGTACGATTTAGTAGTTACTTCCTATGGGATCACAAGGATAGATAAAGAGATCTTGAGTGACTTCTATTTTGATTATGTCATTTTAGATGAATCGCAGGCGATAAAAAATCCTGACTCTATTATTTCAAAAGCCGTAAGAGAGCTGAACTCCCGACATCGTTTGATTCTGACAGGTACTCCATTAGAGAATAGTACGCTAGACCTTTGGTCTCAATTAAGCTTTGTGAATCCTGGTTTACTAGGAACACAGAAATTTTTTAAGAATGAGTTCCAAATCCCTATTGAGAAAAAGCAGGATACAGAAAAGACAAGAAAGTTGAATGTCATGGTCAAGCCTTTCATTATGAGAAGGCAGAAGTCTCAAGTGGCAAAAGATCTTCCTGAGAAGATCGAGCAGATCAAGTTTAGTGACATGACTCCTCAGCAAGAAGAACAATATGAGGAGGTAAAAACTCAATTCAGAAATAAGATTCTGGACACCATCGAAAAGAGCGGCATTAAAAAATCGCAAATGCTCTTATTGCAAGGCCTTACCAAGCTGCGTCAGCTAGCCAATCATCCTTCCATGGTAGATGAAGACTATACAGGTGATTCTGGTAAGCTGGAAGATATCATGTATATGGTTGAGTCTGCCATCAGTGAGGGTCACAAGATTTTGATCTTTAGTCAGTTTGTGAAACATTTGGCAATCGTAAAAGAGTTTGTCGAAGAGCGTCAGCTTAAATACGCCTATCTCGATGGTTCTACTAAGGATAGACAAGGACAAGTCGAGTATTTCCAGAATAATGAGGATGTAAAAGTCTTTCTGATTTCCTTAAAGGCAGGTGGTCTTGGTCTCAACTTAACAAGGGCTGACTATGTATTCCTGTTAGATCCATGGTGGAATCCTGCCATTGAGGCTCAAGCAGTTGATAGGGCGCATAGAATTGGCCAGAAGAATACGGTATTTACTTACAAGTTTATAACCAGGAATTCTGTTGAGGAGAAGATACTAGCCTTGCAAAGAAATAAGCTGAGATTGGCATCCGATCTGATCACAACAGAGGAAAGCTTTATTAAGAAGCTCTCAACTGAAGATATAGGCGAAATCCTCTCTTAAGCCCACTGTCGAGCCCGATTTTGTCCGATTCGGTACAAAAGTGCCTCTAATTGTGATAAACGGTGAAAAAACTGTTCAAATCATGTATCCATTTGTTCAAAAATGGAGTTACAACAATGAACATTAAATCCTATCCTAAATACTCTCTTCATAGTGATAGTAAAAGATGTTTAATTCGGTTGAAGCGGGCGCATAAGGTGCCCGCTTTTCTTTTGCAATTCAGTATATTTCGGGATGCCCAAATTTAAAACGGTTTACGTCTGTCAAAACTGTGGTGCCTCTTCTCCCAAGTGGCAAGGTAAATGCCCTTCTTGTAATGAATGGAATACCTATGTTGAGGAGAAAGTAACCAAAGGCGGTGTTAAAGATGAGCCAACCTGGTCGACTGATGAAGGTGTTAAGGCATCGGCTAAGCCACAGAAATTATCTGAAATTGAAGGCCGCGTTGAAAGACGCATGAAAACCAATGACCAGGAACTCAACAGAGTACTAGGTGGAGGCATTGTATTAGGCTCACTTGTATTAATTGGTGGTGAACCAGGTATTGGTAAATCTACATTGATGCTGCAATTAGCTCTAAGTGCAAAGAATACAAAGGTGCTCTATGTTTCAGGCGAGGAAAGCCAACAACAGATCAAAATGAGAGCCGATCGGATTGGCTATTCTGAGAATAGCTGCTTCATTTTAGCCGAAACATCTTTAGAACAAATATTTCTTCAAGTAAAAGAATTACAGCCTAGTCTAGTGGTCATAGATTCTATTCAAACCTTACAATCGGCTAAGATTGAATCTGCTCCTGGCTCAGTTTCTCAAGTCCGTGAGTCTACCGCTGAACTCATGAGGTTTGCGAAAGAAACTCAAACTCCAGTGTTTCTTATAGGCCATATTACCAAAGAAGGAAGTATCGCAGGGCCAAAGGTATTGGAGCATATGGTAGATACTGTTCTTCAGTTTGAAGGAGATCGTCACCTCTCATATCGAATTCTGAGGACGATTAAAAACCGTTTTGGATCAACAAGCGAATTGGGGATTTACGAGATGCAAGGAACCGGTTTACGAGAAGTATCTAATCCTTCTGAGATACTGATCTCTCAAAAAGCAGATGATCTGTCTGGTGTTGCCATAGGAGCAACTATTGAAGGTAATAGACCATTGATGATCGAATTGCAATCTCTAGTAAGTTCTGCGACATATGGAACTCCGCAAAGAAGCACAACCGGTTTTGACGTCAAAAGACTCAATATGCTACTGGCAGTGCTAGAAAAAAGAGGTGGATTGAGGTTCGGTAGTCAAGATGTATTTCTCAACGTAGCTGGTGGTCTTAGGATCGATGAACCTGCTTTAGATTTAGCGGTTTGTGCTGCTTTGGTAAGTGCTTATCACGATATTTCTATAAGTGATAAGGTTGCCTTTGCCGCAGAAGTTGGATTAGGCGGAGAGATCAGGGCAGTAAATAGAATTGAAAGCAGAATTGCTGAAGCCGAAAAACTGGGTTTTGAAGAGATCTATGTTTCAAAACATAGTCTCAAAGGCTTAGATGGTTCTCAGTCGATTAAAGTAAAGGGCTTTTATAAGTTGAAAGAGGTATTTGAAGAATTAATGACTTAAAGTCCAAAGCCTGCTCTTCCTTGCAGCCCACCTGTATGAATGAATAAGATCTTTGATCCTTTATCAAATTCATCCTTCTTAATTAAATCCATTATTCCAAAAAACGCTTTTCCTGTATAGACAGGGTCTAGTTTTAGCTGATGTTCTACCTCGATATTGGCTATAAATTTGAATAGCTCATCAGATGTTTTGGCATATCCCCCAAAATGGTAGTCTTGATTCACCGTCCAATTATTAAACTCGGGTAAATTATATTGTCTAAACAAGCTGTTGATTTCAACTTCTAAGAAATCGCCCTTTAAAGAGCTCATTCCAACTATATTTCCTGAACCCTCTAGTGATTGAATGACCCCAGCTAAAGTACCCCCGGTACCAACTGACATGATATAATGGTCAAATGATTTTTCATCTGGACCTAATATCTCTGAGCAACCCTTAATTGCTAGATCGTTGGTGCCTCCTTCGGGGATCAAATAGAACTCACCATGCTTTTTCTTCAGCTCATTTAGAACGATCAGACTATTTTTCAACCTGTAGCGAGTTCTGTCCATATAATCTAATTCCATACCGCAAGATTGGGCAAACTCTAAGGTTGGATTGAGTGGTGCATGCACTTCTCCTCGGATGATTCCAACCGTTTGAAAGCCAAATAATTTTCCTGCCGCAGCGGTGGCATAGATATGATTTGAAAAAGCACCACCAAAAGTCAGCAACTTCTTAAAACCGCTTTCTTTTGCTTCTTTGAGGTTGTAATTCAACTTTCGAAGTTTATTGCCAGAGATTTCAGAATGATTGAGGTCTTCTCGCTTTATATATAAAGAGACCCCTTTTTCAAGGGTAAGTTCATTCTGGATTTCTTGAATTGGAGTCTGCTCAATTAACATGGTGAAATTTAGTCATATCTTTGTCAGCAATTAATTGCTTCAATGACTGATTTAAGCTCAGAACAGGACGAATTGTTTGAACACCATAAGATCATCTGTGATCCAGGGCAGCAACCTTATCGTGTAGATAAATTTTTAATGGATCGTTTGCCTAATGTGACAAGGAATAAGATCCAACAGGGAATAAAAGATGGTTTTGTCAAGGTAAACGGCCAAGAGGTGAAGCCGAACCATAAGGTTCATGCTGGCGATGAGGTATTGGTTGAACTACCAGAGCCACCAAGAGATACAGAAGTTATCCCTGAAGACATCCCTCTCAATATCGTCTATGAAGATGATGATTTACTAATCGTCAACAAAGAACCTGGAATGGTGGTGCACCCTGCTTATAATAACTGGTCTGGCACTTTAGTTAATGCGTTGACCTATCATTTCAAGCAATTGCCTACTATGAAGGACAATGAAGGTCGGCCTGGACTAGTGCATAGAATTGATAAGGATACTTCAGGCTTGTTGGTAATTGCCAAGAGCGAAAAAGCAATGACTCATTTAGCCAAGCAATTTTTCGACCACAGCATTGAACGAACGTATTATGCGCTGGTATGGGGAGTTCCATCTGAAGTGGAAGGAACGGTCAATGTCAATTTAGGTAGAAGTGAAAAGGATAGGAGAGTAACTGTTGCTATTGAAGATGGGTCCAGAGGTCGCACGGCTATTACCCATTTCAAATTGATCGAAGATTTGAGATATGTGAGTTTGTTAAAGCTCAATTTAGAGACTGGTCGCACGCATCAAATCAGGGCTCATATGAAGTATTTAGGGCATCCATTGTTTAATGATGCCACTTATGGAGGAGACAGGGTTTTGAAGGGAACGCAGTTTTCTAAATACAAGGCTTTTGTTGAAAACGGATTTAAAATAATCCCAAGACAAGCACTACATGCCAAGTCTTTAGGCTTCGTTCATCCTACCACAGGTAAATACATGCAGTTTGACTCAGAACTACCAAATGATTTTCAAGCTATTTTGGAGAAATGGAGAAATTATGTCAAGCATGATTGACTTATAGAATCTTTATGATGGCTAGCATGTGGAAAACTGTGCCTCCAAGCACGAACACATGCCAGATGGCATGGTGGTATTTCAACTTTCTCCAAACATAGAATCCTACTCCAGCTGTGTAAGAAAGGCCTCCATATAACATTAAGTTGACGCTGTCTTGGCCTAAAACTTCTCCGAGTCTGCCAAACATAAGAAAGCCTAACCAACCCATTCCTAAATAGGAGGCCAAGGAGATAAATTCGAATCTACCAGTGAAGAATACTTTGAAAACTGTTCCTAAAATGGCAATAGCCCATATGGCGATGGTCAAATTTTGACCTATCGATTCTTCACCCAAAACGGAATAAGTAAAAGGAGTAAATGTTCCTGCAATGAGAAGGTAGATCGAAATGTGATCTAATTTTTTAAAGAGCAACTTCTGTTTTTTAGCCTTTACCCAGTGGTAAAGACTAGAACTTGAATAAAGAAGAATGACGGTTAGAAAGAAAATGCTTACTCCTATTCCATCTTTTAATTCTGGTTGCGTACTCCAAGTATAGATAATTCCAAAGAGCCCTAATAATACGCCTGGCACGTGTGTCCAGACATTGGCTTTCTCTTCTTCAGGACTGTAAGCGTCCAACTTAATTTCCTTTTTCAATCTGGTAATTTTTCTCCGCAGTATTTGCAATAATTGGCGTCCACATCAAGACCGCTTCCTCCACACGTATTGCATTTTCTAAGCTTCTGTAAGTCTGGTTTTTTGGTAAGTTCCGCGGTTACTATTCCAGTTGGCACAGCTATAATTGCGTAACCTAGAATCATTACCAATGAGGAGATAAATTGACCAACAACAGTTTGCGGAGTAATATCGCCATAGCCAACGGTGGTCAAAGTAACGATTGCCCAATACACAGCTCTTGGAATACTTGTGAATCCTCCTGTTCCTCCTTCTACCAAGTACATCAGCGTACCTAGAATTAAGACTAAGGTTATAACCGCACCCATAAAGACGGTGATCTTATGACGGCTGGCTTTAATGGCGCTGGCTAATTGCTCTCCCTCGCCCATAAAACGGCCGAGCTTCAGAATTCTAAAGACTCTCAATAAGCGCAGCGCTCTGATCACTAGAAGGTAACTTCCACCTGTAAAGATTAGGCTCAGGTAAGTTGGAAGAACCGAAAGCAGATCGATGATACCGTAAAAACTGAATATATAGTGAAGCTTTCTATCAGTGATATAAATGCGTAGAAGGTACTCTAAAGTAAAGGCAATCGTTAGGACCCATTCAATTTGCTTAAACAAGCCATCGTATTTGGCATCAATGCTGGGCACACTCTCCAACATGACAACAACGATGCTTGCCACAATGGCGATCAAAAGACCAATATCAAAGGCCTTACCTGCTGGTGTGTTGGTGCCGAAGATGATCACATAAAGCTTTCTACGAATGCTCATTTATTCAAATAAAGCCAGAATTCAGGAGATAATAGATGACTTGAGATAGAAATTATCTTGATCAAGGTCATTCTATAATGTCCGATAATTTACTTTTTAGAACCGAGAATGTTGAATCCTGGTGCTTTGTAATCTTCAGGAAGTTTGTCCGATGAAATAGTGCTGTGATTGCCATCTCTAATCGAAGAATAATGAGGAGACATAATTTCAACACCTGCCTCGTTAAATTGGTCTTGAATATTCTTGTGCAGTTCTGAATAGATGACAGCCATTTTGTGGATCTCCCTTGTACGAGCGTTCAATTGATAACTCACATAAAAGTCATCCAAGCTTGTCTGAAGCACGAATGGCTTCGGTAATTTTTTGACATGTTCTGTTTTAAGGGCCGCTTCTATCAGCAATTCATGGACTTGCCTCCAAGGCACATCATAACCTATAGTTACTGTGGTGAAGAGCATCAAACCATCCTCGTCATTTGCTGAAGTATAATTAATGGTATGGCTGTTGATCATTTGTGAGTTGGGTATACTCACGATGTCATTTTTGATAGTTTTAATCTTGGTATTCAGTAAAGTCTTTTGCTTTACATCGCCCACCACATCGCCAATTTTCACTCGGTCTCCAATCTTGAATGACCTCATATAAGTGATCACAAGGCCTGCAATGATGTTTGAGAAAGCGCCGGCTCCTCCTAAAGCAATTAGCAATCCGAAGAATGTAGAAACCCCTTTAAAAACGGTAGAATTAGACATCGGCAATAAGGGCCAAATGGCAACGAAAACAAGAGCAAGGACTATCGTTTTGACCAAGTTATAGGTCGGTTTTGCCCACTCCGGATAAAAACCAGGAATCACTAATCTTTCACGTGCAATTTCAAATTGAAAGAACTTTAGGATCTTCAGGAGATAGTAACCTACTCCAATGATGACAAGAATAGTGAGTAGATCAGGTATAAAACCTAAAAAGCTGAGGCCAATATCTTTTAATGGATCAATCACATAGCCAAAGAGTTCTTTGGCAATTCCTTGAGTCCAAGGAAAAAGAGAAAAGAGAAGCGGCAGTAGTAAGTAAACGATGATCAGTAGCAGTGCGATCTTGAAGGACTTTGCTACAAGTATCAAGAGGTTAGTTACTTTGACTGCGCTTAAATACTCATAATTCTTAATCTTAAGCCCTTTGATCAGTTTTCCTTTTTGCTTTGAAATTTTGGTGTAAAAAACCCTGAACAGACGATTGTAAAATCTAAGTCCAATAAAGAAAAGGAGCACTATGGCAGTGGCTATACCAATATTCACCAATAAGCTTTGATCAGCTGCGAAAACTTGGGCTTGTAATGACGAGTTCAAGGCTTCGAGGTAGTATTCTGTCGCCCCATTAAGACTAAGTCCCAAAGCGTTTGCATCTGCCTCTGTGACAGTCATAACCAACTCACTGCTGACCAAAAGGTCGACTGAATTTTCATTTGGACTGACTAAAATGGAAGGCGTAAAGGTTGATTGCCTCAGCCTTTTGATTTTCTCTTGGATTCGGAATTCTCTTACCTCCTTAGAGTAAGGTCCGATTCCAACTAATACCAAGCTTGAATCTTGTTTTTCTTCAACCGCCTCAATGACTTGGACGGTATCCTTTTCAATTTCTTGGCTCTTCAGATGAGGAATCTGAATAAGGACTAGCAAAAGAATAAGTGTTAACCTCTTCATAGTTAATAGCAGTACTATTAAATGTAACTCTTTTCTGCATAAAAAAACCCAGCCATTTGGCCGGGTCAAAATATTCAATTGATATGACAGTCGACTAGAGCGACATCATCTCTTTAAATCTTGCTGCTTGTCTTCTACTAACTTCAACTTTATCGCCACCTCTTAAAACAACCATCAATCCACCGTTAAACCAAGACTCGATACTCTCTACCCAGGTTAGGTTGATAATGTGTTTTCTGCTTGCTCTAAAGAAAGAACGATCGTCCAGTTTTTCGTCTAACGCATTCAATGATTTGTGAATCATTGGTTTGAAATTATCGAAGTAGATCTTGATGTAATTACCGTCTGATTCGAAAAGTCTGATGTTCTCTAGCTTTACGAACCAACACTTATCTCCGTCTTTTACAAAGACTCGGTCTTGAGGACCTAGTTTTGCATCAGGTACCTCGATTTCAGCCTCGGCCACTTTTGGTTTGTTCAACAGCTTAGTGACTGTTTCTTTTAATCTGTCTGGCTCGATAGGCTTTAACAAATAATCGAGTGCATTAAAATCAAATGCTTTTAGTGCATATTCGTCATAAGCAGTAGTGAATACTACCTCAGGTACAGTGTCTAATGATTCAAGCAATTCAAAACCTGTCTTTCCTGGCATTTGAATGTCTAGGAATAAAAGGTCTGGTTTTAAAGAATTGATTTTTTCCTCAGCATCTTCGGCATTTACTGCCTCTCCCACAATTTCAATCTCCTGATACTCTTGCAAAAGGTTGGTCAACTCTTTTCGCGCGAGTCTTTCATCATCAACTATTAGTGCTTTCATATTTAAAAAATTAAATGCGCTGTGGAATTTTCACCTCAGCTACAACAAATCTATCATTTTCATTATACATTCTGAAGGTAGCACCTTCACCATATATCAACTTCAATCTTTCCTTTGTGTTTACAAGCCCCACTCCGGTCTGGCTTTTCGGCCTATTGACTCCGTTTAGGAGTTTACCGCTGTTTCTGATTTTGACCTTCAAAATAGATTGATCTATCTCAGTCGAAATCTGAATAAGACCGCCTTCCATTAGATTAGAAACACCATGTTTAATGGCGTTTTCTGTCAAAGTCTGTAACATCATTGGCGGCACCTCAAAATGATCCGAACCCGGGGCAATGTCAAATTCAACTTTAAGTCGCTCCTCAAAGCGAATGCTTTCAAGGGCTAAATAATCTTTGACGGTATTTAATTCATCTCTAAAGTTTACGACTCTCTTTTTGTCAGTAATCAGTGAGTTTCTAAGAATGTTTGAGAGTTGTGTAATGGCCACTTTGGCTTTTTTAGGCTCTTCATCAACCAATGCCCTCATACTGTTCAAGGCATTAAAAATAAAATGAGGATTCAGTTGAGTTTTTAATTGATTGAGGTGCATTTCATTCATTGCCGCCTCATATTTCAACGACCTATTATTGCTTTCTAGGTAATGGTACAGGAAATAAACAGAGGTCCAGATAATGTATAGTACCAATGAAGCAATCATTGGGAATAAGGCGTTGTTAGAAAGGCCGTCAGGAGTACTATAATCTAAATCAAGGTAAAGGCTGTTAATGCCAGCTGTAATCAAAAACGATAAAACAGTAGTTATGAAGATCGCCAAAAACAACCTTGGAATTACTTTCCCCAAGTTGATGTTGAGCCAATCTCTCTTGATGATGGTAGTTCTCAAAAAGAAATGAGACATGAGAAAAAGAATGGTCGTTTCAACAAGGTTATTTACATAACCTTCGAGGACTTGTGATTCACTTTCAGCTAAATTCTGAGGATCGAGATAAACCGTGATCTCATTCAAGGTGAGGTAGATGCCCCAACCGAGAATCTGTAAGGTCCAATAAAGTCTTCTCTTCCGCATTTTTCGAAAAATACTGAATCTGTACAGATTGTTTTACTACAATCTTTCAAATGGCTACATGGCTGGGAATTAGGTAGCTAGAGACTATCGCTGGGTCTATAGCCTTTTTTACGCACAAAAGTCCTCATGATCAGGCGCGTTCCCCGATCGTAAGTAAAATAATTCCATACCCAATTACTCAAGACCACCAATCTATTTCTAAACCCTACGATAGACATCAGATGTACAAACATCCAAACGAGCCAGGCAAAGAACCCGCTAAACCTGAAATTAGGTAAGTCTACAACAGCCTTATTTCTGCCAATTGTAGCCATACTTCCCTTGTCTTTATAGACAAATGGCTTCCAAGATGAAGTTTCTTTTTTCCTAAGGTTTTTACCCAGTAAGGTAGCCTGCTGCATAGCAACCGGAGCCACCATAGGATGGCCTCTAGGATAATCGTCACTTTGCATAATGGCGATATCACCAATAGCAAAAACGTCTTCTATACCTGCTACTCTGTTAAATGAATCTACTTGAATTCGTCCTCCAACAATTGATTCTTCAGGAATTCCATCAAAAAGATTTCCTGTTACGCCAGCAGCCCAAATTACCGTTTTAGCAGGAATTACATCTCCCGAGGAGAGGGTTACATTCTTGCCATCATAATCCTTCACCAAAGTATTCAGTTGAACTTCGACACCAAATTGTTTCACATACTCTAATGCCTTCTCACTCGATTTATCAGACATGCCAGCAAGCAACCTTGGTCCAGCATCGATCAAATGAAGGTTCATGATACTAAAATCAATATCAGGATAGTCCTTGGGTAATACGTGCTTTTTTAATTCACCTAAGGCTCCTGCAACTTCTACTCCTGTTGGTCCTCCTCCCACAATCACGAAATTGGTCAGCCTGTCCTTTTCTTCCAGATCTGGTGCCATTACCGTCTGCTCAAAGTTTTGGAGCATGTGGCTTCTCAGGTCTAAAGCCTGTGGAATCCGTTTCAGCGGGAAGGTTCTTTCATAAAGCTTTTTATCTCCGAAATAATTGGTTTTCGATCCGTTTGCAATGACTAAAAGGTCGTAATCGAGCTCTCCCACCAGGGTTTTGATCACTTTTTGATCAAAATCGACACCTGTTACTCTGGCCATTCTGAAGTAAAAATCATCCTGATTTTCGAATAGCTTTCTTAGTGCTCCTGCAATTGAGTCTGGTTCTAAACCTGCAGTGGCTACTTGATAGAGTAGAGGCTGGAAAGTGTGGAAGTTGTGACGATCGAACATCACAATTTGATAATTAGACTTTTTAAGTGATTTGGCGAGTTGAATGCCACCAAATCCTCCTCCAATAATGATTACCCTTTGCTTACCATTACGAGGAATATCTAGGTGTAAATGGTCAAATTCTGACATAAGTACAATGGCTACTTATTGAACGAATTTTAAGACCTAGGCGTTTCCTTTTTGAGAGATGATTTTAACCTTTTTTAAGGATTGATTTAGGAACGAGAATACTAGGATATTCGTTAAACCGTTAAGAAGACAAACACACTAAAGAAATAAAGAAATTAAAATCGAGGAGGCCAGAAGGGCCGCGTGAAGTTGATTCATTGTGTGTTGATTTTAATGTTTTGGTTGAAGATGGTGCTGTTGCGAAAGTGGCAGCATCTTTTTTATGCTCCTAATTCTTCTTTTAGGAACCTAGCCGTATGACTTTTCTTGCTTTTAGCCACTTTTTCAGGTCTGCCTTCAGCCACAATGGTACCTCCTTTTTCACCACCCTCAGGTCCTAAATCAATGATATGATCAGAGACTTTGATCACATCTAAATTGTGTTCAATGATGAGAACGGTATTGCCTTTGTCAACCAATCTGTTAAGTACATCTAACAGGTGTTGGATGTCTTGGAAGTGCAAACCAGTCGTTGGTTCATCGAGAATATAAAGGGTCTTGCCGGTGTCTTTCTTAGATAATTCAGTCGCTAGTTTAACGCGCTGTGCTTCTCCTCCGGAAAGTGTAGTGGCGTGTTGTCCGAGAGAGATATACCCAAGACCCACATCGTTCAAGGTCTTTATTTTTCTTAAGATCTTAGGTTGATGCTCAAAGAACTCGACAGCCTGCTCAACGGTCATGTTCAGCACATCTGAAATTGACTTGCCTTTAAACCTAACTTCTAGTGTTTCTCGATTGTACCTTTTGCCTTTACAGGTCTCGCATGGCACGTGTACATTCGGTAAAAAGTCCATCTCTATGAGCTTCATACCAGCGCCTTCGCAAGTTTCGCATCTACCGCCTTTTACATTGAATGAGAAGCGTCCAGCTTTATAACCTCTGATTTTGGCTTCAGGCAGTTCAGCAAAAAGAGTACGGATGTCTGAGAAGACTCCCGTATAGGTTGCCGGGTTCGATCTTGGTGTACGACCAATCGGAGATTGATCCACTTCGATCACTTTATCAATGCTTTTTAAACCCTCAATTCCTTTATAAGCAAGTGGAGCCTTTCTACTTCTGAAAAAGTGATGATTGAGAATTGGGAATAAGGTATCATGTATCAAGGTGGATTTACCACTACCTGAAACGCCCGTAACGCAGATCATCTGACCTAGTGGTAATTTAAGTGTGACGTTTTTCAGGTTATTGCCTGTTGCACCTTTAAGCACTAGCGTTTCGCCATTGCCATCTCGCCTTTTCTTAGGAACCTCAATACTTAACGCACCTTCCAAGTACTGTGCTGTGGTACCCTTGGCTTTTAAGAATTGATCAGGATTTCCTTCTGCAACTATTTGCCCACCATGTCGGCCAGCACCCGGTCCAATGTCAATGATGTGGTCGGAAGCCAACATCATGTCTTTATCATGTTCAACGACAATGATGGTATTACCAATATCCCTAAGATCTTTAAGCGCATTGATCAGCTTTTCATTGTCTCTTTGATGCAGACCAATACTTGGCTCATCCATAATGTAGAGTACACCGACTAACTGAGTTCCGATCTGCGTAGCTAATCGAATTCTTTGAGCTTCTCCACCAGAGAGAGTTCTTAATGGTCTATTAAGGGTTAGGTAGTCAAGACCTACATCGAGCAAGAAACCGATCCTTTTGCGAATCTCCTTCAAGACTTCTGGAGCGATCTTATTCTGCTTTTCAGTTAATCTAGACTCAAGTCCTTCGAACCAATTTCCCAAACTCTGGATATCCATGCGAGCGAGCTGAGAAATGTTGGTGTTGTCAATCAAAAAATGAAGCGACTCTTTTTTCAATCTTGAGCCATCACATGTCGGACATGTTCTGATGGTCATAAAGTCTTCGATCCACTTTCTGGTTTTTTCAGTTCCTTCTTCCTTTTGCTTCTCTAAGAACTTGATGATACCCTCAAATTTGGTATTCCATTGTGTGCCTGGATATTTCTTTGAGCTGACTGCTACAGGCACATCATCACCATAAAGAATTACATCAAGTACATCATCAGGTATTTCTTTGATGGGAGTGGTCAAGTTGACTTTATGCCTCTTGAGAATGGCATCTAATTTTTTAAAGATCCAGATATCTCTGTATTCACCTAAAGGAGCGAACCCTCCTCTGCTGATACTCAAGTTTGGATCGGCAATGACCGACTCTTTTGTTATTTCTTCTACTTGCCCTAAACCATTACAGGTTGGACAAGCACCATAAGGAGAGTTGAATGAAAAGTTATTAGGCGCAGGCTCGTCATAGGAGAGACCTGTTTCTGGATCCATGAGGTATTTAGAGAAGTGGTGCACTTCACCATCTTCATCTCTCACCATAAGCACTCCTTTGCCTTGGTTGAGTGCAGTTTGTACACTTTTGGCTATTCTGAAACGATCTCCTTCATCTGCTATGATGCGATCGACAACAATTTCAATGTCGTGCGTTTTGTATCGGTCGACCTGCATTTTAGGCTCCAGATCTAGAACTACTCCATCAACTCGGACTTTGGTAAAGCCCATTTTGCGAATTTGAACGAATAGCTCTCGATAATGTCCTTTACGTCCTTTGACAACAGGTGCCAATAAGATGAGTTTCTTTCTCTCGAAATTCTGGATCAGATGGTCTACAATTTGATCTTCAGACTGCCTGATCATGGCCTTGCCAGTTAAGTAAGAATAGGCAATACCCGCTCTGGCATAAAGGAGTCTTAGAAAATCGTAAATCTCTGTTAGTGTCCCGACAGTAGATCGAGGGTTACGAGAGGTTGTTTTTTGCTCAATGGAAATAACAGGACTTAGACCGTTGATTTTATCAACATCGGGCCTTTCCATATCTCCAATAAACGACCTGGCATAGGCCGAAAAGCTTTCCATGTAACGCCTTTGACCCTCAGCGTATATGGTGTCAAAAGCCAATGATGACTTTCCAGAACCAGAAATACCTGTAATAACGACTAGCTTATTACGAGGAATCTCAACATCAATATTTTTGAGATTATGCTCTCTAGCCCCAAATACTTCGATTTGCTCATGACCTGAGAGGTCAATAGGTGCTTTAGGTATAGAAGTATTTGATTTAAATTTCTCCATCAAAGGGACTGAAACGCTGAATCGGACAAAGGTCAGGATTTAAGCATGGAAATACAACCTGCCTACAAACATTAAGGTTCAGTATTTCAGTCCTTTTGTTATAGGATCTGGAATTCGCCCATAACGGCATTATGATCGGATGTCAATTTGATTGAATCCAATGATTCACAACGAATTCCTTCCGAATGGAATATGTAGTCAATCGGTATTTGAGCAATATAACTTGGACCCCACGAAGGGAAGGTGGGAGTTAGTTTTCTCCTGCTGTCAATCAAATCAGTTTTTCTTCTGAATTTGTTCAATTGAGCATCCCAAGGAACAGTATTGAAATCGCCTAAAACTAGGAACTCGCCTTCTTGCTGGGCAATGAAATCAGCTGCTTCATTGATGTGCTCATTTCTGATCTTCCATTTTACCTTGGTCATTGGTGAGCGTGTATGAAGACTTAAGAAATTGACTTCTTCATCCCCCACAATGACTTTCCCACTCAAATTGGCGGTTCCAGACCAATCGTGATAGGCTAAATCAGCGAGAGGGTATTTACTAAAAATGGCCAGTCCCTGACTTTGATCTGGGTGCTGTACGATCTGAAAATGTGGGTATTCCTCAGATAGACCTTCATTTAAAGCTGCCGCCCATTGCGGACTTACTTCTTGGAATGAAATAAAATCTGGTTCGAGCTTTTTGATCTCTGCTATGGTAGATGAGTACTTATAATTGGTCGTCAATACATTGAACTGCATTACCTTGAGTTGCTCGTCTCCAATGGCGAAGCTGTTTTCTTTTTGTAATGGAGAACTGACTTTGATCAACAGCAGAAAGAATACCACAAAATTGACTGTGGAGACTCTATAATGGCTTTTGTAAATCCAAAATGCACTGAGTATTCCGTAGGCCAACATGGCCTGAAATAAGAATGACTGTAGCAGGGTCAATTCGAAGTTAAAGGAAGGGATGAGCAGTATAATTCCAGGAATCATAAACAGGGCAGCTATACACCTTTCTTTGTTTGCCGGTTGCCTGAACCAGCAATATATCTGAATGAGAACGAGCCCACTCTTCAGAAGGATCTTGAGTTTTCTTTCATTCATGACTATTTGTTTTGAGTTGTTCTTTTATCAGGTTTTCGAGTGCGTTGATGTGTGCGATAAATGTTGTTCTTCCTTGTGTGGTTACTTGATAAGCAGTGTGTGGTTTGCGGCCTTTAAAGCTTTTGTGTACGCTAATGAAGGCCTCTTTTTCAAGAGCCTTTAAGTGGCTGGCTAAATTACCATCGGTTATGGCAAGCAATGATTTTAAGGACTTAAAATCCATAGAATCATTTGCCATAAGAGATGACATAATGCCTAGCCTAATTCTATTGTCGAAGGCTTTATGAAGGTCTTGAATCGGACTACTCACTTTTCGTATTTCAGGTACATAGCTGTACCGTAAATGATGTGTAATAGACCAAAACCAATAGACCAGAACAGCAGGCCGTAGCCCGTGTAAATACAAGCGATTAAGCCTAATAGTATTTCAATTAGACCTAGCACTCTTATATCTCTATAAGTGTAATGACTGGCGTTAACCAAGCCTAGACCATAGAAAATCAGTGTCATAGGAGCGATCAACTTGATCAAGCCATATTGGTAAAAGAGTAGCACCAATACACCTCCAGTGACTAAAGGAATGAGGAGGTTGATCACCACCTTTTGAGCATTTTGGTCCCAGGAGGGTAAGTCTTGCTTTTTGGCTTTGTTCTTTGTTAAGATAATGCCGGTTACAACGGTCAAGGCTAGCGTTGATAAGGCCGTTAATACAAGCTCAAATCTCTTTCCAGTGACATTTCTAACCAGTACTTCTGTGTACTCAATGGTTTCAAATGTATAGGCGATCTTAAAAGCGATAAATGCGGCTATCAAAGCATAAATACCAGCCATTATTCCAGATAGACCACTTAGTGATATAAACCTAGAAGACCTCTGCATCATGTCTCTGATTTCAGAGATGTCTTTGCGGTAATCTTTTTCCATTTTAAAAGTACTTTGAAATACAAAGTAAATAATTATTTCATAGCTCGGCTAATTCAGAGAAAAGTTTTTTGTTTGTGAATCAATGACTTCAACCAATGAAATAGCCATAAAAGAAGCACTAGCTCAGCAAAAACCTGAGGCTTACGAAATGCTTTTTAGAGGATATTTCAAGGCATTGACGGTTTTTGCCAATAAAGTGGTACAAGATCTTGATCTCAGTCAGGATTTAGTTCAAGAGGTCTTTATTAAGCTTTATGAAAAGAAGGATGAGCTTCATTTGAGAGGCTCTCTAAAATCATTTTTGTTCCAAAGCGTGAGAAATAGATGTATCGATCACGTCAGAAGTCAAAAAGCCAAGCAATCGCATCACGAGCATTTAATTAATGTATCCGATAGCAGCTACACCAATGATTTGGTTGAACAGACTGAATTCGAGATGCATGTTTATGATAGTATTAAGTCATTACCAGAACAATGTCAGCTGATCTTTAAAATGAATCGATTTGATGGTAAAAAGAACCAAGAGATCGCAGATGAATTAAATATTTCAAAAAGGACAGTTGAAACCCAGATTTCAAAAGCGCTTAAGAAACTGAGAGTAGATGTTTACCAATACATGAAAACGCTAATTCTCATCTCAATTACATTTTTAGAAAGAATTTTATGATGCCGTACGTGTGCAGTCCAACTATATCGTCTAAGTATTAAATGATATGAACAAACAACCTGATCATATCGATGAAACTGTGCTATTGAGATTCTCTCAAGGCCTGGCCACCGAAGCTGAAACAGCCTCGGTGAATGAATGGCTATTGACTAGTGAAAATCAGGTGCAGTATGACAATTGGTTGCGCATTTGGCAGACGGCTGATGCGGTTGAAAACTTTGATCTTATTGATGTAGATAAGAATTGGCGAGAGTTTGAATCAAGACTCAATACAAAAAAGCATCATAAGAGAACAGTTTGGTTAAAGTTTGCTGCTAGTTTATTAGCCATTGCATTGATCGCATTTCTTTTTGAACAGCTAACATCAGAAGGCACTGAAGAGTATTTAAAATATACTGCTCAGACTGATGAAAAGCTGATTTTACCGGATCAGACAGAAGTTTGGTTAAAAGAAGGAAGTTCTTTAGAATATCCTGAAGGATTCACCTCTCATACCCGCTCTGTTGTTCTTTTAGGTGAGGCTCTTTTCGAAGTGGAACATGATGCTGAGCATCCATTTATTGTTCAAGCAGGAGAAACCAGAACTGAAGTGCTAGGCACTAAGTTCAATCTGAGGACTGCTGATCAAAATGGATTTTTGGAGCTGGTTTTACTTGAAGGAAGTGTGAGGTTTAATACTCCTCAAGAACAAGTCGTTCTGGTTCCTGGTCAGAAAGTGAGTGTCGATTCCAATGGATTGATTACGAAGACCCTGAACTCTAATCCTAATTTTATGTCTTGGCGAACAGGCAATTTTGTGTTCATGAACACTCCAATGCAACAGGTAATGTCAGATTTGGGTAATGCTTACGGATTTACTTTTGAATTTGATGAGTCAACTTTTGCAGGTTGCCCATTAACATCAAAGTATGAGCAAGAACCTCTAGAGGACATATTCCAAGTTTTAGAAGCTCTTTTTAACGCTAAGTTTCAACAAACCAACAACCAAGTTAAAATCATCGGTGGTCAGTGTAAGTAAGATGTACTAACACTCGAAATCATGAAAAACAACTTGAAACTCTTTTTATCAATTGCAGGGCTATTTTTTTTAAGCCTATCTCTAACAGCTCAAGAAGAAACTGAAGAAACTGCCAACAATGATCGTGTACAGACTCTCTTTGGCAACAAAGAAAAGAACAGAAGCAATGGTGGCTACGGTGGTTTTAGTACTGCCTATACAAAAATGGATGGAAGAGATGCTATTATGTTTGGAGGCCAAGGCGGATGGATCATTGACCATGGCTTTGTATTAGGTGGAGCTGGTTACGGATTTATGACAGACAGATTCTTTGACGCTGAATTAAACAATCAGTACATGTTGGCGGGCGGCTATGGTGGTCTGTTGCTTGAATTCATTGTGGCACCTAAAAGCCCTGTCCATCTTTCCATTCCGCTTGTCATTGGGGGAGGAGGAGTAAGTTATACTCGTAACAACTATGATTACGACTATTATGGTTATTCTGAAGATAGTCAGGCGTTCTTTGTGATAGAACCAGGCGTTGAATTGGAGCTTAACATTGTGCGTTTTATGCGCATTGCCGCAGGTGCTAAATATCGATTCACCTCTGATGTGTCACTCCGCTATTTTGATTCAGGAAACAGAATTATGGATGCGGATGCCTTGAATGGTTTTTCGACCCATATCACATTCAAATTCGGTAAATTTTAGTAGCAGAAAACAAATGCTCATTTTTGCGTAAATAATGTCATCCCAGCTGATGGATTAAGAACCGATGAGACCAAGTCTGATTTTTTCAACTTTATTATTAATTGCCCATTTCGCTAGTGCACAATCGGCCTTGAATCAGACTTTTTCGGTTAATGAAAGAAATAAGTCAATAGAATCTATTCTGCTTGGTCTGGAAAATGGAAATGTCAAGTTCACTTATTCTTCGGATCTATTTGATGTTAAAAAAAGAGTGACGATTCAGGTTAGCAATGCTTCGCTTGATCAGATCTTGACCCAGTTGTTTTCAGGTCAAAATGTAGAGTTTATGACCATGGGAAATCAGGTCATCATCAAAAAGAAAACGCAAATAATCGATGTAGATGAGCTCGAACCTTCTGAGAAGGTTACTACACCCAAGCAAAATGCTGAAATGCGTTCTGCAGCTCAGGAAAGTGATCAAAAAGTGGTTGGAAATTTAGGGTCTGAAAGTGGAGGATTCCAAGAATCAAGCAGGCGTGGAGCCAGTTTAGGAGAAGGCTCTCATATTTCTCAAGAACAAGAAAGGCAAAACTTGACTTGGGCTGTTGTCCCTCAATACACACCAGGATCTTCCCTCAATACGGCTAGCTTAGCATATAGAGGTCGTCAAAGAGTACCTGTCAAAAGCCATTATATCAATCCAAATGAAGGTAAAAAGCCCAAAAAGGTAAAAGAGCCTAAACCTCAGGTGGACGATCCAGAACCCAAAAATGGACCGAGATTTTCAGGGAGTGTTTATACGGCTATGACCTCTTTAAATGACGATTTGGGAGTTTATATTGGAGGCCGAGGATTGTACTACATCACACCTAATCTAGGAATAGGCTTTGGCGGTGGAGGTTTTGTTTCGCCTGTGATAAGAGATGAAATTCTCAATGGAGATTACCGAATTTCAGGAGGTTATGGAGGTGTGTTCGTTGAGTATTCTTTCAGGCCTATGAAATTGCTTCATATGAACTACCATGCTTTAATTGCTGGTGGAGGCTCAGTTTATTACCGAGAAGCAGATTTTGTTGTTGTAGACCCAAATGAAGCCACCACACCTATGTTCGTATTGGAGCCGGGAGTCACTTTAGAAGTCAATGTTCTGCCATTTTTCCGCATGGGATTTGATGCCACCTATCGATACACTTCTAAAGGTGAATTGAACTATCAAGATACAGGTGACCTGATCTATACCACTGAATCTCTGAGAGGGTTAAATATTGGAATTTCCTTGAAATTTGGCCGCTTTTAGAGCTTTTGAAGCAATAACTGTGTGAGCTCATTGTGATCAGAAGCAAATTCACTAGCCCCAAGTTTCTTTAGTTTTTCATCGTGGTCATCTCGAATATGACTGCCCCCTAAAAAACCAATGGTGGTTAAGCCTGCTCCAACACTAGCGATTACACCTGCTGAACTATCTTCAACCACTACCAACTCGTTTTTTGAAAGCCCAATCTGCTCAACGGCCAGTTCATAAACCATAGGACTTGGCTTTCCTTTTTCCACCATGTCGGCACTATAGATCCTTCCATCAATTAAGTCGCTTACACCTAATTTATCGAGTGCAAGGGCAACATAATCACCGGCAGAATTTGAGACGACAGAAATAGGGCATGTCAAACTACGCAGCATGTTTACTGCGCCATCAATCTCTCTTTGATTATCTCTAATGGTGGCATCTAAAGTTGGGACCACAGCAGCGGTGTCAACCTGAGAGTTTAGCCTTCCATCTTCCTTCAGTAGGTTGATAATATCTGTGAAAGTCTTTCCTGTGAATTCCTGGATAAACTGTTCAGTAGAGATGTCAGCCCCTTCTGATCTAAGGTATTCCGAGACTACTTCAGCTGCTACGATCTCCGTGTCGATTAAGACACCATCGCAATCGAAAATGATGTGTTTGATCATTAGAAATTCGGAGATAGAAGGTATTTAGAGTAGAACTCATCAATCACCTTCACTGCTTCTGTTGGTGTTTCTACGATATTAATAAGGTCAAGATCTTTAGGACTAATGTTGCCAGCACCTAACATGGTTTCTTTGATCCAATCGATCAATCCGCCCCAGAATTCAGAACCAACTAACACAATTGGAAAGCGACCGATCTTATTGGTTTGAATTAGCGTAACAGCCTCAAATAATTCATCAAGCGTACCGAAACCACCTGGCATAACAATAAAGCCTTGAGAGTATTTGACGAACATCACCTTACGGACAAAGAAATAGTCAAAAGAAATGAGCTTGTCTGGGTCGATGTAAATATTGCTGCCTTGCTCGTGCGGTAATTCAATATTAAGACCAACTGATTTACCGTTTTCAGAAGCAGCACCTTTGTTACCGGCCTCCATGATTCCAGGACCACCACCAGTAATTACACCATATCCATGGCGCACAAGTTTAGCAGCGATCTCCTCAGACATCTTGTAGTACTCGTGGTCAGGTTGAGTTCTAGCAGAGCCAAAGATTGAAACACAAGGACCAATCTTGGCTAACTTCTCAAAACCTTCAACCATCTCGGCCATCACTTTAAAGATTACCCATGAGTCTTGAGTTTTGATCTCGTTCCAATTGCGGTCTTTGAACGCCTGTTTGATTTTTTCTTCGCTAGAATTCATACTGAAATATATTCTTAAAAAATGTTCTTTAGATTAACTGGGCTTTAAATCTGCCAGCGCTTCTTCAAGTTTAGGAAACTCAAAGTTAAAACCAGCTGATAAGATCTTTTCGCAGCTTATTCTTGAGCCACCTAAAACGATCTGTGCCATTTCGCCCAACATTAATTTGAGCACCAACCTTGGTACGGGGATCGGTAAATAAGGTTTACCAAAACTTTTAGCAGCCACCTTGGTAAATTCTCTATTGGTCATTGGTTTGGGACCAACAGCATTGAAAGGGCCACTCAATTTATGCTCTATGGCATAAAGGATCATTTTGCATAGATCTGAGATATGGATCCAACTCATATACTGTTGGCCATTACCTAAAGGTGCTGCAACAGGCGGCTTTAATATTTCTTTTAATGCTCCTCCCTTATTACTTAGTACGATACCAATTCTGGTTTGGAAGAGATTGATACCTAATGATTCGATCTTTTTGGTGCTTGCTTCCCAAGCATCAGTGACGTGCGCCAGAAAATCTGTACCTACAGGTGCATCTTCCTTGATATTAGTAGAACCTGTATCCATTCCATACAGACCAATGGCAGAGGCTGCGATAAAAGTATGAACCGAATGGTCATTGTCTTTTAGATAGTTGTAAAGCAATAGGCTCGATTTTGTTCTGCTGTTATAGATCTCTTCCTTTCTTTCAGCAGTCCATCTTTTTTCGGCCACACCGGCACCAGCGAGATGAATGATCACCTCAGTGCCTTCGAAAGCCATTGGATCGATATAGTCATTTGGTATATCCCATTTATAGGCCGTTGCATGGGCCATGGATTTGGCAGACCGACTTAAGACAGCTACTTGGTATCCATTGGCATTGAGTAATTCAATAAGTGCTTTTCCGACAAGACCGGTACCCCCGGTGATCAGTACTTTCTTCGACATAAGAATCTATTATACATAAAAAAACCCCAACCAATGGCTGGGGTTTAGAATTTGGTCCCTTTTTCCTAATCAAAGAACTTATGGCTAATGCCAATTGTGAATTTTCTACCAGGGTTAAGGAAGCTGAAGTTTTGATCAGCTGCTTCGTAAGAAGAGAACACTAATTGTCTCTTAGAGGCAAGAATGTTATCTACTTTGAAGCTGATTTGAGTTTTGCCGCTTGGGCCAATACCTTTAATAATGTTGAAGTTCAAACTGTGGAAAGGAACAGTATAAACATCGTTTCTATCTGCAATACCTACGTAAGTCAAAGTTCTACCTTGTACGTTGTAGAAAAGACCAGCTGTTAAATTGTTATCGTAACCTTCGTAAGAGATACCTGCATTCACAATGTATGGTGCCTGACCTGCCATCTCTCTAGTAGATTCGATAGTTTGGCCATCTCTCGCGTTGATCTCTCTTGATCTGAATTCAGACTCAGACATATCCACCTGAGAATCGATATAAGTTACGTTACCTGCAAAAGTGAACTCTTCTAAAGAAGGGCTAATGAAACCTAAGTGCTTTCTTACTTCAGCTTCTAAACCGATTACTCTTGCGTCACCCACGTTTCTTGGCTGGAAGTTGTTAGCCGCTTGGATGTACTGAACCATTTCAATAGGATTGTCGAATGACTTATAGAATCCAGAGAATGAAATAGTCTGCCCACCTGGCTGGAACATTTCGTATCTCAAATCAAGGTTATTGATTCTTGTTGACTGAAGGTTACCGTCCCAAATAGTCTCGCCTGTTTCAACATCGATATCAGGGAAGAAACCACCAATGAAAGTTCTACCGTTTAATGGATCGTAGATCTCAGCAAAAGAAGCTTCCTTCAAAGAAGGACGAGCGATAGTTCTAGAGAAAGACGCTCTTAAGTTTCTGTTTTCACGAACGGTCCAGATCAAATTCACAGATGGGAAAAGATCGAAATCGTCTAATACTTGCGCATTGTCTAATTTGATATCTCCAGTTTGATTCTCGCCAGTGTAGAACTGGTTATAACCTTCGATTCTTGCACCTACAATGGCTTTAACCGCTGGGTTAAAAGCTAATTCAGCCATGGCATAAGCACCATATGAATTTACTTCAGCATTGTACATGTTAGAGTTTCTAGGGATAAATAATGGAGAGTAAGAAAGACCACCAAAGTTGTCAGATCTGCTCCATAAGTTATCTTCTCTAAATAGGTCATCAGGATTCATTGTCACGTCTACAGATCCATTGTCTGTAAAGCTGAAGTTTTGAATCTCGTAATCTCTTTCTTTGAATGTATAGGCACCTCCGAATTTCAACTTAGACTCGTTAGTCTGGAAGTTGAATTTCTTAGTTAGGTTCAGCTTTCCAGAAAGGTTAGTTTCTTCAAGATCTCTCCAAATTCTTTGAGGAAGACCTACTTCAGTACCAATACTTGGATCACCTTCATTTCTAATTCTAGTGAATCTGATATCAGGATCTTGCTGTCTTGACATAGTAGGAGATAATCTCCAATCTACTTCCCAAATACCATCTTGGATAAGGTGGTTTCCGCTTAAGAAAGCATTCGTAAGTGATCTTTGCTTGTATTCTAAGTTGTGCTGAATAGCATCGAAATTTGAACCTTGGTTTCTTCCTCTGAAGTCGAAGATACCTGCACTAGACTCACCGTTTTGAAGGTGCATGAAGTTCAATCTATATTTTGAGCTTGTGCCTTTCAATGCAACACCTGCTAAACCACCAATCAATACATTCTGAGTACCGAAAGATCCTTGCTGATCTTCACGAAGGTTCATTTCGTTTACACTTAGGTCATTGTCTTTACCCCAAGTAGAGAATTGTGCATCTTCATAGAAGTCAGTATCAGACTTATAAGATAGTGCTAAGTTGTAACCTAACTTAAGGCCACCTTGACCTAAAGAAAGTTGGTCGTTTGTGCTTAATCCTAAACTAAAGTCCATGAAGCTTCTGTCAGCAAAAGCAGCCATGTTTGGGTTGAATCCACCAAGAATGGCTTCGTATCTTGCTGCTTCAGCTGGGTCGATGATCGCATCCACAATAGTTGGAATGTCAGTGCTTCCACCCGTAGGAATATCTCTTGTTCCATCGTCAAAACCTAACCAATCAGTTCCACCCGTATTGTATGTTAAATAATTGCTATTCAAGTGCATGTTAGGGGCATAACCTAAGCTAGCTGAAACGTTGAATGTTCTTTCATCTGTGAAGTCTTTGGTTTGTAGATCAACCAAACCACCTGTAAAGTCTGCAGCGACATCAGGAGTGAAGTTCTTCATGATGATGATATTGTCTAAGATATTCGTTGGGAAAATATCCATTTGAACAGTGTTTCTGTCAGGGTCAAGGCCAGGAATGTCCATTCCATTCAATGTAGATTTACTATATCTATCTCCTAATCCTCTTACGAAGATGTATTTACCACCTTCAATAGAAACACCAGGAACTCTCTTTGAAGCCTCAGCTGCATCGCCATCACCGATCTTTTTAAAGCTCGCTGCTGAAATACCATCAATTAAGTTCGAAGATTTCTTTTTAACCGTTAATAAAGCTGCTTCTGTAGTTCTTACAGCTTCTGCGGTTACTACAACTGTTTCCAGTTCACTAACAGATTCTTGAATCTGTAAATTGTCTAAAACGGTCACCTCGCCCGCTTTAACTTCAATCCCACTTACTTCCAAAGTTTGGAAGCCAACAAATTTAGCTTGTAAGGTATAAGTACCTGGATCTAATGAAATCTCAAATTTTCCATCAAGATCAGCTACAGCTCCAGTTCCAGTCTCTTTGATAAGAACTTGAACACCATACATTGGCCAACCTGTTTCTCCTTCATAAATAGTACCTCTAAGGGTACCCTTTTGTGCCATTGATAATACCGTTATCAGGGCAAAAAATGTAGTCAGTAAAGTCCGTTTTAGTAACATATTCTTCTTTATTAACAAAGGGTGCTGCGTTACAACAGCACCCTTATTTTTCTTTTTTTACTTCTTGACTAGAAGTCTAGACCACCGGCCTCATCAGCCCATGACCATCCTTCGAATGCCGAAGTATTAGCACCTACAGTCGGTGTAGTCACTACTTTCACACTTGCATCAAGTGGTCTTGTTGTGAATACATCTAGAGGTTGCTCATCATCGCCTGTTTTTTCGACAATGATTTGATCAATTGTTCTTTGATCAGCAGCTGCTAAATGGCTTTCGTTAAACTCTAGTCCTTGGAAGTTGATCAACTGATCTAAATAGTTTTGAGCAACTCCGTTATTATCTAATTCAACATCTGAAGAAGTTTTACCATTTAAGAAATACACATTAGTAATATCCACTTTTGCATTAGATCTTAAATCAGCATACTCTCCATCAGCAGTATCTTGGTTACCGTAAATGGTACCGTTAGTAAATTTGTTTACACCATCAGGGTTAGTAGCAGACTCAGGACCATCAATCTCCATTCCGTGGTCAGACTGAGGACCTAAAACAGCGATGAAGTTGTCGGCAGTACCATCCCAAGCTTGGTCAGAATCATAAGAATCATCACCAGCGTTCCATACTACAGTATTAGAAGTATTTACAGTACCACCGAAGTATTCGATTCCGTCATCTTTATTACCAACAACCTCTACATAAGAGATAGTAGTACCAGAACCAACACCACCAAGTGTTAAACCGTTGATTTCGTTTCCTTCTCCAATATCAGCACCACCGTGTCTGATAGAGATATAAGTGATTGATCCAGAATTGTCATCAGCCACATTACCACCGTAAAGGCCATTAGTGTCTGAAGGAGGAATACCTTCAATTTGTACAGATTCAGCTCCACCTGATGCAGAGATAGGCGCATTACCTAAGATCAATACACCACCCCAAAGAGATGTTTGAGTAGCTGGTAAGTTTGGAGAAGCTAGGTTACCTGCAGCGATATCAGCTGGGGTTAATTCATCTGCAATTGAAGTGAAGATGATAGGAAGAGCAGCAGTACCATTGGCATTTAATTTGCCACCTCTTGCAATGAGAAGAGCAGTAGCGTTTGGTCCTTCACCAGGAAGACCTTTGACCATTACACCACCTTCGATGGTCAATGTTGCGCCTGATTCAACAGCAATTCTAGCTCCAAGGATATAGGTTTTACCAGTTTCCCAAGTAACATCGGCAGTGATATTGTCAGTAACTGTAATTGTGTTTGGATCTTCAATAGTGAGTTGTGCCGTAGCATTAGCAGATTGACCTTCGCTATCAGTTACGGTCATAGTTACAGATGCATCACCAGTCGTTGATCCTGCTGTGAAAGATACCGTAATAGAAGAACCGTTAGTATCTCCTGCTTGAGAAACAGTTCCACCAGTAGCAGAAACAGAAGCTTCAGTAATTCCACATTCTGAAGTTACTTGGAAAGTAACATCTACAGAAGCACCTGGCTCTACAGTTAAATTAACAGAAGGAGCAGCAATTGTAGGAGCAGCACATTCTGGGCTAGGCTCGTCATCGTTGCCACAAGAAGAGACAACTAATACTAATGACATGGCGATCATTAGGTTTAGTAAGTGTTTAACAGAGTTTTTCATGTTTTTGATTAGGTTATATTCGATGGTGCAAAGCTGCCATCATTTTATCAAAAACACTTTACGCGTCTGTTAAGAAAGACGAAGCGGATTTTTAAGAAACTGTTGCTGTTATTAACCCAATGTTAACGGTTGCATCAGTGATTGATCGGAATTTTTTGGAGTAATTTTTCAATGATCTGCTCAGTGGTGATTCCATCGGCTTCTGCCTCATAATTCAGGATTATCCTATGGTTAAGAACATCCTTAGCAATTTCCTTGATGTCTTCAGGAAGAACATAATCTCTCTGATTAAAAAAGGCGATGGCCTTAGCTGCTAAGTTCAAATTGATACTTGCCCTAGGTGAAGCACCGAACTGCATATAATAGGCTTCATCGTTCAATCCGTAGTCTTTCGGGTTACGAGTAGCAAATACTAACTCAATAATGTAGCGCTCTAAAGAGTCAGAGATGGTTACTTGATTGACCTCATCTCTTATAGCAAATATGTCCTCTTTAGATAATAGTGTCTCAAGCTCAGGTTTGAACTTCATATTAGACATTCTACGCATTACCTCTAGTTCTTCATCTTTAGTGGGGTAGTCAACTTTTACCTTAAGCATAAATCTATCGATCTGTGCTTCTGGTAAACTATAAGTACCTTCTTGGTCTACAGGGTTTTGAGTTGCTAGTACAAGGAAAGGTCGATCTAACTGGTAGCTGTGCTCACCAATGGTCACCGTCTTTTCTTGCATGGCCTCTAATAGAGCCGACTGAACTTTAGCAGGTGCTCTGTTTACTTCATCCGCTAAAACCACATTCGCGAAGATGGGTCCTTTCTTTACTTCAAATTCTGCCTTCTTCTGATTGTAGATCATGGTACCGATCAAGTCTGCAGGAAGTAAGTCCGGTGTAAACTGAATTCTTTGGAAGTCGAGGTGTAGTACATCAGCCAATGTATTTACGGTAAGCGTTTTCGCGATACCTGGTACACCTTCTAGTAGAATGTGCCCATTTGTAAATAGACCGATCATCAAGCGATTGACCATATATTCTTGACCAACAACAATCTTGCTGACTTCATTAGCCACCTTGTTGATCTTCTCTTGATGTTCTCTTTTGATGTCTTCTGATATTACCTCTTCCATATTCAAATCTTCTGAGAGCGCGCTAAAATATAAAATCTAATCTTACTTATGCATAATACTTACATGAACGCATAAGGTTTAGCCTGATCGGATAAACGGCATCAAAGATGTGCCTTTTCAGAATATTTGAGGTCTTGCCATACAGATCTTAACAAGAATTAACAGCGCTAATAAGCTAACATACAAGGACTAAGCTTTTGACAGCTACAATTTTTCATTTCACTTACGTCTTTTTGCTTCTTACCACAAATTAGAATAGTGCAATAAAATTGAAATGCACTAGAAAGCGTTTAATCAGCATTTTTCAGTATTTACACAACACGCATAATCTTTGCAAATATTCATCAAACCCACAAAATTGTATTCCATTTTGACCTAAACATTAAGTATAGATCAGACATACATAAATATGTCGATTACACATCTTCGCGTGCATTATATTAGAATAGTTATATTCTTTATTCTTTCATCCCTCCTGAGCACTTCAGTGTTTGGTGGAGATGATCTTGCATCTGGGCCTGTCATTGCCAGCGTCAATATCAATAGTTGTGTAGGTAGCATTACCATTTCAGTAACTTCAGGTACGGCTCCTTACAGTTACGTTTGGAAGGATGGTAGTGGTACCGATCTTGGAGTAAATTCATTTTTTATTGATGGACTAGTGGCTGATAACTATGAAGTCACTGTGACAGATGCAGGCGGAAATTCTGTTACTGCAACTTATACCGTAACAGATCCACCCGATCTTGTAGGTTCAGTGGTGGTCAATGATGTTACTTGTAAGAATGCTAGCGATGCTCAGGTGATCATTACCATGGCAAATGGTAATCCTCCCTACGATTGGGAATTATACAATGACAATAGTGGAGCTCAGGTATCGACAGGTTCATCATCTTCACCCATAATTACTCTTGGTGGTTTAGGGGTAGGAGACTATAGATTTGAAGTAGCTGATCTCAACGGATGTACCGGAACCATCTATTTTTCCATTACCGAACCTATTGATTTTTTAACCTACAACGGTGCTTCAGTGACAGATGCTACCTGTTTCAATAGCTCTGATGGAGCGATCAGTATTAATGTTTCAGGTGGTTGGGGTAACTATTCTTATAGATGGATCAGAGTAAGTGATAATGCTGTTGTAGCTACCAATGAAGATGCTACAGGACTTGCCCCAGGAGCCTATTACTTAGAGATTTCTGATGCCAATCCAAGCGGTAATCCTTGTATTTTAAATACAACCAATTACACTGTAGGATCACCAGATGAAATTGTTCCTTCAGCGGCTATAACAGATGCGTTATGTAATGGCAATTCAGATGGAGAAATTGATCTTTCAGTAACGGGAGGAGTAAGTCCTTACACCTATGTCTGGAGTACAGGAGCTACAACGCAAGATATTTCTGGCTTAGCAGCAGGTAGCTATACAGTTACCATCACCGATAATTCGGGATGTACTGATGTGGAGACTTTTACAGTGGGTGAGCCTGCTGTACTCACGTTAAATCCTGACTTCAGAGATGTCGATTGTTTCGGGCAGAGTACAGGTAGAATTAGAAGTAGACCTAGTGGTGGTACCGAACCTTATACTTATTCATGGAGTAACGGAAGAACGGGTAAGAACAATAATAATATTCCTGCCGGAACCTATTCAGTAACAGTTACAGATGCTAATGGCTGTACTGCTACTGCTACAGGTTTGGTGATCACTCAACCAAGTGCCCCATTGTCAAAGGCTAGTGATACGCTAAATGACCCTTCTTGTTTTGGCGGAACTGACGGTAGCGCCACCATATCTATGACAGGTGGTACTACGCCATACACCTATGCATGGTCTAATGGAGATAATACAGCAACTGCAACCGGCTTATCAGCAGGTATTCATTCAGTAACTGTAACAGATGCTAATGGCTGTGCAGTAACGGAATTCATTACTTTAAACGATCCGATAAGAATTGGAGTAACACCAACATTAACTCCACCTAGCTGTAATGGACTTTCTGATGGAAGTATCTCGGTGAGTGCATCAAACGGTACCGCACCTTATTCTTATAGCTGGAACACGGGAGATTCTGGACCTACTTTGACCAATATAGTGGCAGGCAATTATTCAGTTACTGTTACCGATGCAGGAGGTTGTTCCGTTGTAGAAAATTTTACTCTAGGTGAGCCAGGAGTGCTGTCTGGAAATGCCGTGGTTAATGACATCACATGTAACGGTGCGAATGATGGTAGCATATTTTTAGCTGTTACAGGTGGAACCACTCCTTACACTTATTCTTGGAGCACCGGCTCAACCTCAAACAATGTAAGCGGGTTGGTTGCAGGAAATTACTCAGTAACCATTACAGACGGCAGTGGCTGTAGCATTGTAGAAAATTATACAGTGATTGATCCGGCACCAATAGGTTTAACCTATACTCAAACAGATCTAGTTTGTAAAGGCGGTTCTTCAGGTAATATTGATATTTCTCCATCTGGCGGTACTCTACCTTATTCTTATGTATGGTCTAATGGAGCGACTAGCCAAGACTTAGTTAATGTAGCTGCTGGCACTTACACAGTAACAGTAAAAGATGCTGAGAATTGTTCGGTGAACTTGATCGTTACCCTCACAGAGCCAGCCACCACTTTGGACCTTTCGGCCACTCAAACGAATGTTACTTGTAACGGATCAAATAATGGAGAGATCGACTTAGAAGTTGCAGGCGGAGCTACACCATATACCTATTTGTGGTCTACAGGTGCGGTTACCCAAGATGTTACTGGTTTAGCACCGGGTAACTATTCCGTTTCTGTCACTGATGGTAATGGCTGTATCAAATCTTTGGGTTTTACCATTACACAACCAGGACCTTTAAGTTCAACCAACACAGTTAATGATGTCTCATGTTTTGGCAATGCCGATGGTGCTATTAATGTGGCACCAACAGGAGGCACAAGTCCCTACACTTATCAATGGGCTGATGACATCGGTGAGCTCACTGCCAGTCGTTCAGCCTTGGGTCCAGGATCATACACAGTAACTATTACTGATAGCAACGGATGTCAGCTTGTTCAAAATATCAGTGTGACCGAACCAACTGCGTTAAATGCTACAACCAGTCAAGTAGACGTGAGTTGTTTTGGTGAAAGTACGGGGGCCATAGACCTCACCGTTTCAGGAGGGGTCACCCCGTATACTTTCAACTGGTCAAACGGTGCAGTCACTGAAGACCTATCATCCATTCCGGCAGGAAGTTATTCGGTTACCGTTACCGATGCGAATGGCTGTACCATTTCGGAGAATGTCACCATTTCTGAGCCTTCAGCTGCTTTAGCTATCAGTGGAGCTGCTAATCAGATCACCTGTAATGGAGCAGCCGATGGAATCATCAATATTACCGTATCGGGGGGAACAGCGCCCTACTCATATAATTGGTCGAATGGAAGTACCTCAGAAGACTTAAACAGTCTGCCTTCTGGCACCTATACTTTGACGGTTACAGACAATAATGGATGTACAGCAACGGAGAGTTATTCCATTACTGATCCCCCGGTTTTAACCTTATCTGGTGTCGCAACCGATGCTCTTTGTAATGGAAGTGACGATGGTCAAATTGACATTACAGTGGGAGGTGGAGAGGGACCATACAATTTTACTTGGTCGAATGGAGCAACAACGGAAGATATTAGTGGTCTTGCACCAGGAAGTTATACCGTCAATATTTCTGATAATCGCGGTTGTACAGTTAACCAAACATTTACCATTCAAGAACCATTGGCTTTGGGTCTGAGCTACACATCCAATCAAGTAGATTGTTACGGAGATAATTCCGGTAGTATA